>JANRKM010000031.1:0-60017 GCA_033763475.1 Kofleriaceae bacterium
TCCGAGGCGGCAGGTCTCATGCTGGCCGTCGACCGGCTAGCGACATTGGCCGTCCTCGGAGAGGCGGTGGAGGAACGGTTCGTACTGACCGCCTTGAGGCCCTTACGGTTGCCCACGGCAGCAAGGTGCACCAGTGAGCGAGAAGCGTCGCGGGATCCACGTCCTCGTCGTCGACGACTCTGCGGTGGTGCGCGTGACCATGCAGGCTGCGCTGTCGCGCGATTCGGGGATCTCGGTCGCGGTCGCCTCCGATCCGATCATCGCCCTCGGCGTCATTCAGGTCTCGCGACCGGACGTGATCGTCCTCGACCTCGAGATGCCACGCATGGACGGGCTCACGTTCCTCGCGCGGCTGATGGCGGAGGATCCCATCCCCGTCGTTGTGTGCTCGAACCTCGTCGGTGCGCGCAGCGACGTCGCGGTCCGTGCGCTCGCGCTCGGCGCCGTGGATGTGTTGCGCAAGCCGCAAGCCGGCTCGCGCGAGCAGCTCGAACAATCCGCGCTGCAGATCATCGACACGGTGCGTGGCGCCGCGCTCGCGCGCCTCGCGAAACGCAGCGCGCGGGCCGCGACCGCCGCAGCGCAGGTGAGCCCGCAACCGCGCGCGCGTCCCGGGGCGTTGCCGCCGGCGCAGCGCACCACGGATCGCGTGGTCGCGATCGGCGCGTCGACCGGTGGGCCGCAGGCGATCACGCAGGTACTCACGGCGCTGCCCGACGACGCGCCGGCCCTCGCGATCGCGCTGCACATGCCGGCAGGGTTCACCGCGACGTTCGCGCGGCGGCTCGACGAGCTGTGTGCGTTCGAGGTCAAGGAGGCGGAGGAGGGCGATCCGCTGCTGCGCGGGCGCGCGCTCGTGGCACCCGGAAACCGCCACATGCTCGTGGTGCGGTCGGGGCCGCAGCTGGTCGTCCGGCTGACGGACAGCGAGCCCGTCTCGCGGCACCGGCCCAGCGTGGACGTCTTGTTCCACTCGGTGGCCACCTCGGTCGGGCCCAATGCAACGGGCGTGCTGCTCACGGGCATGGGCGCCGACGGCGCCGACGGCCTCGCCGCCATGCACGCCGCGGGCGCGTTTACGATCGCGCAGGACGAGGCCAGCTGCGTCGTGTTCGGCATGCCCAAGGAGGCGATCGCGCGGGGCGCAGCGGACCGCGTGGTGAGCCTGGGCCAGATTCCGGGTGTGATCCTCCGCGGCGCCTGACGGGCCAAGACGGCCCCATCGTCGGACTTACCGAAGTGCTTCGATGGGCGCACGCGGATTTTTTTGCGCGAGGGCAGGGGGCGTCCTACGATTTTTTTTGCGATGTCACGCCATGCATTCTGGTTGTTCCTCCTCGTCGGCTGTGCATCGCGTTCGTCGGCGATGCGCGAAGACAACCGGCGGCTCACTGACTCGGTGAGCGAGCTCCGCGCCGAGCGCCGTGCGCAGGAGCGCAAGCTCCGCGATCTGCAGCATCAGCTCGACAAGCTGCGCGCCGACCGCGTCGAGAGCGTCGTCGGTGCGCTGCCCGCGCTGCCCGTGGAGGTCGCGGCGCCACCGGCGAGTACGGCCGAGCCCGCCGCCGATGGGGCGCGCGTCGTCGGGGTTACCGAGGACGGCACCGAGATCGTCTATGAAGGTGATGCCGCTGCCGGCAAGGTCGGGGCATGGCCCGACGAGCCCACGCCGCGCAGCGTGCGCACGGTGCGCGCCGAGCCCATCGAGCACGAGGCCTCCACGAGCGATCGCATCGAGGTCACGCGCCGCGTGCCCCCCATCTCCGCCCGTGCGGCGGTGCGCACGTCGGTGAGGGATCGCGCCGAGCCGAGCGAGCGCAGTGACGAGGCGGCGGCGTCGTATCGCAGCGCCGTCGAGCTCGTGAAGACCGGCCAGTACGCGGATGCGGTCACCAGCCTCCGCGGCTTTCTCGGCAAGTTCCCACGCCACGACTACGCCGACAACGCGCAGTACTGGCTTGGCGAGGCGTTCTACGCGCAACAGGATTTCCCCCATGCACTGGCCGAGTTCCGGACTGTGATCGAGACCTACCCCCGAGGAAACAAGGTCCCCGACGCGCTCCTCAAGGTGGGATACTGCTATCAGGCGCTCGGTCAGACGCAGAAGTCGCGCGCCGTGCTGGAGCAAGTCGTGACCCTCTACCCCAAGAGCGAGCCCGCCGCCCTCGCCACCAAGCGGCTCGGAGAGTCCAAGTGAAGCGCACGCTGTTCTCGCTGCTCGCGCTCGCACCCGCGTCCGCGCTCGCGCAGTTCCCGCCTGCGGGCGACGTGTCGACCAACCTCGACCCCGGCTCGTCAGGTACGCAGGGGCCGCGCGCGGTTCCGGCACCTGCGCCGCGTCCGGGGCCTGCGCAACCGAATGTGGTCGTCGTCGGGCCCGACGGCAAGGTCGTCAACACGCAACCCGAGGCGGCCGAGAGCGGCTACTACGTCTCCGACGGGCAGCCCGTGTATTCGGAGCCGTCCGAGGTGCATGCCGGCGCACTGCCGGAGCTCCACGTCGTGCGCCGCGGTGACACGCTGTGGGACATCAGCGGCTACTACTTCGCGAATCCGTGGGAGTGGCCCAAGGTCTGGTCGTACAACCCGCAGATCACGAACCCGCACTGGATCTATCCGGGCGACCTCGTGCGCCTCTTGCCGCGCGGCATGTTCATCTCCGAGGCGCCGGCGGCCCAGCCCGAAGAAAGCGCGCCGCCGACGCCCGACCGGTTGCCCGCGCCTGCGCGCAAGCTCGACGTCGGCATCCGGCAGACGGCGTTCGTCGAGAAGGCTGACCTCGACAAGAGCGTCACGATCGACGGAGGTGTCGACGAGAAGGCGCTGCTCGGCGACGGTGACACGGTCTACCTGAGCTACCCCGCGGACAAGCCGCCCAAGGTCGGCGAGCGCTACTCGATCTACCGCCCAGGCACGCATGTGAAGCAGGGCGGCAGCGATTACGGCGCCTACGTGCAGGTGCTGGGCACCCTCGAGGTCGTCAGCGTCAAGCAGGACAAGCGCGCGCGGGGCGTGATCATCCAGGCCAATCAGGAGATCGAGCGGGGTGCGAAGGTTGGCCCGCTGGCGCGGACGTTCAAGAACGTGCCACCCGTGCCGCCGAAGGTCGATGCCCAGGGGCCGATCGTCGGCTTGCTCACGCGCGAGCAGCTGATCGGTGACGGCGAGGTCGTGTTCGTCGCGCTCGGCGAGAGCTCGGGCGTCGAGGTCGGCAATCGCATGTTCGTGGTCCGCCGCGGTGATGCGTTGCCGTCGACGATGTCGAGCGAGACCGGCAAGGACGACCGTCGATTCCCGGCCCGTGCGCTCGGCGAGATCGTGATTGTCGACGTCGGCGAGAAGGTCTCGATCGGCCTGGTGACCCTGTCCGTCCAGGAGATGGGCGTGGGCGACCTCGTGATGATGCAGAAGTCCAGGTAGGCGGGGCGGCCCAGGTCATTCAACCTGGCCCTGGCCGCACCGTATATAAGGAAGAGCGCCCGCGCGAGACCCGGCAAGTAGCTGGAATTCTTAGACGCGCGTCTCATGCACTTGACGGGGCCACGGCAGGTGGCTAATTGCTTCCCCCCTGTGAGCACCTCCGTCCTGAACTCGGGAACCTTCCCGAGGCGCCTATCGGCCCTCGGATGGAAGCCCCAGGTGTACGTACGAGGTACTCAGCTCGGGGATGGTCCGGCAGTGGCGATCGTGGGTGCTCGTGCCGCGACCCAGGCTGCGATGGAGCAGGCGCATCAGCTCGCGCGGCACCTGGCGACATGTGGGGTCCACATCGTCTCGGGCGGCGCGCTCGGCATCGACGGTGCCGCTCATCGAGGCGCGCTCGCGGGCGGTGGCACCACGACGGTGGTGCTCGGAAGTGGCGTCGACGTGCTGTATCCGCAGCGTCATGCAGAGCTGTTCTGCGAAGTTCTCGCACGCGGTGGTTCGCTCGTGAGCATGCGGCCCGAGGGCGCACAGCCCCTGCCCGGTGCGTTCGTCGCGCGCAATCGATTGATCGCCGCGCTCGTCGACGCCGTCCTCGTCGTCGAGGCAGACGTCCAATCCGGTTCGCTGTCGACGGCGAAAGCGGCACTCGACCTCGGCAGGCACCTCGGCGCCTGCCCGGGCAGCCCCGGCACCGATCGTCTGATCGCCGCTGGCGCAGGCATTGTCGAGGACACGCGCGACGTCGAGCGCTTGGCGCGCGGTGAGCTTCGTCACGAGGAGCCCGAACCTCTCGATCCGACGGAAGCGAGCGTGCGCGATGCAATGCTCGCCGGCGCGACCTCGGTCGACGCCATCGTCCACCACACCGGCCTCGCAGTGCGTGCAGTCTTGCGCGCCCTGCCGCGACTCCAGAGCTCGTTTCACGCGAGGAAGCAGTGAGTAAGTCCAGCACCAAGGCGAAGGCGAACAAGGCGAAGGCCAAGACGGCGAAAGCTCAGGGCCAGATCCTGGGCAAGGCGGCGACGAAGGCGAGCGCCAAGGACAAGCCCGCGGCCAAGGCGGAGAAGCCTGCCAAGGCCGGGAAGGCGGAGAAGGGCAAGGTCGAGAAGACCAAAGCCGTCCCGACGAAGGCCAAGGGGAAGGCCAAGGCGGCCGCGAAGCCGACGAAGGGCAAGAAGGCCGCTGCCGAGGTGGAGGCCGACGACGAAGAAGAGGAAGAGGTCATCAAGAAGCCGCGCAAGGTGAAGCCTGGCTCTGCGCTCGTCGTGGTCGAGTCGCCCGCGAAGGCGCGCACGATCGGCAAGTACCTCGGCTCCGGCTACACGGTGAAGGCGTCGGTCGGTCACATTCGCGACCTCCGGAAGCGCGATGGCGTCGACGTCGAGAACGGCTTCGAGCCGGTCTATGAGGTGATCGAGGGCAAGAAGAAGGTCCTCGCGGAGATCCGCAAGGCGGCGCGCGAGAACGAGACCGTGTACCTCGCATCCGACCCCGATCGCGAAGGTGAAGCGATCGCGTGGCACCTCTCCGAGGAGATCAAGGACGTCAACACGAATTATCGGCGCGTCCTCATCAACGAGATCACGAAGAAGGGCGTGGCGGCAGCGATCGCCGCGCCGCGCGACATCGACATGAACAAGACGGACGCGCAGCAGGCGCGCCGCATCCTCGATCGCCTCGTCGGCTTCGAGATCAGCCCGATCCTGTGGAACAAGGTCCAACGTGGCCTGTCCGCCGGTCGCGTGCAGTCGGTCGCGGTGCGCCTCGTGTGCGAGCGCGAGGAAGAGATCAAGGCGTTCAAGCCCGAGGAGTACTGGTCCGTCGACGTGACCTGCCGCGCGTCCACGCCGCCTCCCTTCGAGGCGCGCATCTGGCGCTGGAAGGGCGAGAAGGCCGAGCCGAAGACCGCCGACGAGGCCAACGCGATCGCGGCCGAGCTCAACGCCGGCACTGCGACCGTCGCTTCCGTCGACAAGAAGGAGCGGCGCAAGAAGCCGCAGGCGCCGTTCATCACGAGCCGTCTGCAGCAGGACTCCGCGCGCAAGCTCAGATTCTCCGCGAAGCGGACCATGGCGCTCGCGCAGCGCTTGTACGAAGGCGTCGAGCTCGGCGCCGAGGGCCCGACCGGTCTCATCACGTACATGCGTACCGACTCCACGCGTATTTCCGATGACGCGATGACCGCGGTGCGCGATCACATCCGCGACACCTATGGGCAGGAGTACCTGCCGGAGACCCCCAACACGTACGGCAACAAGGAGCGCGCGCAGGACGCCCACGAAGCCATCCGGCCGACGCTGATGGAGTGGACGCCCGAGAAGGTCGCGGAGGCGCTCGCCGAGCACCCCGAAGGCCCCGAGCTCATCAAGCTCTACACGCTGATCTGGCAGCGCTTCGTCGCGTCCCAGATGGTGCCCGCCGTGTACGACGCGACCACAGTCGACATGGACCGCGGCGAGGCCGTGCTGCGCGCCACCGGCCAGGTCATGAAATTCCCCGGCTACACCAAGGTGTACGAGGTGGCCGAGACCGATGACGCCAAGGCCGAGGCCGCCGAGAGTGCGGATCGTCTGCTGCCTCCGCTCGAGGTCGGCGACGTGATCACCCTCGAGTCCGTGCGGCCCGAGCAGCACTTCACGCAGCCGCCCCCGCGGTTCTCCGAAGCGTCGCTCGTCAAGGAGCTCGAAGAGAAGGGCATCGGGCGCCCGTCGACATACGCGGCGATCATGTCGACGATCGTCGACCGCGGTTACGTCGAGAAGAAGGAAGCGCGGTTCTGGCCGACCGAGCTCGGCATCCTGGTGAACAGCCTGCTCGTCACGAGCTTCCCGGAGATCGTGTCCTCGGACTTCACCGCGAAGATGGAGTCGGACCTCGACAAGGTCGAAGAAGGCGGCGTCAATTGGCGGGCGCTGCTGGGCGACTTCTACACGCCGTTCAAGGACGAGCTCGAGAAGGCGCGCACCG
Source organism: Kofleriaceae bacterium (assembly GCA_033763475.1). Lineage (GTDB taxonomy): Bacteria > Myxococcota_A > Polyangia > Haliangiales > Haliangiaceae > JABFXX01. Next base: position 6,394 of record JANRKM010000031.1, read on the forward strand.
AGATGCGCGACGTGAAGCGCGAGGAGATCGCGACCGAGTGGACGTGCGAGAAGTGCGGCAAGCCCATGGTCATCAAGTGGGGCCGCAACGGCAGCTTCCTCGCGTGCCAGGGCTACCCCGAGTGCCGCAACACCATGGAGGTCGTGAAGAACCTCGATGGCACGTGGGACAAGGTTCCGCCGCAGACCACCGACGAGATCTGCGAGACCTGCAGCGCGCCGATGACGGTGAAGCGCGGCCGGTTCGGCAGCTTCCTCGCGTGCACGCGCTACCCCGAGTGCAAGACCACCAAGCCGATCTCGCTCGGCGTGAAGTGCCCGCGCCCCGGCTGCGGTGGCTTCATCGCGGAGAAGCGGTCACGCCGTGGCAAGCCGTTCTACGGTTGCTCGAACTGGGCGAAGAAGCAGTGCGACTTTGTCGCGTGGGACAAGCCCGTCCCGCAGCCGTGCCCGACCTGCAACGCGAAGTTCGTCCTCAAGAAGGAGACCAAGCGCGGCATCACGCTTCGCTGCATGGAGTGTGATTGGCGGCAGGGCATCGACGAGGCCGAAGAGAACGCCGCATGACGTTGCTAATCTGGACCGCGGTCGTCGGCGTGGGGCTGCTGTCGCTTGGCCTTTCCGCGGTGACGCTTGCGCAGCGCAACCGCGAGCCGTGCACCGCGTGCCGCAAGGCGCACGTCGAGATCCAGCGCGACTTCACGATGCGCTGCGTGGCCTGTGGGGCGCGGTTCGAGCGCGGGCCGGATGGCCTGCGCCCCGTCGACCGTCAGGGCTAGCGACTCGGTCGTCCTGGCTCACGCCATGACGGGGTCGCTCAGCCCTCGCCGCGCGAGAGGATGCGGATCGCGGCGCGGCGGTTCGCTTGCGACGCGCCCGCCGTCTGCTCGACCTTGTTCTCGTCGGCGAAGCCCTTGGTTTCGATCTGGTTGGCGTCGACACCCTGCGCGACGAGTGCCTGCTTCACGGCATCCGCACGCTTCTCCGACAGCCGCATGTTGGCCGCATTATCACCGGTCGAGTCCGTGTAGCCACCGACGCGAACCTTCACGTTCGGGTGCTCCTTGAGGATCGCCGCGACCTCTTCGATCTGCTGCGCGGAGGTCGCCTCGAGAGTCGACCTCCCCGTCGCGAACGTGACCTGATCGAGCTCGATCCACGTGGTCTTGTCATTCGCGCTGGGGGCCTCGATCTGCGCCTGGAGCTTGGCCTCGACGGAGCCCTCGGCGGGCGTCGTCGCGGTGGTGTCGGTGGTGTCCATGTTCGTGGGACCGGCGCTCGGCGACGTCGGCGTGCCGCCCGAGTGCTGCGGCAGATCGCTGGTGTCGCTCGTCTGCGGGCTCGGCACGGTGCCGCCCTGATCATCCATCGCGCCGGGTTGCTGATCGCCTTCATTCGTGTTGGTGCTCGGCTCGGTCTGCGGCTGCGGTGTCGTGTCGCTGGGCTGCATGCCCTCGTGGCTCGGGACGGCCGGCTGGGGCGTCGCGCTGGGCTGGTTGGTCGCCGGCGGCGTCGTCTCGCGCATCCGTTGCTGGTGCAGCGTATCCGGCGCCGTCGCGGGTTGATCGCGGACCGTGTTGCGCTCGGGCTCGTCGGTGGTGTCGATGGCTGCCGGGGGCGTGACCACCGGCGTGCGCACGGGCTCCGTTCTCGACCGGTTGTAGAGCCAATAGCCAAGCAGCGCGATCGGGATGAGTGCGGCGAGCCACCACCACGCACGGCTAGGCGCACGGTCCACTTCCTCGCGCGCCGAATAGTCGCGATCGTACGCGCGGTCGCGGATCGTGGTGTCGGCCGTGCGATCGCGCGCCGTGGCGGCGTAGCCGGTACTCGCGAGCATGCCGGAAGGCACCTTCGCGTTGATCTCGCTGCGCTCGTCGATCAGCGTCGATGCGAGCGTGCTGGCGTCGAGGCCACCGGTCGTGCGTCCGAGCTTCTTGAACGCGGCGAGCGCGAGCGTCGAGGCCGCCGCGACGAGCCCACCCGCGGCCTTGGCGCCGATCCCCAGCATCGACGCGAGGCGCGTGGTCAGATTCTGGCTGTCGCCGGTAGCGAGGCCGAGGAGCGCGTTGCTCGACGCCTTGGCCGGCGCCGTATCGTCGAGGACGCGATCCGGCGACATCGTCAGGTCGATGTCGGGCGAGCTCGAGACGAGATCCGCGACTCGGCCCATCGTCGAACGATCCGATGCCTTGCCGGCCAGGCCTCCAAAGATCGACGCGACGGCTCCCGACATGCCGTTCTTGACCTTCGCTTCCGACAGACCACTCTCGCTGGCCATTCTCCCCAACAGACGGGGCGTCATCATTTCTTCGACGGTTGACGTGAGCGACATAGGACATTGCCTTTCGCTCACCAGACCTACCGATCACGGGATAGCTCCCGTGTCCACGCCGGCAACCTGGGACGTGCTTTGCAGCAGGCTGGTGCAACGTCCCGGGACCAACCTGCTCACCAGACCACCATCCGGGACAACGCGTCGAGTTGACGGCCCCCTACGAACAATCGACCAGCGTCATCGACGCGCAGCCGTGCCCATACGACAGCGGAGAAATCTCTCCTGCGAGGTCATCCATGATCCAAATCCTGCTGTTCACGCTCGTGTTCAGCGTCTCGCTGCTGGTGCCGTACTGGCTGCCCCGCGTGGGGCTCGCGCTGGGAGCGGTTACCTTGGGGTTGGGCGTACGCTGGTCCGTGTTCGCACGCCCCGATGAGTGGCTCGGCGCCACGATCCGTCCCCTCCACGGCTACGTCGCCATCGTCGCCGCGTCGGCGTGGATCGCCCTCGCACTCGGGGTGCTGGTGTATCGCTACCTCGTGCGGTGCGCTCGACCCCTGTGAGATAGTCGTGCGGTGAACGCAGGGACACCCGATGTCACGGTCGTCGGTGCGGGCATGGCCGGCAGCGAGGCGGCCTGGCAGCTCGCAGAGGCCGGCCTGTGCGTAGCGCTTGTCGAGATGAAGCCCGCGGCGATGTCGCCCGCACATCAGAGCCCGCTCGCGGGCGAGCTCGTATGCTCCAACTCGCTGCGCTCGGATGACCCGGTGGCGCCCGCAGGCCTGCTCAAGCACGAGCTGCGGCGCTGCGGCTCGCTGGTCATCGCGTGCGCCGATCAGCACCGTGTGCCCGCAGGGCAGGCGCTCGCCGTGGAGCGCTTCGGGTTCGCGCGCGCGATCACGCAACGCCTCGCGCTGCACCCGCGCATTCGCATCGAGCGCCGCCGCCTGGAGGAGCTGCCCGAGGGTCCGGTGATCGTCTGCACCGGACCGCTCACCGAGGGCAAGCTCGGTGAGGTCATCCGCGCAGAGCTCGGCGGTGACCGCATGTACTTCTACGACGCGATCGCGCCGATCGTCGCCGCTGATTCGATCGACTGGGACCACGCGTTCAAGGCCTCGCGCTGGGACCGCGACAGCGAGCCGTCAGCGGGCGGTGACGTCGGCGTCGGCGACTACGTGAACTGTCCGCTGAACAAGGCCGAATACGAGGCGTTCGTCGAAGCGGTGAACGGGGGCCGCAAGGTGCTGCCGCACGAGTTCGAGGAGCCGAAGTACTTCGAGAGCTGCATGCCGATCGAAGTGATGGCGGAGCGAGGGCCGCAGACGTTGCGGTTTGGCCCGATGCGTCCGATCGGGCTTCGCGATCCGCGCACTGGGCATCGCCCGTGGGCCGTGGTGCAGCTGCGCCCGGAGAACAAGTACCTCACCGCGTACAACCTCGTCGGCTTCCAGACCCGGCTCGCGTATCCCGAGCAGCAGCGGATCTTTCAGATGGTGCCGGGGCTGCGGTACGCGGAGTTCCTTCGCTACGGCTCGATCCATCGCAACACGTACATCGATGCCCCCGCGCGTCTCGGTGCGCGGTTCGAGCTGCGCACGCGCCCGAACGTGCGCTTCGCGGGGCTGTTGACCGGCGTCGAGGGGTACATCGAGTCGTGCGCGATGGGGCTCGTCGTCGCGTGGATGCTCGCGGGTGAGTTGATCGGCCGCGCCGCGCCCCCACCACCGCCGACAACGATGATGGGTGGCCTTTACCTCCACGTCACCGCGCCGCGCGAAGCAAAGTACAAATACGGCCCGACGAACGTGAACTACGGCCTGCTCCCGCCGCTCGAAGGCGTGCGCAAGGATCACCGCAAGGAGCGGATGAGCGAGCGCGCACGCGGCGACCTCGAGGCGTGGCTCGGCGCGGTTACCGTGCGTGGTACGGTCGCCGCATGAAGCGGCTGCTCGGGAAGTTCGCGATCGTCACCGGTGGATCGAGCGGCATCGGCGCTGCGTGTGCGGAGGCCCTCGCGAGTGAAGGCGCCGCCGTGCTGGCGACGGGGCGCCGCTACGACCATGGCCCAGCGCCGCACCCCGCGCTCGGGGAGGTGGCGCACGCAGGGCTCGACGTCACCAACGAGGACGAGGTCAACAGGAGGTTCGGCGAGCTGCCCGAGGTCGACATCCTCGTCTGCTCTGCCGGTGTCGGCACGTTCGCGCCGATCATCAACGCCTCCGTCGCCGACGTGCGCGCGATGCTCGATGTCCACATCGTGGGGACCCTGCTGTGTGCGCGCGCCGCGCTGCGCAGGATGCAGCCGCGCCGCAAGGGACACATCCTGATCATCGGCTCGCACGTCGCACATCGCGCCTTCACCGAGTGCGGTGGCTACACGGCGGCGAAGGCGGGCCAGCTCGGCCTCGCTCGCGTGCTCGCGGAAGAGGCGCGCCCCTACGATATCCGCATCACCTCGCTGCTGCCCGGGGCGACCGACACCCCGATCTGGGACGACCGCCCGGGCTTCGACCGCAGCAAGATGATGCGTCCCGAGGACGTCGCCGGGTTCCTGATCTCCATCGTCGCGCGGCCGAACATCGCCGTCGAGGAGGTCATCGTCATGCCGCCCGCCGGCGTGCTGTAGATGGCACGTGCGGGGGCGAGGGGCGAAGAAGGTGCCGGCCCTGGCCCCGCCTGCAGCTCCGGCCGTAGGCGGACGCCCGCAATGATAGGCTGGTCGCACCCGTGCGTTTTCCCGGTCGCCGCAAGCACAAGCACTACTTCCCGGTTCACGAACGCGACCCGCTGTTTCAGGCGGTGGCCACCGATGGTCCTGTCGCGCGCACGCACGTCGTCGGCATCGACCAGACGCTGGTCGACATCGACGCGCGCGTGCCCGACGAGCTGCTCGCGGCCTACGGGCTCACCAAGGGCGCCTCGACGGTCATCGCGAACGAGCTCGCCGTGGAGCTATACGAACATCTCATCTCGGCGCAGCTGATCTCGTACGAGTTCGCGGGTGGAACCGTCGGGAACACCCTGCACAACTACTCGCTGCTCGCCGATGACGCGTCGATCTTGCTCGGCGTGATGAGCGAATCGATCCGCGTCGGTACGTCGGGGTATCGCTACCTGTCGAACACGTCGAGCCGCGTCAACCTCGACCATCTCCAGCCCGTCGACGGCCCGATCGGTCGATGCTTCGCGCTCGTCACCCCCGACGGCGAGCGCACGTTCGCGATCAGCGAAGGCAAGATGAACGGGCTCAAGCCCGAGAGCATCCCCGCGCACATCTTTGCCGACGCGTCCGCCCTCGTGATCTCGGCGTACCTCATGCGCTGCAAGGAGGGAGATCCGATGCCCGCGGCGACGCTGCGCGCGGTCACGCTCGCCAAGCAGCACGACGTGCCGGTCGTCCTCACGCTGGGCACGCGGTTCGTGATCGCGGAGCGGCAGGAGTTCTGGCGGACCTTCATCACCGAACACGTCGATGTCATCGCGATGAACGAGGAGGAAGGCGAGGCGCTGACCGGCGTCGCCGATCCGCTGCTCGCATGCGAGCGCGCGCTCGACTACGCCGACCTCGTGCTGTGCACCGCCGGCCCCGTCGGGCTCTACCTCGCGGGCTACACCGACGATGCGGTGAAGCGCGAGACGCGCTATCCGCTCCTGCCCGGCGCCATTCCCGAGTTCAACCGCTTCGAGTTCAGCCGGCCGATGCACCGCGCGGCCTGCACGACCGCGGTCAAGGTCTTCGCGCACATCGCGCCATACCACGGCGGCCCCACGCGCATCACCAGCACCAACGGCGCCGGCGACGCCGCGCTCTCCGCGCTCCTCCATGACATGGCCGCGAACCGCTACCATCGCGCCCGCGTGCCGAACTCCGCCAAGCACGTGCGCGAGTTCCTCACGTATTCGTCGATGAGCCAGGTCTGTCGCTACGCGAACCGCGTCAGCTACGAGGTGCTCGCGCAGGCCGCGCCCCGGCTCACGCGCGGTCTGCCCGAGCGCGAGGAAGGGCTCGACGACGAGGCGTACTGGGCGCGCTAGCAAGGCCCACCGACACGCAGCGATTCACGGCAGCGCCGCGACCGGCAGTGCATGGGCGAACGCGAGGGCGCGGTCCTGCCGTCCATGCCACGCGAGCGCGCGCACGGCGTGGTGGGCCTCGAGCACGTCGTGGATGCGCAGCAACACGTCGCACGCGGTGAGGTCGAGGCGCGGCCCAGTCCACGCGCGCGTCAGCTCGAGTGTGAACACGGGCGGCGCGCGCGGCGTCACCTTGACCACCTCGATCGATGCGTCTTCGCGGCGCGCTACGAGAGCCCCTGCGGTCGTGTGCCAGGCTCCGAGGTGTGGCATCAGCGCTTCGCCGAGATCCTCGAGGACGGCGCGCGAGAGCTTCGGATCGACGAGCTCGAACCGCGCGAGCGTCCTGATCTCCGGCGGATCCTCGAGGATGCGCTGGACGTCCAGCCCGCGCCGATACCGCATGATCAGCTTCTTGGTGAAGGCGGCGGCCGCCATGACGGCGAACCAGTGCATATCGAAGATTAGCGCAGCGCGCGCCAACTGCTAGTCGACGACCTTGGTGCCGCGACTCGCCAGGGCAGGGCCGCAAAGGCGAAAACTCGCTAACGCTCCCCACGATGCGGGAAGCTCGGGACGTGGACTGGGACCCAGCCCTCGACGCCTTTCGCACCTATCTCGAGGTCGAGCGCGCCTATTCGCCGCGCACCGTCGAGGTCTATCTCCGCGACGTGGCGGCGCTGCGCACGCACCTCGCCCAGAAGAAGGGCAAGGACGTCCCGCTCGCGCGCCTCGGCACCATCGAGGTGCGCAGTCAGCTCGCCGCGCTGTACGGCGTGAACGGCCCGGCGACCATCAAGCGCAAGCTGTCGAGCGTGCGCGCGCTGTTCCGGTTCCTCGTCAAGCGCGGCGTCCTGGCGGGCAACCCGGCGGCGGCGATCCGCGGGCCCAAGACACAGCGCGGGTTGCCGCGCGCGCTCGACGTCGACGACGCGTTCCGGCTCGTCGAGGCGCCGGCGGCGACGGGGCGTACGTCGCACCGGAAGCTCTCGACGACCGAGGAGGCGCGTCACCAGCTGCTGCGCCTGCGCGATACGTTCCTGCTCGAGCTGCTGTACGGCACCGGGCTGCGCGTCTCCGAGGCGTGTGGCCTCGACATCACGGACATTGATCGCGATCGCTACGGCGTGCCGATGGTGCTCGTGCGCCACGGCAAGGGCAACAAGTCGCGCGAGGTGCCGCTCGGGGGCAAGGCCGACGAAGCGCTGCTCGCGTACCTCCCGGCGCGCAAGCAGCTCGCGAGCTCGACGGGCGACCACAAGGCGCTCCTCGTCAACGCGAACGGCACGCGCCTCACGCCGCGCTCGTGTCAGCGCATGGTGAGGCGCTGGCAGATCGCGGGCGGCATCCATGCGCGCGCCACGCCGCACGGCCTACGCCACTCGTTCGCGACCCACCTGCTCGACGAGGGCGTCGACCTGCGCGCGATCCAGGAGCTGCTCGGTCACGCGAGCTTGTCGTCGACGCAGATCTACACCAAGGTCTCGCTCGATCACCTGATGAAGGTCTACGACGACGCGCACCCCCGCGCGAAGGTGCCGTCGAAGCCCTAACGGGCGATGCCGCCGCCCGCCGTCATGTGCTGGTGGTCGCGCAGCCAGCTGTCGAGCAACGGCAGGTCCATGAGCCCGGTGTCCGGGTCGATCATGGTGACGGCCTGGAAACCGGCTCCCAGCGTCGGAAAGCCGGCCAGGTGGAAGTGCTGCTGGAGGTGGCTGACGAGCCAGTTGCTATCGAGCAACACCCACGGATCGTCGGGGAGCGGGAACACAGGCGCGGAGGTCTTCTGGTGATCTCCGGTCGGGTCGACGTAGATGGTGTGCTGGTGGTGGCTGTAGCGCTCGAGCAGGTTCATCAGCTGCCAGATGTACTGCGCGTCCTTCTGCCACACGCGGAACGCCTGCCCCTTGTAGAAGACGACCCAGGTCGGGCGCTCCCCGGTGGGATCGGGCGAGAAGCCTTCGATGCCATCGTCGGTCTGCTGCACCTGCGTCGGAATGGCCACGTTGTGCGCGGCCTCCGACGCGCCCGAGCCCGTCGAGCCACCGTCGGAGCGCGCGACGTCGCCGCCGCTGTTCGCGTGGGCCTCGCTGCCCGCCATGAAGCTGTTCATCGCGTCCACCGAGCTCTGCGAGGTGGGCGTGTCGGGCGTTGGCGGTGGCTCCTCCCCACCATCGCTCGTGCCGCCATCCATGCAGCCGCCGGGCACGTTGAGGCAGCTGAACTCACCGACCCATCGGTAACCGGTCGGATCGGTGAGGTTGAGGGGGCTGTTGCCGACGTAGCTGTACGGATGCCAGCTCTGCCCGAAGCTGGGCGCGCTCACGATCGGGTCGCCCGACAGGAACCGCTTCGCGGCCGGATCGAACATGCGGCCGCGCATGTTGATGAGGCCGAGCGCCGCGTCGTGCTCGTGGCCGGTGAAGCCGTCGCGCACGTCGCTGATCGCGCTCAGGTAAGGTGAGCCGTTGGGGTTGATCCGCGCCCCGAAGGGGTCGAAGAAGAACGTCTCGGTCACGGCGCCCGCGGCATTCACGACCTTGCTCGTGCTGCCGAGCGCATCGGTCAACAAGTACTGCACGGCGGGGGCGGCGTTGCCGGTGCGCACCAGCTGGGCGACGCGCGCGCCGGGCGCGTGCACGAAGTACACGTGCTTGGTCACGCCGCCCTCGATGCGGCGCTCGTAGAGGTCGCCGATGTAGACGGTCTTGCCGTCGGGGCCGGACTTCAACACGCGCTGGCCGAAGGCGTCGTACTTGAACTGCCAGGTCTGCCCGTTCTTCGTGATCGATTTCGGGAGGTCCTTCTCGTTATAGACGACGGTGCGCGCCGGCCCCGCGGTCTGCCGGCCCTGCAGGTCATGCGCGTACTGCTCGACGGCCGCACCGACAGTCCGCGTCGCGAGCGCGTGCGGCTGCGAGCCGTCCGGCTTGCCGAACGTGCTGCCCTCGAGCTGGAGGTTGCCGTTCAAGAACACGTGCTCGATGTTGCCGAGCGCATCGTAGTCGTACGCGAGCGTGCGCAGCATCCCCGGCAGCGTCGTGATCCAGGTGGTCAGGCGGCGCGCCCCGTCGTACGTGAAGCGCTCGGTGCGGTTGGCGATCGCGTCGATGCGCGACTCGACGAGGCCGTTCGGGTGATAGCCCCACGACAGGTCCATGAGCAGCGAGGTGCCCTTGCGCGCCTCGAACCGCTGCGCTGCGCCGGTCGCGAAGTACGAGTAGCGCAGCATCACGCCGTTGCCGAGCGTCGCATTCGCGAGCTTACCGTCGAGCGTGCGGCCGAAGATCGAGATGAGGTTCGTCGTCGGGCCGCCCGCGTTGGCGTACCCGAGGCTCGCCACACCATCGGTCGGCGTGTAGGTGGGCGTGACGGTGAGCGCCGGCGCGCCCGCGGGCGCCGGGTAGGCGAGGTGCTGCGCACGGCCCGTCGCGTCGAGCGGCTGGCTCACGGTGTAGGCAACGCCTTCGATCGTATGCGTCATGCCGATGGGGCGCCCCATGGCATCGTACGCGTGCTCGGTCACCACACCGTCGGGGCTCTCGGTGCGCGCCAGCGCGCCGATGCCACCCGGCTGCGAGTCGTAGAAGAACTTCGTCAGACCGTCGGGGTTCATCATCGCCGTGCGGCGGCCGAGGGCGTCGTAGCTGAACGTGGTGGTCTTGCCCGTCGCGAGGTGCTTCTGCTCGCGCAGATCGTCCAGGCCCGAATACGCGAACAAGGTCGTCCCGCGGTCCGGGTCGTCACGGCGCGTCAGGCGCCCGCGCACGTCGTACGTGAAGCGCACGGCGTTGCCATCGTCGTCGATCGCCTCCTCGAGCAGGTCGAACGGCGTGTGCGTGTAGTGCATCTCGATCGGGGTGCCGTCGACGACGTTCGTCGAGCTCGTCATGCGCCCGTGGACGTCGAGCGAGGTCCGCGACTCGAACAGGTTCGGATCGATCGTCTTGGACGTGAACAGCGTGTGCTGGTGCGTGGTCTTCTTGCCATCGACCGAGGTCTCCTCGATGAGCCGGCCGAGGGAGTCGTAGACGTAGGTGGTGGCGTCGCTGGCCACCCCGGTGTACGGGCGGCTGACCGCGAGCACGCGACCGAGGGCATCGTAGGTGCGCGCGACGTGCGCTTGCCCGTTCGCGAACGCGGGCTCGCCGTGCTCGATCACCAGGCCGCGCGCATCGGTGGTTTCGGTCCACACGCGCGCGCCCGCCGTCGCGGTGCGGACGAGCCCGTTGAGCGACGGTCCGTTGGGGCCGATGAAGGCATCGACGCGCCCGCTGAAGTCGAACGTCGTCGTCGCGATCCCGTCGCCGGCCTCCTGGCGCGGACGCCCGAGCCCGTCGAGCCAAAGCATGTGCTGGCGGCCATTGTTGTCCATGGTCGCGAACGGGACGCCGAACGCGGGATGAGTCGCGATCCACGTCGACGGGCGGTAGGCCGCGGTCGGAAACGGCGCCCACACCTGGCTGACGAAGATGCGCTCGTCCGGCTGGCCGCCGAAGGTCGGCGCGTACTCGACGTTCACCGTGCGGCTCGTCGGCCCGGCCGTCTTCGACGCACCGCTGCGCGTGACACTCGTGATCGCGCCGAGCGCATCGCGGCCGAACGTTAGCGTGGTGCGCACGTCGGGGTCGCTGGCGTCGAGCTCGTTCGCGACCCACGCGAGGCGGCCCTGATCGTCGTAGCCATAGTCGGTGGTCCGGGTGACCGCCTCGAGCGGTGCAGCGGGCTCGAAGCGCGTCTCCGCCTCTTGCCGCACGAGCCCGATCAGCCAGTCGGCGACGCGGTACTCGTACGCGAGCTCGGTCACGCTCGACACGCCGTCCTTGGTGGTGCGCGTCTGCGTGGTCGGATTGCCGTAGCTATCGAACTGCGTCGAGTGATCCGTGCGGATCGGCGCGTTGGCGGGCTCGACGATGCCGGTGATGTGCTCGGCGGTCGATGCCGCGAGATCGACGGTGACGGTCTCTTCCCACGTGGTCTCGCGCGCGGCGGTCGTCGCGAGCCAGTAGGTCTTGCCGCCGTTCTCGAACCGCACCTCGTTCTGGTTGGTCGTCCGCGTGATGCGCGCCGTTTGCACGCCCGCGCCGGGCAGCTGGCTCGGCGTGAGGATGGGCGTCGCGATCGTCACGGTGACAGGGACGGCGCCCGATGGATAGCGGCGCGGGTTGGGCGCGAGGGGCGCGACCACGAACGTCCGCGGATCGAACCGCATCACCGTCTCCGACGGAACCGACGGGTCCCACACGCGCACCTTGCCAAAGCCGATGAAGCCGCGCTGGACGGCATCGACGACCGGATCCTCGTAGCTGAAGTACCGCGTGCGCCCTGCGCTCGTCGGCGCGACGGGATCGACCAGGTGTGCGCGCGTGGTGTGCGAGCGCACGACCGGAAAGCCCCGGCGACCGGTGCACGACAGCGGATACACGCACGTCGAGGGCGGTGCTTCGGGCGCTGGCGACAGCTCGGTCGCGTAGGTGACGGATTCGGCGTCCCACGCGGTCTTCTCGTCGCGCACCGCGCTGATCCGATCGACGACCGCAGGGTTCTGCAGCGCGACGACGAGGCGGTGATCGCCCGTCGGATTCTGCGGGGTCACGTTTTCCTCGGTGACCATCGCGATGTCGGTGTAGCCATCGCCGTTGAAGTCACCGAGGCGCACGAGATCGAAGTCGTGGTTGAACGTGCCGTAGGGCAGCGTCGGCGTGACGGTCTCGAACGTGCCGTCGCCGTTCGACAGGCCGATCGAGACGCGCAGCTGATGCCCGGCGAACCCCTTCTCGTTGACGCCCGTGCCGACGGGGAGGTAGCTGAGGATCATCACGTCCGTGCGCCCGTCGCGGTTGAAGTCCGCGAGCCGGACGCGACCGTCGTCGGGCACGTAGATCGATTGCGGGTGCGCGACGCTCCAGTTCGTGATGTCGAGCCCCGCCGTCGCCTGCGGCGCGCGGAATCCATAGCCGGTGTTCCACTGGATCGACGACGTCAGCCAGCTGCCTTGCCCGGTCGGATACGCGATCGTGAGCGCATCCTCGAGCCCGTCGCCGTTGAAGTCACCGAAGTGCGCGCGCGGTGATACCGCGTACATCGTGCCGAGAAAGTCCTCCGGCTTGTTGGTGTTGTACTCGACGGTGCCGGTCACGTCCTTGCTGCGCATCGTGACGTCGATGTCGCAGTCTCCTGCCGCCGAGGACCTCGAGGTCACGAGCTCGCCGCGGCCGTCGCCGTCGACGTCGGTGACCTTCGCCGGGCAGCCCGAGGACAGGCCAGTCTGGTACGCCGGTGCGAACGCACCGCCGGTGTTGAGCTGGAGCTTCCACTTACCGGGCGTGAGGTCGTCGTCGTCAACTTCGACATAGGTGTCGAGTGCGCTCAGGTAGTCCAGGCGCCCATCGCCGTTCCAGTCGAGGAACAGGTGCTTGGCATCGGTGCACATGTGCTTCTCGTTCGTCGCGATGCCCGCGGTGAACGTGGTGCCGTTCCAGTGGATGACCTTGGCCTCGCAGTAATCCTGGCTCGGACCGCCGCTGTAGACCGACCACAGGTCGACCTTGCCGTCGCCGTCGAAGTCCATCGGCCGGCTCGCCGCCAACCGCGTCGTCGCGGGATAGGCGGACGTACCGCCGAGGACGTCGTGCGTGGTGACCAGCGGCGTGGTGCGCGAGCCGAGGCGCAGCGTCGCCGCCAGGACCTCGCCGTCACCATCGCCGAGCCAACCGCCGTACGGATCGATCGTCGCGAGCAAAAGATCGTCGGCGCCGTCCCCGTTCGCGTCGAACACCTGCGTGTCGTGGCGGCGCATGCCGACGCCGGTGAATTGCGGGATGTCGAAGCCGCCGAGGTCGGACACGGTGAACGACGGCACCTTGGCCTGCTGGGTCCAGGTGAACTGCTTCGCCCACGTGCAGCCCATCTCCGAGCCGTCGGTGCCGGCGGCGCACCGCTTCACCGACGCGAGCAGGCGCTGCTTCGAGCTGGTGCTCGTCGTGTAGTCGAGCTTGTACATCCACACCGGGGTGGTGAGCGCCGGGTTGGGCGCGTACATCACGATGCGGTCGAGCGCGCGGTGAAGGCCGGACTGCACGCCGGCGCCCCACATGACGCGCTTGTCGGTGCGCGCGACGTACTCGAACTTCACGCGCCGCGCCGCCGGAGCGTCCGGGTGCGCGGTGTACTGGATCTCGTCGAGCGTGACCTGCTCGAGCGTGCCGAACGTCGGATCGGCAACCGAGCGCGTCGAGTACGTGTACACGATGGCATTGCCCGAGCGATCCGCTTCGCTCGTCATCACCCACAAGCCTTTGACGGGGCCGTCGCTGGTGGGCAGGAAGTTGGGCCCGATGTGCGAGCGTTCGCGCGCATGCGCCTGGTAGGTGCGGATCCGCCCGTCCTTGGTGCGCACCTCGAACGTCGTCGGGCCCGCGTCGTCGGAGCCGGTCACGGTGATCCGGGCGAACGTCTCCAGCTCGGTGCGGTACTCCGCGCCGACGGCGCCATGCGTGCCGGCGATCAGCACCAGCTTGGCGCCATCGAGGCAGAAGCGATCCGGTGCCGGGTCGTTCGCGAGGGGCGCGAAGTCGATGCCGTCCGCATAGCCTTCGCTCGTCGGCGAAGCATTGCAGCGCGTGATCGACGACAGGCCGTCGATCGACCAGCCCACGCCGATCGCGCCGTTGCCCGTGGAGCTGCTCGTGTATACGAGCGCCAGGTCGGGCGCCATGCCGCCGCGGCCGGGTGGGACCGCGAGCGGGATCCGATAGGTGTACGCACCGGACGGCGTCACCTCGGATGCCCCGGGCAGGTAGTCCGCCATTGGTTGGCCCGAGGTGATCACGGGGTTGGTGAAGAAGCCCCACGGCTTGGGCGGCGAGGGTGGTTGAACCGGAGCGCCGACCTCGGTCTCGTGCTCGGCTGTCTCGTCATCTCCTCCGCTGCACGCGGCTGCCATGAGGGTGAGCATCAGGGTCGTTCGTCGCATGGGGCCGCACTGCGCAAGCTTGGTGCCCTCCATGGCGTCCGGATCCCGCGCACTTGTCGAACCGATCCGCGTGCGCGCACGCTGTCCGCACGCTCGCGCACGCTCGCGCGCTTCGGTTGACGATCTCGTCGCAAGATCTCCGCGTACGACGATCTCGTCGAGCCGAGGTTCGGCGCCGAGCCCCATGAAGATCCGCGAGACCTGAGGAAAATCCGTCAGTCGCGCGGACGTGCTAGGAACGCCGTGTGGCGATCAAGACTCACTCCACGACCATCCTATCGGTCCGGCGCGGCGGCATCGTCGTCGTTGCCGGTGACGGACAGGTCACGCTCGGCAACACGGTGGTGAAGGGCGGGGCGCGCAAGGTGCGGCGCCTGGGCGAGGGTCGGGCGATCGGTGGGTTCGCGGGATCGGCCGCCGACGGCATCGCGTTGTTCGAGCGGCTCGACGAGAAGCTCCGCGAGCAGCGCAGCCCGCTCCGCCGTGCGGCCGTCGAGCTGGCGAAGGAGTGGCGTACGGACCGCGCGCTGCGCCGCCTCGAGGCGATGCTCGTCGTCGCCGACGCCGAGGCCACGTTCATTCTCTCCGGCTCGGGCGATGTCATCGAGCCCGACGACGGCGTGTGTGCGATCGGCTCCGGCGGCAGCTTCGCGCTGTCGGCGGCCCGCGCACTCGTCCAGCACACCGAGCTGTCCGCACGGCAGATCGTCGAGAGCTCGATGAAGATCGCCGCCGACATCTGCATCTACACGAACACCCACCTCACCATCGAGGAGCTCGCGTCGTGAGCACGTTGACCGAGACCCAGCTCACCCCGGCCAAGATCGTCGACGAGCTCGACCGCTACGTCGTCGGCCAGCGCGAAGCCAAGCGCGCCGTCGCCGTGGCGCTGCGCAACCGGTGGCGCCGGCAGAATGTCGCCGGCGACCTGCGCGACGAGATCACGCCGAAGAACATCATCATGATCGGGCCGACCGGCGTCGGCAAGACGGAGATCGCGCGTCGCCTCGCACGCCTCGCGCGCGCGCCGTTCCTCAAGGTCGAGGCGAGCAAGTTCACCGAGGTCGGCTACGTTGGCCGCGACGTCGACTCGATCGTGCGCGACCTCGTCGAGGTGGCGGTCAAGCTCGTGCGCGACGAGGAGGCCAACAAGGTCCGCCCGCGCGCGAAGGACTCCGCCGAGGAGCGCCTCCTCGATTTGCTGCTGCCGCGCCCGTCGGGTCGCGGCTTCACCGAGCGCCCGGGCGATCCACCCGCGCCGGGCAGCGACGCCACGCGCGAGAAGCTGCGCGCGATGCTGCGCGATGGCCGCCTCGATGATCGCGAGGTCGAAGTCGAGCTCGCCGACGAGAGCAACCCGCTCATGTCCGTCCTCGGTGGCCAGCCTGGCATCGACGAGAACGCGCTGTCGGGCCTCAAGGACATGCTCGGTGCGTTCGGCAAGAAGACGCGCAAGCAAAAGCTCAAGGTCCCGCAGGCCTGGCGCGCGCTCACCGAGCAAGAGGTCGACAAGCTGATCGATCACGATGCTGCCACGCGCGAGGCAGTGCGCCGCGCCGAGAACGCGGGCATCGTGTTCCTCGATGAGATCGACAAGATCGCCACGAGCAAGGATCGCCACGGCGCCGATGTCTCGCGCGAGGGCGTGCAGCGCGACCTGTTGCCCATCGTCGAAGGCTCGACGGTGACCACCAAGTACGGGCCGGTGAAGACCGACCACGTGTTGTTCATCGCGGCCGGCGCGTTCCACATGAGCAAGCCGAGCGACCTCATCCCCGAGATGCAGGGCCGGTTCCCGATCCGCGTCGAGCTCACGCCGCTCGTCGCCGAGGACTTCGTCCGCATCCTCACCGAGCCGCAGAACGCGCTCACGCGTCAGTACGCGGCGCTGCTCCAGACCGAAGGCGTCACCATCGAGTGGACGCCCGACGCGATCACCGAGCTGGCGAACATCGCCGCCGACGTCAACCGCCGCACCCACGACATCGGCGCACGTCGCCTGCACACGGTGCTCGAGCGGCTGCTCGACGATCTGCTCTACAACGCACCCGACATCGGCACGCAGACCATCCCGATCACGCAGTCCTACGTCCGCGAGCGCCTCGGGGCGCTGGTAGCCGACGAGGACCTCGCGCGGTACATCCTCTAGCGGGGCGCGAGAACCGCCGCGGTGCAGGCGTTCTCAGAGCCCTGCTAGCGCTCAGCCATCGGTTCACCACACGGGAATCGGCGGCGGTAGTAGCGGAAGCCCGCCCAGAGATGTCGGGGGCGTGTAGCGCGCCTTGCTCGCCGGCGCGGGAGGCCATCGCACGCCGATCGACATGCCCACGTAGGGTAGAAAGCTCTCTTGCGCGAGCTCGAACGCTTGCGCGCCATCACAGCCCATCTTGTCGTCGGTGAAGCGATGCTCGGCGACGCACGCCACGTACTGCGGGTCCGTGACCCCGGCGTACACGCGCATGAACCCCGCGCCCGCGAGCGCGGCCTCGGCCGAGAGCTCGAAGTCGAGCCAGATCGAGTCCGCGCCGTAGTGCGGATCGAAGTCGCTGTCGGCGATGCGATGGCCCTCGTCGTCGGTCGCGGGCCAGTGCTGCCCCGGCCCGCGCGACACGCCGATGCCGATCCCGAGGTCGAACGCGCCTACCTCTTTCACCGCGCGCCCCATCGCGGCGACGGACACGCCACGGAAGCCACGCCCGACCGAGAGCGAGCCACGCAAGAAGTCGATGCCCGCACCGAGCTCGAAGCCGAGCACACCGAAAGGAGCGTTGAGCCCGACGTGGCCCGCGGCGAACACGAACGGTGCGCCGTCGTCTTCGTCGGTGGCAGGTGCTGGCAACGGCTGCGCGAACGCGGGGGTCGCACACGCGACAACCAGGAGCATCCCTCGAAGCATCGCGCGCGCACGGTGCAGCCGGTGCGCCATCGCCAACCATGCGATTGCCAGCTCGCTCGCCGTCAGGAACCGTCAGCTCCTCGGCAGGTCGTCGGCGGATGCGCAGGCAGTGTCGCGTAGTTGCCGCGTGGCATACGGACTGCTGCAGGGATGCGCATGCGCAAGCTGCTCGCGTTGGTCGTGGTCTTCTCCCTCGGTGCGTGTGCGTCGCGATCCTCGCAACGCCTCGGCATCGGCGTCGGCGGTGCGATCGCTTCGCTCGGGACCGTCGTCGCCGGTAGCGCGATCGCGACGCAGTGCCCCCCCACCCTCGAGGGCCTCGGCTGCAGCATCGGGACGGCGTTCGGCGCGAGCATGGGTGTCAGCACGATGCTGCTCGGTGGCCTGATCCTCGGCGTCTCGCTCGCGAGTGATCCGCCGCCTGATGCGCCGGAGGCGGTGTCCGTGCAGGCCATCGAGACGGTGTTGATTCCGCAGCCGCCGACCACACATCCGCAGCTCGCCCGGCTGACCAGGCAGGCCAGCATGATGGCGCGGCGGGAGCAGTGCGCGGGCGTGGTCGCGGTCGCGCGCGAGGTCGAGCTGATCGACGCGTCCTACCGCACGCAGGGCTTCGTCGCCGACGCCTCGATCGCCAACTGCCTGCCCGAGTGAGCGCAGCCGAGTGAGCTGGCACTGCTGTTGCTGAAGGGCGGGCCATGGTGCGCGCGCTGATCGTCTCCTTGCTCGTCCTGTCCGCCGTGTCGGGGTGCGCTCCACGCACGCGCGCGCAGATCACGATGGCCCTCGGCGCGACGGCGACCCTCGTCGGGGCGGCGCTCGTGGCGGACGTCTCTGCCAACCCGACGAGCTGCGCGTCCGACGACGCGATGGGCCTCGACGGGCTCGTCAACGCCGCCGGGTGTGCTGGCTACGACGCGGCCCGCGCGATGCCGGGAGCCTTGCTCGCGTCGACCGGCGCCGCCGCGCTTGTCACCGGGATCATCGCGTATGCACTTGCTCCCTCGGCGCCGCGGCACGAGCGCCAGGCGCCCGTCAGATTTCTGAGAGGCGAGCGGTGGACCCGGCTGCGTGACGCGAGGGAACGCGGTAGAAGCGGGCGATGACCCAAGCCGAGCTCCTCGCGGTCGCCGACCAAGTCTTCATCAAGAACTACCGGCAGCAGCCGATCGTGCTCGACCGTGGCAAGGGCTGTGAGGTCTGGGACAAGGCGGGCGCGCGCTACCTCGACATGACCGCGGGCATCGCGGTGTGCGGCCTCGGGCACTCGCACCCCGCGTTCACCGAGCGCGTCGCGGCCCAGCTCGGCACACTGGTTCACGTCTCGAACCTCTACTTCAACGACCAGGGCATCCTCGCCGCCAAGGCCCTCACGGACCGTTCGTTCGCGAAGCGGGTGTTCTTCTGCAACTCGGGCGCGGAGGCGAACGAGACCGCGCTCAAGCTCGTCCGTCGCTATCAGCAGGTCGTCGCCCAAGCGCCCGAGCGCACGACCATTATCTCCACGGTCGGCAGCTTCCACGGCCGCTCGTTCGCGACGGTGTCGGTCACCGGGCAGCCGAAGTACCGCGAGGGCTTTGGCCCGATGTTCGGCCCCGTCGAGTTCGTGCCCTACGGTGATCTCGACGCGGCGAAGGCGCTGCTCGAGAAGCGCACCGCCGCGGCGATCATCCTCGAGCCGATCCAGGCCGAAGGCGGCATCGTCGTGCCCCCACCGGGCTATCTCGCGGGGCTACGCGCGCTGTGCGATGCGACCGACACGCTGCTGATCTTCGACGAGGTGCAGACCGGCGTCGGGCGCACGGGCAAGTGGTTCGGGTATCAGCACGATGGCGTCGAGCCCGACGTGATGACGCTGGCGAAGGGGCTCGGCGGCGGCATCCCGATCGGCGCGGTGTGCGCGAGTGAGAAGGCGGCCGCGGGGCTTGCCGCGCTGCCCGGCGGGGCCGTGCCCCACGCGTCGACGTTCGGCGGCAACCCGCTCGCGTGTGCGGCGGCGAACGCGGTGTTCGACATCATCGAGCGCGACGGCCTCCTGGGCCGCGTGACCGAGATGGGCACGTACCTCGGCACGAAGCTCGCCGGCCTCGTGGACGCGTTCCCCGGTCACGTGACCGAGGTGCGCGGGCGGGGCCTCCTGCGCGGCATCGCCGTCTCCGGTCAGCCCGCCCAGGTGACCGCGCGCTGTCGCGAGAAGGGCCTCCTGGTCTCGATCGCGGGCGATAAGGTGGTGCGGTTCGCGCCCCCGTACATCATTGAGCGTGCTCACATCGACGAGGCCGTCGGCATCGTGCGCGAGACGCTCGCCGAAGGAGCTGGCAAGTGAGCGACTTTCTCACCCTCGCAGATATCCCCGTGGCCGACTGGCCGCGCGTGTTCGAGCGCACGTGGGCTCTCGAACAGCACCGCATCGCGAAGACGTTCGAGGACAAGACCATCGCGCTCGTGTTCGAGAAGAACTCGACGCGGACCCGCGTGTCGTTCGAGGTCGCGGCGTTCGAGCTCGGCGGGCACGCGGTCGTGCTCACCGGCGATGGCAGCCAGCTCGCGCGCGGCGAGCCCGTCGAGGACACCGCGCGCGTGCTCGCTAGCTACTGCTCGGCGATCATGGTGCGCACGTTCGGCCAGGAGCGCGTCGCCGCGTTCGCCAAGGCGTCGTCGGTGCCGGTGATCAACGGCCTCTCGGATCAGCACCACCCGTGCCAGGTCGCGACCGACCTCTACACGGTGCTGCGCCACTTCAACCGCCTCGAGGGGCTGCGCTACGCGTGGATCGGCGACGGCAACAACATGGCGCACTCGTGGCTCGAGGCCGCGGGCATGTTCGGGCTCGAGCTTTCGCTCGCGTGCCCCGAGGGGTACGGCCCCGACCCGCTGCTTGTCAACGCAGCGCGTGATGCGCAAAGAGCGCTAGGTAAGGGCTCGATCGAGCTGACCACCGATCCGCGCGTGGCCGCGAAGGGCGCGCACGTCTTGAACACCGACGTCTGGGTGTCGATGGGGCAGAAGGACGAGACCGCGCGGCGCCAGGCGTTCCGGGGCTATTGCATCGACGGTGCACTCCTCGCTGCCTCGGATCCGGATAGCATCGTGTTGCACTGCCTCCCGGCGCACCGCGGCGAAGAGATCACGGGGGACGTGCTCGATGGCCCGCGCTCGCTCGCGTGGAAGCAGGCGGAGAACCGCCTCCACATGGCAAAGGCGATCCTCGAATACGTGATGGGAACGCTACCCGGCTAGACAGGCACGCGCGGCTGCCGTCGCGTGTTATTGTGTGTACGTGAGCTCTGTGCCGGCAGAAATCGCCGGGATTGGTTCGACCGCGCAGCGACTGCGCGTCAGCCCCGGTTTCGATCCGCTGAAAGCAGCGGTCGGGCCCGAGGAGTATTTCGTGCTGTCCCGCATCGATGGCAACCAGTCGCTGCGCGAGGTCTTGCTCGCGACCGGGCTCCCCGTCGAGCGTGGCATCGCGATCGTGACGCGGCTGCGCTCGATCGGCGCCCTACTTCTTCCGGGCGAGACCACCGCGCCACCGCCGGCCGCCGTTCCGCATCCGACCGCCGCATCGGGCACGCGGCCCAACGTGGTGCCGCCTCGGTCGTCGGCACCCCCGCAGAACGTGCCGCATCGGGCGCTCACGCCTGCGGTTGGCGTGCGCATCGTCGCGCCGCCTCCTGCGTCTGCTACCGCCACCACCGCGGTCACCCACGATCTCCAGCTGCCCAATCCCACGGCCGACGAGCTCGCGGCGATGGCGGAGGACGTCGAGATCAACGAGCAAAGCCGCCGCCGGATCCTCGCGATGGCGCGGTTGATCCAGCAGCCGGATCTGCACGCGCTCCTCGGCGTGCCGCCGGGCGCCGACGCCAAGGCCCTCAAGCGCGCGTACTTCACGCTGTCGAAGGAGGTCCACCCAGATCGCTACTACGGCAAGCGCCTGGGCTCGTTCGCCGAGCGGCTCTCGCTGGTGTTCGAAGCGACGAGCCGCGCGTACGCGGTGCTCACCGGCGGCGACAAGTCGCGCGCGAGTGCAAGCCACTCGGCGTTGCGCGTCGATCAGGATCAGCCGCAGACGCCGCAGGAGTACGCCGCGGAATTGTTCGAGCGCGCCTGCCAGCTCGAGGTCGGCGGTGATGCGCTCGGGGCGATGAAGCTGTTCGCCGCCGCCGTCCGTGTGGACCCGCAGGCCCGCTATCTCCGCCGCGCCTCGAGCTGTGCGTTGGCCGCCGAGCAGCCGAAGAGCGCGGTCGAATATGCGAAGAAGGCCTACGCGATGTCCCCCAACGACGTGTCGAGCGCGCGCCTGCTGGCGTCTGCGTTCCGCGCGGCCGGCAAGCTCTCCGATGCGGAAGATGTATTGGTCATGGCCATGGCGCTGAAGAGTGAAAACGACGTCCTGACCGCCGAGCTGCGTCACGATCTCGCCGAGGTCCGCAGGCTCCTCGCCGTTACCCAATAAACCAGCCAAACCGCTGGTGATCTCCCCGAAAACGAGGGGATGATTAGACTCGATGGCTACTGAAAAGGTGATCGGTATCGACCTCGGCACCACGAACTCGTGCGTGGCCATTGTCGAGGATGGGACACCGTCCGTGATCCCCAACCGTGGCGGCTACAAGACGACGCCGTCCATGGTCGCCATCGCGGAGAACGGGAAGCGCCTGGTCGGCCACATCGCCAAGCGCCAGGCCATCACGAACGCAGAGAACACCGTCTACGCCGCCAAGCGCCTCATCGGCCGCAAGTGGGGCTCCGCGGCGGTGCGCTCGTCGCTCGAGATCATGCCGTACCGCATCGTCGAAGGGCCGCACGACGACGTGCGCATCATGCTCCGCGACCAGGTGTTCAGCGTGCCGGAGGTGTCCGCGTACATCCTCCAGGAAATGAAGCTGATCTCCGAGGAGTACCTCGGCGAAGAAGTCTCGAAGGCGGTCGTCACCGTCCCTGCGTACTTCAACGATGGTCAGCGCCAGGCGACCAAGGACGCGGGCCGGATCGCCGGCCTCGATGTCATCCGCATCATCAACGAGCCCACGGCTGCGGCCCTCGCGTACGGATTCGGCCGCAACATCGAGCGCAAGGTCGCGGTCTACGACCTCGGCGGTGGCACGTTTGACATCTCGATCCTCGAGATCGGCAACGGCGTCTTCGAGGTCATCTCGACGGCCGGTGACACGTTCCTTGGCGGCGAGGACTTCGATCGCCGCGTGATCGACTGGCTCGTGTTCGGCTTCGAGAAGCAGCACGGCATCGATCTGCGCAAGGACAAGATGGCGCTGCAGCGCCTCAAGGACGTCGCCGAGAAGGCGAAGTGCGAGCTGTCCGCGGCCAAGGAAACCGAAATCAACCTGCCGTTCATCATCTCGACGGGGCGCAACGAGGCGCTGCACCTGCAGACGATGATGTCGCGCGACAAGCTCGAGGAGCTGACCTCGGACCTGATCGAGCGCACGATCGAGATCTGCGCACGCACGCTCGAGGAAGCCGAGATCCCGAAGAACCAGATCGAGGACGTGATCCTTGTCGGTGGCATGACGCGCATGCCGCGCGTGCAGCAGGCCGTGGCCGCGTTCTTCGGCCTCGAGCCGTGCAAGGGCGTGCACCCGGACGAGGTCGTCGCGCTCGGTGCGGCGATCCAGGGTGCGGCGCTCACCGACGAGAAGAGCGATATTCTCTTGCTCGACGTCACGCCGCACTCGCTCGGCATCATGATCGTCGGTGGCTACTTCCACCGCCTGATCCCGCAGAACACCACCGTGCCGACGAGCGAGCAGCACGTGTTCACCACGGTCAAGGACAACCAGACCTCGGTGAAGATCCTCGTGCTCCAGGGCGAGAGCGATCGCGCCGAGGAGAACGAGCTGCTCGGCGAGTTCGTGCTGACCGGTCTGCGCCGTGCGCCGCGTGGCGAGGTCGAGATCGAGGTGCAGTTCCACATCAGCGCCGACGGCATCGTGTCCGTCAAAGCCCGCGATCAGGAGACCGGCCTCGAGCAGTCGATCACCGTTACCGCGACGAGCGGCCTGACGGAAGAAGAGCTCAAGAAGATGGTCGACGCCAACAAGGACTACATGCTCGAGGTGCGCTCGGGGCAGGAGTTCGACAAGGCACGCCACGGCGCCGAGCGCTCGCTCGAGGAGATCGAGTCGTTGTTCCCACAGGTGACGGACATCATCGCGGGTTCTGATTTCGGTCAGGATGCGGTGAAGAAGGCGCGCGCCGTCGTGGAGCGCACCCGGCAGTCGATCGCGGCGAAGGACCTGACGACGCTCACCGAGGCAAGTGAGGCTCTCAATCGGACGCTCAACATGTTCCGGGGCGTCGTGTCCAAGACACGCGGATGACTGAGATCGAGCGGGACGTGCTCGATCGCCTGATCGAAGAGGGGCTCGCCCTTTACGGTCAGGGCGACCTCGACGGGGCGCTCGTCCTGTGGGAGCGCGTGCTCGCCGAGGATCCAGGAAACGCGCAGGCAACGTCGTACGTCGACTACGTGCGCACCAATTACGACACGCTGACCGCAGAAGGGCAGGAGGCGATCGCCGATCCAGGTCCGTTCGCGCTCGCGAACGACAGCGATCCTGGCTACGTGATCGAGGTCAGCGCGGGCGAGCGCCCGGCCGCCGCGACGCCGCTCGCGCTCGCCGACGACACCATCGATTCCGGCTGGGGCGAGGACGAAGGCGGCGAGGGCGGCGACACCATCGATCTGCACACCGCAAGACTAGCGGGCGAGTTGTTCGACGATGCCACGCGCGAGTACGACCCGAGCACGCGAACGCCCCCCGCGCCACAGGACTTCGGTGCCGACACCGAGTCCTTCGCGGACAAGACGGGCATCCGCAAGCGCGACCTCGGGTTCATCACGGCCAGCGCCCCGGCTCCGGCTCCGCCCGCTGCGGATCCTGATTTCGAGCCACCCACCCGCGAGCACCGCACGGGCGGCGCGCGCGACATCATGTCCTTCGAGCTCGATGATGCGCGGCTCGCACCGCCAAACCCGAGCGCGCCCACGCGCGAGCTCAACCTCGCCAGTGCGCCCATGCGCGATCTCCCGGGCAATTTCAACGCCCTCGTCTCCGCGCCCACGCGCGAGCTCGGGCTGCGCCAGCTCGCCACCCAGCCGACCGAGCTCGCCGAGACCGTCGAACCGCGCGGCCCCACGCGGGCCGACATCGTGCTGCCGTTCGATCCCGTCGAAGCGCGCGCGGTGCAGATCCTCCACGACGTCGACGCGACTGCACCGGCCGGCGAGCCCAAGGACGAGCAGACGCGCCGGCGCATCACCACGCTCCTCGAGCGCGCCGCCGTCTGGAGCGCCGAGGGCGACCTCGATCGCGCGGTCGCTGCCGTCGATCTCGCCCTCAACGAAGATCCGAACAGCGCCCTTGCGCAGAAGCTGATCCAGCGCCACCGCGACTCGATCATGCAGGTGTTCCAGTCCTTCCTCGGCGACCTCGCGCGCCAGCCGATGCTCGCGCGTCCGCTGCACGAGCTCGCGAACGCGCCGATCAGCCCGCGCGCCGCGTTCCTCCTCTCGCGCGTCGACGGCACCCTTACCATCGACGAGATCCTCGATGTCTCCGGCATGCCGCGCATGGAGGCGTACCGCTACCTATGCCAGCTGTTCCTGCGCGGGATCCTGCGCTGATGCTGGTCACGCGCGTCACCAACGCCGTCGCCGCACGGCCCGGCGTGCGCGCGGCCCAGCTTCGTGTCGTCGATGGCCCCGATCGTGGCCTCGAGATCGACCTACCACCCGTCGGTGTCGTCATCGGCACCGAGCGCACGTGCGACGTCGTCCTCACCGACAGCTTCGTCTCGCGCCGCCACTGCTCGATCTCGCCCACGGCCGCCGGCTTCGTCATCACCGATCTCGGCAGCAAGAACGGCACCGTCATCGACGGCGTCGCTGTCGGCAAGGTCGTCGCGCCGCCCGGCGTGGCCCTCCGTGTCGGCAAGACCCTCCTCCAGCTGATGCCGGCGGATGAGGTCCTCGACATCCCGCCCTCCGTCAATGATCGCTTCGGCAGCCTCTACGGCGGCAGCACGGCGATGCGCCAGGTGTTCGCCATCCTCGAGCGCGCGAGCAAGTCGAACGCCCCGGTGCTCTTTCTCGGCGAGAGTGGCACCGGCAAGGAGCTCATGGCGCGCGGCGTCCACGACGCCTCCCCGCGCAAGGACGGCCCGTTCGTCGTCTTCGACTGCGGCGCGTCCACCGAAACGCTGATCGAGAGCGACCTGTTCGGGCACACCAAGGGCGCGTTCACGGGCGCCGCCGGAGACCGCCAGGGTGCCTTCGCGGCCGCCCACGGCGGCACCTTGTTCCTCGACGAGATCGGCGACCTTCCGGTCGCGCTCCAGCCCAAGCTCCTCCGCATGCTCGAGGCCGGCGAGGTCGCGCCCCTCGGTGGCCGCAAGAGCGAGCGCTACGACGTGCGCATCGTTGCCGCCACACACCGCGACGTGTTCGGCGAGGTCGCGCGGGGCGGCTTCCGTGGTGACCTCTACTACCGCCTCGCCGTCGTCGAGGTCCACGTCCCGCCGCTGCGCCAGCGCACGGGTGACCTCGCCACCCTGATCGCCATGTTCCTCGAGCGCGCGGGCGCCAAGCACCTCGCGGCCACCGTCGGCGGGCCGGCTCTCGAGCGCCTCGAGCGCTACCACTGGCCGGGCAACGTGCGCGAGCTCCGCAACGTCATCACGCGCGCCGTCGCCCTCGCCGGCCCCGACGACGACTTCCAGTCTCTCCCGTTCGTCCTGCGCCCCACGATGGCCGCCCCCGAGACCACCACCGTGCGAGCCGACCGTCCGTTCCACGAGGCCAAGGACGAGATGGTCGCGAAGTTCGAGCGCGAGTACCTCACCGACCTCGTGCAACGCGCGGGCGGCAACCTCTCGCAGGCCGCGCGCATCGCGGGCCTCGAGCGCAAGTTCCTCTACAAGCTGCTCGAGCGCGCCGGCCTGCGCACCAAGGCCGAGGGCGACAAGCCCGACGACGAGTAGTACGCGACCGTCGGGCTGGTCGCCTCGACGGCGGCGTGCGTGTGGACGTGAGAACCAGAGGCGACGTTCGCGAGCGCCGAGCACCTCAGGTGCTCGGCGGCCGCACGCGCGCGGTGCCTGACAGCCGACGCAGGAAGTGCAGCACGCGACCCGGGTAGCGATTGCAGCGTCCGGACGCGATGCCGCGGTTGCCGCAGCCGTGCCCGAGGAGCGCGCGCGTCAGATCGTTGCGCACCCGCGGGTCGCTCATCCAGCGCTGCATCTCGTCGACGCCCGCGCGATAGGCCAGGCCGACATCGCGCATCTGCAAGCACTCGTCCCAGTCCTTCGCGAAGGTCTGGAGCGGTCCGCAATAGAGCGTGCCGGTGAGATTTCGCGGTGGTGAGGTCGAACGATACGCGCCCGTGCGGCGGACCTTGCCCTCGATGCGCGAGGTGGCGGTGACGTCGAATCGACTCTCGACGTACGCGATCGAGAGCAGCACCTCGGGTGGGACCTTCGGCGTCGCGGTGTCGATGGCGGCGCTGGCATGCACATAGGCCTGCGCGAAGCCGAGCGACGGCACCGCGACCACGAGCCGGATGGTCAGCTCCAGCTTCGACACCCACGCGAGGAGGACGAGCACGAGCTGAGCAGCGTGAGCAAATCGCGGACCGTGGCCTCGTCGAGTAGCTGCGCGATCACTCGTCGCGCGATCTACCCTGAGGCAGCGTCGGTGATCCACTCACGTAGCGATGTGGCGCTCGCGCACGACGCTGCGTACGAACACGCAGGAGGTCGCCGTATCGTGTTGCTACCGAAACGCAGCGCCGAAGGCGATGCCGAACGCGATCACGCGTAGCCCGGCGACGTCCCAGCAGTCCTGGCCAGCTCCGGATGCGCACGCGTCGAAGCGGTCATCGTCCACGCGCAGCGCGATGTAGGACGTGCTGATCGAGCCGGCGGCGGTGTCGCGCCGGTGCTGACCGGGAGTCGGGATCCCGAGGAACAGCTGCGCGCCTCGCGTGGAGTTGCCGCCGGCAGGCGCCCACGCCTCGACGCTCAACGACGGCACCCCGAGCTGGATGCCGATGCGTCCGTAGTAGGAGAGACCGAGCAGATGGCCGGTCGTGGCGCCGACCTTGAACTCCGACGCGGTCTCGCGCATGCCCGCGAGCAGCTGGAAGCCCGGATAGCGCGCGCCGGCGGCGAGCGTGTAAGACGCGGTGCCGCGCCAGCCGCGCGTGCGCTCTCCACCGTCGGGAACCGTGGCGGTGTAGCCGAGCATGCCGCCCGCCGACAGGTCGTCCCAGAGCCAGAGGCCGCGCGTGCGGCCGTGGAGGCGCGACAGGACCGGGGTACCGAGGCGGAGCGTGATCGACGCCGACGTGCTGCCGCCGACCTCGACGCCGCCGACGTCGCGCGGTCGCGCGGCCATCGCGCCGAGCTCGGCGTTGTACCAGAGGCCCTTGGTGCGTGTGAGGGCGGGCGGGAACGTCGACGCGAAGCGGTCGCGCGCGAACGCGATGATGCCGTCGCCGCGCTCGTCGGTGATGTCGGGCAACGCCTCGACGGCGGCGACGCGATCGGCGGGCTCGCTCTCGCGGCGCGCGCTGAAGGCGGCCCGCAGCTCGTTGTCGGTGGCGAAGTAGGTGCGCGCGAAATAGTCGCCGGCGTTGTGCCCGAGGAGGATCACGCGAAGGTACGCGAGCTCGGCGTCGTCGACGTTGCCGGCCGCGAGCGCGGCGTCGCCGGTGGCGCGCAGCTCGCGGGCGCGGGCGGCGATCAGCTCCTGCACCGGCTCGTCGAGGCTGGCGTTCACGGCCGCGGCCGCCTTCGCTGCCGCCGTCTCGCCGGTGCCATTCTCGAGCGTCGAGGAGATCGTGGCGGTCTTCTCGGTCTGCGCGCCGCGGAACGCGACCGTCCAGCGCAGCTCGAGCGTCGTCGTGTCGTAGGTGAACGTGCGCGGCACCTGGTGCGTGCCGGTCTCGGTCCGGTAGCGCGTCACGGTGGCGGTGACCGGCACGCTCGAACACGAGAAACTGTCGGCCGTGTCGGAGCTGCCGACGCAGCCGTCGCGCGTGTACGGATTGATGCAATAGCTGACCGAGACCTTGGTCGCCGCACAGCGTGTCTCGGAGAACGTCTCGACCGCTTGGTAGGGGATATGCCGGACAAACTGCTCGGTCATCATGCGGGTCTCCCGCTGGTGCTTGTACGTGCAGCGCATGACCGCCACCTTGGCGTCGACCTGATGCACGCCCGCACGCGTCAGCTCGCGCAACCGGTCCGCCTCCAACGTGTTACATCCCGTAGCGAGCTCGACCTCCACCTTCGAGCCGCGCGCGAACTGGGCGAGCTCGCGATCGCGCACCGCCGTCGCATCGGCGAGCGCGGCGCCGCTGTAATGAGCCGCGAGCCCCTCGAATGCGCGCCGGACCAGCGGGTGCGCCGTCGCGGAGGCGCGGCCGTCGAACACCCGCCACGCTTTCGCGCTGAGCGCCGACAACCGCTTGCGGGTCCCCTCGCTCAGCTGCGGATAGCGTCCGAGCGCGAGCAGCGGCTTGATGTTTGTCACCGTGCGCGTCTGCTCGTGCGGCGCCATCAGCATCGATGCGCGCGCGTTGATGCCCTCGGCGATCTGGGCCGCGACCGTCGCATCACCGCCGACCGTGCGCAGCCGTTGGTCGAGGCGATGCAGCTCCGCGATCGTCGCCATGGGGTCGGCATCCACGCGCACCGCCGTCGTCACGGCCTCGCGGAGCAGCCCGACATCGGCGCGCGCGAGCCCTTGCTTGATCGCGATGGCGGCACGTTCATCCGGCTCCTCGACCAGCGCCCGGTCGGCCGCGGTGAACTCCTGCGCGGCGCGGACGTAGTCCTTGCGCGCGAGGGCCTCGCTCCCCGCGGCGATCTGGGCCGACACCTTACCGGGTGCCTTGGGTACGCACGCGACTCCGAGTGCATAGGCCGCGACGCTCGCTACAACGATGCCCTTGTTCATCGAGATCGAGCATCATCGCATGGACCTCGGATCGCAGCCCCATGGTCATGGGGCGCAGCGGGGTAGGGGCTACAGGCGCCGCGGTTTCCGCGCCCGCGTAGGGCTCGCGTCGAGCTTGGCCAGGGATGCACGCGGTGCCATGCAGGTCCACCCGGCGAGCACCGCGGCACGCACGTCGCGCTTGCGTGCGGCACGCAGCGCGATGAGGACCGCGGCATACCCGTTGAAGTGCGGGATGGTGAAAAAGCCGGGGAGGGCCATCGATAGCAGCGCATCCTTGGCGTCGAGGTTCTCGACTCGCACCGCGAGGATGTCACCGGCCGGAGGGCGCTCTTCGCCAAAGCGCTTGAGGTCGGCCTTGCTGAACGCGCGATGCCACGCGAACGCGCGATCGTCGACGAGCCACGTGTGACGCCCCCACTTCGTACCCACGGTCACATCGGGGAGACTGCCCGCGAAGGCGGCCACGTCATCGATCGTCATGAGCCGATCTACCAGGTCTGGCAGGAGCTGGAGCATCAGCGCGCCCACACCGTTCACCGAGTACGTTCGATCTCGCGGTTCGCATGGCGGGGGTACGAGCGCGACCCGCGCAGCGGCCCGCAGATCGAGCGTGGCGTCCGACGCCCGAGCGATGCATTGGCCGCCTCCATGCACAACAAGACCGAGTGCGGTCGCGCGTGGCAAGCATCGGCCCGATACTCGCGGCCATTCCGCCGGGCTGCCGTCGAGCTACCCGTGACGTTGGCGCCGCGCTGACCCTCGGGGGCGACGCGCCGTGGTACGAGACGGCATGAGCCGTATCTACCGCCAGCTTCCCGCGAAGGGCACCCGCCTCTCGATCGCCTACTCCGGTGGGCTCGACACTCGCTGCGCCGTCGCCTGGCTCAGCGAACAAGGCATGGAGGTCTACGCGTACACCGCCGACCTCGCGCAGCCTGACGAAGCGAACCCCGCCGACATTCCGCCGACCGCGCTCGAGCACGGCGCCAAGGTCGCGCGCCTCGTCGATTGCCGCGACGGCCTCGTGCGCGAGGGCCTGATCGCGATCCAGTGCGGCGCGTTCCACCTCGCGGTGGGCGGCAAGAAGTACTTCAACACCACGCCGCTCGGACGCGCGGTGACGACGACGGCGATCGTGCGCGCGATGGTCGACGACGACGTGCACGTGTTCGGCGACGGCTCGACGCACAAGGGCAACGACATCCAGCGCTTCTATCGCTACGGCATCCTCGTCGATCCGACGCTGCGCATCTACAAGCCGTGGCTCGACAACGCGTTCGTGAAGGCATTCGGCGGCCGCACCGAGATGGCGCAGTACCTGGCCAAGATCGGCAAGCCGTACAAGATGGGCGTCGAGAAGGCGTATTCGACCGATGCCAACGTCCTCGGTGCGACGCACGAGGCAAAGGACCTCGAGCGCCTCGACACCGGCATGAAGATCGTCGAGCCGATCATGGGCGTCGCCCACTGGCGCTCGGACGCGCAGGTCGCCGTGGAGGAAGTGACCATCGGCTACGAGCAGGGGCGCCCGACGACGATCAACGGCAAGCGCTTCGACTCGCCATTCGAGCTGTTCGTCGAGTGCAACCGCATCGGCGGTCGCCACGGCCTCGGCATGTCGGACCAGATCGAGAACCGCGTCATCGACGCGAAGAGCCGCGGTATCTACGAGGCGCCCGGCATGGCGCTACTCCATATCGTGTACGAGCGCCTGCTCAGTGCGATCCACAACGAGAACACGCTCGATCTGTACGCGACGCTCGGCCGCCGGCTCGGCCGCCTGCTCTACGAGGGCAAATGGTTCGACCCGGAGGCCTGCATGCTCAAGGACGGCCTGACGCGCTGGGTCGCGCCGAGCGTGACGGGCGAGGTGACCCTCGAGCTGCGCCGCGGCGACGACTACACGATCCTCGCGACGCGCGCGGACTACATGGCGTACGGCCCCGAGAAGCTGTCGATGGAGCGCGTCGAGACGCCCGCGTTCACGCCCGAGGACCGCATCGGTGCGCTCGAGCTCCAGAACCTGTCGGTCGGCGACAACCGCGAGTTGCTCTTGCACCACCTGTCGTCGCTGCGCCAGCTCTCGCCCGGCGGCGACCCGCTGCCGCGCCTGCTCGGCAGCACCGACGACGCGTGAGCTACGCGGCGCGCATGATGATTTAGGCGAACGCCGGCAGCTCGATGGTCAACGTCGAGCCGACGTGCTGGTCACCCGGATCGGCGCCGTGCTCGCACGTGCGCGCATCGAGCGCGCCGGCGCCGAAGCGCTCGACCGCATTGGATAGCGCGAGCATCGCCGGTATGGCAACGCGCTCGTGCTAGTCCAACGGATCAGCGACGTCGTCGTACTCGATGTCCGCAGGACGCGAGACGTCGAGCACGTACCGTACGAGCACCGGCAGGTAATCCGCGAGCGACGGACACGTGATGCCGCTCGTCGCGAGGGCCCGCGCCGTGTTGGTCGCGTCGTAGTGGATAGGATGATCCAGCACGTCGACGAACGCGAGCGGGCCCCGTCCGAGACGCGAGAGCCCCGGCGTGCGCAACACCGCGCGCGCGAGCGGCCGCGGAATGCTCCCACGCGGCTTCTCGGTCTGCGCGTGTGCGGCGACGCCCTCGAACACCGCGCGCGCCGTCATCGGCGCCGGGTCCACGATGTGGAACGTCTTGCCGGCGGCGCCTTCGCTGCGCGCCACGTGCCACGCGGCCTCGATGACGTAATCGATCGGCACCAGATGTAGCGGTGTCTCGCCCCGGCCGAGCAGCGGCAGCCGCAGGCCCGAGGCGTTGGTCGCGATCAGCACCATCAGGTAATACGGACCGTCGAGCTTATCGATCTCGCCGGTGCGGCTATCGCCGACGATGATGCCCGGTCGAAGCACGGTGATCGGCAGCCGCTGCATCGCCGCACGCACGAGCTTCTCGGCGTCGTACTTGGTGCGCTCGTACTCGTTGTGGAATGTTTGGCCCGCCTCGAGGTCTTCCTCGTAGAACGTGCCGCTGCGACCACCAGAGACCATCGCCGTCGACCAGTGCACGACGCGCGCGAGCTGCCGTGCGTCGTGGGCGAGGTCGAGGATGTTCTTTGTGC
This sequence comes from Kofleriaceae bacterium, assembly GCA_033763475.1. GTDB lineage: Bacteria > Myxococcota_A > Polyangia > Haliangiales > Haliangiaceae > JABFXX01. The sequence goes on from JANRKM010000031.1 coordinate 38,702, forward strand.
CGAGCACGTTGACCTGCCGCGCGGTCGCCGCATCCACGCCCATGAAGTAGATGCCCGCGAGGTGGTGGATCCACGTCACGTGCTTGCACAGCGCGCGGTACTCGCCGCTCGATAGCCCGAGGTCCATGTCGCAGACGTCGCCGACCAGCACCTCCGCGCGCTCCTTGCCGGGCAGCTTGTCGATGAACTGCTGCGCTTCGGCGGCGAACCGCTCGCGCGCGAGCACGAACACCTTGGTGCGCGGCTCGCTCGCCAAAATCTTCGCGATCATGCGTCGCGCGGTGAAGGCAGGGTACCCCGTGATCAGCGCCGTGTCGGTCTGCGGCAGCGCGACGCGCCCCGTGTGCTCGTCGGTGTGCGCGCGCGTCGGCACACGAATGGGCCCGTGCTTCTCCTCGATCGCCGTGACCACGCGGTCCACCGCGGCGGCGAGCGCGGCCTCGTCACCGTCGTTTTCGATCACCCAGGTCGCGGCCGCGAGCTTGTCGGCCAGCGGCGCCTGCGACGCGATCCGCGCGCTTGCCTCCTCGGGCGCGAGGCCATCGCGAGCCACCAACCGTGCGTATTGCACCTCCGGTGACGCCGACACCACGACGAGCCCGGCGAGCCCGAGGTGGGTGCGGTTCTCCACGAGCAGCGCGGCCTCGTAGAACACGATCGACGCGCCCGCATCCGCCCAGGTCGCGATCGCCGCCGCACTCGCCGCCGCGATCCGCGGATGCGTGATGCGTCCGAGGTCCGCGCGCGCCGCCGGGTCCGAGAAAGCGATGGCGCCGAGGCGTTTTCGATCCAGCGTGCCCTCGGGCGTCAAGATCGACGGCCCGAACCGCGCGACCAGCTCGGCGAGCGCGGGCTGCCCCGGCTCGACCACCTGCCGCGCGAGCAGGTCCGCATCGACGATCGCCGCCCCGCGCGCTGCGAGCAGACGCGCCACCGTGCTCTTGCCCGACGCGATCCCGCCGGTAAGTCCGATCACGTGCACCGCCACGCCTCGTGCGTACCACGTTCGCGACGGCTACATCGGCATCTGCTCGGACCAACCGGTGCGCCACGCGTCGTGCTCCCGTACCGGCACAGTACGCCAGCTACCCAAACATCGTTGCGTGTACAGTCCGCGGATGCTGCGGCTGTTCGCGATCCTGATCGTCGTCGGGGCCTCCGTCGCGGTCGCGGTCGCCGGAAAGCGCGACTGGACGGGCAGCGCCGCCTGCGGCTCGTGTCACCCGCAGCACCTCGCGGGCTGGCAGGCGACACGCCATGCGCTCACGCGTGACCGCTTCCCCGCGCGCCCGGAGGCACGCTGCCTCGCGTGTCACGGCACCGGCGAAGCACCCGCCGGCCCGGCGATCGCCGTCGAGATCGGCTGCGAGGCCTGCCACGGCGCGGGTGCGGCATATGCCGAGGACGACCTCATGCGGAATCCTCCGGTCGCCCGCGCCCTCGGCCTCGTTGACGTGTCGACGCCGAAGGGCAGGACGGCGGTGTGCATGCAGTGCCATACCCGCCAGGTGTCGGGTAAAACGTTCGACCCGACCGCGCCCGTTCACCCGCTGAAGAAGTCCCCATGAGCCGCTCGCATCCTCGCCCCAAGGCCACGTTCCTCACGTCGGCCGCCGCCCCCAAAGACTTCCCACCGCCGGGGCTGCCCGAGCTTGCCGTGGTCGGTCGCTCGAACGTCGGCAAGTCGAGCCTCATCAACGCGCTCGTCGGGCAGGACGGCCTCGCGCGCACCTCGCGCACGCCGGGGCGCACGCGGCTCATCAACTGGTTCGAGGTGGCCGCCAAGCCGTCGTTCCACCTCGTCGACCTGCCGGGGTACGGCTACGCCGCCGTCGACAGCAAGACGCGCGAGAGCTGGAAGCCGCTGATCGAGGAGTACCTCGCCAAGCGCAGCTCGCTCGCCGGGGTACTCCTGCTCGTCGACATCCGCCGCGGGCCCGAGGACGAAGAGCTCGATTTCGTGCCGTGGCTCGCCGAGCGCGAGGTGCCGATCATCGTCGCGCTGACCAAGTCCGACAAGCTCGCCAAGAACAAGCGGATGATCGAGGTGATGCGCGCGCGCAAGACGCTCGCGCTCACGCGGGATCCACTCGCCGTCTCGGCGCAGGACGGCGACGGCATCGACACGCTGTGGCGCACCGTGATCTCGGTCGTGTCGCCAAAGACGTGATGCGGATCGAGCCTGCGACGTCGGCCGACCTCGAGGCGATCCACGAGATCGAGCGGCACTCCTTTCCGCGGGCCTGGCTGCGCGAGCAGTACGAAGCCGAGCTCGTCCGCGAGGGCGCCCGCGTCGACGTCGTCCGCGATCCGAAGGTCATCGGCTTCTGCAACTACTGGCTCGTTGCCGTGAGTGGCGAGGTCCACATCCTGTCGATCGCGACGCACCCGGATCGCCGGCGCTCCGGCATGGGCGGGGCGCTCCTCGCCCACGCGCTCGATGCCGGTCGCGCTATCGGCGCCACGGTTGCGACGCTCGAGGTGCGGCGCAGCAACAAGCCCGCAATCGCGATGTACGAGCGCGCCGGGTTCAGGACGGTGCACGTGCGGGCCCGCTATTACCAGGATGGCGACGAGGACGCCCTGGTGATGCTCGCGCCACTCTAATAGGGTCGGACCCTACTTGCACAACTTGCGCGTCACTTAGCTCAGGTCGATGTGATGCAGCCCACGTTCACGGCGCCTACCTGCGATTCAAGTTGGGCGAATAGGGTCCGACCCTATTTAGAGCTTCACGGTCACGTCCACCGTGTCACTCTCACTGCGCGTGCCGAAGTAGATCGCCGTGCCGGCGCCACCCGCGATGAGCAGGCCCGCCGCGGTGAGCACGTACCAGCGCTGGTACCACGCCGTCGAGCCGCGCTTGGAGAGCTCGGCCTCGACCTTGATCTCGCCATCGGGCGGCAGCGCGACCTTGGTCGTGAACGGCACGTAGCCCGTCTTCTCGACGCGAATCGAATAGGTCGCCGGTGCGTGCAGCTTGAGCGGCTGGATCGGCGTCAGGCCGCGCGACTCGCCGCCTACGGTGACCGCCGCGCCCGCGAGGTTGGCGACGATGTCGATCACGCCGTAGCGGATGAAGTCACTCGGCGCCAGGAGGCGCACGAGGTACCCGTTGATCTGGTCCTCGTTCGGCGCCGCGCCCACGGCGAGCGAGTCGGCGATGCGCGTGACGACCTGCTTCTTGCGGACCTCGATGCGTTGCATCGTGAGGATCACGTCGCCCAGCTCGCTGATACCGATCAGCAGCACGTCGGCGGCACCGACCTTCGCGCCGATGTCGGCGATGCACCCGGCATCACCCGCGCACTTCACGATGTCCTGGTCGAGGGCTGCGCCGTATTGCGTGCGCGTCTGATCGGCGCCGAGGAGCTGGAGCGAGGTCTGCGCCTGCAGCGTGCCGAGGACCGACTTCGCGATGCCGGGCAGCGCCGACGAGCCCGAGCGATACTCGAGGACGATCAGCTTGCGCTTGGGGTCTGGTTCCGCGGTGGCGAGACCAGCGAGTAAGCCTACGAGCCCGAGGGCGACGAGGAGGGACTTCATCAGCGCGCCCCGAACAGCGCGCCGACCGACGCAGGGATGAAGGCCTCGAACGCGTGATCCTGACCCAGCGGGGGCGTATCGCAGATCCAGTCCTCGCCGACGTCGCGCTGGGTGATCGTGCACGACGTGCGGACGCGCTGCGCCACCGAGGAGCTCGCCATGTCGACGAGCATCCAGTCGGCGGTGGTGACGTCGAGGCACGGGATGCTGACGTCGAAGTCCTCGACGTAGTAGCGGCTGGTCGTCACGAGGCTGATGTACTGCCCGCCTGGCAGCACCACGAGATCGACGGGCACCGCGCTCAGCGCCTTGAGCACCTGCGCATGCTGCAGCGCGAGGTCGGCGGTGTCGATCGCGGTCTCGCGGCGGTCGGGCAAGTTGAGCGTGACCGCATCGTTGCCGGTGAGCGCGACGGACACCATGGCGATGCTCGCGCCGTCCATCACCCAGCGCAGGCGATCCTCGTTGGTCTGCACCGGGCACTGGATCTGCGTCGTCGGCGCGCACGTCTCGGTGCACTCTGGCGTCGACACGTTCGTGCCGGCCGCCCACACGCGATCGCCGGACACGGTGAGCAAGGCCGCGCGCGACAGCGTCGCCACCTTCTGGAGCGTCAGCGTCGAGCCCTCAACGGCGCCCATCACCTTCGCGACCTGACCTTCGCAGGGCTGCGTCACGAAGAGCATCGGCGTATCGGGCGCCGCGGCGATGTCCGAGATCGACGCGGGGAACGGGATCGGCGTCGCCGCGCTCGGGTTGGCCACGTTGACCATCACGAGGGACGACGAGCCGGCGCACGTCGCCATCGCCGTTGGGCGCTCGGGCGCAGCCACGCGGCCGAGCAGGCCGTACGCGACGAGCGTGCCGTCGGCGCTGGGACCCACGGTGACGCGATCGACAGGGCCGACCATCGCCGTGCTCGCGCTCATCGTGTCGATGTCGACGATCGTCAGGCCCGTCATGTGCGCGATCGCGAGCTTGTTGGTGCCGGGCACCGCCGTCGCGTCGCGCGCACCCATCGGCACCGTGATCGCGCCGACGACCTGATTCGTCGCGGTCTGGATGACTTGCACCTGGGTGCTCGTCACGACCGCGAGGCGATCGCCGCCGACGGAGACCGCGAGCTGCGGGTTGGTCAGCCCGGTCACGCGGCCTTGAAATTTCTGATCGCGTGGATCGAGCGTCGGATCGTACGAGAACAGCGCCGTGCCGCTCGACGCATAGACGAACGGGCGGCGCACCTGGATGTCGACCTTGGTCGCCTGGTCGCCGACGATGTCGATCAGCTCGCCCGCGTCGCCGACCCCGACGATGCGGTTCGAAACATCGCGCAACACCACGCCGACCTGCACGTCTTCACCGATCGGCAGCTCGCCCGCGGCGAACGTGCCGCTCTCGCTCACCACGCTGGTGTTCGAGATCGGTGTCTCGCCAGGCGGTGTCGCGGTGACGGTCACCGTGGTCATCCCGACGGGGCGCAGCGAGGGATCTGTGGGCAGGCTGAGCGACAGCTCGAGCGAGCCGGTGACATTGCACCCGCTAAGAGCGACCACGACACTAATGAACGAGACCAGGCGAGCGAACGAGAACATGGAACCCACGCGGGCGAAGCCACGCTATCAGAGCCGCGGCCGCACCTACAACCACATTGATCACGATGACTTCGGCCGCCGGTCGTTGTACTAACCGAGTCCCGAGTTAGGATTGCAGGCGTTGCAACCAGGTACTGAAAAGGGCGGCGGTACGACGGGACCGGCGGTCCGTAAGGACCCGAGCCTTCCGCAGGTGTTCGGTCGCTACCTGCTCGTGCAGCGCCTGTCGCGCGGCGGGATGGGAGAGATCTTCCTCGCCAAGCACGGCCTCACCGGGTTCGAGAAACTCGCGGTGATCAAGAAGGTGCTGCCGCACCTCGCTGCCGACGCGTCGTTCATCTCGCGCTTCGTGGACGAGGCGCAGGTCGCGATCAAGCTCCAGCACGTCAACGTCGCGCAGGTGTTCGAGGTCGGCCGCGTCGGCGACGAATACTTCCTCGCGCTGGAGTACGTCGAGGGCCGCGATCTCCGCCGCACGCTCGGGCTGCTCTCGCAGAGGAAGCAGCGGCTGCCCGTCGACCTCGCGCTGTTCATCGGCCGCGAGCTCGCCAACGGCCTCGCGTACGCGCACCGCCGCACCAGCGCCGACGGTGCATCGCTCAACCTCGTCCACTGCGATATCTCGCCGCCGAACGTGCTGGTGTCGTTCGAAGGCGAGACGAAAGTCATCGACTTCGGCATCGCGAAGAGCGCCCTGCGTGGCACCGCGACGGATCCGAAGATGGGCTTTGGCAAGTTCGGCTACATGGCGCCGGAGCAGCTGATCCGCGGCGGCATCGTCGATCATCGTACCGACATCTACGCCGCCGGCGTCGTGCTCTACGAGCTGCTTACCGGTCAGCGCCTCTACGAAGCGGGCCCCGACCCCGACTACCGCGCGCTCGCGAAGAAGGTCGCCAAGGGCGAACATCCGATCCCGTCACAGACCGATCCTGCGCTCGCGCCGTACGACAACCTGGTCTCGATCGCGCTGCGCCCCAAGGTCGAAGATCGCTACCAGACCGCGGCGGAGCTGCGCGACGCGATCCAGCAGTGCCTCGTCGCGGTGAACCCGACGATCTCGACCGACCAGCTCGGCGCGTACATGCGCGAGCTGTTCGCCGACGAGATGCTCGCGCAACGCGAGTTGCACGAGCGCATCGCCAAGGCGCACCTGGAGGACTTCCAGGAAGAGTTCCACACGCAGAACATCTCCACGGTGTCGTTCGCGCTCGCGGGGCCCGAGACAGCGGCCGCGCCATCGCCTGCGCCGCGTCCGATCCGCGCGACCGGCCAGCAGTCGGTGATCGTGCAGACGCCACCGCCGCAAGCGCAGCCGCAGCCGCAGCCACAGCCGCAGGCACAGCCGCAGCCGCTGCTGCAGCCCGAGGATCTTCCGCTCGCCGACGGTACCGGCATGGCTGCGCGTGAAGCGCCGCCGCGTCCGGAAAAGGGCAAGGTGCTCGTCGTGCTCGCGCTCGCGGTGATCGCCGCGATCATCGCGGTCGTCGTCGTGGCGGTCTCCCGCCGCGACGCTTCGAAGACCCAGCCGATCGCCAAGAAGGACGAGAAGCCGATCACGTTCGAGCCGATCGTCGAGCCATCCGCGCCCGATGCGGCACCCGAAAGCGCGACCGGGAGCGGCGAAGGCAGTGGCGACGGCAGCGATACCGAGGTCGCGGTGGCCCCCGACAAGACGGGAGTGGGCTCCGGATCGGCAAAGAAGATTCGCACGCCCAAGCCGGCCGATACCATCAAGGTGACGCCGCCCGTGAAGCCCGAGGGGCTGACGCGCGAAGCAGTGGCCGCCAAGTTCTCGTCGACGTCGCGTCAATACGAGGCGTTCAAGCAGAAGAACGGCATGCGCCTCGACGCGGAGTGGAACGAGCTGACGTCCTTCATCCAGTTCAAGATGACGAACGACAACCTCGACGCCGCCGTGCGCCGGATCGACGCCTTCCGCAGCAAGCTGCGGGAGTAAACGAGGGGTGACCGAGCAGGGCGGGACGGAAGAAATTTCCCCCCGCGAAACCTGCCGGAAACAAACGCGGGGCAAACCGTGAGCTATCTATCCCGGCATGAAGAAGGTCGAGGCCATCATCAAGCCGTTCAAGCTCGACGAGGTGAAGGAACGCCTCGCCGAGATTGGAGTGCACGGCATGACGGTCACCGAGGTCAAAGGCTTCGGACGGACCGGCGGTAAGAAAGAGGTCTACCGCGGCTCGGCCTACGTCGTCGATTTTGTCCCCAAGGTGAAGGTCGAGATCATCGTGCCGAACGACAGCGTTCAGCAAGTCGTCAACGTCATCACCGAGGCGGCGCGAACCGGAAAGATCGGGGACGGCAAGATCTTCATCACGCCCGTCGACGAAGTCATCCGCATCCGCACCGGCGAGACCGGTGAGGACGCGATCTAACCCGCGATCAGAGGAGAGAATTGTGACGCCCAGCGAGCTCAACGAATACGTCAAGAAGCACGGTGCCAAGATGATCGACGCGAAGTTCGTCGACTTCCTCGGCCAGTGGAAGCACCTCACGTATCCGATCCAGCGCCTGCAGGAAGGCATCGAGGAAGGCTTCGGCTTCGACGGTTCGTCGATCGCGGGGTGGCGAGCGATCAACTCGTCCGACATGCTGATGAAGCCCGACCCGGCGACGGCGGTGATGGACCCGTTCCTCAAGACGCCCACGCTGTCGATCCTGTGTGACGTGATCGATCCGATCACGCACGAACCGTACGCGCGTGACCCGCGCAGCCTCGCGAAGCGCGCCGTGAGCTACCTCAAATCGACCGGCATCGCCGATACGGCGTATTTCGGTCCCGAGGCCGAGTTCTTCATCTTCGACTCGATCCAGTACTCCGAGGATCCGAACAACTCGTTCTTCAACATCGACTCGGACGAGGCGGGTTGGAACAACCGCCGCACCGAGGTGAACGGCAACAAGGGCTTCAAGCCGCCGACGAAGGGTGGCTACTGCGTCGCCGGTCCCACCGACCAGCTCTCCGATCTGCGCACGCAGATGGTGATGGTGATGCAGTCGGTCGGCATCGAGATCGAGACCCACCACCACGAGGTCGCCTCCGCCGGTCAGGCCGAGATCGACATGAAGTACGACACGCTCGTGAAGATGGCGGACCAGGTGCTCTGGTACAAGCACATCGTCAAGAACGTCGCGCGCGCCGCGGGCAAGACGGCGACGTTCATGCCGAAGCCGCTCTTCGGCGACAACGGCTCGGGCATGCACACGCACCAGTCGCTGTGGAAGAACAACAAGCCGCTGTTCGCCGGTGACGCGTACGCGGGCATGAGCGAGATGGCGCTCTGGTACATCGGCGGCCTCCTCAAGCACGCCGGTGCGATCTGCGCGTTCGCGAACCCCACCACGAACAGCTATCGCCGCCTGGTCCCGGGCTACGAGGCACCGGTCAACCTCGCGTACTCGGCGCGTAACCGGTCGGCGTCGATCCGCATCCCGATGTACTCGAGCTCGCCCAAGGCCAAGCGCCTCGAGCTCCGGTCGCCGGACCCGTCGTGCAACCCGTACCTGGCGTTCGCGGCGATGATGATGGCCGGCCTGGACGGCATCGAGAACCGCATCCACCCAGGCGAGCCGCTCGACAAGGACATCTACTCCCTGTCGCCCGAGGAGCTGGCCGAGGTGCCGACCGTCCCGGGATCGCTCGATGCCTCGCTCGACGCCCTCCACAAGGACCGGGCGTTCCTGATGAAGGGAGATGTGTTCTCCAACGACCTGATCGACGCCTGGATCGGCTACAAGCGCGAGGCCGAGGCCGACCACGTCCGTCTCCGCCCCGTCCCGGCCGAGTTCCAGCTCTATTACGACTGCTAGCCCTGAGGCCACAAGCCTTCCCAAGGCGAGATCCGCCAGCATCCGGCATCGTGTATGTGGACGTGCCACGAGCGCGAACACGAGGCTTTTCGTCGGGTGCTCCCGCGCTTGTAACTAAGCGCGGGCGCTGGCAGAATCTGAGTATTCCGCGTCCAGGTGGCTGTCATCTGGACCGGGGACGCCGAGCACCCGCGTGGACGAGAGCAAAGGCACCGCTGCCACCAAGACCCGTCCGCGGACTCGTTCCACGGCGGGTGCGGCCTACTCGGCGTTGGTGGGAACGTTCGCGAGTCAGACACTGCCGACGCCGCTGCGCGGGATCGCGTATCGCACGTTTGCCCGCGCCGTCGGCGCAGACCTCTCGGAAGTCGAGCTCGCGCTCGCGGACTATCCGTCGCTCGGCGACTTCTTTGCCCGCAAGCTACGCGACGGTGCGCGCCGCGTCGATGCGGGGCCGAACGTCGTGATCTCGCCGTGTGACGGCCGGATCGCCGCGGTCGGCACCGCCGTCGACGGTGCGCTCGTCCAGGCAAAGGGCCGCATGTATTCGCTCGCCGAGCTCGTGGTCGACGGGGCGCTCGCTACCCGGTTGCGCGGTGGTGCGTACGCGACGATCTATCTGTCGCCGCGCGACTACCACCGCGTGCACGCTCCGATCGACGCGCGCCTGGTTCGCTACGAGTACATTCCCGGCACGCTGTGGCCGGTCAACGCATGGGCGACGGCACGCCGTGAAGGCCTGCTCGCGCGCAACGAGCGCGTCGTGATTCACATGACGTCGGAGGCGGTCGGCGACTTCGCTTTCGTGATGGTCGGTGCAGCGGGCGTCGGCAACATCCGCCTCGCGCACGCACCCGACAGCTCCACGTTCCGCGGTGCCCGCGAGCGTCGCACGATCGAGCTGCCAGCGAACACGCTCGTGAGGCGCGGCGACGAGCTCGGCGCCTTCCGACTCGGTTCGACGGTGGTGATGGTGTTCCCGCCGGGCAAGGTCCGGCTCGAGGGAGACATCGGACAGGCGGTGCTATTCGGAGCGGCCCTTGGCGCGCTCGCGGGAGGCGACGCGTGAGCAAGCGCGACGAAGATTCGGGCGCACACGATCTCGGCGAGGTCGGCATGACGACCGCCGAACGCCGCCGCCGCCGTCGTCGCGGTGGTGGTCTCCGCATCCCGTCGGACAACGTGCCGCGCCGGACGACCAATCCGCCGGTCGCTGCACCGGTGCCCGAGGACCCGGCGCTCGCGATGTCGATCGCGTACAGCTTCTCGAACGACGGCTCTCAGCCCGTCCCGCGCGTCGAACAACCGGCGCCGACGTTCGTCGATCCGGTCGCGCCCGACGCGATGCCCACAGTGATCGATCCGCCGAGCGCACCCGTCGAGAGCCAGGACTTCGAATCCAAGACCCGCGAGATGAGCGCGGTCGACCTCGCGGCCTTGGGCCTCGAAGATCCGTCGTCGAAATCCGATGCGGCCGCGCGCGCGACGCGCATGAAGACCGACCCGAGCATGCCCCCGCCGTCGGTCGAGGTCGACATCGAGGTCGACGACGACGAGGACGACGGTGACCTCGAGAGCCTCGACGGTGCGGAGGAGATCGACGGCGGCAACACGCTCGACGAGAGCGTGCGTGCGCAGCAGGCCGTACCCGCGGCCGTGCCGACGCCAATGCCTGCGTCCGTGTCGGGACCGACGCGCTCGCATCAGCCATCGGAGCCGCCGCCGATCACGCCGGCGATGCGGACGCGGCTCAGCACCGAGCCCGGCCTGTTGCCGGTGCAGGCCGCCGACAAGGGGCGCGACAGCCTGCAGACCGTCGCGCTGTCCGAGGAAGATCTCGAGGACGTCCGCGAGGCGGTCCGCGCGGCCTCCCAGCCGCCGGTGGTGCAAGCGACGCCTACGCCGATGCCCGTCGTCGAAGCGACGCCGCGGCCCGCCGTGCTGTCGCCCAATGCTACGCAGCCTCTCACCGCGCTCGATCTCGAGGTGGCCGACGAGAAGCCGCCGACGAGCGGGTCGGTCCCGGAGATCGACATCAACGAGCTCGCCGAGCGCACCGAAGGCTCCGGCGAGATCGACATCAGCGCGCTCGCGGATCGCTCGGAAGGCGAGATCGACGTCAACGTCGAAGACGAGCCGCTGCAGAAGGTCCCGCAGGTCGCGGCCGTGACGCCCCCTCCGCCGTCGCCCGGGCCGACCGGGCAGCCGCGTACGCGCGCACCGTCGGTGCCGCCGCCGCTCACGCCCGATAAACACGCGACGCCGCCCACGCCGCCGCCGCAGGCGCACCTGCCGCACGGCAAGGACAAAGAGATCACGCAGCCGATCCCGCGTCAGACCCCGCCCAAGGCGCCGCCGGCCGCGCCGCCCAAGGCCGCCAAGGCGCCACCGCCCGTCGAGGGCAAGGGCGGGCGCGGCAAGCCGTGGTTCGTCGATCTGTTCGACGAGGACTACCTCCGCACGCTGCCGTTCCTCACCCCGCAGGCGACGCAGTCGGAGGCCGAGTTTGTCATCGACGCGATGGGCCTGTCGCCTGGCGCGCAGGTGCTCGACATCGGCTGTGGCTACGGTCGACACGCGATGGAGCTCGCCGCGCGTGGCTTCCACGTCGTCGGTCTCGACATGTCGACGCCGCTGCTCGTGCGCGGTGGCGAAGAGGCGAACCGGCGCGGCCTCGATATCAACTTTATCCGCGGCGACATGCGCGAGCTCGACTTCGACGCGCAGTTCGACGGCGCGTACTGCCTATTCTCGACCTTCGGTTACTTCGACGACGAGACCAACAAGAAGACCATCAGCAACATCGCGCGCGCGCTCAAGCCGGGCGGGCGCCTGATGATCGAGATCCTGAACCGCGACTACATCATCGCGGACCTGCCCACGCGCGTGTGGTGGGAAGGCGAGGGCTGCGTGGTGCTCGAGGAAGTCGAGCTCAACTACTTCTCGTCACGCATCCAGGTGAACCGCTCGGTCGTGTTCGACGACGGTCGGCAGCTGGAGCAAGAGATCTCTGTACGTGCGTACTCCCTCCACGAGGTGGGCAAGCTGCTCCACTCGGCGGGCTTCCGCGTTCTCGAGGTGTCGGGCGGTTACCACACGCGTGGCCGTTTCTTCGGCAACCAATCACGGCACATCATTGTCCTAGCTGAGCGCAAGGACTCCGCCGGCACGTAGATCCGCCACGTTACGATGCTTCGCAGTTCGTAACGTTGGAATAAGTCACGGTGCCTGTGGGTCTTCCCTGTGCCGTGCGACGGCCCTCCAAAACATTTGGACTGCTCGCGCGTCTGACTGTGTAGCGCGCTCGCGCAGAAGGGCAGTTCGATGGCAGCCATCGCAGCGAAGATTGGTGCAACCGGTTTCGGTCGTCCCGCGGCACGTAACGAACGCCAGACGAAGCGTGTCGCACGCGTCTCGGCCAAGGCCACCCGTTCGCGCAAGGAGCGCTCGGACGCCGAGGCAGAGGCCGAGCCGGAGCTAGATGCCGAGATGCTCGCCAGCGATGGCGAGGAGACGGCGGCAAAGAAGGCACGGCCCGACGCGGGGACGTACCTCTCGATGTACTTCCGCGACATGGCGGCCCTCGACGTGCTGCGCCCCGAGGAGGAGTTCACGGCGGCGCGCGAGATCGAGGCGCTCGAGATCATGTTGTGGGAGGCCGTGCTCGGCCACGCGCCCGCGGTCGAGCCTGTGCTCGCGGCGGTCGAGGAGATGCTCGCGCTGCCCGCCGAGGCGAAGGCTCTCCTGAAGGCAGCGGAGAAGCCTGACGCGAAGACGTGGCCCAAGCTCGTCGCGCGTGCGGCGCGCAAGCTGCGCGCGTCCGATGGCGATCACCTGTTCATCGACGCAGCGCTGTGCACGATCGATCGCCTGAACCTCGGCATCGGCGTTCGCGGTGGCGCGGTCGGCTCGCTCGGGCGTGATCGGGCCCGCGCCGAGTGGATCCGGCGCGTGTATGCCGCGAATCGTGCTGCGACCGAGGCGCGGAACGACTTCGTGCGCGCGAACCTCCGCCTCGTCGTCAGCATCGCGCGCCGCTTCAATCATGGCCGTATGGCCCTGGCCGACCTCATCCAGGAGGGCAACCTCGGCCTCCTCAAGGCCGTCGAGCGCTATGACTATCGCCGGGGCTTCCGGTTCTCGACCTACGCGAGCTGGTGGATCCGCCACGCGATCAGCCGCGCGCTGGCCGACAAGGGGCGCGAGGTCCGCCTGCCGGTGCATATGATCGACGCCCAGCATCGCCTGACCAAGGCGCGCCGCATGCTGACCGGGCAGCTCGGCCGTCAGCCGACGAGCGAGGAGCTCGCCACGGCCACCCAGATGCCGATCGACAAGATCGAGAAGATGCGAAGCTGGCTACTCGAGCACTCCGTGTCGATCGACAAGCCGGTCGGCGACGACGAAGGCCGCGTGCTCGGCGAGGTCCTGGAAGATCCGGACCGGGAGGAGGTCTCCCCGACCCAGGAGCTCGAATCGGAGGCCCTCACGATGGAAGTGCGAGATCTTCTGCGCGAGCTGCGGCCCATCGAGGCGGACATCCTGCGCCAGCGTTTCGGCCTGGAGACCGAGCAGGAGCTCACCCTCAAGGAGATCGGGGACAAGTACAACCTGTCCCGCGAACGCATCCGGCAGCTCCAGGAGCAGGCTCTGGCCAAGATGCGCCGCGCGCTGGCCCGTCGAGACCTGATGTAGCCTGGTGTGTTCCGGAGTTGGCCAACCCCCACGTTTTTCGGTACCTTCAGCCCATGACGAGGCGTTCGGTGCTCCCGGTGCTGCTCGCCCTCGCGCTCGGCGCGTGTGGCAGCGAAGACACCAAGCTGAAGGTGACCGGTCTCGAACCGGAGCAGGGTGACGTGGAGGGTGGGACCTACGTTCGGATCAAAGGCAACCGGTTCCAGGCCGATGGCCCGCGCTCCGCGAAGGTCTACTTCGGATCCAGGCAGGGCACGGTTGTTCGCTTTGCGAGCGATAGCGAGCTCATCGTCGAGGCGCCGGGTGGCAAGCCGAACGAGAAGGTCGATGTCCTCATCATCTTCGAGCCCGGCGGCCAGCTGAAGATGAAGGACGGCTTCACGTTCGTCGAGAAGGACGACAGCGCCCCGACCGTCGACGATCTGACGAAGAAGCCGAAGAAGTAATCGGCTCCTTCCGAAAACGCAAACGCCCCGGCTGAACACCGGGGCGTTTGTCATTGGTGCGAGCTGCCTACTGGAAGTTCAGACGGAACAGCTGCTGGCCGAGGAGCACGAAGGACTCGTGGCCAACGTTGCGCTCGCCGTTGACCTTCACGAACGAGCCGTTCGAGCTGCCGAGGTCGGTGAGGAACACGCGACCGTCGCGCAGCGAGATGCGCGCATGGAGGCCGGAGACGTAGCCGTCGTCGGGGAAGTTGATCTCGCCGCGCTCGCGACCGAGGGTGACGCTCTCGCCGAGCAGCGGGAACGCCGCGCCGGTGATGTCACGGCCGATGATCACCGTGAGCTTGCCCCAGTAGCCGGGGTTCGGGCTGCCCATGAGCTCGGTGCCGTCGGCGGTGGGCTCGGGCGCGGCAATCAGCTCGAAGCGCAGGAGCTCCTGACCGATCCGGATGATCTGGCCCGACTGCAGCTCTTCCTCGCCCACCATCTTCACGAACACGCCGTTGAGGCTGTCGAGGTCACGGACGACAGCTTGCTGGCCGCGGATGTCGAGCTGCGCGTGGATCGGCGACAGGTAGCCGTCGTTCTCGAACACGGGGCCGAAGCTGCGGCCGAGCTTGTTCTCGCCCTGCTGCAGCTGGTGCGTGCCACCCTCGGTACCGTCGGGGCGGATCAGCGTCATCGAGAGGCGCGCGCGCTGTGGGGCAGGGGCCATCTGCGGCGCCATGCCTGGGGGCGGCATCGGCATCGGGGAGACGTTGGAGCCCTCGTCCATGCGAAAGCCACACGTGCCGCAGAACCTAAAGCTCGGCGGGACGTCGCTGCCGCAGGACGGGCAGCGGCGCATGCCGGTCGCCGCGGCTGCCGCTGGAACGGGGGCGGGCACCGGAGCGGAAGCCGGTGCACCGTAACCACCCGGGGCGAACGGAACGCCAGGCGGTGGACCCATCGGGGGAGGCATCGCCGGTCCACCCATCGGTGCGCCGAGCGGACCCGCCGGCGGCATGCCCGACATGCCACCACTCGCGCCCGGCGGGCGACCTACCGGCCCGGGCATCGGCCCAGGCATCGGCTGCGAGGCGCGCAGCGGTGCGCCGGGCAGCGGGCCACCCTGCGAGGGGTCGGCCATCATGGTCTTCATCATGCCCACGTCCCCGCCGGCACCCGGCTTGGGCGCCGCGGTCAGCTCCGCCCCGCATCCGAGGCAGAACTTGTAGTGGTCCTGATTCTCTTTCCCGCAACGATTGCAGACAGTCATGATGGCTCCTCAGACGATCTCTACGCGTAGTAGCTGTTGACCCAAGAAGACGTAGTCGCCGTGCTTCAGCACCTGCTCGCCGTTGACGCGAACGAAGGTGCCATTGCGCGATCCGAGGTCGGTTACCGATAGCACGCCGCCCGTGACGCGCAGCTCCGCGTGCCGGCCCGAGATGAACGGGTCCTCGGGGAAGTTGATGTCGTTGCCTTCTCGCCCGAGGATGACGCTGTCGCCGTACGGCCGGAACACCCACCCCGTGGCGCCGCCGCGAAGGTGCTGCTTGATCTCGAGCTTCGCGCCACGCGGCATGCTCGCCGAGTAGTACGTGCCTTCGGCGTCCGGTACGTCTTCGGGCTGCGGTGCGTTCGACACCGTGAGCACCTGCTCGCCGACGAGCACGGTCGCGCCCGACATGAGATCGACGGTCCCGCTGATGCGAACGTAGACGCCGTTGAGCGAGCTCTCGTCGCGTACGACGAGATCGTTCGCGCGATAGAGAAAGTTCGCGTGCGTGGGCGAGAGGAATGGATCATCGGGGAACGAGATCGGGCACTCTCCGCGCCCCGCCGGATGCTCCTGACCCGCGAGCGTGAACGACACGCCGTCTTCGCCGTCACCGCGGATCAACGTCAGCTTCGCGCGCGCGGTCTGATGCGCGCCACCGAAGTTGAGCGTGCTGCGCCCGCCCTGCTTCTGCGCGGAAGGGAGCGGCGACGTCGACGGTGATCCGTGCGCGGCGCCACCCGGTGGACCAACGCGCGTCTCGATGTCGAACTCGTACGCCGAGCTCGATGGCGCAGACGGCATACGATGTCCGCAATTCGGACAGAACTTCTGTGCGCCCGCGTTCGTGCCGCACTTGGAGCACACCGCTCCCGTTTCGCGCGGCGGTGGCCGGCTCGGGCGATTGGGGCGAGGATCCAGTGCGACCGCCGCACCGCACCGCGCACATTGCGGCACCCCAATAGGGGTCAACGCGCTGCACGCGTCGCAGACGAGTCCCACATCCATCAGGCTGCAATTCTACCTTCTTAGCGAGAAGCCCGTCAAAGTTAGGCCCTGCCAGATTGCGTCGACGATCGGGCGGTCAGGTGCTTCCCGCCGCTGCGCGAACGGACGGGTCGGGATCGCTCCCTAGCTCGCTCCGACGACGAACGGCGCGGTCATCCTTGCTCTGACCCAGGCTCTTGGCCGCAGCGGCCCGGACCTGCGGCACCTCGTCCCTGGACAGCTCCAGAAGGGCATCCAGGCTCGGGGCGGTTCCGAGCCCGCCCAGAACGCTGGCGACGGCCTCGCGGACGAAGCTCGACGAGTCCCCGGCGGCCTTGACCAGGGCCGCCGCGTCCCCACGGGTCCCCAGCCGGCCCAAGGCCAGGGCGGCGACCCGGCGATCCGCCCAGGATCCGGTGGCGAGGGTCTTGGTGACCGCGGCGACGAGCTCTGCCGGCGGGTTACCGCGGCGGAGGGCGAGGGTGGCGACCGCGTTCATGGCCGCGGCGCGGACCTGGTCGGTCGAGTCGCCGAGCGCCTTGGTGACCGCGGCATCCGCGCGGACCGTGCCGCCGTCCAGCTTGGCGAGCACCGAGACCGCGAGGGCGCGGACCTTCGGATCCTCGCTGGCGAGCTGCTCGGTGATCGCGGGCGCGATGGTCTGGCCGATCTTGGTGAGCGCAGCGGCCGCCTTGCTGTCCGCGGTCGCCGGCGTCAGCGAGCCCAGGCCGAGCTGGCCCTCGGCACCATCGAGGTCGATCAGCGCGGAGACCACGACGTCACGGTGCTCGCCGAGCGCGTCGACGAGACCGCGCGCGATATCATCGTCGTGATCGACGACGAGCTTGGCGCTGATCGTCGGCAGGGGCAGGTCGCCGGGTAGCTGCGCGATTGCTTCGGTCGGGTTGTACTTGTCGCCGCGCTGGGGGAACTCAGCGAACCCGAACGCCTGCGTCGGTGCGAGCCCGGCGCCGCTCGTGCGGCCGATCGCCCACACCAGCTCCCCGTCGCTGCGACCGGCGCGCGCGAAGTACGCGCGGATCAGCGGCCCGAGCGCCTTGGCGTCGCCGAGCTGGCCGAGCGCCCACGCGGCGAGGCGCTGGGCTTCGCCTCGGTTGTCAACGAGTGCTCCGAGGAGCGCCGGAACGCCGGACACGAGCTTGCGGGCGCCGATCGAATACGCGCAGGCCGCACGCGTGGCGTCGTCCCGCCGCGCGGCGGACAACGCGCCGATCAACGCGGGGCCGACGCGCGGGTCGTCGATCTGGCCGAGAGCGAGGCACGCGATCGTCTGTACCGAACCGCGGCGATCGGCGAGCGCCTTGAGCAGGGCTGGCACCGCGCGGCGATCGGCGGAGCGGCCGAGCGTATAAGTGGCCGCCTCGCGCATGGTGACCTCGTTGTGCTCGACGAGCGGAATCACGTCGTTTAGCACCGTCGGATCGGCGAGCCGCCCCGCCGCGACGAGCGCCGCCACGCGGACCTCGCGGTCGATGTTCTCGGCGAGCGTGCCGACGAGCCGAGTGTCCTTGGAGGGCTCCTGCCTGGCCATGCGGACGAGCGGCTGCGCGGCGCCCTTGTTGCCGAGGTGGCCAAGGACGGCGACGGCGACGCGCTGCTGCGCGGTGTCCTTCTCGTCACGCAGGGCCTCGAGCAATGGTTGCAGACCGTGACCGCCGATGCGCGTGAGCTCGGCGCGCGCGGCCTTCTTCACCTCCGCCGTTCCGTGGCGCTCGCGATCGACGAGCCGCGGCACGTACCGTAGGTAGAGGTCGACGAGCACGTGCCGGTACACAGGCTTGTGCGCCATCATGAACGATAGCGGCGACACGATCTTCTCGAGGTCGCCGAGCGTGTTGGTCATCTCCTCGAGGTCGATGGCTTCGCGGCCGGCGCGCCCGATCACATCCTCGTCGGTCGCGTTGCGGAGCACGTTGCGAAGCAGCTCGGCGGCCTTCATCGGCTTGCCGCTCTGGACGTAGAGCTGCGCGAGCGCGAACTGCGACTTCGCATTGCGTGGGTCGAGCCCGACCGCCTTCTCGTAGGCCACGATCGCGTCGTCGAACTTCTGCATCTCGACGTAGCCCTCGGCCATGCGCTGGTACGCCTGCGGATCGCCCGGGCTCTTCTCGAGCGCCTTCTGCTGCCACTCCATGGCCTCGGCGTCCTTGCGGGCCTCGCGCTTGATCTCGGAGATCTGCCAGTACACCTCGCGCTCGCGCGACTGCGCCTTCTTCGCGAGCTCGAGGAGCAGCGCGACAGCTTCGTCGTACTTGCGGATCTTGCGGTACTCCTTCACGAGGTCGAGCAACAGCTCGTGGTCGTCAGGGACCTTGAGCCGCAGCTTCTCGAGCGTCGCCATCGGCTCGCCCTTCTGCTGCTTGCCTTGCTTGCTGTAGTACTCGACGAGGAAGTAGCCCGCCTCGGCGTCGCCGTTGGCGAACTTGGTTTCCCAGTCCTTCTTGTAGCGCTGCTCCTGCGCGGTCCACCGCACGATCAACGAGACGAGGTGACGGCGCGCATCCTTGCGCGCATGCCGGTCCGTGACCTTGGTGCCGATCAGCGCGAGCGCCTTCTCCCAGTCGGCGACCGCCTCGGGATAGCGCTTCATCGCCTCGTAAACGCCGGCGCGGCCCTTGAAGAACTCGGCCTTCTTGTCGTCGAGCTGGATCGCCTTCTGGAAGTTGCCGAGCGCCTCCGTGTGCTTGTTGTGCTCGGCGAGCACCTCGCCGTACTTGGCGAACCCGGCCGCCTTGCCGCTCGCGGTCAGCCGCTTCCACGTCGCCTCCGCGCGCGCCTTGTTCGCGGCGTCGCCCTTGGCCCAGTACTGCTCGCCGAGCGTGACGAGGTGCGCTGGATCGTCGGGCTCGAGCTTCGCGAGCCGCTCGTATTCGGCGATCGCGAGGTCTTCTTTGCCCCACCGCTGGTACGTATCGGCGATCGCCGACAGCACGCCCGCGTCGCTCGGGAATCGGTTCTGCAACCTCGCGAGCGACTCGAGCGCCTTCTTCTCCTGGCCGCGGCGCCAGTAGCGCTCCGCGAGCTCGAGCTGGAAGCTGGCCTCGCCCGGCGCGGCGCGCACGACCGCCTCGTATTGCGCGAGCGCCTCGTTATCGCGACCCGAGTTCTCGAGCAGGGCGATCAGCTTGCGCTGCGTGCCGAGCTCCCACGCAGCCTTCGCGACCGCCTTCCGCAGCGCGTTGATCGCCTTGTCCTGGGCGCCAGTCTCCTCGTAGAGCTTGCCGAGCGTGTCCCACTCGAAGTGGCCGCGGCTGCCCTCGGGCCACATCTTCTCGTATTCGGCGAGCAGGGCAGGGAGCGCCTGCTTCTTGCGGTAGATGTCGACCACGCGCTGCGTGAGCTCGACCTCGAGGTAGTAGCCCTTCGGCGATAGCTTGATCGCGCGCCGGTACTCGGCGACCGCCTCCTCGTCCTTGCCGAGGCCTTCGAGTGTCTGGCCGCGCCGCGATACGACTTCCACGCGCCGCGCCGGGTCGCCGCCGAGGAGCTTCTCGGCCGCGGTGTAGCTCTCGAGCGCCACGTCGAGTCGTTTCGCGGCGAGCATCGTGTCGCCGCGCTCGATCCACAGCTGCGGATTCTTGGGGTCGAGCTCGAGGAACGTCTTGAAGTACTTGTCCGCGCCGTCGATGTCGCCGGTCGCGAGGGCGAGGTCGGCGAGCGCGCGCAGCGCCTTCTTCTTCATGTCCTTCGCGGACGCGTGCGCGAGGGCCTTGTCGTGGGCGGTGCGTGCCTCGGCGTTCTTGCTCGCGGCCTTGTGGGCCTCGCCGATGTAGATCCAGGTCTGCGCGTCCGTGTCACGCTTGCTGACGGCGCGCGTCCACATCTCGAGGGCGCGCACGTCGTCACCGGTCATCCGGTGTAGGCGCCCGATCACGATCATCGCGTTGACGTCGTCTGGCTTCTTCTCGAGGGCCTTCGTGTACTCGTCCTTGAGCAAGTCGACGGTGCGGTACCGCCGATACATGTCGAGGAGCTTGGCCAGCGCCGTCGCGTCGTGCGGGTTGCGCGCGAGGATCGCCTTGTACCTGGCGATGACGCCCTTATCGAACGGGTCGCGCGTGACGCCCCAGTCGCCAACCGGTTGAGCGACTGCGTTCTGAGGGGCTGCGATCGACGCTGCTGCCAGCGCACACCCGAGAAAGAATCCGAGGCGCCTCATCCGCCTCGGATCATAGCTGGTCGATCGAGAGGGTGCCCGCCCTACGCACGGATCCGGGCGAGCAGCGAACCGAGGTGGGTTCGTCGCGCCTCGATGCAAAAGTCGCGGATCATGCGCGCCTGGCTCCGGGCCATCGCCACGAAGCGCACGCCGAGCCCCGACGCCATATGGTCGTTCTTGCGATAACAGATCTGGCCCGATGCCCAGATCGAGTCGCCGACGCCCGGCAGATCAATCTCGAGCCCGACGACGAGTCCGGGCGGCGGGGCCAGCATCGAGATCGCGGAGATGTTCATCCCCGTGTCCGAGAGGTTCGAAGACAGTCCCCGCACGGGGCGGTCGTGCACGTAGGACGTGACCATGGTCTCGAACGGAATGCGGTAGCCAAGACGGCGCTCTTGCACGATGTTCCCTCGGGTGGTCCGATGTAGGATGAAAGCGTACCAGTGCCGCACGCAGGTCCCAATTTTTCGCCGTTTCCGTTCGGGCACGTCCGCAAGCTGCGCGCGCGCGACGCCGCGATCGAATCGGCTCTCGCGCGCTGGATCGCGGCCCGTCCTCTTGGCGCGCGGGTCGCGGCCCTCGTCGGTGGCCCGGTCACGGCGCGGTTGATCGGCGTGCGCGCAGATGGCACGGTGCGCCCCGCCGCCGTCGACCCGGGCGCTGCGACGCGCGTGCTCGCCCACCGGTGCGACGCGGCTCGTGAACTCGCCTTCGACCCGCACGCAGCGCGGGCGGAGGTCCGCGTCGGTGGACTGGCCTTCGAGCTGCTCGCGGC
>JANRKM010000032.1:0-33171 GCA_033763475.1 Kofleriaceae bacterium
GGTCGGCATCGGGGTCGGCATCGGGGGCGGCGTCGGGGTCGGCGTCGGGGGTCGGCGTCGGCGTCGGGGGGGCGGTCTCGGCGTCGGGGGCGGGCTCGGGGTCGGCGTCGGGGGCGGGCTCGGGGTCGGCGTCGGGGGGCGGCGTCGGCGTCGGGGTCGGGGGCGGCGTCGGGCTCGGTGTCGGGCTTGGCGTCGGCGTCGGCGTCTCCGCGTAGCGCGTGCGGGCACTCGCTACGAGCGCCTCGGCCAGCTCGTGACCGTCGGCGTGGGATGGGCGAATGGGACTTCGCCCGGCCGACAGTCTGCGAGCGTTCCGCGTAGGTCGGGAAGCGCTGACGGTCGGGTCGCGAACCGTCGGGCCGAGCACATCGTCGGCTTGATCGAAAACTACATCGATGCGTCTACGAGAGGCGCGCGGTCGAGATCCGGCTCGTCGCGTTCGGAAACGCACGTAGCGAGCCCGGGCGCGCGATGCGTCGCGCGCGCTGTCGCCGGGCTCGACGAGATGCGCGATGCTCGACAGGTGGACACGCCGAGGGCACCAAGCGCGAAGCGCCGCGACGAGCTGATCGCAGAGCTCGCGGACTTCGTGGCGCGCGGTGGGGCAGGCCCGCTCTTGGCGCCGCCGGTCGAGCCGGGGCAGACGGCGTTTCCCGAACCATGGCGCCCCACGCGCGGCGGAGCGATCGGGCTCTTGCGCCGGCTCGCATGGCACGCAGCGAATCCGCGCGCTGTGCGCGTGATCGAGGAGCGGCTAGGGGCGCCACCCACGGAGCGCAAGCCCGCGACGCGTGGCGGGCTGACGTCGGTGACCGCCAAGGAGCTGGTGTTCCGCATCGAATTTCTCGGCGCGGATGACGTGGCGGGAACGTTCGCACACGAGCTCGGGGTGGCGCACGCGGTGCTGAATCGACGGGATGCAGCGGATCCGTATCGTGCAGGCGACGGACCGGAGCTGCTGGTCGAGGAGCGCGACCTGGAGCGCGGCTCGATCGCGACCGTGTATCTGGGCCTCGGTGCAGTGGCGATCAACGGTGCTTTCCAGCAGTACAGCCGTGCGGGACGGTTCAATGGTGCGTACGAGCCGCTCGAATACGACGTGCTGCGCGCAGGCTACGTGCCGATGTCCGAGCTCGCGTTCCTGCTCGCGGTACAGGCGGTAGTGCGCGGCGCCGGTGTGCCCGACGGGCTGTCACCTCCGCAGCGCGACGAGGTCACGGTGTGGCTCGAAGCGCTGCGCGGAAGCGCGGTAGAGCTGCGGGCGCGACTGGGGATCACGGAGGCTATGGCAGGCGAGCCTCGACCTGCGGTCGTGCCCTTCGACGATGTCGACCTCACCGACGAAGCGGCGCCGGCGCGCAAGAATGCGTTCCGGTGGCGGACCCATCGTGGAGGTGTCGGCTTCTTCGCGGGGGCGATGGTCGGGTTCGGTGCGTCGCTGATCGTCGCGATGCCAACCGCCGCGGTGTGGCTCGTCGTCGGTGCGGCGACCGCCGGCCATCTGGCAGGACGGCGGGTGCTCGTGCCGCGATGCTCGGGCTGCGCGAGTGTGGTGGCGAAGGACGCGCCGGCGTGTGCCCATTGCGGCGCGACGCTGCGCGGCGACATCGCGGATCTGAACGAGCGGCTCGAGGCGGAAGAGCGCTTGCGCGACGAGTAGCCCGACGCGCGGAAACGGGCACGCCCACGTGGGCGTGCTCGACGCCGTCATCGTCGGAGAACCAGGGGAACGATCACGATGGGGCAACCGCATGTAGGCGCGCGCGGCACACGGAATCGTGCGATCTCGAGTCTGGCGATGTAGGTCGCGCAGCGCGCGCGCGGCACATTTGCGATTCCTCGACGAGGAATTCGATCTCGCTTCGATGATTTTCTGGGCTTTTCAGTGACACCCACGAAGCGAATTGATAATTTTATGGTGGGAGTTTCGTCGGCCTTAGGAGGGAAGATGAGCACGCTGAACGAGATCGCGAATCGTCACGGGGGGGATCGGTGGAAGGATGTGCTGTTCATTGGTGCCGCCGTGTTGCTGACCGCATTGGCGATCGGCTCGGTGACCAAGCAGGCCGCCGGTAAAGAGAAGGAAGTGAGCTATAGCCTCACGGTCATCGAGAGCGACGTAGAGTCGGCGAGCTCGATCGGCCAATAGACCGAGAGCTCACGGCGACGCATTCGAATCATTGGGGGCTCGCTACGCCGTTCCGCCGCCGTCTTCGGCGTCGCCATCGGGCTTTCGCGCGGTCCGAACTAGCCGGCGCGCCGGCGGCCCTGGTCACTACTGCGGCGTCCGCCGCCGATGAGTCGATCGAGGCTATCGGTCGGCATTCCCTCGATGACGGCGATGCCGTGGCGCGTGAGGAGCCTGCGGCCCGGCTCGACTGCCGCCGTCTGCTCGCGAATGACGAGCTCGCGCACGCGCTGCGCATGCGGCGTGGTGGCAGGCGGCAAGAACGCTGCGATCGAGGGGACGATGACGATGACGCTGCCCGCGGCCTTGCGAAGCCGCGCGATGGCGCGAATCGCACGCGCCTCGTCCTCGGCGAAGCCCACGAGATCGGACAGGAGGATGACAACATCGGGCCGCCCGTTGCTGACGACACGCTCGACGGCACGCGTGAAGCCCGCGGCCCGCCTTCCGTGCTCCCACGTGGTGCGATAAGGCAGCTCGATCCCGCGTAGGCGGCAGAACTGGCGGAGCGGGGCGAGCTGAGCGTCGTGCTCGACGACGGGCGCGAGCTTGGAGCGTTTGTCCTTCTTGTCCTTGTCTTGCCCGAGCATCAGCTCGATAAGCCGGCGGCACAGGCGGCCTGTGGCCGCGACGTCGTAGAGCTGCCCGTCGGGACCTGCCTGGATCGAGCTCCAGCGGCCATCGTCGAGCGGTGGCGCGACCTTGATGCGCACGTCGATCGCTTCTTGATGCGCGAGGTACCGTGCGACGAGGGCAACGAGCTCGCCAGCGGTAACGTCGGTGAGGTCCTCGTCGACGATCGAGCGGGTATCGAGGAGCTTGTCGACCAGCTGAAGGTAGTGATGATGCCCCGTGTCGGGGGCCAGCTCGACGACGGTGCGCGTGTCGAAGCCGACCAGGCCGACGCGATCGCTGTTGGCGACGGCGGCTTTGGCGAGCGCGGCGGCCGAGTCACACGCCCAGTCGAGCGGGGTCTTGCCTAGTTGCCCAGCCCGCATGCCAGCGCCGAGATCGAGCATGACGACATGCGTGGTAACGATCTCGTTCTCGAGGTCGCGCACCATGAGCTTACCTCGGCGTGCGGTGGCCTTCCACGCGATGAACTTGAACGGGTCGCCGTGGCCGTGCTCGCGCAGCTCGCGCAGCTCGCCCGACAACCCACGGCGGCGCACGTGGTGAAGCCCGACGGCCTCGTGGAGCGCACCCCCGACCGCGCGCACGGGCTGCCCGCGAAGGGCGATGGTGCGAGGGAAGACCTTGACGGCGATCGGGTTGGGAAAGAACGCCTCGATGTCGAACAAGCCGAGCGCGTCACCGAACGTCAGCGCTGCTCCGTGCAGCACCTGATAGCCCGCGGCCAGAGGCTTGACGGTGGTGGTGACCTCGACCTGCATGCCGCGCTTGACCGTGGCGCTCGGCTGCTCGTCCAGCCCCAGGCCCGACCCCGCGAGGATGTTGGTCGACAGGATGCGTAGCTTGCGACTGCCATGGTTGCGGAACGCGAGGTGGAGCTGGAACGGCCTGTCGGCGGCGAGCGCGCCTCCGGGCTGATCGCCGGGTGGAACCCACCACGACAGCTCGATCTTCTTGCGACGGAGCAAGATCGCCGTCGGATAGAACGCGAGGTAGAGCGCGAGGAGAACCGAGAGGATCGCGCCCGCGAGCCCGACGAGGGGAGGGGCGCCATGCAGGGCACCGACCAGCAAGAACAAGAGCGCCGTGGCGAGCACGAGCTTGCCGCGCGTTGCGAGGCGCGGAATCACGCGCTGCGCTCCAGCGCGCGTTCGAGCGTTCCCGATGTCCGCGCGTTCGGAGTATGTGCCTCGGGGCGCTCAGGCGTTCCGATTGTCCGCACTCGCTATGCCCGCTTCGGCATCTTGTAGCCGACCTTCTCGACGGCCTCGGCCACCACCGCGGTGCCAGCAGCCCCGTCGAGCTCGGCCTCCGGGGTCAGGAGGATGCGGTGTCCGAGAACGAGCGGCGCGAGGCCGCGCACGTCGTCGGGCAACACGTAGTCGCGTCCTTTGAGGAGCGCGATGGCCTTCGCGGCGTGAACGAGCGCGAGGCCCGCACGCGGCGACGCGCCGAGATAGACCTTGCTGTGGCTGCGCGTGAATGCGACGAGGCCGAGCACATAGTCGAGGAGCTCCTCGGCGACGAACACGTCCTGAGCGAGCGCCTGCATCTCGAGCACGTCGGACGGGCCCATGACCGCGCGCACCGGTGGCGGCGGCTTGTCGTAGGTGCCGAGCATGCGCTTCTCGTCGGCCTGCGCCGGGTAGCCCATGCGCAGCTTGATGAGGAAGCGATCGACCTGCGCTTCGGGCAGGGGGTACGTGCCCTCTTGCTCGATCGGGTTCTGGGTGGCGAGCACGATGAACGGCTCGACGAGCGAGCGGGTCTCGCCTTCGATCGTGACCTGATGCTCCTGCATCGCCTCGAGCAGCGCGGATTGCGTCTTCGCTGGCGCGCGGTTGATCTCGTCACCGAGGAGGACGTTGGTGAACACGGGGCCCTCGCGCAGCACGAACGTGTTCGTGCGCATGTCGAGGATGTACGTGCCCGTGATGTCGGACGGCAGGAGGTCGGGCGTGAACTGCACGCGGCGGAAGCCGCAGCCGAGCGTGCCCGAGAACGCCTTGACCAGCGTGGTCTTCGCGACGCCCGGGTAGCCCTCGATGAGGACGTGGCCGCGCGCGAGGAGCGCGACGAGCAGGGCCTCGGTGATCTGCGGGGAGCCGATGAACACGCGCCCGACCTCGTCGGTGATCGCGCGGCACAGCTGGTTGACGCGGGCAAGCCGGTCGGGCGTAAGGGAGGTCATCAGATGGCTTCCGTGCGGAGGACAGAGGGTGGCTCGGAGACGGGCTCCGGGAAGTCCGCTCCGAGAGTACGACACAGCTCGGTAACGTCCTGGAAGAGGGTGTCGAATTCGCGCCGCGGCAGGTGCCCCGCGCTCCATGGTGCGGCGGCCTGGCCTCGACTCGGCAGCGCGCGCAGGCGGCGATACACGCGCGACAGCGCCACGCCCGCGAGGTTTCCCTTCGCGCGCGATAGCTCGGCCACGAGTTGACTCTCGGGCACGGTGTACAGGGGCTCGCTCTTACCGGTGAGCTCGGCGAGCATGCGCTGCACCTGATCGCGCAGAATGCACGCGAGCACGAGGTTCGAGCTGCTGCCACCCTGGGCATCGGTGATCAGGCGCTGCGGGTCATCGCGCCGCGTGGGGCGATGGAAGCGCAGCCACGCGCCGTCGATCTTCGGGCCGCGCCGGACGGGGAGGGCGAGCAGCGCGAGTAAGAGCAGGACGCAGGCGAGGGTCGCCGCGAGCGCCTTCATCGCCGTGGGCGTGAGCAGCCAGGCGTCGGCGGTGGCGAGCCACTGGTTGAGGTCGGCGACGGTGCGGCCGAGCTCGCCCGCGCGCGGATCGTCGATGTACGTGCGCGGCTCGCCGTACATCTTCACGTCGCCGCGCAAGAGGACGATTTCGGTGGCGACGCGCCGCCCATCCGGCGTGTGCCGGTCGAGCCAGTTGAGCATGTTCGCGGTGAGGCGGACGTTGCCCGGGAACTGCAGCATCCGGTTGATGAGGATGCTCGGGTCGCTGATCGCGATGAACTTGCCGCTGCCACGCTCGCCCGCGACGACGATCGCACCCTGATCGAGCCCGACGATCGTCTCGGCGCCCTCGACGCGGGTAAGCACCGCGGGGTGATTGGTAATGACGTCGCCGACATCCCGCGCGAGCGGATGATCGCCGCGCGCGTTGGCGATCGGCGCGAACGGCCGGCCCTCGTAGAACCGCGTCGCATTGGCCTGCGCGACCTCGGCGCGGATGAGGCCCATCGCCTGCATCGCGTCTTTGCCCTCGCCGAAATCGTCGGCGATCACGACATTGCCACCCGCGTTGACGAACGCACCCAGCTTGCTCGGATCGACGCGCTCGAGCGGGAATACGAGGAACAGCACCTGGCCCGCGCCGACCTCGCTCCAGTCGAACTGCGACACGATGCGCACCGAGAACCCCATGCCCTCCGCGAGGCCGACGAAGCTCGCCATTCCGTTCCACGCCTGGCTGTACGGGTCGTATTCGGCGGACATGTCCTGCTGCGCGTGCGCCGGTTGCACCACGAGCGCGAGCGCGAACGCGGCGGCGATGGCACGCACGCGGCGCCGGTTCACGTAATCTCCTTGCGCAGCAGCGCCGCCGCCGTGCGCAGGCTCGAGAGTGCGGCGCCGAGCGGAGCGGTGCCATCGCCGGCTTGCTCCTTGACCGCGAGGAGCGCGAAGTAGCCGTGCGCCACCGCATGGACGACGATGTCGAGCGATGCATGTTGCGCGATGAAATACTCGGGGCCGCCGTAGTGCCAGGTTCCGAGGGCGGACCGCAGGTGCGCGAGCACGACGCCGTAGTGCGCGGTCAACACCGCCCATTCGTCTTGCGCCTCCGTCGTGAAGCTATCGACCATCTCGCCTTCGGCGTCGGCGAACGCACCGCCGATCGCGCCCGGGGTCGACTCGACCGCGCGCCGCAGGATGTCGCCAAATGGTGTACCCATCATGGCGCCTGCGCCTCGTCGGAGAGCTGGCTGGGATCCACCTCGATGTGAATGCCGCGCTCCTTCACCATCTGCCCGACCCACGCGATGAAGTACGCGCGCCGGATCTCGGGGAACAGCTCGGCCTCGAGCTCCTCACGCGTCGTCTCCTTCGCGGGCAAGCCGCCGGTCCACAAGATGACGTCGTATCCCCACTTGGTGCGCACCGGGCCGCTCGACGAGCCGACCTCGGGCACCGCGAACAACACGTCGCCGTAGGTCTTGTCGAGACCCGTGCGCACCTTGGCTGGCACCTCGGCGTGCTCGAACAGGACGCCGGGCACGGCGCGCTGCGCGATCTCGACGAAGTTACTGTCGGCGAGGCCGCGCTCTGACGCGACCGCGTCGGCGATCGTCTGCGCGGTGCTCTTGGCGCGCGCTTCGACCTCGGGTGGCACATTCTCGGCGAGCGGAATGCGGATGTACGACGACGCGCGCAGCTCGGGCCGGCTCAGCCGCCACGACTCCTTGTCGATGATCTTCGACATGAACGAGCCGAGGTCCGCGGGCGACTTGTACTTGGCCTCGAACTCCGTCGCGATGAACCGGCTCACCATCGCGGTCCGCGTGGCGTCGACGACCTCGGGGAACGTGTCGAGGTGCCGCTTCACGGCTTCCTGCGCCATCAGCTCGAAGGCGATGCACTCCTGCAGCGCGGTGTCGGCGTTCAGGCGCTTGTGCCGGGCCAGTTGCTCGACGACGCACGACGCCCACACCGGCTTCCCGTTGACGCGCGCGAGCTCGAGATCCGCAGGGCTCGCCGGCGGCGCGACCGCAGAGATTGCCGTCGCGACGGGCGCGGGCGGCGCCGACGAAGGTCCACCGCACGCGGCGATGAAGGCGAGCAGGAGGGATGCGCGGCGCATGATCAGTCGCGTTGCACCAGAGCGAGGCGGGCCA
Source organism: Kofleriaceae bacterium (assembly GCA_033763475.1). Taxonomy (GTDB): domain Bacteria; phylum Myxococcota_A; class Polyangia; order Haliangiales; family Haliangiaceae; genus JABFXX01. The sequence continues at coordinate 7,687 of JANRKM010000032.1, forward strand.
TCTCCTTGCCGACGGAGATCACGGCAACACCGATCACCATGACGAGGAGCGCCGCCACGTAGTCTCGTCGCGCGAGGTAGTCCAGCGTCTCCTTGAAGAAGAACAAGCTGCCTCCGATCAGCGCGACGGCGAGGATCTCGAAGAAGTAGCGGCGCATGGTCAACCCTTTGCTGGTCACCCTTTGATGTGGCGGACGATGATCAAGGTCAACATGGCGCCGAGCGCGATCGCGACGGCGAGATAGAACCGCGAGCGCGGCTTGCCGACCTTGGCATCGGCACGGGCCTGCGCGAGGTCGACGATGAGATCGCGGTCACCGGTCCGGTGCGGGCGGAGCACGCCGAGAAACGCGTAGTGGAAGATGCCGAGCCACAACGCGATCGCGCCGACGGTGAGCGCGGTGGTCATCAGGGCGACGCGGCCGGGGTACATTTCGCCGAGGTAGTCCGCGATCGCGTCGTCGAAGTTGACCCACGCGATCAATACCGTCGGGATCACGATCGACAAGGCGACGAGCATCCAGTACACGCGCTCGCGGCGTTGCCAGCGCTCGGCGGGACCAGCCTGCGCCGAGGAGAGCCCGCGGATCGAGCGCGGCTGGGGCGGCTCGTGGAACGTGGTGAAGAACGAGACCGAAAACAGATACGCGATGATGCCGAGCGCCACGATCGTGAAGCGAATCGGGCCGTACACGTGGGAAGAGGCCATCGCCGGCGTGATGCCGATCGGGACCAGGATCGCGGCCGGGAACAGCCCGAGCAGTACGACCTCCGAGCGCCGCCAGAGCCCGAACAGCAGGCTCACCAGAGGCAGCACCGCTGCGACGATGCGGCCGGTGCCATGCAGCGCGTGTACGAAGATCGCCGGCAGGATGACGATCGAGATCCAGACGTTGGTGCCGAGGGCGAAGGCGACGACGTCCGCGAACGTCTTCCACCGCCGCTCGGTTCCTGGTTTGGGGACCGCCGTCTCGGACACCGCGCTCGACTGTACAATGCCTGTCCTCGTCACGCCCGCGAGGCGGTGGGATCGCATAATAATGTGCGGCGATGAAGCAGGTCGTCGTCACGATCGATGGGCCGGCGGGCGCGGGCAAGTCCAGCGTCGCGAAGCTCCTGGCCAGGAGGCTCGGCTATCGCCTCCTCGATACCGGCGCCATCTATCGCTCGGTCGCCCTCACCGCGAAGCAGCGGGGCATCGCATGGCATGATGGGCCCGCGTGTGCCGAGCTCGCGCGCGCGCTCGAGATTCGCTTCGACTTCGTCGGCGAAAAGAATCATGTCTATCTGGTCGACGAGGACGTCACCTCGGCGATCCGCACGCCCGAGGTGTCTCAGGGCGCCTCGCAGGTGTCGGCCCATCCCGAGGTGCGCAGTGCGCTCCTCGAGCTGCAGCGCCGGCTCGCCGCGGGTGGTGGGGTGGTCGTCGAGGGCCGCGACACGGGCACCGTCGTGTTCCCCGCGGCAGAGGCCAAGTTCTTCCTGACCGCGACCGATGAGGAGCGCGCGCGCCGGCGGGTCGCCGAGCTGACCGCGGCGGGTACGCCGGTGGATTACGAGGTCACTCTGAAGGAGATCCGGGAGCGCGATCACCGGGATGCGAGCCGCGACGTAGCGCCCATGGTCCCTGCGGCAGACGCGGTACTGGTAGACAGCTCCACGCAAACCCTCGATCAGGTTGTGGAATCCCTGGCGAGCGAGGTCGCGGCGCGGGCCTCCCGCATCTAGCCGGAGCGAGCGGCCTGGTTTGGGCAGGTCAGATTCCTGTGGAGACTGAGGCGGATCTCATCGCCGCGGTTGACAATTCAGGGCGTGAACGGTACCAAGTCGCCCCTGCGCCGAGGGCTGCCTAGGCAGTAAATCCAACTCGGCGGCACGTAGGAGATCTGCTTGAACATGGTTACGCAAGACGGCACAGGCGAAGAGGACTTCGCAGCGCTCCTGGCCGAAAGCTTCGGCCAGGATGGCGTTAAGGAGGGTGAAATCCTCCGAGGCACGGTGATCGCGGTTGGTAAGGACTTCGCGATCGTCGATGTCGGCTACAAGAGTGAAGGACAGGTTCCGCTCGAAGAGTTCCGCCAGGCGGATGGCTCGATCGGTGTGAAGCCTGGGGACGTCGTCGACGTCCTGCTCGAGTCGCGTGAAAACGACATGGGCATGATCGTCCTCTCGAAGGAGAAGGCCGATCGCTTCAAGGTGTGGGACGAGATCAGCGCCGCGTGCGAGCGCGACGAGCTGATCGAAGGCGTCATCACGGCGCGCGTGAAGGGTGGCCTCTCGGTCACGATCCGCGGCGGCGTGAAGGCGTTCCTTCCGGGTTCGCAGGTCGACTTGCGTCCGGTCCGCAACCTCGATGCCTTCTTGAACCAGAGCTTCAAGTTCAAGGTCATCAAGTTCAACAAGAAGCGCGGCAACATCGTGCTGTCGCGCCGTGTGCTCCTCGAGAAGGAGCGCGCTGCACTGAAGGAGTCGACGCTCGAGCGCCTGAAGGAAGGCCAGATCGTCGAGGGTATCGTCAAGAACCTCACCGAGTACGGTGCGTTCATCGACCTCGGTGGTATCGACGGCCTCCTCCACATCACCGACATGAGCTGGGGCCGGGTCAACCACCCGTCGGAGCTGTTCCAGGTCGGTGACCACGTCCGCGTCAAGGTGTTGAAGTTCAACGCCGACACCGAGCGCGTCAGCCTCGGCCTCAAGCAGATCACGGAAGACCCGTGGAGCCGCGCGGCCGAGAAGTACGTCCCGGGCACGGTCGTCCGTGGCAAGGTCGTGTCGCTCAAGGACTACGGCGCCTTCATCGAGCTCGAGGAAGGCATCGAGGGTCTCGTCCACATCTCCGAGATGTCGTGGACGCGCCGCGTGAAGCACCCGTCGAAGATGGTCGCCGTGGGCGACATGGTCGAGGCCGTTGTGCTCGACGTCGACGTGAAGCAGAACCGCATCTCGCTCGGCATGAAGCAGCTCGAGCCGAACCCGTACGAGCAGCTGACCGAGAAGTACCCGCCGGGCACGGTGGTCAAGGGCCACGTCCGCAACATCGCGGACTTCGGTATCTTCGTCGAGATCGAGGAAGGCATCGACGGCCTGGTCCACATCAGCGACATGAGCTGGACCCAGCGCGTGAAGCACCCGTCGGAGCTCTTCCAGAAGGGCGACGAGGTCGAGGCCGTGCTGCTCAACATCGACACCGGCGACGGCGACAAGCCGAAGATCTCGCTCGGTATCAAGCAGCTCGTTCCCGACCCGTGGGACAAGATCCCGTACGAGTACCCGGCTGGTAAGGTTGTCGACGGCAAGATCCTCAAGGTTCTCGACTTCGGCGCCTTCGTGGAGCTGGAGAAGGGCGTCGAGGGTCTCGTTCACGTCTCCGAGATCAGCGAAGAGCACGTCGAGGATCCCCGCACCGTCCTGACCCCCGGCCAGGAGGTCAAGGTGCAGGTGCTCCACGCCGACGGCGCCGAGCGCAAGATCGGCCTGTCGATCAAGGGCGCTGCTCGCGCCAAGGACATGGCGGACGCGCAGGGCTTTGCCTCGCCGAACGCCGGTGGCGCGACCCTGGGCGACAAGTTCAAGGGCAAGCTCGACAAGCTGAAAACCAAGGACGCGCAGTAGTCAGCGACTGACGCGCGCGATTGGCCGCCCGGCAGGAATGCCTGGCGGCCTTTGTCGTTTCGGTGCCCACTTCTTGCGGGTGAAACGTCCGTACGGGTATGAGGCTGGCTGTTGTCCTCCTCGCCGCGCAGGTCGGCGGGTGCATCTTCGCGAAGCGATCGCTCGAGATGCCGTCGAACGCGACGACGGTGGTCGCGCTGTTCTCGGGCGGGCTGCCGCACCCGATGGATGGCATCGCGCGCCACCCGTGGTTTGCCGTGCGCAACGCAGGCGACACCGAGTGGCGCGTCTACGAGGTGGGTGGCGGCGGCTCGCTCACCGACGCGAGCAAGAACGACCCGTACGTCGATCCGATCTTGCATGGCCTGTGGACCGGCGCGGAGGGGGAGCGCGCGGCGGAGTGCGTGGCGCGCGTCGGGCCACAGGTGAAGTCGAAGATCGAGAGCAGCTACGTCTTCTACCCGGGCCCCAATAGCAACACGTTCGGCGACGTCGTGCTGCGCCGGTGCGAGCTATCGGCGAGCCTGCCCTCGACGTCGGTCGGCAAGGACTGGCGCGGCTGGATCGGCGCGGGCGTCACCAGCGAGCGCACGGGCGTGCAGGTGGAGACGCCGGTGCTCGGCGTGAAGCTCGGGCTCAAGGAGGGCGTCGAGGTGCACATCATCGGGCTGTCGGTCGGGGTCGACCTGTGGCCGCCCGCGATCATCTTGCCGCTCGGCCCCGGCCGGCTGGGGTTCGCGGACCGATGAGAGCGCTCCTCGTCATCGTGCTGCTCGCGGCGACCGCCGAGGCGCGCGGCCTTCCGCAAGGCGGCGGCTGGCTCCACTACGAGCTATCCGGCGCGCACGCGCTCGACGACGACACCGCGACCCCGCGCGAGCTGGTGCTGGCCGGCGTGAAGCTGCACGGCCTCGTGGGCGGCAGGTACGTCGCCTATCACGCGGGCCTCGATCTCGCAGCGGGCGCGACGATCCAGGACGCGGGCTTCGCCTACGACGTCTCGCTGTTTCCTGTCGGCGGCGCGCTGCGTTTGGGAGCGAGCGGCTTCCTCGCCGTCGGGTTCGGCATCGGCGCCAACGGCGCGACCGGGACGCTCGACGACGCGCTAGCGTTCCCGCTCGACGTGACGCTCGAGGTTGGTGGTGGCGCGGTGCGCTTGCTCGCGCATGGCCGCGGGACGTTTCTGTTCAACGCGGACAGCCGGCAGGGTGGGGCACGCACACTCGGCGGGTTCGACGAGCTCGAGGCGATGGCGGGCGTGCGGATCGGCAGATCCAAGGATCAGTTCGGCTTCACGTCGAGCACCGGCTACTTCGTCGGCGTCAACTACCGCGAGCTCCTGGATACCCGCATGGTCGGTCTCGTCATCGGCTATGCGATCGCCGGTGGGTCGCTGCGCAAGCCCCGGCACGTGGTCGACCTTTGATAGACTAGGCGCGTGCTGAGGTGGCTGCGCGTGCTCGCGACTGCGACGGTCATCCTGTCGATGATCGGCCTCGGCGTGATCGCCGGGCTGTTCCTCGTCGCGAACAGCGGCTGGATCCCGGTCTCGATCCCCCCGTGGCTCGAGGGGCTGTTCGGGGACCGCCCGCACGAGGTGTGGCTGCCCGCGCTCATCGCGGGCTGGCTCGCGTGCGCGATCCTGCTGTCGGCGCTCGTGTTGTGGAGCATGTATTACGTGTGGCGCCGCCGGCAGTATGAAGCGCTGATCAATCGGCTCGAGAAGGAGCTGGCAAAGCTGCGCAACCTGCCGTTCACCGAGCCCGCGCCGCTCGAGGATCTTCCCGAGGTCCCGAACGCCAACGCCGCCCGCGTGATGAGCGCCCTCGACGACGAAAGCCTCGACCGCTGATCAACGGTGAAAACGACTTTCGCGAGCGCTCCATCAGTGCAGGCATGGTGATCTGGTTCGGTGCCCCCGGGCGCTGACCCGTGGCCCATTCGCCGTCGGGCATGTGCTCCCTGGGCAGGTCGTCTTGGCCTCCCGCCATGCGCCGCGACGAGGATCGGTGTTTCGAATTGAGGTAGTGTCAGTCCGGAATGGGTGCCGCGCTGGTTCTCCTGCTCGTGGGCGTAGGCGCGCTCGCCGCCGGCGTGTTGATCGGGCGCTATTACGTCCCCGACGACCGCCAGCTCCGCCGCACCGCCCGCCACAGTCGCGCGTACATGCGCGCGCTCGCGCACCTGATCCAGCGCGATCACGACACCGTCGTCAGCGAGTTACGCGGCGTGGTCGAGGAGAACGTGGACGACGTCGAGCCATACTTCGCCCTAGGGGCGATGTTTCGCAGCAAGGGCGAGCACGAGCGCGCGATCCGCGTGCACCAGGCACTCGCGCTGCGCGAACGTGACAAGCGCAAGCTGCGCCAGCGCGCGATGTACGAGCTCGGGCTGGATTTCCGCGCCGCCGGTATGCCGCGTCGCGCGACCCGCGCGCTCGAGGAGGTGCTGCTCGAGGAGCCCAACCACGAGCTCGCATTGCGCACGCTCGCCGCGCTGTACGAGGAGCAGGCGCGCTTCAACGAGGCCGCAGGACTCTGGCAGCGCCTCGGCAAGAAGCGCAACGAGGACACGAGCGTGCGCGAGCACCACTTGCTCGTCGCCGCCGCGCAGGCCGCGCTCGCGCGTGATGACCTCGACTCTGCCAAGCAGCTCCTCAAGGCCGCGCAGAAGCATCAGGAGTCAGGACACTTCTTCGCGGCCGCCGCCGAGCTCGCCGCGGCGCGCGGCAATCACCGCGGCGCGAAAGATCGGCTCAAGCAAGCGCTCGTCGCCGATCCGGCGCTCGCGCCTCACCTGCTTCCCGGGCTCATCGCGGCCGAGGAGGGCATCGACGGCAAGGGCGAGAGCAAGTCTACCGACGACCTTGCCGACGAACCGAGCACCACGGCGCCCGCCGATGCCCCCGCGCTCGCCGACGCTGCGGCGCCCGCGCCCCCCAGCGCGCCCGCTACATCGAAGGAGACCGCGCTGGTCAAGACCGAGGGCGTCGCGCTCGTGCCGTCCGAGCGCCCGACCTCGACCGTCGCCGATCGCGTGCTGCAGGCGCTCGCCGACGTCGAGGCGACCACCGGCCCGCGTCTCGAGCTCGCGCTGATCCGCGCGCAGCTCGTGCCGCCGTCCGACGCCACCAGTCGCACCGAACTCGCCAACGAGCTGACCACGCGCTTTCCGGAGGCCCTCGCGGCCCGCGTCGCGACCGCGCGTCTCGCCCTGCACGACGGCGACGCCGCCTCGGTGCGTAGCGCGCTCCAGGTGCTGGTCGCGGAGCAGGGCGCACTCGCGTGGACCCTGCGCGGCCGCTGGCAATGCTCGCACTGTGGGCACCGCCCGGGGCCGTTCAGCTGGCGCTGCGGGCAGTGCCGCCGCTGGGGTTCGCTGCGCATGGAGACGGGCGTCGAGCCGCCGCCCGTGCCGCCCCGCGAGCGCCGCGCAGCTCCTCGCACGGCACGCCCCGAGGCATTGCTCGGCGCGGCGCCGGACGACTCGCTGCCGAGCCCGACGCTCGATCCCGGCCTGTCCGAGGAAGAGCTCGCACGCGCCGGCTCGCGGCGGTCCTTGCTGGGCAAGGTCGGCGGCTGGCTCTCGGGCGCGTGGTCGCGCAGTGGTCGTCGCGGCGCCGAACGCTAGCGCGCCGCACGGCGAACGGTCGTCGATCGCCGAGCCGAGCGCGCCTGCGCTGACCGTCCTCTGATATACCCACGACACTGACGCCGGCCGAGCCGCCCGGAACGCCACCGTCGGGCGGCACACCGCCCACCACGCCGCCGTCGAGTGGCATTCCGATGTTCACGCCGACGCCTCCGCCGAGTGGCACGACGCGCAGCCGGAGCCAGACGTGGTTCGGTGCGGAGAGCCCGGGCCGGAAGTTCCTCGGTCGCTGGGGCTTCCCGCTGTTCATCCTGCTGATGCTCATTCTCGGCAGGCACGTGCTGCTGCCGTTCGTGTTCGCATTCCTGATCGCGTACATCCTGTCGCCCGTCGTGCGCTGGATGTCCGAGCGCAAGGACGGCACCCGCCGCATGCCGCGCGGGCTCGCGATCGTCATGTGCTACATCGTGTTCATCGCGGCGGTGGTGGGATTCATGTTCCTGCTCGTGCCGCGCCTCTCGCGCGACGTGGCGCGCCTCGGCAAAGAAGCACCGGGGCTGTACAAGCGCGCCAACGAGGAGTGGACGCCGCAGCTCGCGCGCTGGCTCGAGAAGCGGTTCCCGTCGCTGGCCGGTGTTCCGCAGGAGCACGACGAGCCGGCGGTGTCGCCGGAGGTTCCACTGCCGCCGGGGACCGCGTTCACCATGACGCCGCTGCCCGATGGCCGGTTCGCGGTGCAACTCGCGCCCAACGGCGTCGACTTCAAGCCCTTGCCCGACGGCACCGGGTATCACCTCGCGACCAACGAGGTGCCGCCCGAGCCGTTGTCGCTCGAGGACAAGCTGCGCGCGTTCGTGAAGAAGGGCATCTCGAGCCTGCAGAGCAAGCTCGACGACCTCGTGCGGCTCGGACAGTCCCTGCTTGCCGGGTTCGTGAAGGGCATCTTCATGTTCTTCTTCACGCTGATGATCGGCGCGTTCGTGCTGATCGACATGGAGGTCGTGCACGGGTTCTTGCGCAACATCTTCCCGGCCAACGTGCGTGACGACTACGACGTGATCATCGCCGGCATCGACAAGGGCCTGTCGGGCGTGATCCGCGGCCAGCTCCTCATCTGCCTCATCAACGGCATCCTGACGTACATCGGCCTGCTCATCTTCGGCATCAAGTACAGCCTCATCCTCGCGGTGGTGGCCGCATTGCTGACGCTGATCCCGATCTTCGGTTCGATCCTGTCGTCAATTCCGATCGTGATCGTCGCGCTGGTGTCGGGCGAGAGCGGCATCGACATCGTGCGCGGGCTCGCGATCGGCCTCTGGATCATTGGCATTCACTTCATCGAAGCGAACCTCCTCAACCCGAAGATCATCGGCACCGCGGCGAAGATTCACCCGGTGCTCGTCATCTTCGCGCTGTTCCTCGGCGAGCACAGCTTCGGGCTCGTGGGCGCGCTGCTCGCGGTGCCGATCCTGTCGGCGGTGCAGGTCGTGTTCATGCACATGTTCCGCAAGAACTGGCGCGAGCAGCCGCGTAAGCCAGGTACCGAATCGGGGCCCGTCCGCACCGACAGTGGACCGGTCTCGGGGCCGACGCCGACGCCGTAGATGTGATCTACGCCATCCGGCGCGTCAGCGGACGACGCCCGTGCCTAGCCGAAGGTTGATGTCCGGATCGCCTGGTGGTACCCCAAAGCTCATGCGGGTACGCGCGTCGCTGCTAGCCGTGATCGCTGCGACCACGGTCGCGGAGGCGCAGCCCGCGGATCCCTACGGTCCCACACCGGCGCCCGCACCGCCCGCACCGGCACCGATGCCACCACTGCCCGCAGGTGAAGACCCGGTGCTCGCTGAGCAGATCGCGCAGTCGCTCGTGGTGCGCGCCCAGGAACTGCTCGATGCGAGGCTGTTCGCCGACGCGCGTCAGCTCGCCAACGAGGCACTCGCGAAGAGCCCGAACGGCACCGCCGCACAGCAAGCGACGTTCATTCTTCAGGAGATCGACAAGGCGCTCGGCCTGACCAAGCCAGCTCCGCCCCCCGAGCCGGTCGACCTGACGCCGATCAAGGATCTCACCGAGCCCACGCAGCCATTGCCACCGCAGCCCGAAGCGCCGACGCCTGCGACGGGCGACAAGGTGCTCGCCGCGCGCGTACACGCCGGGCTCTACGGCGGGCTCCTCGGCGCGACGATCGGCGCGTTCTTCTCGGAGGACACGCCTGCGGGTGGTGCCGTGCCCCTTGGCATCGCGCTCGCCGCGGGTGGCGCGTACGCGGGCCCGAAGCTGTTCGGCAAGCTCGACTGGGACGAAGCACAGATCCGCACGCTCGGCATGGGCAGTGTGTGGGGCGGCGTGATCGGTGGCTTTCTCGGCGACGCGGTCAGCGTCGACAACTCGTCGTCGCGCAGCGTCCTCGTCGGTGCGAGCATCGGCTCCACGGTGCTCGGTCTCGCCGGCGCGGGGCTCGCGTCGAAGCACAAGCTCACGCGCGGCGACGTCGCCCTCATGGACACGATGGCCGGCATCGGCGCCGTGGGCGGCCTCACGCTCGGCCTGCTGATGCAGCCCGCCGAGGGCGAGGCGTACTCGGTCAACGCGATCCTCGGCACCGGTGCCGGCTTGCTCGTCGGCTACGTCGCGGCGCCGAGCACGAACACCACGCCGCGGCGCATGTTGCGCGTCGCCGGGCTCGCCGCCGCGGGCGCCGCGATCCCCTTCGCGCTCTACGGCGCGATCCACGACAGCGAGAGCACGGGGGATGATCGCGCCGTCGGTACGCTGTCGACGATCGGTCTCGTCGCGGGTGCGTACCTCGGCTTCCGTCTCACGCGCGGCATGGACGCGGGCCTCGATGTCCCCGAGGGCAACGCCGCTAAGGTCGACGATGCTCCGCCCGCCGTGGTCGGCCGCCACTCCGACGGACGATGGGCGCTCGGTAGCCTCGCGGTGCAACCGCTATCGCCCGCACTTGCGCCGCAGCCCGGCATGGCGATGCCGCTCGTCGGCGGCACGTTCTGATGCGACGCTGTGGCCGCGAGCTACGGCCGGCGCACGCGGAACACGAGCGCTCCGCCGAGCCGCACGTCTTCGTAGTCGGCGAAGCCGATTCGCTGTAGCCACGCACGCAGCTCGCTGGGCTCGAACCGACGGATGCCCGCCGCGCGCGCGGCGATCTTGCCGAGCAGCGATGGCGCCTCGGCGAACGTCGACCCGACGTAGAGCCCGCCTGGCCGCAGCACACGCCGGATCTCGCGGAACACGAGCTCGGGGTCGTCGTACGCGTGCAGCGCGCCCGCGTTGTTGACGCCGCCGAACGAGCCATCGACGAAGGGCAGGGCATGCGCATCCGCGCGCACCAGCACGACGTTGGTGTAGCCGCCCGTCCGCTGCGATGCGACCTCGAGCATCGCGCGCGAGATGTCGAGCCCGACGACGAGCGCGCCCGGTGCGGCTGCGGCGAGTGCGCGGGCGAAGGCGCCGGGCCCGCACGAGAGGTCGAGCCACGGGCCCGGACGATCGTCGAGCGATAGGCCGTGCTTGTGAATGAACAGCTCGCCCGAGAGACCTCCGACGGCGGCACCTGCACCCTTCCCGGCGAGCAGGCGCACGAACGACGGCCGCCAGAAGCGGTCGTAGATGCGCGCGACGAGGTCGCTCTCCATGAGCCGTTGTTCCGCGGACGAGGGCGTGGGCTCGCCGATCGCGGTGTCGATCAGGTCGATGACGCCGGGCGCGGCATTGGTGGGCTCGAGGCCGCATGTCGTGCAGCGCGCATTGCGAAGATCACGGAACGGCGCCGCAGCGCGGCAACGCGGGCACGCCAGGATCGGCAGGACGGCAGGATCCACGGCGCCTACGGTAACAGGGTTTGGATAACTTCTTGAAGATCGACCGGGTTTTAGGTACGACGCCACCTTGAGGGGAATCATGTCCAAGGTGCGTTGGCCGTGGGTGGGGCTGGTGATCGCGATGACCGCTCCCGCGCCTGCGCAGCCGCGCAAGCCCAACCCCAAGCCTGTGGCGCCCGCGCCCTCGCCGATCGACGTACAGGCACTCACCGGCGTCGACGTCGAGCAGGCCGCGAAGGCCGCTGACACCCTCGGCCAGATCGGGACGCCGGCGGCACACGAGGCGCTGCTCGATGCGCTCGCCCTCGGCCTCGCGCCCGAGGTCGCGATCCCCGCGCTGCGCGCCCTCGCGCACCAGCCCGCGCCCGCCGATGTCGCGACATTGCGGCGCTACGCACGTCACCGCGTTCCGTCCGTGCGCAGCACGGCGCTGGCAGTACTCGCGAGCTACCCGTCGGCCGAGGCACAGGCGGCGATCGCCGATGGCTTGCGCGATACGGTCGGTACGGTGCGCGCAGCAGCGGCCACGGCCGCAGCGCGCGGCGGGGTGCGCGCGGCGACGGACGAGCTCGTGATCTTGCTCCACCGGGGCGAGGACAGCGCGGCGCGTGCGCTGGGCGCTATAGCTGATAACGACCTCGCCCTCAAGCTCGCCGAGGAGATCGGCAAGGCGCCCGATGCAACGCTCGCGCGTGCGCTCGGTACGATCTTGCTGCGCGATGACTTCGGGCCCGACGCCGCCAAGGTCGAGGTCGTGCGCTCGCTCGCGCGTATTCAGGACGGCACGGCTATCACCGAGCTCGCGGACTACGTCAACGCGACGCCGAAGAAGCCGGAGCGCGCCTCGCGCACCGAGGCCGAGATGGTCGTCAAGGCGCGCACGGGAGGTGGCAAGTGAACCGCGTGCTCCTCGTCGGCGCCGCGATGGCGGCCGCGCTCGGGGCATGTAGCCCCAAGCACGTGTTCAGGCTCTCGCAGGACGAGAACAACGCGTACGAGCTCAAGGAAGTCCTCGCCCGGCGCGTGCTGCCGGGCTCGCCGACGCCGCTCAACAGCTGGTCGAAGCCGCGGCTATTCGCGCTGACCGCGGGCGCTCCCAAGGCGATCGTCGCGTACGACCTCAAGGCTGGTGCAGTGCTGTGGAAGACCGACGCCGACGTGCAGTCTCGGATCTGGGTAGGCGGCGACTTCCTCCTCACCGTCGAGGGTGGCGCGCTCGTCGCGCGCGATCAGACCCGCGGCACCGTGCGCTGGAAGTCGGCGCTCGCCGGCCAGTTCGTCGGCGCTGCAGCGGATCGCGAACGTGCGTATGTGGTCACGCAAAAGGGCACGACCTGGCTGCTCACCGCCCTGCATGGCGCGAACGGCAAGCAGGCGTGGAGCGCCGACGCCAACGGCCAGCTCGGCGCACCGGTCGCGCATGGCGGCATCCTGTACGTGCCGTTCCTTCGGCAGTGGCTGTCGCTCGTCGATGCGAAGTCCGGCGATCTGCTGACGCGCATCCGTGGCATCGACGAACAGATCTCGACACTGCGCACGACCAGCCAGGACGTCTTCTACGGCTCGCGCCAGGGCATGTTCCGCCTCGACGAGCGCAGCGCGAGCGGCAAGCGCGATGGTGCGAGCTACGGCCAGGTGAAGATTCCCGCCCAGCTAGATCGTACGAGCTACGGTCGCGATGCGTACGACCCCGTGCAGCTCGCCTATACCGCGTCCGACCGCGCGCGCGTGTTGTGGCGCTCCGAGCCTGCCAGCGACGGGGCGGTCAAGCTCCCCGGCAACACCTACGCGATTCACTACTTTCGCTACGTGTTCGGCTTCGATGCCGCGAACCAGATGAAGTGGGCGTATTCGCATCCGCGCGTCGAGCTCGTCGCGTCCGAGCACACGGGCAGCGTCATTGTCGGCTTGTCGACGAGCGGTGAGATCGTCGTGCTCGATCCAGTCACGGGCGCGGTGCGCGGCAAGCAGAGCCTGGGCCTCTCCGCGCAGGTGCTCGGCGGAACGTTCGATGCCGACGGCTGGCTGCCGACGACGCCCGAGCAGGCACCCAGCTCGACGATCGCCACGCTCGTCGAGATCGCCCGCGATCGCGACGCGCGGTTCACCGGCGTCAAGGAGCTCGCGGTCGCGACGCTCGCGAAGCTGCATGGCCCCGCGGTGACGACCGAGATGCTCGCGGTGCTGTCCGACGACCGTGCGCCACAGAAGCTCAAGGACACCGTGGTCGAGCTACTCGTCGCCCGCAAGGATCCCACGAGCCTCGCCGTGCTGACGAAGCAGCTCGAGGTCACGACGGACTACCTCGCGAAGACCGAGCCCGATCAGCTCGGCCCGATCGCCAAGGCGCTTACCGGCCTCGAGGGTACGGCCTTTCCGCCGGCGGTGGTCGCGCCCACGATCGCCGCGTTGACGGTGCACCTCGACGCGCCGAGCACGCAGAACGCCGAGCTCACCTACGTCATCAACGCCCTCGCTGCGCTCGGCGCTGGCGCCGAGCGGCCCGCGTTGACCGCTCACTTCCTGATGTACCGCGTCGACGAGGAACGCGGCGGCGACCCGGCATGGCAGAAGGCGATCGTGACCACGCTCGCGAAGGGCGGCGCCCAGGAACGCGCCACGTTGCGGTACGCCGCTCAGGACCCGCGGACGCGCCCGGGACTCGCGCAACTCATCCAGGAGACGCTGGGCGATTGACAGCGGTTCCGCTGGCGTTCACCCTCGAAGGAGGGTGACGTCTCGTCGGTTCAGGATCGTCATCTGCCGGGGGCCCGAGTGCGGTGATCGCCGCGGCTCGCAGGCGCTGCATGAGTGCTTTCGCAAGGCGCTCGATGCCAGCGGTGCGCACGAGGTCGCCGAGCTCGCGTGGCAGAGCTGCTTCGGGCGATGTACCCAAGGACCCAACGTCCTGGTGCGAGAGATCCTCACCGAAGCGCCAGGCGGCCTGACGAGTGGTGGGTTTGCGACCCTGCCAGGCCCGCGGGGCATAACGGCTCTGTATAATCGGTTCGACCCGTCGCGAGTGGAACCGGTGATAGAACAGCACGTGCAGGGCGGACGGATCGTCCGCGAGTTCATCGAGCGGCCCGGCGTTTCTGGCATCGGGATTCCAGACCCCGTAGCATCTAGGACGAAAGAGCTGAAATGAAGTCCATCTCGAAGACCGTGTTGGCCGGGTCCTTTGCTGGCGTGTTGGGCGCATCGTTGCTCGTCGGCTGCAAGGGCGAGAAGGTCATCCAGCCCGATCCCCAGACCAAGGCCGACCTCGACTCCTGCATTGCGTCGAAGAGCGAGAAGGAAAAGTTCTGCAAGTCGCTCGAGGACGAGGTCGCGCGCCTCACCCGCGAGCAGGGCAGTGGCTCGTCGGAGATCGTGGTCTCGATCGAGGGCAACGCACTTACGGTCAAGCCCGGTAAGCCCGGCGACCCGCCGCGCCCGATCGACGACAAGGCCGCCGGTGAGGCGTCCAAGCAGTTCATCGACGTCGTTGCCAAGTCGCGCGGCGCGATCCAGAAGTGCTACGAGCAGGCGCTCAAGAAGGATGCGGGCCTCCAGGCGCGTACCATCACGCTGACGGTGTCGGCGAGCTTCTCCAACGCCGGCGCATACAAGAGCGCATCGTTCTCACCGTCGCTCGGTGAGACGTTTGACGCCTGCATTCGCGGCGTCGCGACGAAGTGGGCGCTGCCCACCAACTCGCCTGCGATGACGTTCAAGGCACAGGTCTCGCTTACGCCTTCGTGAGGCCGTGACCAAGGGTTCGCCACCCATCGGGACGGACGACAGCCTCAGCATCGAGATCTCGATCGAAGAGGCCGGCGAGGATCCGGGCATGCCCGATCCGACACCGCTACCGCGCGCTGTTCCCTATCACGTCGTCGAGCCGACCACGGCGTCGGTCCGGCAGCTGGTCGCCGAGCCTGAGGACCTGCCAATTTCGGAGGGCGCCGCTACGCGCCCCGGCTCCGAGGACGCCGTGTTGCCGCAAATGTCGGGCATCGCGAGCGCGGCGCGCCGGATCTCGGCGTCGCTCGGGGTCGTCGACGACGATGCGCTTCCCACGGGCCGACTACCGCGCCTCGATACCGAGGACGAGCCGACACCTCCACCGCGGCGCGTATTCGGTGAGGACCTCGACGAAGAACTGTTGCTGACGCCGCCGATGATCGTGCGGCGTTCGGCGGTGTCGATCGAGCCGACAGCCCTCCCGGACGCGAGCGCTTCGCTGCCCTTGATCGAGACTCGCTTCTTCGAACCATTGCCCGAGGAACGCCGCGGCGCCGTACTCGACCGGTTCGTCAAGCGGAGCGTCCCCGCGGGCACCACCGTAATCCGTCAAGGCGAGGCCGGCCATCCGCTGATCCTCGTCGCGCAGGGCCGGCTCGACGTGCGCGCGGAGCTCGCGACCGGGGAGCTCGTGGCGGTGACCACGGTCGGCATGGGGGAGTTCGTCGGCGAAGCCGCGCTGCTCGCGCGCACGCCCGCTCCGGCACACGTCGTCGCGCTCTCCGATGCGGAGCTGCTGCTGCTCTCGCCGCGTGATCTCTACGAGCTTGCGGGTGCGTTCCCCGCACTTTGGGCCGAGCTCAAGGACGTCGCCGAGCGGCGCACGCGCGAGCTCGATCGGCGCGTCAAGAAGCGCTAGCTGCGCTTGGCCTTCAGGATGCGCTCGAGCGCCTGGCCGGCCGCGCGTGCAGCGAGTGGCAGCTGATCGTCGAACGTTTGCTGCTTGCGCTGGTCGCCGAACAGCAAGCCGACCACGCGCTCGCGCACCGCGATCGGGACGAGCAACAGTTCGGAGGGGCTGCTGCCGAGCACGCTCGCCAGGAATGTACGGCTGTCGTCGTCACGCATCGGTCCGCGATACGGCAGCCGCGTGCCGACGACGTCTTGCAGCGTGGAGGGCCGATCGAGGCGCAGCGTCGCGATCGGCGCGTTCGTCGGCGCCGGCTTGATCGAGAACACGCTCAGCTCTGTGGCCTTGATCGCGAAGAAGCCCGCACGCCGGTGGGTCGCCGCGACGTGATCGATCATCAGTGACATGACCTCGTCGCGCGACTTCGCGTGCTCGAGGCTGCGGATCAGGGCGAGCAGCGAGGTGGTCGCATCCTCCATCGAGCGCACCGCGTCGACGACCGGGTTGCTGGACGGCGAGGCGCGCAGGGGCTTCGCCGGCGCGAGCGGGGCAACGATCAACGGCGCCGAGTCCATGTCGCCGACGGGGATGCGGCCGGGAATGCTGTCGTCGTCGCTGCCGGGCACTGCGCCGAGCAGGGGTGGCGGGATCGTGGTGCCAGGTGGTCCCCAGCCGTCGTCGAGCTCGGGGGCGGGCTTGTGCTGGAGGTGGCCGGGTATGACCTCGGCGCTTCGCTCGGGGATGGCCGCGTCGAGCTCCCCCGCGCTCATCACCGCGGTGCTGATCTCGAGCCCGTCCTCGTCGTCGTCCTCGTCGTGGCGCGGCCCCGCCGCGATCTGCGTTGTCGGGGCATCGTCGATGGGCTGCGGCGTTGCTTCGGTGTCGCGCGCGACGCGTGTGGCCGCCGGGACGATGCCGACGCCAACCTGCGTGTGGCGATCGCGGCGGCCGCCAGGCTTCTTCGGCTGCAGCACCACGACCTCGTCGTCATCGTCGGGGAAGTCGGCGGTGGAGGGGGCCCGCTGACGGAACGTGACGGAGTCGCCCGGACCGCGGAGCTCGCGCGCCCGCTCGAGCAAGATCGGGCGCGACTCGCGATCGAGCGTCTCGTCGATCTCGATGGTGACTTCGGGCGGCGCAGGGCGCTCGCCGGTGGTGCGCGCTTCGAGCTCGCCCGCCTTCTCCGGGACCTGGTTGCCGGCCACGATCGCGCCGGAGTCGATGAGGATCTTGGGGCCGTCGTCGACCTCGAGGCGGCGCAGCTTGCCCGTGTTGACGTCGATCTCGCCGCCACGCGCAGCGAGCTCCGGCGGATCCGGCTGCACGACGCGGCGCTTCTTCGGCAGCACCTTGCCGGGCGCGGTTCGATCCTCCTCGGGGGGGTGCTCGATCGTGATCACCGGGCCGCTATCGGTGTCGTCGATCGGGAGCGGCGGCTTGATCGATGGCGCGCGCTTGGGAACCTTGATTTCGCCCGAGATGCTGCGCGCCCGGGGCTGGTGGGGAACGCCGTCGGAGCTCTCGGTCGCCGCCGGCGCGATCGCCATCACCGCAGGATCCGTGTCGTCGCCCATCTCGGGGGCCTTGTAGTTGGTGAATGGCTCGGTGTCGCCGCCGATGCCGTCCGCACCCACGCTCGCCGGAATGGCGTCGCGAGGGATCGGTGCGATCCGACGGTGTCGCAGCGCGTTCACCTGTGCGGTGACGCCCTTCGCGCGCGGCGTCGGTTGAGGGGTGGCTGGGGCGACGACCGGTGCCTCGCTGGCCGAAGGCTGCAGGAGCTTCTGACCGAGCGGGGTCACGTGGCCGTAGTAGTGCGCGAGGCACCACGCGATCTGCATCTGCGTCGCGCATGCGCGCACGATGGACGCGCCAGTGAAGTCGCGGATCTCGTCGATGGCCTCGCTGTCGGACGGGTCACTCATCGCGACGGTGAGGTTGTTGTCCGCGTCGAGCGAGACCGGGATAGCGCGCAGCCCGATCGCCATGTCGTTCGGGATCGTGGCGATCACTCGGATCGGCAACCGCGCGAGCGAGTTCGGGTTGACCCGCGGAACGAGCAGAGTGGATGCGAAGAAGTTGGTCAGCGCATCGTCATCGATCGCCCCGGCGAAGACCAGCTGTTCGCCGATCGTGCCGCCGAGCGCCTCGACACGCGAGCACGCCTCATCCAGCGAGCTGCTGCTGATCAGCCCGGAGCGAACGAGCAAGGCGCCGGCATCATCGGCCACGAAATGGTACCTAGGACGAGTCCTCCCCCGTCCGTCTAGCGATGATGCGGACACCACCGGAGTCATGTCAACGAACCGAAGGATCTACCTGGACTTCAACGCAACGGCGCCGCTGGTTCCGGCCGCGCGCATGGCGATCACGGACGCGCTGGACGTGGTGGGCAACCCGTCGTCGATCCACGCACACGGGCGCCGCGCGCGCGACGTGATCGAACGAGCGCGCAACCAGGTCGCCACCCTGGTCGGCCGGCCGCGCGAGCAGGTGGTGCTGACCAGCGGCGGTACCGAAGCCAACGCACTCGGGGTGCTCGGGCTGGCCCGGGTCGTCGAGCGTGCCGGCGGTCCGCGCGTCGTCGCGTGCGCGGCCATCGATCATCCGTCGCTGCGCGGTGCCGTCGCGGCGCTGGTCGAGCGTGGGTGGACGCAGCGGCCCGTTCCGGTGACCGCCGACGGCGCGCTCGTCCTGAATGACCTCGACGGCGTCGGGCTGGTCGCCGCCAGCGCGGTGAACCACGAGCTGGGCACGGTCGCCGACCTAGGCGCGCTTCGGGCAGCCACGAACGCGGTGGGGGCACGGCTCCACGTCGATGCGGTCCAGGCTGCCGGCAAGGTCGCGCTCGCGGGCTTCGCAGCCGACGCGCTCGCGATCTCGTCCCACAAGATCGGAGGGCCGCAGGGCGTCGGTGCGCTCGCGATCGCCGTCGACGATGCGCTGCCACTCGTCGACGGCGGACACCAGGAGCGTGGGCGGCGGCCCGGCACCGAGAACACCCTCGGCATCGTCGGCTTCGGTGCCGCGGCCGCGGCGGTCGATCCGCGCAAATGGGAGGCGGTCAGCGTTCTCGGCCAACGGCTCGAGGAGGGGCTACGTGCGCTCGACCGTGTACGCATCCATGGGGCCGGCGCACCGCGGATCGGAGGCACGATCAACGCCGGGTTTCCGGGGGCTCGTGGCGAATCTGTCGTCGTCGCCCTCGACCTGGCCGGCATCTCGGTCTCGACGGGGGCGGCTTGCACGTCGGGCTCGATCCAGGCCTCGCCGGTCCTGCTCGCGCTCGGCATGACGCCTGCCCAGGCGAAGGAAGCCGTACGCTTCAGCCTCGGGGTCACCACCACGGCGGACGAGATCGAGGAGGTTCTTGCCCGCCTCCCCGTGATCCTCGCGCGCGCGCGCGACGTCGCTGCACGGCGGTCGTTGCCACGCACGTAGCGCTGCTTCGACGTCGGGCGCGATGGGCATGGCTCACCGCGCGCTACGCCGCTGGCGCACACCCTCCCTCCCGCACGGGAAGCGCGGAGAGCGATTCTTTGCTTCATCGACAGGAGCATCGGCGTTCTCTCGCTGAGGTCCGACGCGGGTGGCGTGACTGCTCGCTGATGGCGGGGCGCGTAGGGGCATACACGGGCGACTCCCGCTGTAATGGTTGAACTATCCGAATCGTCACGACTTTGTCAGGGCGCCCACGGCCCAGAGGGTGTCTTGACGCCCTCGGTGACAGCGGGGTATCCCCCCATCATGCGTGACGTCGTGATCGTCGGTGCCGCCCGCACCCCCATCGGAAGCTTCCTCGGATCCCTCGCGTCGGTGACCGCACCCAAGCTCGGCTCGGTGGCGATCAAGGCCGCGCTCGAGCGCGCGAACGTCGCCCCCGGCGACGTCGGCCTTGTCCACATGGGCATGGTGCTGCCCGCCGCCGTCGGTCAGGCGCCGGCGCGTCAGGCCGCCCTCGGTGCGGGGCTCCCCAACTCCGTCCCGTGCGTCACCGTGAACAAGGTGTGCGGCTCGGGCCTCGAGGCCGTTATCGGTGCTGCGCGCGCCATCGCCGCGGGCGAGGTCGAGATCGCCGTCGCCGGCGGCATGGAGTCGATGTCGAACGCGCCGCACGCACTCCGCAACTCGCGCAGCGGCACCAAGATGGGCGCGCTCGAGACCGTCGACACGATGGTCAACGACGGCCTGTGGGACCCCTACAACAACCAGCACATGGGCAACTGCGCCGAGCTATGCGCGAAGGAGAAGGGCATCCCGCGCAGCGTGCAGGACGAGCACGCGGCCGAGAGCTATCGCCGCGCGCTCGAGGCGCAGAAGGCTGGCAAGTTCAAGACCGAGATCGCCGCCGTGAAGATCGCCGACAAGAAGGGCGAAATCGTCGTCGAGAATGACGAAGAGCCGGGCAAGGGCTCGATCGACAAGCTGCCGTCGCTGCGCACGGCGTTCCAGAAGGACGGCACCGTCACCGCCGGCAATGCCTCGTCGATCAACGACGGCGCCGCGGCCGTGGTGCTGATGTCGGCCGATGAGGCCAAGCGCCGCGGCGTGAAGGTCCTCGCCAAGCTGGTGGCGTCGGGCTACCACGCGCAGGCGCCCGAGTGGTTCACCACCGCGCCGGCGACGGCGATCAACAACGCGCTCAAGAAGGCGGGCTGGGACGCGCAGAAGGTTGACCTGTGGGAGATCAACGAGGCGTTCAGCGTCGTGTCGGTCGCCAACAACCAGCTCCTCAACCTCGATGCCAAGAAGGTGAACGTGTGGGGCGGGGCGGTTGCCCTCGGTCACCCGATCGGGGCGTCGGGCACGCGCATCCTCGTCACGCTGCTCCACGCGATGGCAGCGAACAACGCCGAGACGGGCGGTGCGTCGCTGTGCATCGGCGGCGGTGAAGGCATCGCCCTCCTCGTCGAGCGTCCGTAATCGCAAGTCGCGGCTTCGCCGGGACGCGCTACACCGCCGAAGGGCGGTGCCTAGGTAAACGAAAAGCTGACAATGAACGTACAAAAATTGGGTGTCGTCGGTGCTGGCCAGATGGGGCAGGGCATCGCGCAAGTCGCCGCGCAGGCGGGGCTCGACGTCGTTATCGTCGATGCCGCGCCGGATTTCGCGCAGGCTGGAATCGGCAAGATCAAGAAGCAGCTCGACCGTCTGGTCGAGAAGGGCAAGCTCGACGCCGGTGCACGTGACGCGACAATGTCGCGCCTCAAGCACGGTGGGGCGCACAAGGATCTTGCGGACTGCGACGTCGTCATCGAGGCGGCGCCGGAGCGCGAGGACCTGAAGGTCGCGATCTTCAAGAGCCTCGGCGAGGTCTGCAAGGACGACGCGATTCTTGCGTCCAACACGTCGTCGATCTCGATCACGAAGATCGCCGCGGCCTCAGGGCGTCCCGATCGCGTCATTGGCATGCACTTCATGAATCCAGTGCCGCTGATGAAGCTCGTCGAGATCGTGCGCGGGCTGCCGACCAGCCAGGCGACGGTCGACACGGTGATGGCGCTCGCGCAGCGGTTCGGCAAGACAACCATCGGCGCGCGCGACATCCCGGGCTTCATCGTCAACCGCATGCTCATCCCGCTGCTCAACGAGGCCTGCTACGGCCTCTACGAGGGGCTCGGCACGGCGAGCGACATCGACGTCGGCGTCAAGCTCGGCCTCAACCACCCGATGGGCCCGCTCGAGCTCGCCGACCTGATCGGTCTCGACACGTGCCTCGCCATCGCCGAGGTGCTGCACCGCGAGCTCGGCGACGACAAGTACCGTCCGTGTCCGCTGCTCCGCCAGTACGTGGCGGCGGGCTGGCTCGGCAGGAAGGTCGGTCGCGGATTCTACGAGTACGACCCGCAGGGTCAGAAGAAGAGCTAAGCCATGAGCTACGAGAGCTTCGAGACCGTCCACGTCGCTGTCGACGGTCCACTCGCGATCGTCACCATCAACCGCGAGGCGGCGCTCAACGCGCTGTCGAGCAAGGTCATCACCGAGCTGACCACGGTCGTCGGCGAGCTCGAGATCTCGAGCGATGTCCGCGTCGTGATCCTCACCGGCGCGGGCGAGAAGTCGTTCGTGGCGGGCGCCGACATCGGCGAGATGGTCGAGCTGACGCCCGTGCAGGCGCGCGCGTTCGCCGAGATGGGCGGCGCGCTCGGCGAGGCGATCGAGACCAGCGAGAAGCCGTGGATCGCAGCGGTCAACGGCTTCGCGCTCGGCGGCGGTTGCGAGATCGCCCTCGCGTGCGACTTCATCCACGCTAGCGACAAGGCGAAGTTCGGGCAGCCCGAGGTCAAGCTCGGCGTCATTCCGGGCTTCGGTGGCACGCAGCGGCTCGCACGGCGCGTCGGCGTCGCGAAGTGCAAGGAGCTGTGCATGACCGGCGACATCATCGACGCGACGGAAGCACTGCGCATCGGCCTCGCGGACGCCGTGTGGCCGCACGCGGAGCTGATGGCCAAGGTGAAGGAGCTCGCACTCCGCATCGCGGCCAACGCCCCGCTCGCGGTTTCCGAGGTGAAGCGCCTCGTCCACGAGGGGCAATCGATCTCGCTCGAAGCCTCGCTTTCGATGGAGCAGAAGAGCTTTGGCCTTCTGTTCGCTACCGCCGACCAGCGCGAAGGCATGAGCGCCTTTCTCGCCAAGCCGAAGCGCACCGCACAGTTCAAGGGACAATAGGCAACAAGCCCGACGAAGGTCGGGCGCGTAGCACTGCCGAAGGGCAGTGCGAAGGTAGAATCACAAGCCCGACGAAGGTCGGGCGCGTAGCACTGCCGAAGGGCAGTGCGAAGGTAGAATCGCAAGTCCGACGAAGGTCGGGCGCGCAGCACTGTCGAAGGCAGTGCGGAGGTAAATGCCCATGCAGTTCAATCCGACCGAAGAGCAACTCGCCGTTCAGACCACCGCGCGCGAGTTCGCGACCAACGAGGTGTTACCGAAGGCGGCCGAGATCGATCGCGAGCACCGTCATCCGGCCGAGCTGGTGAAGCGGATGGGCGAGCTCGGCTTCCTCGGCATCGCGGTGCCCGAAGAGTTTGGCGGCTCCGGCTTCGATCACGTCTCCTATGCGCTCGCGATGGAAGAGGTCTCGCGCGCGTGCGCGTCGACCGGCGTCATCATGAGCGTCAATAACTCGCTCGTGTGCGACCCGATCCATCGGTTCGGCACGGACGCGCAGAAGAAGGAGTGGCTGACCCCACTCGCGAGTGGCAAGCTGCTCGGCTGCTTCGCGCTCAGCGAGCCCGAGGCCGGCAGCGATGCCGCCGCGCAGAAGACCGTCGCCGTCAAGGAGGGTGACAGCTGGGTCATCAACGGCACCAAGAACTGGATCACCAACGGTCCGGTCGCCGACGTCTGCGTGCTGTTCACGATGAACGACAAGGCTGCGGGCCACAAAGGCATCACGGCGTTCATCCTGCCGATGAAGACCAAGGGCGTCCGCACCGGACCGCCCGACGACAAGCTCGGCATTCGCGGCAGCAAGTCGAGCCAGATCTTCCTAGACGACGTCCGCCTCACCGATGCGCACCTGCTCGGTCAGGTCGGCGGCGGCTTCAAGGTCGCGATGTCCACGCTCGACGGCGGTCGCATTGGCATCGCCGCGCAGGCGCTCGGCATCGCGCGCGCGGCTCTCGAGGATTCGCTCGCGTACGCGGCCCAGCGCCGCACGTTCGGGAAGCCGATCGCGCAGCACCAGGCGATCCAGTTCAAGCTCGCCGACATGGCGACCGAGATCGACGCGGCGCGCCTGCTCACGCTGCGCGCCGCGTGGCTCAAGGACCAGAAGCTGCCGTATGGCAAGGAAGCCGCGATGGCGAAGCTGTACGCGTCGGACATCGCCAACAAGGCCGCGCGCGAGGCGATCCAGATCTTTGGCGGAAACGGCTACGTCACGGAGTTCCCCGTCGAGCGGCACTTCCGCGACGCGAAGATTACAGAGATCTACGAGGGCACCAGCGAGATCCAGCGGATCGTGATCGCGGGGCATCTAGCAAAGGGTGGATAAGATGGTGAAGCAGCTCGCAGCGATGATCGCAGTGGTGGCGCTGGCCTCGGCATGTGGTGGTGGCAAGAAGCCCGCCACGACGCCGATGGAGGGGTCCGGCAACGAGATGAACGAGACGCAGGTCGCCGGCGGCGGCGAGCAGGTCACGCCCGAGCAGATCGAGGAGATCACGAAGCTTCTGGATCGCAGGCAGCGGATCGTCTCGCGCTGCCTCGCGGACGCGGTCGACTCGAAGGAGCTGCCCCGGAACGCGCGCGGCAAGGTCACCGTCGAGCTCACGGTCTCCACGTCGGGCAAGGTGAGCTCGGTGAAGATCATCAAGAACACGCTCGAGTCGGAGCGCATCTCCGAGTGCGTGATGGGGCACGTCCGGGACATTCAGTTCCCGGAGCTTCCGTCCGAGTTTCCGACGTCGTACACGTACGCGTTCGAGGCGATGTGACGCGGGGTTGGGTTCTGGCGGCGTGGGCATCGGCCCTGGCCATGGCGTCGGGTGCATGCGGCGGTTCGACGCCTGCGCCCAAACAGCCGGAGCCCCCCGTCTCGTACACCCCGACGCGCGTGCCGGTCGAATCCGAGGAGCCCGAGGAGGGCGTCCAGATCGTCGGCGCGCGTGGGCGCATGGACGTCAGCCTCATCGAGGCAGGCATTGCGCCGCACAAGCAGGCGCTCTCCGACTGTTACATGGAGAACGTCAACAAGCGGCGCTGGCTCGGCGGGCAGATCATTCTGTGGTGGGAGATCAACCGGGAAGGCACGGTGACCGCCGTGCGCCTCGTCGAGACCGAGCCCGGTACCAACCTCGGCAACTGGCCGATCGAGAAGTGCCTGCTCGACGTCGCGCGCCAGGCGACGTTCGGCAAGCCCGTCGGTGGTGACGCCGACTTCCAGATTCCCCTCGAGTTCGCCGCCAAGGGCAAGGCAACGGTGTGGAACGAGGACCAGGCGCTCCGCGCGGTCGGTGGGCAGACTGTGAAGCTCGACGCCTGTGCGAAGGGCAAGGTCGCAAAGCCCGAGGACGTGAGCATCACGCTCTACGTTGGGCCGGGCGGCAAGGCGCAGTCGGTCGGGTTCGCGAGCAAGAACGCGATCGATGATGCGTGGGCGGCGTGTGCGGAGAAGGCAGCCATGGGTTGGCGCCTGCCCGATCCCAAGGGCCAGATCGCGAAGCTTGTCGTCACGTATCGGTAGCCCGCGTTGTCGGTGGCGCGAGCCTGGATCGTCACGCTCGATGGCCGGCATCGGCATCGGCGTCGGGGGTTCGGCATGGCGTTTCCTTTCGTCGTGTTCGCCCGTTTCAGCGACAGGATCGTGACGCGCGCTGAGATGAGGCGTCCGTGGTCTGCGGCGATCGTCATGCGCGCGGCACGCGTCCTCTCGCGGAGGGCGAAGACACGACGAAAGGAACGCCGTGACCGGAGAGGCCTACGCCGTTCGCGCAAGCGACGCGCCAAGCGGTCGACGGGCCTCGCGCCACGAGCGCGGAACGGTGCGCCGCGCGCGGGGGGCAGCGAGCTTCGTCGAGGCACGCCGCGCTCGGCAGGTGAGCACGCACCGCCGCCCGCGCGGGCGCCGCGTCGAGCGCGCGCTCGCACGAGCGTCGCTGCCTGCGCGTGGTCGCTCGTGGCCTCGCGAGCGGACTCGGTCTTCGGCGAGCCGACGCATGGCTTCGCTCCGTGAGGGGTTCACGCCCCGCCGCGAGACCGCCGCGCCACGCGCACGACGACCGCGGGAGAGCACGTGCGGTTCATCCCAGCGCGTGTCACGGCGCTCTCGCTGCAAGGGCGCAACCCCTCACAGGAG
>JANRKM010000033.1:0-78811 GCA_033763475.1 Kofleriaceae bacterium
CGCGCTGACGTCTTTCGCGAGCTTCGAGCGGTACACGAGCGGCTCGTACAGGCGGCTCGTCTTGCCGTCGGTCAGCACGGTCGAGAGCAGGTCGAGCTCGGCATCACCGGGCGTGTACAGCGCCGGCGTGTGCCAAGCGAGCGTGACGCGGGGGAGCTTCGCTTTGTCGTCGCTGGTGGCGAGGTGCACCGGCTCGCGCTTCGGGGGCGCGCCACCGGCCGGCGTGGCTGCACGCGAACCACCAGGAATCGAGCCAAAGTACGTGTTGATGAGCGCCTTCGTCTTGGCGATTTCTTGATCACCCACCACGGTCAGCACGGCGTTCGCGGGCACGTAGAACTGCTGAAAGAACGCACGCACGTCGGCCAAGGTCGCGGCCTGCAGGTCCTTCGGCGAGCCGATCGCCGTGTGCGCGTAGGGGTGGTCTTTCGGATACAGAGCCTCCGCGAGGTACTCCCACGCCATGCCGTACGGCACGTTTTCGTAGCGCTGGCGACGCTCGTTCAGCACCACGTCGCGCTGGTTGTCGAGCTTGGGCTTGTCGAAGGTATCGAGCAGGCCCGCGAAGCGGTCGGCCTCCATCCACAGAATCTGCTCGAGGAAGTTCGACGCCGCGACGTTCTGATACACCGTCATGTCGCTCGACGTGAACGCGTTCGACCAGCCGCCTGCGCTCTCGAGCAATCGATCCATGAGGCCGTCAGGGAGGTGCGCCGAGCCCTTGAACATGAGGTGCTCGAACAGGTGCGCGAAGCCGGTGCGGTTGGCTACCTCGTCCTTCGAGCCGACCTCGAACCACAGGACTTCGTAGACCGTCGGCGCCTTCGGATCCTCGATGACGTAGACCTTGAGGCCGTTCGGAAGCTCGAACTTCTGGTAGGCGATGCGTGGCTCGTCCGCCTGCGCGACGGCCGGGACGAGCGCGCACGCTAGCGCGAGTGGCAAGAGCTGGCGTTTCATCGGTCGCGACACTAGCGCACGATCGAGCGCGAGGAAGCCCCCAAACGAGGTGTCCCGGGGTGTCTCAGGTCGACGCGTGCTACACCGTCGCCATGACGATGATGGACCTAGGCCCGGAACGCCCCGGCCAGCCCTCCGACACGCGTCAGATGGGAGAGTACGGGCGGGCGGCCACCGAACAGATTCATGTCAGCGGACGGACGTTCTGGATCGCGTTGCTCGTGATCGTGACCCTGATCGCCGTCTACGCTGTCACCCGATGACCCCGTTCGAAGCCCTCGGTGGCGCCGACCGCGTCCGCACGCTGGTCGAGAAGTTCTATGACGTGATGAGCGAGCGCGAGCCCGAGCTCGCCCGACTTCATCCCTGCGATCCCGACGGCAAGGTGGCGCGCGTTCCGCGCGACCGCTTCGCGTTGTTTCTGATCGGCTGGCTCGGCGGCCCCGAGGACTACATCCAGCAGTTCGGCCACCCACGCCTGCGCATGCGCCATGGTCGCGTGCTCGTCAACGTCGCGATGCGCGATGCGTGGCTGCGCTCCATGACTGCAGCGCTCGACTCGGAAGGTATTGCCGGCGACGTACGGGTGTTCCTCGATGCACGGTTCGCGGAGGTCGCCGACTTCCTGCGCAACGTGCCGGAAGAGCGGTAAGGTTTCTCCATGGACCCGCGCGTGGACGAGGTGATCGAGTTCTGGTTCGGTCCGGCACCGAGCCCGACCTCCGAGATCTTCCAGCGCTGGTTCACCAAGGATCCCGCCTTCGACGAGGAGATCCGCCGCCGGTTCGGCGCGCTCCACGAAGAAGCCTACAACGACACGCTCCGCAGCTGGCACGGCCACGCGCGCGGCGAGCTCGCGCTCATCGTTGTCCTCGACCAGTTCTCGCGGAACTTGTATCGCGACGACCCGCGCGCCTTCGCGTGCGATCACACCGCGCTCGCCATCGCGCGCGAGCTACGCCGCGCTGGCCGCGCGCGCGAGCTCTCCGTCCACCAGCAGATGGTGGCCTTGCTGCCCTTCGAGCACAGCGAGGATCGCTCGACCCAGTCCGAGGGCGTCGCGGCCTTCACCGCCCTGCTCGGAGAAGCCAAGGAGATGCGCATCGGCGACGACGTCGTGGGCATGCTCGCCGGCGCGCTCGACTACGCCAAGCGCCACCGCGAGATCATCGAGCGCTTCGGCCGGTTCCCCCATCGCAACGCCATCCTCGGCCGCGCCTCGACGGCCGAGGAGCTCGAATTTCTGAAGCAGCCCGGCTCGAGCTTCTAAAGGTGCGTGAGCAGCCCGTGCATGCGGGCGCGCTCGACGAGCTCCCAAAGGGGCTTGAACGTGTTGCGCGGCGTCGTCACGAACCGCTCGGCGTGAAACGCGTTGAACAGCAGCCGGCGGCCGGTCTCCTGCTGGCACAGCGTGAGGATCGCGCTCGCGAATACGTGGTGCTCCTGCTTGCTCAACAGCCCGTGCCCACAGATCGCGTCGTTCGGGATCTCGTCGGTGTATTCGAGCACGCGCACCGCCCGCTCCGGCGCGATGTCGAGAAACCCCGCGCGCTGGATCGGCTGTCCGTCCGGCGGACGAATCGCGTACGTCGCGCCCACGTCCGCGCGCCCGTCGAGCACCGCGCGCACCACCTCGGCGTGCGAGCGCAGGTACAGCTCCTCGGCAAACACCTCGGCGACATCGATGCCGCGGGCCGCGAGCTCGAGGCGCGGGTACAGATACCCGGCCGCCGACGTCTGATCGACCCAAGCAACGCGCTTGCCGCGCAGATCCGACAGCGCGTGGAGCTCGCTCTTCGCGTCGACGAAGAGCGCCGCGCGGTATGAGGTGAGGTTGTCGCGCACCGCGGAGAGCAAGGGCCGCAGCTGGATGTGCTCGCCCGCCAGCACCACGAGCGCCGGCGACATCCATGCGTACTGCACGCGATCCTTCTGGAGTGCATCCACCAGGTCCATGTAGGACGCCGGATGGAACGCCGTCACGCGATCGCGCAACACCACTCCGAGCGCATCGCAGAGCTCCGCCAGCGCAGCCCGGTGATCCCCGGGCGTCGCCGACGGCACCACGGCAAGCGTGATCGGCATCCGCCCCCAAGTCTATCCGATGCGCCACACGGCGCGGTACAAGGAGGCGTGCAGTCGTCGCGCGCGATGTGCAGCCGCTGCCGTCGGCCCGTGACGGTCTGCTACTGCGCAGCCCTCCCACGCCTCGAGACGACCACCAGGATCGTCATCCTCCAGCACCCGCGCGAACGCGACATGCCCATCGGCACCGCGCGCATGGCGAGCCTGTGCCTCCCCAACGCCGCGCTCCACGTGGGCGTCCGGTGGAGCGAGCATGCTCCGCTTGCCGCCGCGCTGGGAGATCCGACACGCCCACCGATCCTCCTGTACCCGGGGCCAGGCGCGAAGGACATCCTGCGCGAGCCGCCGCTGGGGCCCGTCACGCTCGTCGTCGTCGATGGAACCTGGTCCCAGGCGAAGACCGTGGTGCGCGACAACCCGATCCTGCAGGCCCTGCCGCGCTACGCGTTCGCTTCACCCGAGCCCTCGCAGTACCGGATTCGCAAGGAGCCGCGCGTCGAGCTCGTCTCGACGATCGAGGCCTTGATGCACGTGCTCGGCGCGCTCGAGGGCGACCCGCCGAAGTTCCGCGCCCTCCTGGACCCGCTCGCGGCGATGGTCGACAACCAGCTCGCCGCGCAAGCACGCGAGGGTCGCAAGCGCGTGCGGTTTCCCAAGGTGCGCCCGCCGAAACGCCCGTTCGCCGAGGATGTCATGCAGCGCTATGACGACCTCGTCGCCGTCGTCGGCGAGGCCAACGCGTGGCCGTACAGCTCCGCCGGCACGGGCCCGCGCGACGAGCTCGTGCACTGGGTCGCCTACCGCCTCGGCGACGGCGCGGTGTTCGACATGGTCGCGCGCCCCGAGCGCCCGTTGTCGCCGACGACGACGTTCCACACGGGCCTCACCGAGGAGACGCTCTACGCGGGCGCCTCGCGCAGCGAGGTCTTCGCGCGCCTCGCAGCGTTCACGCGACCGACCGACATCGCCGCCGGGTGGGGGCACTACGGTCCGTCGCTCGTCGCCGAGGCGGGCGGTCCGCTGCCGAGCGAACGCGTCGACATGCGCGCCGCGGCGCAGCGGTTCACCAACAAGCGCCTCGGCACGCTCGACGAGTTCGCCGCCACGTTCGGTCCGCCGCGCGCGTCGCTCGCGCGCGGCCGCGCGGGCAAGCGGCTCGCGATGCTCGTGCAGATCCTCGAGGGCTGGCGAGCGCACGTCGGGTAGCGGATGCCGGGCACGTCGGTCGATGACAAGGACTACCAGGTGCCATTCCGCTCCACCGGTAAGCTCGAGAAGCTGACCGTCAGGCTCGGGCCCGAAGCGGCCAGGGCGCCGGAGAAGCCTCGAACGCAGACGTCTCAGCGCGATACGCCGTAAGCGACGTCGACGGCGATCAGCCGCGGATCGGGGCGCCTCGACCGCGGCTCTTGGTGGGCGACGGTGCGTACAGCATCGGCACCTGTGTCGTCCCGGCGACCTCCGCGCTCATTTCCGCGTGAGCGGCCTCGGGATCGAGGAAGGAGCGCCCGCGCTCCGCGCCTTGGCCGCGCGGCGTCGCGAGAGCTCCACGCCGATCGCATCGAGCCCGTGGGCGTTGGCGGTGGCGAGCGCGGTGCCCTGGCCGCAGAACGGATCGACGACGGTGCGCGCCCCCGTCGACGCGATGAAGGCGATGGCGACGTCGCAGGCGGCGCTGCCCATCGCGCGCGACCAGCTCATCTCGCCGAGCGAGGGCAAAACGTCGGGCGTGGAGGCGGACGGTGAGAGCCGACGTGCGCGGCTGACGGCGAGGAGGTGGGCGTAGGCGGGGCGGCCGAACGTGGTGGTGTTCGGCGCGACGCGGCAGACGATCTTGTGCCATAGGAGCTCGCTGCCCGCGGCATCGGCACCGAGCATCACGAGGTGGCCCTTGTCGATCCAGCGGCCGTCGTGTTTGACGTCCGTCTGGTAGAAGACGGCGACGGCCTCGTCGGCGAGCGCGCGGCACGCGAGCGCGACGGTGTCGATGAACCAGGTGCGCCAGGCGGGGACGCCCATCGCGGGGACCTCACTGTGATCGGGGAGCGAGGTGAAGAGCGCGTGGTCATTGGGGAGCCGTCCTTGCGCGAGGAATGCAACGCCATCGCCATGATGAACGACGCGGCTCGGAACAGTCATCGGTCGCAACCTACCCCAAGCAAACTGGGGTAGCGGCCCATTTAGGGCGTTGACCTGCGCAGATCGCCATGAGGAAATGATGCGGCGCGCGTGAAGACTCCGACGTTACCTCCGCCCACGATGGCCATCCGCCGCACGATCGACGAGCGCGCGGTGCGCATCGTCTATCAACCGGTGGTCGACCTGCGCACGCGCAAGATCTTCGCATACGAGGCGCTCGCCCGGCCGCAGGAGTTTCCGAATCCACCGGCGCTGTTTGCGGCTGCCGTCGAGCACGCGTGCACGGGAGAGCTCGGGCGCGTGCTGCGCGACCTCGCGATCGCTGGGTGTTCGGAGTATCCGCTGTTCCTGAATATCCACCCCGCGGAGCTCAACGAGCGGTGGATCGTGCAGCCGAACGATCCGATCTACGTCCACGATCGCGACATCTACCTCGAGATCACCGAGGGCGTGCCGCTCTCGCACTTCCACCTGTGCCGCACCATCCTGCATGAGGTGCGTGGGCGCGGCATCCACCTCGTTGTCGACGATCTGGGCGCGGGGTATTCGAACCTCAAGTACATCGCCGACCTGCACCCCAAGGTCGTGAAGCTCGATCGCGATCTGATCGCCGGCCTCACGCGCGACTCGCGCCTGTTCAAGCTGGTCTCGGGGATCGTCGTGATGTGCAAGCAACTCGACGCGCTGGTCGTCGCGGAGGGCATCGAGACCGCCGACGAGCTCGAGGCGGTGATCGCCTCGGGCGCGCAGTACGGACAGGGCTACCTGCTCGCGCGGCCCGCGTTCCCGCCGCCGCAGGTAACGTGGCCCGAGCACGTCGCCAGTCGCTAGAACGTTCCGAGCATCGAGAACGAGAAGTAGCGGCCGCCGAGATCGAGGTGACCGATCGAGGCCTGCTGGGCGTCGAGGTGGATCATCGTGTCGTCCTGGTCCTCGCGCGGTGACAGCGCGGGCGACGTCATCGCGACGTAGCCGAGCTCGATGCGGGCGCCGAACGAGAACGTGCGGTGCGCGATCGCGTACGCATCGACACCAACAGCACCACCGAACGTCCCGCCCCAGCCGGAGTCGCTGACGCGGTGACCGGCGCCGTCGATCGCGAGCGCGGTGCGCGCGGTGCCGAGGTCGAGGCGTGCGGCGACAGCGAGGTTGGGATGCAGCAGGTAGCGCAGGCGGCCGCCGGCGGTGAAGCCGAGCGTATCGATCTCGGTGCTCATCTGGAACAGTGCACCGTCGGTGCCGCCCCAGTGAAACCCGCCGGTGACCCAGGTCTCGAGGCGCGGGATGAGCTCGATGTCGATCCGGCGCCCGTAGGTGAGGTTGCCGTTGCCGAGGCTCTCGTCGGTGACCGCGTTTGCGCTGTTCGAGCGCAGTGCGCGCGTGCCACCGCCGAGAGTGAGCTCGTTGCGATTGCCGGCGTATGCCGTTGCGGAGAGGACAGCGAGCAAGACGGCGAGCCTGACGCAGGTCGGGCGCGCAGCGGCGCCGAAGGCGTTGCGGAGGTTGATCGAATCGCGCATCTCAGGGCTCCTGGTCGAGCAGGTTGACGGTGAGGAACCCCGCCATCACGGTGGCCTCCTCGCGCGTGGCTTCGGGCGAGGGGATGATGGTCGCGAGTCCGAGCGGGTCGCCATGATCGACGAAGATCTTACCGTTGTTCGTCGACAGCACGCGCGCCGGTGGATCGTCGAGGCGGAAGTTCGTGGGGTGTAGGTTGTCGAGAGCAACGAAGCCTACGCGCGCGACGTTGGGCGTCGCGCCGATGAGGTGCGTACCGTCGGGCGAGAAGTCGTAGGTGTCGAGCTTGCCCACACCGAGCAGCGGCGACGTCGACTCGGTGTTCATGTCGAGCAGACCGAGCACGGTGCGCGCATCGTCGTGAACGAGCATGGCGAGCTCGCGGCCGGGTACCGGCACGAGATCGCGCACGGGCTCCTCCATCTCGATCTTGCGCAGGCCCGCCTGCGTCAGTGGATCGGTGATGCGCTCGAGGTCGAGGACATGAACGCGCGGCAGCTTGGCGCCGATCGAGGCGAACAGCGCCTTGGTCGGCGGCACGTCCTCGCCCGTGGGGAAGAGCAGGATGCGATCGATCGGATCAGCGAGGGGGACGGCGCGGAATTGTGCGGTGTCGGCGTCGATCACCACCACCTCCCGCGTGTTGGGCGTCGCGGCGAGCACGTACCGGCGGCCGCTCGCGTCGTCGTAGACCGCGATGTCCGTCGGGCCACCGCCCGCGCCGAGCTCGGCGAGCACCGGGCGATAGGTGTTGCCTCCGGCGGCCAAGGGCGGCACGCCCTCGAGGATGACCTGGAGGACGTCGCGCGCGTTGTCGCTGCGTACGTACGCGCTCGCGGTGTTGGGAGCGAACACCACTTCCTTCGGGATCACCGGCTGCCCGCCGAGATCGAGGCGAATCGAGATCTCGCGGCGCTCTGGGTGCGTGGCGTCGAGGACGGTCAGGTTGTTCGACGACAGCACGAACGCAAATGTCCGTGGGTCGGACTCTTCGGAGCCGCGCACCACCATCGGCGGTGACAGCGTGATGCCCTCGGGCACAGAGCCGAACGAGCGGATCGTCTTGAGCACCGGGTTGTCGTCGCCGGGCGCGCGCGTCAGGTCGATGATCGCGAGCTCGTTTGGATTGCGGAAGAAGCCCGCAGCGTCCGGCCCCGAGGCCGAGAAGTACGCGATCGCGATCGAGTTGTCGGGCGAGATCGCGACGCGATCGAACGGCGAGCCGATCGCATACGCGATGGGATCGACGGTGGGGTTCTCGGCGTCGATCGACCAGAACTGCGGGGCCTGATCGATCTCGCCGTGATGGATCGCTTCCTCGCCGCGCGTGATCACGAACAGGCGATGGCGATCGTGGCTGGGCATCGCGTGGATCGCGTTGCGGCCGATGCGCGAGGTGATGACCGAGGGCGTGTCCTCGGCGAGGTCGAGCATCGTGACGCGATCGAGCGCGGAGTCGACGTACGCGACGTGCGACTTGAGCTGGATTGGCCCGAGCACGCTGCGCGGTCGTTCCCAGATGATCGGTGGCTCGTCCTCCCACGCACAGGCGGGAACGACGAGGAACAGGGCATACGCGAGGAGAGCGGTGCGCATGGTGGGCCTCAGTGAACGATGTTGCTGTTGAGGTCGAAGCCGGTGATGGTGCGGACGGCATCGGTCGCGAGATCGACGAAGGTCACACGCCCGAGGGGATGGCGCTGCGCGGCGAACGCTTCGCCGGCGCCGGGGAGGATGCCGACGGCCGACGGCGGCGAGCCGAGCGGCTTGCTGGTCACCACACCCGTCGTCGTGTTGACGACCTGGAGCGCGCGTATTGCGGTGACATCGTCGCCGCCGTCGAGCGCGACGTAGGCCTTACGGCCGTCCATCGCGTACGAGAACGGGCCCGGGTCGACGGGGGTGACTTGCAGCTTCGCGAACCCGGTCGCGAGGTCGAGGAGCGAATAGCCATAGCTGCGATCGATGTATTCGTCGACGGTGTTCGCTGTATCGGGATCGCCGACCTCCTTCGCGTGCAGCACGATCGCGCTGGTCGCCGTCGGAGAGATACCAACGGTGCGTATGCTCTTCTTGACCGGCCAGGTCGCGAGCGGATAGCCCGGCTCGTCGAACCGCAGCAGCGTGATCCGCTCGTCATCGGTCGCATTGGTGAACATCAGCCCGCGGGTGCCGTCATTCGACAGCACGAGCGAGCCCACCGACGCGTTGGTAAGGTCCACGGTCTCGACGCCCGCGGGATCCAGCGCATCACCGGGGACGTCGACGATCGCGAGCTGCTTGGCCTCGCGCGAGACCGCGTAGACCTTGGCACCGTCGGGGGCGAGGTCGATGTCCGTCGCGGGCGACGCGAGCGGGATCGTCCACGTGCGGCCGGGCTCGAGTGCCCCGACATCGACGACGCGCAGGTTCGCGTCACCGATCTGCCGCACCGCCGCGTAGTAGCCGGTCGACACCACGTTGACCTCAACAGCCTCGGGCGGGAACGCCGGATCCGAGACGGGGATCGGCGGCACGATGCTCGGCCCGTGCGTGGTGGCCCAGCCGAGGTCGATCACCGAGACGCCGTCCTGCGTGATCACATACGCGCGCGTTCCGTTGGCATTGAACTGCACCTCGCGCGGACGGAAGCCCACGGTCAGATCGACAGCGCGCTCGACGCCTTCTTGCAGCGCGATCACCGTGACGTCCTGGAAGCTGCCGACGCCGCCGATGCCGAGCTCCTGCAGGTGCTTCGCGAGGTCGAACCACACCACCGCGTAGCGACCCGACGGATCGATGTCGAGGCGGTTCAAGTTCTGCAGTGTGGCGAGCACGCGCGTGGTGTCGGTCTCGCCGTTCGGCCGTACGATCGTCGCGGTGCCGTTGATCGAGTCGAGCACGACGGCGCCGTCGCTACCGGGGATCGTCTGCACGACGCGCGGCGACTTGCCGACCCCGGTGGATGTCACCGCGAGGGTCTGGCCATCGATCCGCGCGAGCTCGTCCTGCTCGGTCATCGCGACGTAGATGTAGCGATTCGAGCTGATCGGCTCGCCGAGGTCATATTCGATCTCCGGCGGGGGCTCCGTGGTGCCGCCATCGGGGCTCTGCGGCGGCATCACGCAGCGTCCGAACTCGTTGCACACGTAGCCGGCCGGGCACTCGTTCGAGGACAGGCAGCCTGTCGTGCCGGCGTCGACCGCGCCTGCCCAGTCCCCGCCATAAGCGCTATCGCCGGCACCACAGCCTGCGGTGAGGGCGGTCATCGCAATCATCCAGCGCATTCGCATGGGCCGACCCAACAGCAACGGGTGTGCCCCCGCGCGGCCATGGGATCCATTGCCTTGCGCGGCGCGAGTTTGCCGGGTTCCGGAGAAACCAGGACATGCGTGTCGCGGCCGTAGCGGTGTGCAGCGGTCGTACCTCGTGCGATGGTCGCGGACTGGCTCGCGACATGACCACGACCCGCCGCCCTACGCCCGCGTGGCTGTGCGCCCACCTCGGCGACGGCATCCTGCTCGGCCTCGTGTTCTGGCGGCGCGGCCTGTGCCGCGGGAAGGTCGCGGCCGCATGACCGCGCTCGGCCTCGGACTCGCCGCGCTCGGCCGCCCGGGCTACATCACCGTCGGGCACGCGCGCGAGCTCGCCGGTGATACCTCCGTCGAGGCGATGGAGCGGCGTGCCCACGAGGTGCTCGACGCCGCGTATGCGGCCGGCGTGCGGTGGTTCGATACCGCGCGCTCCTACGGCCGGGGCGAGGCGTTCCTCGCGAGCTGGCTCACGGGGCGCAACATCGCGCCCGCCGACGTCGCCGTGTCGTCGAAGTGGGGCTACACCTACGTCGCCGACTGGCACGTCGGTGCCCAGAAGCACGAAGTGAAGTCGCACGACCTCGCGACGCTCGACCGGCAGATCGCCGAGTCGCGCGCGCTGCTCGGCGATCAGCTCGACCTCTATCAGATCCATTCGGCGACGCTCGATAGCGGCGTGCTCGACGCCGACGACGTCCTCGCCCGCCTCGGCGAGCTGCGCGACAGCGGCCTCCCGATCGGCCTTTCGCTGTCAGGCCCCGGCCAGCGCGAGACGCTCGAGCGAGCCCTCACGGTCGAGGTAGGCGGCAAGCCCCTCTTCTCCGCGGTGCAGGCGACCTGGAATCTGCTCGAGCGCTCCGTCGACCCCGCGCTGCGCACGGCCAAGCATGCGGGCCTGCGCGTCCTCGTCAAGGAAGCGCTCGCCAACGGTCGCCTCGCGGGCGCTGCAGCCCCCGAGGCGCTGCGCGCGTATGCCGCGAGCAAGGGGGTCGGCGCCGATGCCGTCGCGATCGCTGCGGCCCTCGCGCAACCGTTCGTGGACGTTGTCCTGTCGGGCGCCGTGACGCCCGTGCAGCTACGCGCAAACCTGCGCGCGCTTACCGTCGACGGTTCCGAGGCAGCGCTCGTGCTTGCGAGCCTCGTCGAGTCGCCCCAGCAGTACTGGACCGAGCGCGCCGGCCTGCCGTGGAACTAGTCCGCGACAGAGCGAAGCCCGACGGCGACGCCGAAGGCGGCGGCGACGGAATAGCGAAGCGAGGGACGGACGGAAGACGGGGCCCCTAGCGAGATGCGAGGTCGAAGCGGCCCGCGATGCCCGCGAAGCCGGTGAAGCTCACCTGCTTGTCCTCGATCTCGGTGTACTCGGTGGTCATCGGCGAGTCGGCCGCGAGGAAGGTGCCGAGGCTGCCGCCGATGACGGGCGCGATCGCGATGTCCTTCGAGATGCGGTAGTCGGCGCCGATCTGGAGGCGCGCGAAGTCGATGCCCTGCAGCGCGGTGGACTTGCCGGTCTCCGGCGAGAGCCAGAGGCCCTTCCAGCCGACGCCAAGGCTGACCCACGGATCGAGGTTGGCCGCGGGGCGGAAGTGGTAGGTCGCCTGGATGCCGGCGTTGACGCCGAGGACGTTGGTCTCGTCGGCGAGGACGTCGCCCTTCTGGTAGCCCGCGAACGAGCCGTACGCACCGACGGAGAGCTCCGGGATGACCCGATAGCCGAGGTTCAGCTCGACGGCACCACCGGGCCCGGCGACATCGTCGAGGTCGGCGAGGTCACGACCGAGCTCGCCGACGCCTTGTGCGTAGCCAGCGCCGACGCCGATCTCGAAGGCGCTCTCGACGGGCGCATGCTTGCTCGAGACCGAGACATCCTCGGCGGAGGCGATCGCGGGAACAGTCAGCAGCAACGCGGGAAGCAACTTGAAAGCCTTCATGACAGGTCACATTTCTGGAGCGAGGTTCCGCGGACGTCGTGCGCTCCATGCGCGACGTTCGATGCCAACCTCCCGAGCAACGCGCA
This sequence comes from Kofleriaceae bacterium, assembly GCA_033763475.1. Classification (GTDB taxonomy): domain Bacteria; phylum Myxococcota_A; class Polyangia; order Haliangiales; family Haliangiaceae; genus JABFXX01. Next base: position 12,013 of record JANRKM010000033.1, read on the forward strand.
CGCCAGCATCGGGCCCGTCGAAACACGTCGAAACGCCCGGCTCCCTGTCGACGAGCCAGGCAATTGATCGATCGATTTACATCGACGGTCCGACGACTCCCAGAACGAGCAGGTAGTGTTTGCCGGTCACGAACACGTGCCGATGATGCTGCTGGAGGTATTTTCGGTAGAACGTGACGTCCTTCACGAGGAGGCCGAGCTCGGGCTGACTGAAGTTCTTCATGCGCGCGCCGTATTCGAGCTCGCCGTCGATGTAGCGACAGTTGGGCATGCCGATCAGCACGGCCCCCGTCGGCGCAAGGTGGTCCTGAACGATGCGGCGCAATAACTCGCGGTCATCGATGCCCGCGCTCTGCAGAGTGCTCATCGCGATCACCAGATCGAAGCGGCCGAGCCCGAGGGCGGGGAGCGCGTTGAGGTCGGCGACGTGCAGCTGCGCCTGCGGGAAGCGCGCGCGCGCGACGGAGATCGCGGACGCACTGTGATCGACGCCGACGAGAGTGGCATGCGGAATGTGGGCGAGCAGCGCGAGCTCGTCGCCGGTGTTGACGCCAAGATCGAGGATGCGAGGCGCACCGGAGAACGTGATGCGCGAGAGGGCCTCGGCGAAGTCGATCACGAACCCCGGGTCTTCGAGCTTGGAGATCCGCGCGAACGGCGAGGCGGCACCGTAGCGCTCGGTGGGGTCCTCGGAGGTCGGGCGCAAACGAGCTTCGCTCGCGAGCGGCTCGAACGTGAGCCGCACGAGGGGAGGCGCAAGCGGGCGCGGCAGCAGGAGTCGCAGGCCGAGGCGCTCCGCGAGATCGACCCACACGCGCAGCGGGCGATGGATGTACCGCACGCCGTCGACGTCGACGGGCTCGCCGGCATAGCGGCCGCGACCTAGATCGGGGTCGACGACATCGAGGACGCGTTCGCCGGCGGTGATGCGCGCGATGATCTCGCGCAGCGGCTCGTCACGAAACACCGGCACGGCCGCGACTCTGCCACACGGTCGTCGCCCCTGGCTGTGCTACCGCGCGCAGCTGTGCGCAGGGGTGCGCGGCCCCGCACGCTCCGCGCGCGATCAGGCGGCCGTCGCGACGGAGCTCAGGCGCTCGACCCACGCGTGCATCGCGTCACCGAGTGACGACAGCTCGCCCTGATCGCGAGCTTCCGCGACGGTTTCGAACAGATATGACTCCTGCCAGGCGCGGTGCACCTCGAACAGCTCGCGCAGTGTCGCCAGTTCGCGATGCAGCTCGGCATCATCGAGATCCGACCACAACAGATCCGCGAGGATGCGTTTGATCTCGCTGTGCTCGGCGACCAGCTCGCACAGCACTTCCGACGAGATTATGGTGGTCATGTTCGGATAGAACAGCTCCTGCTCGAGGGCGAGATGGATCGGCAGCTTCTCCGCGAGCTCGATGCGGGCGCGGCTGCGAGTATCCGGACTCGCGGAGTTCGAGACCACGGCCAGCAGCCGTTCGATCTCGTCGTGCTGAGCAGTCAGAAGCTCGAGAGCATCGGCGATGCGATCCATGCATCGCGCCGGATGCAGTGCGTATGCCACCGGCGTATCGTCGGCCACATGACACGCGGCCGGTTTGTAGGATTGCTCGTCGTTGGCGTGGTGCTGCATCGGTGGTTCTCCGACGAGGCCGCGCCGCCCGCACCGAGGACGTTGCAAGCCGCGGTGATGGCCAACGGGTTCGGGCTCATCGAGGGCACCGGCACCGATCGTCACGTGCTCGGCTTCGACGACGACGGCACGCTGCAGTTCCGCCACGCCGTGCCGTTGACCGCTCCGGATGTGCGCGTCGTCGGTTCGCGTGTCGGACCGGTCGTCGGCTGGCGCAACAAGGCCAAGCTCGAGCTCGCGCAGCTCACCGGTGACGGCGAGGTCGGCGCGCCGGAGAAATGGGGCAAGGCGGTCCAGCTCCAGTGCGACGGCGTTGCGACCAACGAACATCAGTTCGGGCTCGGCTGGGCGGACAAGGATCAGCAGATCTGGTTCGTGTACGGGCCGACGGGCAAGGCGCGCGCGTTTACCCCGGTCAGGGCTGCCGAGCTCGAGGCCACCGCCAAGCCGTCCTGGTGCGGCATTGCATCCGCGCACAAGGAGATCGTGCTGATGTGGCGCGAGGGCTCGCGCACGTTCGCGACCTTCTGCACGTCGAAGGAATGCGACATGTTCATGCGCCTGCCGCTCGACAAACGGCACACGTTGCTCGGCGTCGGCTGCACGCAGGACGCGTGCCTACTCGCCGTGCGCAAGGAGGGAAGCAACCTCCTCGCGTGGGTCCGCCGCGGCGGAAATCTCGTGTGGACAAAACCGCTCGCCGATGCGGCACCGGACACGACGTTCTCGATCGTCGGCGCAGGTGACCGTGCGATCGCTGTGGGGTACCTCACCAACACGGGCGCCACGGTCCAGCGCGTCATCGCGTCGGGCTCGATGCAGCGCGCGTGGCACGACCCGAGCGCCCACGAGGTCCCGAGCCTTGCGTGGGCGCGTGACCGGCTGTTCGTGGCGCAGCGCGAGGAGCAGTCGGTCATCGCGCTGCCGAGGTAATTGCCCAGCGAAGCGGAGCAACGTGCGGTGATGGCGAGATCTATCGATTCACCGATGGGGGTAGGCGGGTGTACGTAAGCTCATGCGCGCTTCCGTCGTTCGGACCGTCCTCGCTGCCCTGCTGTTCGCGGCGTGTTCCTCCGAAGAAGTCGGCAATACGGTCGCCTTCGACCTCGCCGCCGCCGAGAACAGCGAGCTCGCGGGAGAGACGTACTGGGCATTCCCGTTCCCCTCGGATCTGCGGCTGACGGCCGACGGGCTACCCGACCTCGAGGGCTTTCCCAACCCGCGCAACCTGCCGATCGTGCGCGACCTGTTGTCGGCGGCGGCGGAGCGCAAGGGCTGGAACGTGATGCCGACGGCGTGGTTTCAGTTCACCGAGGCCGCGCCCGAGCACGCGATCGATCACGTGTTCCTCGGTGACGCCGGCGCCGACGCGCTGCTCGTCGACATCGACCCGACCTCGGACGAGCGCGGCGCGCTGTTCCCGATCGTCGCCGATACGCTCGATCCTGATGCGTTCACCAACCAGAACCTGGTCGCCGTCTCGGTGCGTCCCGGCATCGTGCTGCGCGGCCACACGCGCTACGCGTTCGTGCTGCGCAAGGGCTTCGCGCCCGACGTAGCGCGCGCGCCCGGGTTCGCCGACCTCGCGGACGGCGGCGGCTCTGCAAGGGTGAAGGAGCTCTACGCGCCGCTGTGGGACGTGCTCGACGAGCTCGGTGTGCCGCGCAGCGACGTGCTCGCCGCCACGGTGTTCACCACCGGCGACGAGGTCACGATGCTGCGCGAGCGGTCGGAAGCGCTGCGCATGCGCGACGACGTCGTGATCTCGAACGTCACGTTCGACGAGGCACTCCCCGAGACCTGCGTGCTCACCGCACAGGTCGAGATGCCGCAGTACCAGAAGGGCCGCCCCCCGTTCTCGACGGAAGGCCGGTTCGAGGTCGACGCCAACAACGTGCCGATGAAGCAGGGCTCGATGTCGGTGCCGATGCGGATCACGATCCCGCGGCGCGAGATGCCCGCGGCGGGCTGGCCGCTCTGGCAGTACTTCCACGGCTCGGGCGGCGCGTCGTTCGATCTCGTCGACGAAGGCATGACGCCCGTCGTCGGTGGCACCGCGACACCGGGTGAAGGCCCCGGCGTCGTCGTCGCGCGGCGCGGCCTCGCGGCGGCGAGCACGGCCCTGCCGGTCAATGGCGAGCGGCTTCCCGGCGCGGGCGCCTACGACTACCTGAACTTCAACAACCTCTCCGCCCTGCCCTACACGTTCCAGCAGGGCGTGTTCGAGCAGCGCATGTTGCTCGACGCGCTCCTCGAGCTACGCATCCCCGCGGCGGCGCTCGCCGCATGCAGTGGCGCGTCGCTGCCGTCCGGCCAGACCGAGCACCGCTTCAACCCGAACAACCTGACGGCGGGCGGGCACTCGATGGGCGGCATGTACACGAACATGATCGGCGCCGTCGAGCCCCGCTACGGCGCGCTCACGCCGTTCGGTGCGGGCGGGTTCTGGAGCATGATGATCCTCGACACCGCCGTCGTCGAAGGCGCGCGCGATCTGCTCGCCGGCATCCTCGGGGTCGACGGGGAGAAGCTCACGTTCGCGCATCCCACGCTCGGCATGCTCGGCCTCGGCTGGGAGGTCGCGGAGCCCGGCGCGTCGATGGCGCGCATCGCCCGGCGCCCGCTGCCAGGCCTGGTCGAGCGTCACGTCTACGAGCCGATCGGTATGGACGACCGCTACTTCCCGAACCCGGTGTTCGACGCCGCCGCGCTGGCGTACGGCAACCGTCAGGCCGGCGAGATCGTGTGGCCCGGCACGCAGGACGCGCTGCGCACCGACGGCCTCGACGGCATCATCGCGTACCCGGTGAAAGCGAACCGCACCGGCGGCAGCAAGGCCACCACCGCGGTGGTCGTGCAGTACCTCGACGGCGGCATCGTCGATGCGCACCAGATCTATCGCCAGCTGCCCGAGGTGCGCTACCAGTACGGCTGCTTCCTCGAGACCTATCTGCGCGATGGTGTACCGACGGTGCCGGCGCCCGCGGCCGAGTCCGCGGCGTGCCCCTGAACAGGAGCGTTACGCGACGCGCCCGTCAGCGCTTCTTCGCCGTCTTCACGATCTCTCCCGCGCCTTCGGTCGGGGCCGCGATCTTCTCGGCTTCGAGCCGGCGCGGCCAGAACCCGACGACAGCGTTCGGCACGAGTGCCCACAGCCACACGGGCCATAGCGGCGCCTTCAGCACGCCCACGAGCATGAGCAGCGCACACAGGCCGAGCATCACGACGCGGCCGCGCGCGTAGAGCTGGCGACGCGGCTGCGGCAGGAACAGCAGCAGCGCGTCGAACGGCATCAGGAGCAGGCAGGTCTCGTTCCACCGCACGTATGGCAGCGGGCTGATGATCGCGAGGAACCAGAAGATCGTCCCGAACAGGAGCACCGGCGCGAGCGCGACCGCCATGCCCGTGCGCTGGAAGCGGCCCCACAGGCGCGTCGCCCACGCGGGTGCGGTGAGGAGCAGCACGAGCAGCGCGAAGCCGAACCGGCCGCTCGACTCGTCGTGAAGGTCGTCGAGCCGCGCCTTGTATTGCTTCTCCTCATCGGCAGAGAGGCCGCCATCGGCGAGCTTCTTCTCGATCTCCTTGACGGCGAGCGGCCCCTTGCGCTGGTAGACCGCGATCGGCGCGATCTTCCACTCGGGCTTCGTTGCCACCGCCTCGCGCAGGTAGTCGGGGAGGAACAGGCGCTCGTAGTAGGTCGGGACCTGGTCGGTGACGCGGCCCATCGCGATGTCGGTGATGAGGAGCGGCAGCCACGAGCTATTGAGGCCGTGGAAGCCCTCGCGCGCGAGGTCACGGAAGGTGCGCCCGTCGGTCTTGAAGTCCATCTTCTTGAACGCACCGTCGGTGGCACCATCGATCACGTCGCGCACGCGCGTGGTGCAGTTGTCCCAGAAGTGGTCGTACGAGTAGTGCTTGTTCTCTTCCTTGACGTCGTGATTCAGCTTGTCGCGAACGGCCTGAACTTGGTCCGGTGTCAGCGGCAACGGCTGGATCCAGATCGTGCGATCCGCGAACAGGTAGGTGGCGAACATGTCATCGCGCTTCTGGATGCCGACCCAGAAGCTGTTCGCAGCGCGGAAAAAGCCCGACGCCATCGCGATCGGGTGCCGGAAATCACCGATGCCGTAGTTGTAGCAATCGTCCTCGCGCGGGTCGTTGTCGTGGATGCAGAGGGCGATGTGCCCGTGGCGCTCCCAGATGAGACCGCCAACGCCCATCGTCACGAGCTCGACCACCGGCCCCTGCGTGTAGATGTTCGAGTGGGTCTTCTGGACCTGCTCGTAGTTCCGATCCACCTCGTCCAGGCGCTGCTGCCATTCGCTACGCGAGAGCTGGCGCCCCCCAGGTTGAGCGCCCGCGGGGGCTGGCACAGCTAGCCCCGCGAGAGTGAGGACGACCAGAAGAGCGAGGCGCGCGCGCACGTCTGCGAGTGTGTTGTGGGCTCGGGGTTTCCGCAAGCGGCGTTGGGGACCGAAGCAGCCCGATGCTACAAACCCGCCCCGATGTTCGACGTTCATGCGACAGCGGCGGGGTCCCGCGCCCGGCGGGGCACGCTGACCACGGCGCACGCGGTGATCGAGACCCCGGTGTTCATGCCGGTCGGCACGCGCGGCACCGTACGTACACAGTCGCACGCGGACGTGGAAAAGCTCGGAGCGCGGATCGTGCTCGCCAACACGTACCACCTGCTGATGCGGCCGGGGCCCGAGGTGCTGGAGCGCATGGGTGGCCTGCATCGGTGGATGTCGTGGGCAGGCGCGGTGCTCACCGACTCGGGTGGGTTTCAGGTGTTCTCGCTCACGCACGACGTGAAGCTCGACGAGAACGGCGCCACGTTCCGCGATCCCGATGGTGGCCCGCAGATCGTGCTGACGCCCGAGCGCTCGATCGCGATGCAGAAGACGATCGGGTCCGACATCATGATGGCGTTCGACCAGTGCATCGCGTCGACGAGCACCCACGCCCAGGCGCGCGTCGCGATGGACCGCACGCACCGCTGGGCGCGGCGATCGCTCGTCGCGCGCGGCGACAGTCCGAACAAGCTGTTCGCGATCGTGCAGGGCGCGTGCTTCGAGGATCTACGCCGCGAGAGCGCCGCCGCCCTCACCGACATCGACGGCTTCGATGGCTACGCGATCGGCGGTCTCGCCGTCGGGGAGTCCAAGGCCGAGCGCGAGGACATGACGGAGCTCACCGCACAGCTCCTGCCCACGGACCGCCCACGCTATCTGATGGGCGTGGGCACGCCGATCGACATCCTCGAGGCCGTGCACCGCGGCGTCGACATGTTCGACTGCATCCTGCCCACCGCGCTCGCGCAGCACGGTAAGGCGTTCACCTCGCGGGGGCGCCTCGATCTGCGCCGCGGCGTGTACAAGCTCGCCGACGAGCCGCTCGATCCCGCGTGCAGCTGCGATGCATGCGCGCGCTACTCGCGCTCGTTCTTGCATCACCTGATCAAGGCCGAGGAGCCGCTCGGGTGGCGGATGCTCTCGGTCCACAACCTCGCCTTCTATTTGACGCTGATGCAGCGGATCCGCGAGCACCTCGAGGCGGGCACGTTCGCCGCGTTCTATGCGGCGGAGCGCGAGCACCTGGTGCAGGGCGATCTAGACAATCCGCCCGAGCCCCCTCCGCGCGGCGGTGGCAAGCGCTCGTCGCGCGGCGCATTCACGATCCGCTCCTCGCCGCAGGGCTTCGCGAGCATCGCGCACGTCGCGTCGGGCGAAGTCATGCACTCGGTCAACGCGCCCGACGTCGAGGCTCACGCGATCTACATCGCGCAGTCACGCCTGCTCTCCCGTGCACTCACGGGCAAGGCCGAGGAAGGTCGGGCGCGCAGCCCCGCAGGCAGCGGCGCGCAGGTAGACGCCAAGCCCCTCGTCGTGTGGGACGTCGGGCTCGGCGCCGGGCACAACGCGATGGCCCTCGTGCGCGCGCTCGACGGTGCCCCCGGTCACGCGCCGATCGAATTGATCAGCTTCGAGCGCGACCTCGACGCCTTCGCCCTTGCCCTCGCCAACGGCAAGCTGTTCCCCCACCTTCGCCACCCGGCCCCGCACACGCTCGCCGCGCGCAAGCAGTTCACGCGCGATCGCTTCACGTGGAAGCTGTGCGAGGGCGACTTCCTCGCGGCGTTCACCGCGCAGCCCTGCCCCGACGTCATCTTCTATGACCCGTTCTCGGCGAAGGTCGACGGCGAGATGTGGACGCTCGCCGCCTTCCGCGCGCTCCGCGCTCACCTCGCCCGACCGACCGAGATGTTCACGTATTCGAAGTCCACGGCCCTGCGTTCGTCGCTGCTCGCCGCCGGCTTTCACGTCGCACGTGGCACCAGCTCGGGACCCAAGGAAGAGACCACGATCGCGCTCGTCGTCGGCGACCCCGTGCTCGACGGTCATGCGCTGCTCGATCGCAGCTGGCTCGCACGCCGCGCGCGGTCGTCGGCACCGATCGCCGCGGACATCCCCGCAGAACAGCACGCCGCGATCGAGGCGGCGATCGCCGCCCACGCACAGTTTGCGTAGTTACTTCGCGCGCAGCTCGCGATCGATCCCGCGGCCGATGCGCGCCACGATCTCCGGCAGCATCGTGATGTCGCGCGGGGTCGTGTGGAAGTTCACGATGCACGCGCGCAGCGCATAGATTCCGCCGAGGACCGCGTTCGACACGAACGCCTCGCCCGACGCCTGGATGCGCACGAGGAGCTCGCGATTGAGCGCGTCGAGGTGCTTCTCCACGCTCTCGGTGCCGATGCCCGCGCGCAGGTCCGCCGGCACGTAGCGGAACGTCGTGATGCTCAGGCTCTGGGTCAGGGGCTGCAGCTCGGCGTGGGCAAGAACCTCGCGGTGCAGCTGCTGGCTGAGCGCGATGTTGGTGCTGATCATCTGCACGTAGCCCTCGCGGCCGGCGTGCTGCAGCCCGAGCCACACCTTGAGCGCCCGGAGGCCGCGCGAGTTCTGCGGGCCGAGGTCGACGTAGTTCAGGGCTTCGGTGCCGAAGTGGTAGTACGGCGGGTGATAGGCGAACGCGGCGCGCAGCCGCTCGACGTCGCGCACGAGGACGCAGCCTGCCTCCAGTGGCGCATAGAGCCACTTGTGCGGATCGATCGCGACGGAGTCCGCCTCGCGGATCGCGCGCAGATCGTCGGGCGTGCCCGGCACGCAGACGGCGAATGCGCCGTACGCACCGTCGACATGGAACCAGATCTTGCGCTCGCGACAGAGGGCGGCGATCTCCGCGAGCGGGTCGACCGCGCCGGTGCTCACCGTGCCCGCGGTCGCCACCACCATCATCGGCACGTCGCCTCGCGCGCGATCCTCGTCGAGCGTCCGACGTAGGGTTGCGACGTTCATGCGAAACGCCGCATCGGTCGGGATGAAGCGCACCGCATCGGTACCGAGGCCGGCCAGGTCCGCGGCCTTCTGGATCCAGGTGTGCGTCTCGACCGAGGCATAGACACGCAGCCGTGGCGCGCCCGCAGCGGCGACGCCTTCGACCCGGATGTCCCAGGTCGCGGCGTGGCGACGCGCGGCCCAGAACGGCACGAGGTTGGCCATGTTGCCGCCGCTGACCAGCAGCCCGCCGCAGCGAGGGTCGTAGCCGATGAGCTCGGCGACCCAGCGCACCGTCTGCGCCTCGATCTCCGTCGCCATCGGCGCCAGGAGCCAGCTGCCGACGTTCGCGTTCACGGCCGCCGCGAGCATGTCGCCGAGCATGCCGATCGGGGCCGGCGACGAGGTGATGTAGCCGAAGAACCGCGGGTGCCCGTTGAACAACGAGTGCGTCATCAGGAGCTCGGCCGCGCGGTCGAGGAGCTCGTTCGCCGGTCGCCCCTGCGCGGGTAGACCCTGCTCGGCGCCGAGGGCCGCGCGCACCACATCGGGTGCCTCCGACGGCGTGACCGGACCTTGCGGACGTGCCGCGAGCGCAGCGGCGATCCGGTCGACGAGCGCGTGGCCAGCGCGGCGAAACTCATCGGCATCGAGCGCGAGCGGCGCGGCGTTCGCGGAATCAGCATCGATCGACATGGGTGGCGACAGCGTAGCCGGCTACAAATCGGGCCGCCAGAGCGGCTCCGCGCGTCCCCACCACGCGTGATAGGCGCGCAACGCTCGTACGATCCCTGCGTAGCCACCGAAGGCGCGGGTCTGGGACGCGTAACACTTGACCGCCGCGAGCTTGCGTTGCTCGGTGTGCTGGATGTCCGCGGTCGCCGCAGCCCACCGCGCGTGCCGCAACAGCGGGTCGAGGTAGGTCTCGATCGGCGGGCCGCGGCGCGCGAGCGCGATCGTGCGTAGAACGACGCCGAGGCGACGCGCGCGCAGCGTCGGTGATTGCCAGCGCGGCCATGCATGCAGCGCGCTGACGAAGTGCTTGCGGCGCATGGTGCCGGCGAGCGCGTAGAAGTCCTCGTAGAAGCGCAGGCGGTCGAGCCAGCCATGAGCTGCAGCCCAGTCGCACGCCGCGAGCATCGCCTCGACGTGATCGATGTGGTTGCCGATGCCCAGGGGCACGAGGATGTGATCGGGCGCGAGCGAGACGAGCGCGTCGAGGGCCGCGGTGACGCGCGCGAGCGTGGAGAACCCGGCGCGGTCGTCGGGCGTGGTGAAGAACGACCAGCCGGTAAGAAACGGCGGCCGAAACGCGCGCTCCACCTGGTCGAGACGGCGGACCTCGGCGCCCACCACGCCACACGCGGCATCGTCCTCGGCGCGCCGGGTCGTGTAGTCGGCGAACCTCCGCATGCTGGGCGCGAGCTGCTCGAGTGCCGGGCCCGTGGTGTAGACGCTACAGACGACGACGCGCGTGCCCATCGATGTCCACGCCGCGATCGAGCCACCGAGCGAGAGCACGGCATCGTCGAGGTGTGGCGAGATGACGAGGACGGTCCCCTGCATCGCTCTAGCGTAGTGCTACGGTGGCGCCATGCCACGCGATGTCCTACCCGAGCCACGCCTGCACACCGCGATCCGGGAGAAGATCGCGAATCTCCACCGCGACATCGTCGAGGAAGTGAAGGCCGCGATCGCAGCGCACGACATCGTGGTGGTCGGCATGGCGATCAATCCGCACCCCGGGCGGGCACGCCGCGCGCTCGCCGCGAAGGGCATCCCGTTCCACTACATCGGCTACGGCAGCTACTTCGGCGGGTGGCGCAAGCGCACAGCGCTCAAGATGTGGACGGGCTGGCCTACGTTCCCGATGGTGTTCGTCAAGGGCACGCTGGTCGGAGGCGCCAGCGACCTGCAGAAGTTGATCGAGTCGGGCGAGCTGGACAACCTCCGCTTGCAATCGGCGGCGGGGTCGTCGACGGTCGGGGGGTGAACGCGTCCGCTGTTCGGATCCTCGTCGCGATCCTCGCGCTCTTCTCTGCGTGCGGCAAGAAGAGCTCCGCGCCAAGCACGTCGCAGGCCTATCGCTTTCTGCCGGCGAACCCGGAGCTGGTGGTGAAGCTCGACCTGCCACGCGTGCGCGCCTGGCCGCACTACGACAAGCTGGCGAGCGCGGCCCTCGGCGGTGTCGACATGGTGCTGAAGGGCGCGCGCGAGCAGTGCCAGCTCGACGTGCTCGCCGAGGCGAAGGACGTGATCCTCGCCAAGCGCGGGCCGCTGCTCGGCGGTGACCTCACGGTGATCGCGAGCGGCTTGCCACGTGAGAAAGTCACGGGCTGCCTCGCGAAGATCCTCGCCGCGAGCACGCCGATGAAGCTGAAGCTCGACGGTGACCTCGTGGATGTGAAGATCGGCGAGCGCTCGATCGCCTCGGCGGCGATCCTGCCGTCGGGTGAAGTGGTGCTCGTCGCGCGCGATGGCCAGGGCGTCGAGCCCTCGACGTGGAAGACCGAGGTCACCCAGGGCGCGATCGCCGTGCCCGCATGGGTCTCCGAGCTCGACACGTCGGCGCCGGTCGCGGTGCGGACGCACGACGAGGCGCGCACGGTGGCCGGCAGCGTGCAGCTCGGCGATCCACTCGTGCTGAAGGGCACGGTCACGAACCCGACGCCGGAGGCCGCGCAGCGCGAAGTGAAGAACCTGTCGGCGATCGCGGAGTATCTGAAGAAGGGTGACGCAGGTGTTGGCCGCGTCGAGCCGTCGGGCACGACGACACGCGTCGAGCTCACCGCGACCGGGAAGCAGATCGACAACTTTCTCGCGATCGTGGGGCCCACGCTGTTTGCCGCCCAAGCGCCTCCGCCTCCGCCCGCGGATCCCAACGCACCTCCGCCGGATTGCAACGCGCTCGGCCCCGCGGTGAAGACGTACCTCGACGCGAGTCTCGCGAAGGCGCCACCCGCGAACAAGGCCACGCTCGAAGCGCAGATGCCTACGCTCGCGGCCGCGCTGCAACAAGCCTTCATCTCGTCATGCACCACCGACCGATGGGCGGCCGCGGCGATCGAGTGCCACGTCACCAACGCGTCGGCGCTGGCGCGGTTCGAGAAGTGCCGGCAGATGCTGGCCGACGACGAGCGCGCCCGGCTCGACCAGGCCGTCGCCGCAGCGCTCAGCGCGAAGAAATAGCGGACACGATCGCCGCGCCCGACGCGTTGTCGCCCGGGCGCTCCGAGGCATGTGCGAACTTGATGGTGCCGTCGGGCGCGATCGCGAGAACGCCACCCTGCTGCCATGGATCACCCTGCGTGCGGCCCTGCCGCTGCCCGCCGGCGAGCGCCTTGAACGCCTTGCCGAGGCTGCGTGGATCGAGAGTGCGGGCGACGCTGCGCTTGAGCTCGGCCGCCTTGAACACCTCGAGCGAGGGATCCGTGTACACGGCCCCGTCGTAGTGTGTCTGCTCGCGGAAGCCGTCGATGAAGCTCGGGCTGCCATTGCCGATCACGATCAACTCCGCACCTGCGGCGTGGATCGCGTGGATGCTCCGGTGCAACTGCACCACGTGCTCGCGGCAGTGAATTCAACCGAAGTGGCGAATGAACACGAGGACGGCCGTGCGGTCCTTCCACAAGGTTCCGAGCTCGACGGCCTTGCGGTTGGCATCGAGCACCGTCATGCGGGCGAGGTCTTCGGCGCGAACCGTCATGGCCTCTAGCCTACCCGAAGCGCTCGGCGTTGCGCGCGCGTGCCTTACGCGCCTCCTTCTCGCGGTTCTTCGGCGGTGACGTGGTCTCGAGTGAATCCACCAGCTCCCGCGTCAGCTTCGCGATGCCACGCACGGCACGATCGAACTTCGCTTGGTTCTTCCCACTCGGCGCGCGCGTGCCGCTGACCTTGCGGACGAACTGTAGCGCCGCGGCCTCCACCTCTTCATCGGTCGCGGGCGGCTCGAAGTTGAACAGCTGGCGGATGTTGCGGCACATGCCGCCTTTGGTAGCACACGCCCTGGAGCTGCGGATCTCGCAGAACTGTCGTCTCTGCGCCACACGTTCCTCTCGAGACCTCGTCGAGGGATCGCGCGCTTATCACGCCGCGTCTCGGACCTCGGCTTGCACAGAGGGCATCTCGTGCTGCGTTCGCTCCTCCTGGCCGCGGTGGTCGCACTGGCTCCCGGCTGCTTCGGGCCGGATTGCTTCGACAACGGTCCGCTCGAAGCGGAGTACCTGCGGGGCGAGTCTCAGGCGGCGGCCGACAACGACGCGGCGTTCGCGCGTGGCAAGGCGCGTGGGCTGGCGCTGACCCACGAGGACGGCGCGTACGACGGCGCGGATGCGGGGTATCGCGATGGCTGGACCGCCGGCTACGACAGCTACTTCGGCTACGACGCCGGCTATGCCGCGGCGTATGGGCTCGGCGCGTCCGACGGCGCGAACGATCCCGACGCGTGCAACGATGGCACTGCGGACGGCCTCTCCGACGGCGACGCCGATGGCTACGCCGACGCCTACAGCGCCGGCAGCGACGAGGGCTACGCCGCGGGTTGGGCCGAGGGCGCCGATGCTGGCGATGACGCGTGCTTTGCGGGCTTCGCCCCGCGCGCGACCACAGCGCCTGCCGCGACCGAGCAGGATGACGCCGATCCCGAGGACAAGCGCGTGTGTTACGCGCGCGGCTACGACGAGGTGATCGATCGGTCTTCCGAGGAGCGTGGCTTCCTCGCCGGCAAGCGCGCCAACCCTGCGTACCAGGCGGGCTTCACGACCGCCTACGAGCCCGCGTACGCGCGCGGCAAGGACGACGGCACCGCGGCTGGCTACGCGGCAGGCTGGGACGACGGCTATCACGACGGCTACGTCGCGTCGTACGGCGAGGCGTACGCGAGCTGTTACGCGAGCGCGTACGACCGTGGCTACGCGGACGGCTGGGACGACGGCTGGGCGCCGGGCTGGGATGCCGGCTACGACGCGGGCTACAGCGACGGCTGGGCCTCGGTCAGCTGCGAGCAGTTAGCTCGACAAGCCGCGCGTGCGGATGCTCTTCCGCAGCTGCACGACGGCGAAGTTGATCGCGCTATTCAGCGCCTCGAGCTCGTCGTCGGTGGGTTCGCGCGTGAGCTTCACGTTCACGTTCGGTGATCCGTCCTCGGGCAACGCGATCTCGAGCTCGCCGATCAGATCGGGCGGCACGGCATCGCGCACGAGCTCGCGCACGACGTCGGACATCGCCCCGCCCATGTCGCCGCACCCACACGTGCCGCCGTTCTTGATCGCGAGGCGATGGCTGCGCCCCATGAGTGCGTCGGCGTGATCGAGCGGCAGCGCGGCGATGCCCTCGTCGAGCAGCGGCAATGCAATGGCGAGCTCGCCGAGGTGCTGGACGAGAATCCCCTGCGCGATCGCCGTGCGGCCGACCTCCTCGTCATCGCCCGATGCGCGGGCATCGACGAGCGCCGCCTCGAGGCGCACACGCGCTTCGGCCTTGCGACCGTGCTGCGACAGGAACAAGCCGTGGTTGCGACCCACGCGTGCCCGCTGGCCCGGATCACCGATCTTGGTCGCGCGCGCTTCGGCGTCGACGAGGTGCGCCTCGGCACCGGCCAGGTTGCCCGCATCCTCCTCGGCCATCACGAGCGCGAGCACGGCGCTGAGCGCCTGGTGGGCGTCGCCGGTTGCCTCGAAGTGCGCGCGCAGCCAGGTGAGCGCCTCGATCCGCGCGCGCACCGCGTCGGGCCCCACCTCGCGCGCGACGTTGCTGATCGCCGCGTGGATCTGCGGCAGCCACGCGCGCGCACTCTCGCGCGCCGCCGCGGCAGTTACCAGCTCGCGCAACACCTCGAGCTGTAGCGGCGCGGGGATGCCGAGCGCGGACAGCACGCCTTGCACGACGCGATCGTAGAGCTCGTCGGGCAGGCCGGCGAGCTGGTTGAACGCCAGGCCGCCCACCGCCTTCACGATCGGCGCTCGCGTCGCGAACGCGTCGGCGACGCGCGGGTTGCCGTCGGCCCAGAAGATGTCGACGGCCTTGTTGATGTGCAACACCGCCGACTCGAGCTCACCGCGCGCACGCAACACCTGGGCGAGCGCCTCGAGGCCATAGGCGAAGCCTGCGTGCTGCTCGCCGTAATACGCCCGCCGGCCCTCGAGCCCCGCCGACAGCACCGCGTACGCTTCGTCGAGCTCGTCGAGCTGGACGAGGATCTCGCCGAGGTTCATCGTGCCGGTGAGCCGTGCCTTCTCGTGCTCGTCGTCGACCGACGTCATCGCGCACGCGATGCGTAACGGCTCCACGCTGCGCCGCAGATCGCCACACGCGACGAACAGGTTGGCGAGATCGAACAGCGCCTGCGTGCGCGCGGGCGTGCCGTCACGCGACGCGATGATCGCGGCTTGCAGCAGCTGCTCGGCTTCGTGAGCATGCCCATCGCGGGCGAGCTCGATCGCGCGTTCGAACGTGGTCATGCCCGGTCATACATCACTACCGCCGACATTGTGCCGAGCTGCCCGAGCAGATCCGGGCGAACTTGAACGACGTCGCTCCCGCGCTCTCGAACCACGCCCACACGACGTCGCCGTTGGTGTGCGTGCGGAACGGATCGTCGCGCTCGCCCCACTTCAGCGTCGACGTGACGTCGAGCGGCTGCTCCCAGAACGCGCCTGCGGCGTCGACGATGGCCAGCTTGTACGCGCGCGACGCGCCAGCGGTCTCCGCCCATCCGACGAGAAACCGATCGGGATCGTCCTTGTACGGCTTGAACGTCGCGATCGCGGTGTTCTGCTCGTTGCCAGGCGTCGTCGTGAGCCAGACCACGTCGCCAGTCTTCTTGCCGTCGGTGCCGATGCGCTGAAACGCGACGTCCTGGTTCATCGTCGACGCGTTGTACGAGCTCTGCCCCGGCGTCGCGGCGTTCTGATGCGAGCTCCACACGAGGTTCCAGCCGCCCGCATGCGGTGCGAGCCCACCAAGCTCGCCGGCCACCTTGCCGTTGCAGCCCGCGTCGACGTCGAGCACCTTGCGCGCGTGGTCCAGGTACACGCCGCCGATGCTGTTGGTGCTGAAGTCGCCGCTCGTGCCCGGGAAGCAGTCGGTCACACACGCGGTGAGGAACTTGTTGCTGCCGCCCTCGTAGCGGATGAGCTCGCTCATGCTGTGCGAGCAGCCCCACTGCCAGCCCGTGGTCTGCGCCCCCGTCGCGGCGTTCACCCACATCAACTGATCGCCCTCGTGGCCGTTCGCGAAGCCCGAGATGCCGTGCACGTGATAGTAGGCTCCATACTTGCCGTCGCCGTATTCGAGGCGACTCTCGCCGATGTTGAAGTCGGTCGGCGCGGCGAGCGCATCGGACAGCGTGGTCACGCGTGCATTGCTGCCGTCGGCGTCGTAGCGCACCACGCGCAGCGTCTGGTCGCCGTCCCACAACAGCGCCGCGAAGTGACCATCGGGCTCAGCGGCGAGACCACGCAGCGTGCCGGCACCGAGGTTGTAGGTCTCGACGAGCTGATCGGATGTGTCGAGCCGCGCGACGTTGGCGGTGGCCGCGCCACCCGTGGTGTAGCCGACCAGCGTCGAGCCATCGGAGATCGGGACCGTGAACACAGGCGCGATGCGCAGGCTCTGCTGGCCCCAGATCCGGTAGTTGTTGTCACCCGCCATCACGCCGGCCGGGGTGGTGATCGACGTGACCGAGATCCGGCCGTCGAGCGACACGTCGAGCGCATCGCCGTCCTTCGGGACTCCACCTGCATCATCGGAGCTGCTACCGCCACCACCGCACCCCGCCAGGATGATCGAGCCAATGATCCACCGCATAGACCCTATTCTACTGCGATACGATGCGCGGGATGAACGCGAATATGGCGAAGTGCTTGCTCGTGTCCAAGGTGCTGGTGGCCGACGGTATGGTCACCGAGGACGAGCGCAGCTTCCTCGCCGCGCTGATGACGCGCTTCAGCCTCTCCGACGCCGAGCGCCAGCGCGTCATCGATCTCGAAAGCTGGGACGAGGCAGAGCCGCTCGTGAGCGCGCTCTCGATCGAGGAGAAGGAGGAGCTGGTCGAGATGCTCCTCGACGCGGCCTCCGCCGACGGTAAGCTCTCGGGGCACGAGCACGAGGCGATCAAGCGGGTGTCGAAGGCTCTCGGGCTGTAGCGCGCATGTGACGTGCATGTGTCTCGAAGCGAACTCCCCGGAGCTTTGCAATGAGAGACGCCCGCACGTTCACGCTAGGTGTATTCGCTGCTGTTCTGGCTACCGGCGTCGCGGTGGCCGAACCCCAGAAGCCTCCTCCCATCGATCAGCGCGCGATCTCCGCGTTATGTCGAATGGGGGCGTTCTTGATGGCGCAGGAAAACTTCGCGATTCGCACGACGACCGAGACCGATTACGTCACGGCCGACGGGCAGCTACTGCGACGCGAGGCGAAAGGCGAGATCGACGCGCAACGTCCGAATCGTCTGTACGCCAAGGTCGTCGGCGATCGTAAGGAGCGCGAGTTCTTCTACGACGGCAACACGTTCACCGTGTTCAGTCCGAAGCTCGGCTACTACTCGCGGGTCGAGGCGCCCCCGACGATCGGCAAGCTCGCCGACGAGCTCGAGCTCCGGTTCGGTCTGGCGCTGCCCCTCGTCGATCTGTTCCGCTGGGGTAGTGCGCATCCCGACTTCAGCGATATCGAGGCCGCGAAATACGTCGGGCCCTCGACGATCGACGGCGTTCTCACCGACCAGTACGCGTTCCGGCAAGAAGGTGTCGACTGGCAGATCTGGATCCAGCGCGGCGCACAACCCCTTCCGCGCAAGCTGGTGCTGACGACCACCGACGACCCCTCGCGCCCAGCGCACGAGATCAACATGAGCTGGCAACTCGACACGCACACGGACGCCTCGCGCTTCGCGTTCGTGCCGCCCAAGGGCAGCCACCAGATCGCCATCGCGGAGATCGGCACGCCCACCCAAAGCGCGCGCCGCTAAGAGGAACACCATGTCACCGACACACACCAAACACGGTCTCTTGGTACTCGCCATCTTCACACTCGCGGCAGGCGTTGCCGAGGCGCGCGGAGGACGCGGAGGCGGCGGCTTCCGCGGCGGCGGCGCGAGCATGGGCGCCCGCGGCGGCGGCTTCCACGGCGGTGGCGCACGGACGAGCGTCAGTCGTCCGAGCGGCGGCTACAACCGCGGCAGCTACAACCGCTCGGTGAGTAACCGAAACTTCTCCAATACCAACGTGAACCGGAACGTGAACCGGAACGTGAACCGCGACGTCAACATCAACGGCGATTACGGGCACTACGGCTACCGCGGCGGCTATTACGGCGGCGGCTACGGCTACCGCGGCGGCTACTACGGCGCCCCGATCGCACGCGGCGTCGCCTATGGCGCGGCCGCAGGCCTCACCGCCGCCGCCATCGGCTCGATCGCATATTCATTGCCGAGCGGTTGCGGCACCTACTACTACGCCGGCACGCCCTACTACAATTGCGGTGGCGTCTACTACCAGCCGCAATACAGCGGCAGTGACGTCAGCTATGTCGTCGTCAGGAACCCGGCAGGGTGACCACCGCACGGCGTGACGCGAACGCTCGTCGTCATGCGCTGAAAGCACCGTTCTCGTCGGAAACAGCTGCGGCACGCGCGATGCACTCCGCCCGATCAGCTCAAAGGAGAACGTCATGGGCGAGATCAAGGACAAGATTCAAGGCAAGGCAAAGCAGGTACAGGGCAAGCTGACCGGCAATCGCGCGCGCGTCGCCGAGGGCAAGGCACAAGAAACGAAGGGCGAGATCGAAGGCGCGGCGAATCGCGCGTCCCGCAAGGTCAAGCGCGGTGCCCGCCGAGCGAAGCGCCGCATGAAGGCGCAGCCGGTCGAGTAGCGCTACTTCGCACGCTTCATGATGACGAGGTGACCGCGCCACTTCCCGTCGGGGTAGCCAAACCGAAAAGGGAGCGGGCGCTTGGGCTGCGCGGCCCACATCGCGCGCCAGGCGGGCGTCACGCTCGATCCGGCCCCCATGTTGGAGCGCTCGAACGTTCCGTGGGTTTCGTACTCGAAGCCCGCAGGCGTGCCGTACGCGGGCGGCAGCCCGGTCGTGTCCGAGACCATCCAGGCGACGTTGTCGATCACGTACTGGCGCATGGTCTTGAACTCGCCGAACGAGAGCAGATAGCTCGCGGCCTTCGTCATGCCGGCGACCTTTCCCTTCGCCTGCAGGTGCCTGAGCGCGCCCGGCGACTTGGCGAGGTGCGGATCATCGAGGTTCGCGACGATGTGGCGATACACCTGCTCGCGCGACGCCCCCGGCTTCTTGAACCGGAGCTCGACATTCGCGAACGCCATGTTGCGCTTGCCGGTGTCCTTGATCGCCTCGGCGGCCGCGACGTCTGCCTCGGTCAAATACTGCAGCTTGCCGTCGTCGGCGACGGTGAAGTAGCGCATCGACGTCGGCTCGTAGCCGTTGAGCGACAGCGCCGACAAGCCAAAGATCAGCTGCGTCGGCAGCTTCGCGCCGCGCATCGCGCCGATCATGTTCATCGTGACGGAGTAGTTCGCCTTGTACAGCGACGACAGCTCCTTCTCGACGGTGACCAGCGCCGTCTTCACCTGGTCCGGCTTGAGCCGTGTCAGCGCGCGCGGATCCCCCGCGGGCTCGAGCGACAGCGTCGTGATCTCGTCCGCGTCGGGGAACACGGCGAGCGCGGTACCGAGGTCACCGCCGGCGAACGGGTACACGACCGTCTTGGGAATCGTCGCGGGCACGTTCGCCGCGAAGAACGTGCGCGCGGGCGCGAGCCAGCTGGTCTTGTAGCTGGCCTGGGAGGCGCGCAGCTTCTTGCAGTGCGCCGCGTAGACCTTGGCGTCGAGGCCGGTGGGCGCCGGGCCCTCCGCGCATGCACCGACGACGAGCAGCGCCTTGGCGTCCGAAACGAAATCGACGCCGGGCGACTGAGCGCGAGCCGGCGTCGAGAGAGTTACGAGGAGAGCAGCGAGCGCAAGACGCATGGCCGCGATCTATAGCGCGATCTACCCGAGCCTGCGCTGCAGCTCGTACAGCGCCTCCTGCTGATCCGGCCACGCGGTGAGCTCGGCGATCGTCGCAAAGTCGATCTCGGGGAGGAGCGCGCTGCGCGTGATCGACACGTAGTGATCGCCATCGAGGCGATACAGCTCGAACCCGCCGTCGCGAAACAGCCACACCTCGGGGACGTCAAACCCGCGATAGACCTCGAGCTTGTCGAGGAGCGGGCTTGTCTCGATCACCTCGAGCACGATGTCGGGGAACGCGCCCTCGTCGAGCTGGCGGCCGCGCACGCAGTAGCACTCGTCGGGCTCGGCGCCGCGCTCCTTGGCCTCGCGACGAAACGTGGTCGACCCGTAGCCGTTGAGCGGCAGGCGCCGCAGGAACGCATACAGCTCGACCAGGCGCGCGATGGCAGTCTTGTTACGCTCGTGCGCGAGCGACGGGCTCATGATCTCGAGGCTCCCCTTGAGGTACGTCATCCGCAGCCCTGGCGTGTCGAGGGCTTCGCGAAGGATCACGTAGTCCTTCCAGCGGACGCCGTTCACCAGGATCCGCTGCTCGATGGGGAGCGTGGGGGGAACCTTGGGGGACGCGGCGACCATGAAGCCAGCCTAGCACCACCAGCGCCGCGCGCGTCCAGGCGACGCTGGACGCTCTATGTGGTGCTGTCGCCTCGCAGTACCAACTGAACCCCTGCGACGTCCCCGTCCGCGGCGAGCTGAGGCTCGGGTAGCTCGGCACCGAGAACAGCAAGGATGAGCGCTTCCCACGCGGCCGCTGTTGGACGTCGATCCAGCGCACCTTCGGAGAGCTTCGCGATCTCCTGCACCGCCTCACCGAGTGTGTCGATAGATCCGAAACGCAGAAAGCGCGCGGAATGACCGCGCGCTTTTCATCGGTGACGGGGAGCGCTACTTGCTGCGGCGACGGCGGCGGCCGAGGAGCACCAGCGCGGTCGCGAAGAACGGCGCCAGGTTGGAGGCGTCGGGGCCCGAGGCCTGGCAGCAACCCGCGTTGGCGGCACCGAGGCCGTCGTCGTCCGGCTCGCCCTCGTTCGGCGGCTGGCACTCGCCGGCCATGCAGACCTCGCCGGTATCGCAGAGGCCGGGGCCCGGCTCGTCGACGTCGCCGTCGCAGTCGTTGTCCACGCCGTCGCAGGTCTCGACCGATGCCGACGGTGCGTCGCACGCACCCCACGAGCCGTTCGAGCAGACCTGTTCGCCGACGCCGCACGCTTCGGTGCAGCTGCGCACGAGGTCCTCGTCGATCTGACCGTCGCAGTCGTTGTCCACGCCGTCGCAGGTCTCGGCCGAAATCGAACCAGCGATCGAGCTGAGCGCGGCAACGAGGCCCGCGGCGTCGTCGACCTGGAAGTAGCAGTTGTCAGCCGCGGCCGGATCCGAGCTGGCCACGTTGCAGCCCGCGCGCGCGGTCCCTGCAGCGACCGCCATGCGGTTGAGGGCGAGGGTGTCGACCTCTCCACCGAAGCCGACCACCCACGTGGTCACGCCCTGGGCAGCGAGGGTCTCGGCGGCGGCGGTGCCGTCGAAGCGGGTCGCCGGGTCATACGGCGAGCACCACTGCCAGCCGTCGGTGATGAGGATGACGTGGCGCGCGCCGTCCACCGTGGTGGCGAGCGACGGCTCTTCGGCCGCGACCTCGAGGGTCTGCGCGATCGGGGTGTAGTTGCCCGCGTTCGGCGGCGGGGTGCTCAGCACGTCGAGGATCGACGTGCGGTTGTTCTTCGCCGGCGTGACGTCGAGGGCCCCGGGGCCACACGCGCTCGGCTGGGGGAACGTCATCAGACCGAACTCGGCCTGATCTTGATACGCGTTGAGCACCTGCCCGAGACCGTCGACGGCGATCTGCCACTTGGTCACGCCGGCGATACTGCCGGTGACCATCGAGCTCGACTTGTCGAGCACGACCATCACCTTGGCCGACGAGCACGTGTCGGCGCTCGCGAGCTTCGGCGTGACGAGGGTTGCAGAGGCGAGGACGGCGGAGATGAGCAGGCGTTGCATGGCTGGCTCGACGTAGATCAACTTCGGTGCCAGATCTGCGACGAAAATAGCCTTGTCGTCTCGCGGAGTTACTGATCGATGGCCACCGGGGTAGCCGGAGACTGCCGTGTCCGGATCCATCAGGTGGCTAGGCAGTTAGTTGCTGCCGTGGCTGGATCGCACTTGTCCCCGGTGAACCGTGGGCCTAGTGTCCGTCGCCGATGCGTAGCTTGCTGCTCTCCTCGACGGTGTTGCTGGTCGCCTGTGGTGGTGACCTCGAGCTGTCCACCCCCAGTCAGTGCAACCCGCTTGGCGGCGCGAAGTGTGCGACGCCGTGGCCGTCCTCGGTCTACGAGATCGACGACGCGAGCACGCCCACGGGCAAAAAGCTCGCGATCGTCCCCGGCGCGCTGCCGACCAACGTCGACGGCATCGCGGTCGACCCTGCGGTCTACAACCGTCAGGACGGGTACTCGCCGGCCGCGCCGATCCTCGTTGTCTTCGACACGGGGGTCGACGACAGCAACCTCGTCCACTTCAAGGAGCTCGCGAAGAGCCTCACCGCGGACAGTCCGACGGTGCTCCTCGACATGACGACCGGCGAGTTGGTCGAGCACTTCGCGGAGCTCGATACGCCGGCCGCCGACACGCCCGCGAGCCAGGCGCTGTTCATCCGCTCGTCGAAGATGCTCGCCGCGGGCCATCGCTACGCGGTCGCGATCAAGAAGACGCTCAAGGCCAAGGGCGGCGGCGAGCTGCCGATCAGCGAGGGCTTCCAGGCGATCCTCGATGGCGAGACCACCACGCACCTGCTGCTCGAAAAGGTCCGCGGCCACTATCCCGAGATCTTCAGCGCCCTCGAGGCGAAGGGCGTCGCCAAGACCGACCTCGTCGTCGCGTGGGACTTCACCACGCGCTCGAAGGAAGATCGCCAGTTCGACCTCCTTCACGCGCGCACGGCGACGCTCGCCGCGGCGGGCACCAACGGCGCCAACCTCGACTTCACCGTCGACTCGGACACCACGCCCGGCGATACCCGCTACGTGCGCGAGATCAAGGGCACGTTCGACGTCCCCAACCTCCTCGTCTGCGGCAACAACAATCCCGGCTGCCTCTCCGGCAACAACGTCTCGATCCCGGGCACCAGGTTGAACCGCGATGCCGACGGCAAGCCGGTCGCCGACGGCTTCTACCGCGCGCCGTTCACCGCGCTCGTGCCGCAGTGTGCGCTGACTGCGCAAGCGCCGGTACCGGTCATCATCTACGGCCACGGCCTCCTCGGGACGGGCGCGCAGGCGGGCAGCTCGGGCCCGCGTCACATCGGCGCCGCCCTGTGCGCGATCGTGATCGGTACCGACATGCGCGGCATGGCGTCGCCCGACGTGCCGAACGTCGTGCTCGCCCTCAACGACGGCAACAACGGCCACGCCGTGTTCGAGACGCTCGTGCAGGGCATGATGAACCACATCGCGCTCGTGCAGATCGCGCGCGGTCCGATGGCCACCGAGCTGTTCATCAAGGACGGCGGTGGCACGCTCGTCGACCCGAACCAGATCTTCTGGTACGGCATCTCGCAGGGCGGGATCATGGGCACGACGGTGTGCGCGATCGATCCGGTCATCAAGCGCTGCGTCCTGCAGGTCGGTGCGATCAACTACTCGCTCCTCCTCGAGCGCTCGCTCGACTGGCCGCAGTACCACACGACGCTGATCGGCGCGTACCCGGATGCATTCGACGCGACGTTCATGATCAACCTGCTACAGAACTGGTGGGACCGCACGGAGCCGACCGCCGTCGCCGACGTGATCACCGACGGTGGCTTCCCCGACACGCCGCCCAAGCAGGTGTTCATGCAGATGGCGATCGCCGACGACGAAGTCTCGAACCTCGGCACCGAGTATCAGGCGCGCACGATGAAGGACATCAAGGTCCTCACGCCGTCGCCGTACGTGCCGCAGGGCCTCGAGGGAACGGCCGGCCCCGTGCAGAGCGGCCTCGTCATTTACGACTTCGGCCTCGGCGGAACGATCCCCGACACCAACGTGGCGCCGCCCGAGAACTCGGTGCACGGCGGCATCCGCAACAAGACGCTCACCGTCGACATGATGAAGCGCTTCTACGAGACCGGCGAGATCGTGCAGATGTGCACCGCGCCCAAGGGGTGCGACTGCGCGAACAACGGCTGCGGCACCGACCTGTAGCGTTGCATCACGGCCGCCACCTATCGCGCGCGGGCGTCGCGTCGTTTGCCCGCTTTGCGAGGGGGCTCCACGAAGAACGCCGGCTTGCCGTACCGGGCGCGCGGTTCGTTGGCGCGTGAAATAAGCGGATTCACCGTCCGCAGCTGGGGATAGCGCGAGAAGTCGCGGTCCATCGTCCACAGCTCCACGACGCCGTGTTGCAGACACAGTGCGGCGATACGGGCGTCGTGGATCTGCGGCCCGACCGGGTGACTCGCGACGATCAACGCACGCAGCGTCGTCCATCCGGCCTCGTTTTCGCCGAGAATCCGCAGGAACGGCGATTCCCGCCAGGCGTCGATCTGCGCGAGCGCTTGTTCGGGCGTCGACGGCGGTGCGTAGCGCCGTGGGTGAGTCACGGTGGCGTAGAGCTCGTACAAGCATGGCCACGGGATCGCCCATGGTTGTGTCTCGGCGAGCATGCGCACGACCTCGCGCGCTTGCGCATGGAATCGCGAATCGGCGCGGTGCGCGTAGACGAGGATGTTCGTATCGACGGCGATCATTTCGCGAGCTTCCCCCCGCCGTGACCCTCCTCCTCGCCGTAGATCATCCCGCGTAGTTGCTCCCAGTCACCGTCGTGCATCCCCGCCTGGAGCCCTCGACCAGCGACGCTGGCATCGCGCAGCCTGAACGGTTGCTTCGGTGGCTGGCGCTCGAGCACCAACCGCGCACCCTCCTCGAGCAGCGCGCGCAACGTCGTGCCCCGCTCCTCGGCCACACGCTTCAGCTCTTTCAGGAGTCCATCGGCGAGCTCGATCGTGGTCTTCATATGGGGATCATAGTATGGGTCCCCATATTTTCAATCCATGTTCACGCGTGGGAGTCCGCGTAGATCGGCCGGGCCGGAAGTACCGCGAGTCCGTGACGCCCGGCGTGAAGTCCCAGGCGCCTCGAAGTCCCGGTAGGAAAGTGACTCCGCCTTCGTGCCCCTACCGACGATCCGGCCCGCGCCTCGAGGGCCATGGCGCCCTACTTCTTCTTCGCCGCAGGCTTCTTCTTGGCTACCGGCTTCTTCGCTGCAGGCTTCTTCGCTACAGGCTTCTTCGCCGTGGCCGCCGGCGCCCCCTCGAGCTGCTTGAGCAGCGCCTTGGGGGCCTGCGCGCGGTAGCTCTCGTCGATCCATTCCTTGAACATCTCGACGGGGATCGGTTTCCCGGGCGGCGGCGTCGCCGTGACCCACCCGCTCTTGCCGAGGCCATAGGGCGTGGGCTCGCAGAAAGGGAGCATCAGCGCGACCTCGGCGTTTTGCGGCAGCTTGCAGCTGATCTTGAACGGTTCGCCCCTGGCGTTCAGGTACGCGAAGGTCTTGTCCTTCACGGCGAGGTCGTCGTGGCCGGGCCAGGGGCTCTTGCGATGCGCGCCCGGGTACTGCATGCCGAAAGCGCGCAACTCGTCGGCGGCGGCGTCAGCGGCTGAACCTTTGGAAGCCATTGGTAGACCTACTTTCACTCGCAGCGAGAGGCCGTTTCCATACGCCGCCCGTAGAAATCGTGCTCGCAGTCCGTGGTTCGAGAAGCACGCGTCCAGCTGTCGCTTCGTGTGCAGCTCGCGCAGGCGCTCGTACGTCACGACGTGCGTTACTGCCGCTCGGAGGCTAGCCGTCGGGGCGTTCGCGCCGCATGATTGTGTCCGATGGCGAACGAGCTCCCTCCCTGTGGCATCTACCGGACCTTGCAGCCGATCGGAAACGTCGAGGCCGGCCGCTTCGTCTACTTCCACAACCATGGCAACCCGGGCCCGGGCGTGTACTTCCCCGAGCGGTGGACGCACAATCGCGCGACGTTCTCGCAGAACGGCACCACGCTGCCGCCCGACGTCGACCCGGCCAAGGCGCTCCAGCCGCTGCCGCCCGAGGGCTTCTATCGGGTGACCAAGTCCTTCTTCTGCTGCGAGAAGGAGTGCACGAGGTTCGAGCCCGACGCGCTCGTGCAGCTCGGCTACAATGGCGCGGCAAAGGCGCTGCTGTTCGTGCCCGAGCTGGGGCCGTCGGGCATGCGCATCCCCGAGCGCGGCACGCTGATCGACGAGGCGGCGTTCAAGAGCATCGCGGCGCTGAAGGTCCCGATGAGCGAAGCCAAGGACGACCTGTCGTTGCCCCGCGGCCTCCTGGTTCACTAGGACCGAGGCAAGTTGTGCAAGTAGGGTCCGACCCTAACGCCCGCCGCGCGCGATGATGCCCAGCTCCTCGGCGTCGAGGTCGAAGTCGAGGATGTCGAGGTCCTGGCGCATGTGGGCCGCGTCGGTGGTGCCGGTGAGTGGGAGCATGCCGAGCTGTTGGCTGAACCGGAACACGACCTGCTGCGCCGTCTTGCGATGACGCGCTGCAATCGCCTGAACCTTGCGGCTCGCCGTGACGTGCCGATTGGCGGTGAGGAGCGAGAAGCCCTGATAGACGATGTCGTGCTGCATGCACAGCTCGCGGACCTCGCGGTCCCAGCCGCGGTCGGCATAGCAGCGGTTCTGGATGAACGCGGGCGCGATGCGCGCAAGCTCGATCAGCTGCTCGACCTGCGTGGCGCTCATGTTGCTCGCACCGAGCAGGCGCACCCGACCGCTGTCGGCGAGGCGCTCCATCGCGCGCCACGCTTCGTGATCGTCGGGCCCGAGCGTTCCGCCCTGGGACGGGCCGTGAAGGACGAGGCTGTCGATCACGTCGACACCCAGGTGCTCGAGCGAGCTCGCGAAGGATTGGGCGACCTGGTCGCGGATCGAGGCTGTGGGGTCGTACGGAAGGCGATCGTCCTGACCGTCGCGATAGGTGAACTTGGTCTGCAGGAAGAGCTCGTCGCGCCGCACGAAGCCTTCGCGCAACTTGCTCGCGAGGCCCGCCCCGACGCCGGCTTCATCATAGTGCTTTCGTTGATTGGCGGTGTCGATGCCACGAAAGCCTGCGTCCAGTGCGCGGATGACACACTCCGCGGTCGCGTCCTCCTTCCACGCCGTCCCGTACAGCAGACCTGGAACTCGCACCCCTCGGACGTGGATGGTCATGCGCGTCATCCTACGCGGGTGTAGATTCGGAGCACGGTGCTGCAAGACAAGTTCGAAAGGCTTGCCGCGATCCGCGGCGATACCGTGAAAGGCCTGCCGGTCACGGCGTGGGCGGCCAACCTCGACGATCAGGATCGCGACCTGCTGTTGCGCGCGGCGATCGAAGCGACGCGGAGGTTGATCCTGCCGGAGTGGGAGAGCAAACGCCCCGACGACCGCCGGCCCCAGCAGGCGCTCGAAGCGACCGAGGCGTGGCTCGCGACCAAGAGCAACGACGCGATCGCGGCGGCGAAGGAAGCTGCGAAGAACTGCACCGCCGCGCGTAACGAGACCTTCGGCTATGACCACCGCATCCCCGAGGCCGCGCGCGCGTGTGCCTGGGCGGTCGGGGCGAAGGACAACGCGCACATCTGGGACGCGTTCTCGTCGATCGAAGAAGAGCTGCTCGCGCGCATCCAGCTGATCGCCGAGTACCATCGTCAGCCCGAGCAGCGACGCAATCTCCTGAGCGCGATCCGCAGGGTGCTCGAGCCCGCACCGGTGACCGCCCCGCCCACGCCGAATGGGCCGGTGCCGTACTCGGCGAGCGGCAGCTTCGTCGTGGGCCAGGAGCTCACGCACGTGAAGTTCGGCAAGCTCGTGGTCATCGCGGCGAGCAGCTCGACGATCGACGTCCAGCTCGAGGACGGCACGACCAAGCGCCTCGCGCACAAGCCGCAAAAGTAGTCGCCTGCGCGATCAGGCGCGCGGCAGCAGCACCCGGAACGTCGAGCCGATGCCAGGGACGCTGTGCACCTGAATGACGCCGTCGTGCGCCTCGACGATCTGGCGCGCGATGAACAGCCCGAGCCCGAGCCCACCGTACTGCGACGGCACCGCGCGCTCGAACTTGCCGAAGATGCGGTCGACGTCCTCCTGCGAGATGCCGATGCCCTCGTCGGAGATCTCGATGCGCGCGTAGGGGCCGTCGACGCTGCCGATCACGCGCACCGGGCGCCCGCGGCCGTACTTGATCGCGTTGGTGAGCAAGTTGCTCACGACCTGATCGATGCGCATCCGGTCCCACCGCCCGTGAATCGCGGGAACGTCGACGACGAGCTCCGAACCCGCCTGCTCGGCGCGCGAGCGCAGCCTGTCCACCACGTCGCCCACCAGCGCCGAAAGCTCGACGTCCGTGCGCTCGAGCACGAGCTGGCCCTTGACCGCTTGCGCGTCGAGCAGCGCATCGATCAGTGACGCCAGCCGCCCTGCCTCGCCGTACACCGCCTCGCCGACGACGCGCAGCGCGGCGCGCACCGTCCCCCGCTCGATCAGGCGCGAAAGCTGCTGCAGCTGGAGGCTGATGTTGGTGACCGGTGCGCGCAGCTCGTGCGACGCGATCACCAGGAATTCGTCGCGCACCGCAAGCGCGCGCTGCGTCGCGAGCAAGAGCTCCTCGCGCTCGGTCTCGAACCGCTTGCGCTCGCTGATGTCGCGGATGATGCAGAACAGCGCGGGCCCCGCCGCCAGTGTCTCGCCGCGCGCACTGACCTCGACGGGAAACGAGGTCCCATCGCTGCGCTTGTGCACGGTCTCGATCAGCAGCCCCGTCGACATCGCGCGCGGCGCCAGCTCGGTGATCGCGGGACCGAGCTCGAACCGGAGGTCGTAGATGGTGCGCGCCAGCAGCCCGTCCCGCGTGTACTGGTAGGCCTCCTCGGCCGCGGGGTTCGCGTCGATGATGATCCCCGTGCGCGCGCAGACCACGAGGATGATGTCGCGCGCGTGCTTGAAGAGGTAGCCCGTGATCTCCGCGTCATGGGCCATACTGCGGGTCTATCGTAGCTGATCGCATGAACGGCGCGGTATCGTTCGCATTGATGTCGCGTAGGTGGTTGCTCACGCTGGTGGCAGTGCTGGCCTCTCGTGGCGCACGCGCGGAAGAACGCACGACCGGGGACCGGCTCGTCCAGCTCGCCCCCGTGGCCGCAGGCGGAACGTTCTATCTGGTGCTCGAGCTCGGGCTCAAAGATGCGGTCAGCCCCGACCACTGCCGGTGGTGCGCGACGAACCGGTTCGACCTCGCCGTGCGCAACGCGCTCGTCTGGAAGCCGGAGAACGTCCCCCTCGCGAACAAGCTCAGCAACCTGACCGGGTACCTCGGCAACCCGCTGCTCGCCACCGGCCTTTTGATCGGCAGCACCGCGGATGATCCCAGCGCCGGGCAGTGGTTCGATGACACCATCCCCGTGCTCCAGGCCGGCATCGTGACGGGGGTGATCAACCAAACCGTCAAGATCATCTTCGCTCGCAAGCGCCCCTATGCCGCGCTGGGTGGGGTGAGCACGCGAGCCAAGAATGACGAGGACACGTCGTTCTTCTCCGGCCATACCGCGCTCGCGTTCGCCATGGTGACTTCCTCCGGAACGGTCGCCCACCTCCGGGGCTACAGCACCGAGACCGCCCTGTGGATCGGCGGGGGCGCCCTGGCGGTGGCCACCGGGTACTTCCGCATCGCCGCGGACGCCCACTACGCCACCGACGTCATCACGGGAGCGCTGGTCGGTGGGGCGATCGGATTTGCGGTCCCGCTGCTGTTCCACAAGGACTACCTCGAGGAGACCGCCACCCCCTCCACGACGCGTACCGTCCCCACGACGCAGCCGGTCGTGTTCTCCATTGGCGGGTCGTTCTGATCCGGGGACAGAGGTTCCTAGCGACTCCCAGCCCGTGGCAGATCGAGTTGCGACAGCGTCTGAAGTACCCGCAACCAGATAGATCGTGACATGGCATGCGGGCTGCTCATGGGTTCTGGTCATGAAGACCATCCAGCTCGCCTCCATCGCTCTCGCCCTCACCTCCTTCACCGCCCTGGCCGACGCAAGGCCAGCACGATCAAAGCCAAGAGCCGTCGCCTCCGCCGCCGTCGAGCAGTCGCCCATCGTCCTCTCGAAGGACATCAAGGTGACCGGCGAGTTCGGCAAGGACTTCACCCTGGGCCTCCGCCGCGCGACCGAGGTTGCGGTTGCCGAAACGGACAAGGGCCCGGCCCGCACGGTCACCGAGTCGGCGGTCGGCAAGGTCGTCCGCGAGCGCTCGGAAGAGCTGGAGTACTGCTGGCTCCGCGTCCCCGCGGCCAAGCGCACCGCGTCGTCGGCCGTGCTGAAGCTCATGATCGAGGCCTCGGGCTCGGTCGCCGGCGCGTCGCTCGAAGGCGAAGTCCCGGCCGGCGTGACCAAGTGCATCGAAGCCGCCGCCGCGAAGTGGACGTTCCCCGCCGAGGACGAGGGCTGCGAGATCGAGCACGGCCTGTCGTTCAACGCGAAGACCGACGTGCACTAAGGCACGGCGAGGCCGGCGAACTCTGCCGGATCGAGCGCTCGGTCGTAGAACCGGACGTCATCGATCAGTCCCAGGAACGGGCCGTGAACCGAGTCTTCATCGATGTCCGTGCCGATAAACATCGGATACGCGACGTCTTCATAGCCCCTCCGGGACGTCGAGGGCTTCCAGGTTCCCATCGAGGAACAAGCTCCGGCTGACTCCGTGCTGACCGCCGTCAGCGCCGTGAGGTAGCGAACATTGCTTTTGCGCTGCTGAACTGCAGCGCACCGCCGATGCCGTCGGCGCGCCGGGGTCGGTAGCGTGCGATCAAGCCCGGCGGTTCGACAACCACGGCGAGGCGTTACACGCCGCGAGCGGCAACGCCAGCCACAACAGCCTGCTCCTTCAATCCGCTTCATCTTTGCTCGCGCGGCGGAGGTTTTGCGTCATGCTCGCGCCGTGACTCAACGCGCGTTGTGGATGGCCGCGGCGATCGCCGCGGTGGTGCTCGGCGGATGTGGCGGTAAGAAGCAGCAGGGCTCGTCGGAGCCACCGCCCTCGACGAAAAAGGCCAACGATCCGGCAGCTGTCCCGGACGGTCTCGCGATGCGCCTGTCGAATGGCAACGCGGGTGCCCCTCCGTATGACCGCGCCACGCTCGCGGCGGCGACCAAGCTCGGTGACGCCAAGGTCGCGGCGCTGCTCGCGCGCACGAAGCCACTGCCGGCCGACCCCGCGGACCGCGCCGCCTTCGCGATCCGGCCCGGCTCGCAGCCGCCTCCGCGCGCGGGGCAGACGATCGCGACGGAGTTTCCACCGCCGAACTCGTCGCGCCTGACGCCACCGAAACCCGCCGACACGAGCAAGGACGTGCGCGTGGTGCGGTGGATGCCCGAGGGCAAGGTGCCCCTCGCGCCCGAGCTCTCGGTCACGTTCTCGCAGCCGATGGTCGCGGTCACCTCGCAGGAGGACGCCGCGAAGGTGCAGCCCGTGACGCTGACACCGACGCCGAAGGGGCGCTGGCGCTGGATCGGCACCCGCACGATCGTGTTCGATCCCGATGTCCGGTTCCCGCAGGCGACGACCTACAAGGTGGAGGTGGCGGCGGGCACCAAGAGCGCGACCGGCCTACCGCTCGCCGAGGGGAAGTCGTTCACGTTCGAGACGCCGCCGCCGACGGTGGTGTCGAGCTGGCCGACCAGTGGGCCGCAGCGGCGCGACGTGCCGATGTTCATCCTGTTCGACCAAAAGATCGACGCGCAGAAGGTCCTCGCGAAGCTCCAGGTGTCGTCGAAGCAACCGCTGAAGATGCTGACCACGGCCGAGGTCGAGGCCGACAAGACGCTCGCGCCGATGGTGAAGGGCGCGAAGGATCTCGAGGGTCGCTGGCTCGCGTTCCGCACCTCGTCTCCGCTGCCCGCGGATACGTCGGTGACGGTAACGATCCCCGCCGGGACGCCGTCGGCGGAAGGCCCCAACACGACGACGGAAGCGCAGACGTTCTCGTTCAACACGTTTCCGCCGCTGAAGCTCGAGGAAGCGGAGTGCGGCTACAACAAGGACTGCCGCCCGCGCAATCCATTCGCGTTCCGGTTCAACAACCCGCTCGACGCGGAGAAGCTCGACCGCACGTGGATCGAGATCACGCCCGCGGAGCCAAACGCGAAGATCTACGCGCAGGGCACGATGCTGTTCGTGCAGGGCACGTGGAAGCCGCGCACCAAGTACACGGTGAAGATCGCCACCGGCCTGCTCGACATGTTCGGGCAAACGCTCGACAAGGGGATCACGGAGACGTTCGACGTCGGCGATCACGAGCCGATGTTCTTCGCATCGACCGGGCTCGTCGTCGCCGATCCGGCCACGGCCACGCCGAGCTACGACGTGTTCACGACGAGCTATCCCGAGCTCGCGGTGAAGCTCTACAAGGTCACACCGAACGACTACCCGAAGTACGTCGATTACCTCCAGAACCAGTGGAACAAGACCAACCCACCGACGCTCCCGGGCACACTGGCGTTCGACAAGACGATCAAGACCGCGCCGGCGACGAGCCAGGTCGCCGAGACCAAGATCGATCTCGGGCCCGCGCTCGCGAACGGCAAGGGGCACGTGATCGTCGTCGTCGAGCCGCTGCCGCTGCCCGATCCGGATAGCCGGCAGCGCCGGATCGCGTGGGTGCAGGCGACGAAGCTCGCGATCGATGCGGCCGCCGACGGTGACATCGTCCAGGTGTTCGCGACCGGGCTCACCGACGCCAAGCCGCTCGCCAACATCACGGTCGAGCTGCGTCCCGCAGGCACCACGGCGACGACCGACGCGCAGGGCATCGCGACCATGCAGGCGCCGGCGCCGTCGAGCGATCGCCGCCAGTTCCTCGTCGCCCGCTTGGGAGATGACGTCGCGATGTTGCCGGCGAGCGAATACATGTACGGCGGCGACGCCTGGAGCAAGCGCACACCTCCGGTCCAGCTGCAGTGGTACGTGACCGACGATCGCGCGCTGTACCGCCCGGGCGAAGAGGTGTCGCTCAAGGGCTGGCTGCGCCGCATCGACTACGGCAAGAACGGCGACGTGACGGGCCTCCAGGGCGTCGTCGAGCGCATCGACTACATCGTGAACGATGCGCAGGGGGTACAGATCGCGAAGGGCACCACGACGGTGAACGCGTTCGGCGGGTTCGACACGAAGCTCACCCTCCCGAAGACGCCCAACCTCGGGCACGCGTACATGGTGCTCACCGCGGTCGGCCCGCTGGGCGCGCGGACGCACCATCACTCGTTCCGCATCGAGGAGTTCCGGCGTCCCGAGTTCGAGGTAACGTCGTCGGCCGGCGCGGGGCCCTTCATCGTCGGTGGCGGCGGTGATGTCACGGTCAACGCGAAGTACTTCACCGGTGCGCCGCTGCCGGGTGCCGAGGTGCAGTGGTACGTCACCGCGAGCGAGACCACGTTCACGCCGCCGAACCGCGATGACTACGTGTTCGGCACGTGGCGGCCGTGGTGGGGCGGCTACTCGATGTACGACGAGGGCGAATTCGGTGGCCGCCACATGGGTCCGGGCGCCGGACAGTCGTCGTGGAACCACACCGCGAAGACGGACGCCGTGGGCGAGCACGTGCTGCACATGGACTACCTCTCGGTGAAGCCGTCGGTGCCGATGTCGGTGACCGCGTCGGCGACGGTGATGGACGTCAATCGCCAGGCGTGGTCGACGTCGACTGCGCTCGTCGTGCACCCCGCCGCGCTCTACGTCGGCATCAAGACCAAGAAGCCGTTCGTCGAGAAGGGGCAGCCGTTCGACATCGATCTCGTCGCGGTCGACATCGACGGCAAGCTCGCGACCAACGCGAAGATGTCCGTCGACGCCGTGCGCCTCGATTGGGACTACGAGGGTGGCGTGTACAAGCAGAAGGAGGTCGACCCGCAGCACTGCGACGCGACGATGGCGACCGACAAGGCCAGCTGCTCGTTCCAGACCAAGGTGGGCGGCTCGTACCAAGTCACGGCGACGATCGTCGATGACAAGGGCCGCACCAACCAGTCGCAGATCACGTTCTGGGTCGCCGGTGGTGAGGGCCCGCCGTCGCGCGACGTCAAGCTGGAACAAGTCTCGCTGATCCCCGACAAGAAGGAGTACAAGCCGGGCGACACGGCGGAGCTCCTCGTGATGGCGCCGTTCCATCCGGCCGAGGGCGTCGTGATGTGGCAGCGTAGCGGCATCGTCAAGACCGAGCGGATCACGCTCGATGCGCCGACCAAGGTGATCCATGTCCCGATCGCCGACGCGATGACGCCGAACCTCAACGTGCAGGTGAACCTCGCCGGCACCGCCGAGCGCGCGGGGAACGACGGTACGCCGGATCCGAAGCTACCGCGTCGCCCTGCGTTCGCCGCCGGCCAGATCAACCTGCCGATCCCGCCGAAGCACCGCGCGCTCACCGTCGAGGTGAAGCCGGCCGCCGACAAGCTCGCGCCCGCCGAGTCCACCACGCTCGCAGTCACCGTGCGCGATGCGCAGGGCAAGCCGGTCGCCGATGCCGAGGTCGCGGTGATCGTCGTCGACGAGGCGATCCTCTCGCTCACCGGCCACCAGTTCGCCGATCCGCTCGGCATGTTCTACCCGCAGCGCGGCAGCGACACGCATAACCGCTACCTGCGCCAGCACGTGAAGCTCGCGAAGCTGCCGGCCACGCAAACGGCCGGTGCGCCGCCGCCACCGTCCCCTGCGCCCGGGTCCGGCCCCGAGGATGCGGAGGGGGATGGCTTCGGCGGGGCCGGCACCGCGATGGCGCTCGAGGAGGGCAAGCTGGGCCGCGCGGAGAATGCGGTGGTGTCGCGAAGGCGCGCGGAGAAGCCGGCGGAGCCGACCATTGCCCGCGACGGGTTCGCGGAGAACAAGCCCGACGCACCGGACCAGGCCGGAGCCCCGGGCGCCCCGGTCGCCGTGCGCTCGAACTTCAACCCGCTGGCCGCGTTTTCGCCGTCGGTGACCACCGATGCGAATGGTGCCGCGACCGTGCCCGTCACGGTGCCCGACAACCTCACGCGCTATCGCGTCGTCGCCCTCGCCGTGGCGGGTGACAAGCAGTTCGGCAAGGGCGAGAGCGCCGTCACCGCGCGCCTACCGCTGATGGTGCGCCCGAGCGCGCCGCGCTTCCTCAACTTCGGCGACACGTTCCAGCTGCCCGTCGTCGTCCAGAACCAGACCGATGCGCCGATGCAGGTCGAGCTCGCCGTGGCCACCGTCAACCTCGCTCTCACCGACGGCGCCGGCCGCGCGTTCACGGTGCCCGCCAACGATCGCGCCCTCGTCCAGCTGCCCGCCGCCGCCGACATGGCCGGCACGGCGCGATTCCAGATCGTCGCCGCCGCGGGCAAGCACTCCGATGCGGCCCAGGTCGAGCTCCCCGTGTGGACCCCGGCCACCACGGAAGCCTTCGCGACCTACGGCGTGATCGACAACGGCTCGGCAAGCCCCGGCTCAGCCGGGGGGCGCGGCGATGTGACTACGGAGCGAAGGTCGATCGCGCAGCCTGTCGCGTTGCCCGGCCAGGTGGTCACGCAGTTCGGTGGCCTCGAGGTCACCACCGCGTCGACAAATCTCCAAGCCCTGACGGACGCGATGATCTACCTCGTCCACTATCCGTTCGAGTGCGCGGAGCAGCGCGCGAGCCGCATCATGGGCATCGCCGCGCTCCGCGACGTGCTGGAGGCGTTCGAGGTCAAGGAGCTCCCTTCGCGCGCGGAGATGGAGGCGAGCGTCGCCGTCGACGTCAAGCGCCTCACCGAGATGCAGAACAGCGACGGTGGCTTCGCGTTCTGGGAGCGCGGTGACGACTCGGTGCCGTACCTCACGGCGTACGTCGTCAGCGCGCTCGCCAAGGCGAAGGCCAAGGGCTTCGCCATCCCGGCGAACCTGCTCGAGCAGGCGAAGCCGTACCTGCGGGACATCGAGAGCCACATGCCCGATCGCTTCTACTCGCCCGACACCAAGCGTGCGATCGGTGCCTACGCCCTCTACGTGCGCAAGCAGATCGACGATCTCGACATCGCGAAGGGCCAGCGCATCCTGCGCGAGGCGGGTGGCCCCGAGAAGGTCACGATGGAGACCAACGGCTGGCTGCTCGCGACGTTCGCCGGCAACGCCGCCGCCAAGTCCGAGCGCGACGCGATCCTGCGCCATGCGCTCAACAAGGTCAGCGAGACGGCGGGCGCCGCGAACTTCACGACGAGCTACGGCGACGGGGCGTATCTCCTCCTCGCCAGCGACCACCGCGTCGATGCCGTCATGCTCGATGCGCTGATCCAGGAGCAGCCGGCGAGCGATCTGATCCCGAAAGTCGTGACCGGCCTCCTCGCGGGGCGCAAGGGCGGCCGCTGGCTCAACACGCAGGAGAACACGTTCGCCCTCCTCGCCCTCGATCGCTACTTCCAGACCTACGAGAAGACGGCGCCGAACTTCGTCGCGCGCGTGTGGCTCGGCAATGACTACGCGGGTGACTTCGCGTTCCGCGGCCGCACCACCAACCACTTCCAGATCAACGTACCGATGAAGGACGTCGCCGCGCACGACAAGCAGTCACTCACCATCGCCAAGGATGGCGCGGGCCGCCTCTACTACCGCATCGGCATGCGCTACGCGCCGGCCTCGCTCAAGCTCGACGCGGCCGACTACGGCTTCGTCGTCGAGCGCACGTACGAGGGCATCGACAACCCCAACGACGTCACGCGGGACGCGCAGGGCGTCTGGCACGTCAAGGCCGGCGCGCGGGTGCGCATCAAGCTCGCCATGGTCAACGAGAACCGCCGTTACCACGTCGCGCTCGTCGATCCGCTGCCCGCGGGCCTCGAGCCGCTCAACCCGTCGCTCGCGACCACGGCGCCGATCCCGCCGAGCGGGACCACCGACGATGAACCGCAAGGTCGCGGCGGCCGTGGGTACTGGTGGTGGTACGGCCCCTGGTACGAGCACCAGAACATGCGCGACGAGCGTGTCGAGGCGTTCTCGACCGAGGTCTACGAAGGCGTCCACAAGTACGAGTACGCCGCGCGCGCCACCACGCCCGGCAACTTCGTCATCCCGCCGGCGAAGGCCGAGGAGATGTACATGCCGGAGACGTTCGGGCGCAGCGCGAGCGATCGGATGATCGTCGAGTAGCAAGCCGCTACCGGCAGGCCCGCTGCAGCAGCTCAGGTCTCGACGCTGATGACGTAGAACCCGACGACCTTGCCGTCGATGGTCCGCCCGAGCACGACCAGGTTGTATTGACCGGCGTCGGTGAGAAGCTCCCCGTCCTCGTCCGCGCTGCCGATACGCGCGAACGTGAGCTCGGTGAGGTTAGCCTCGAACAGCGTCTTGATTCGACCGAACGCCTGGCTCGCCTCTGCGTAGGACTCATCGGTGTCGTCGTACTCGGCCCACTGCGCGAGAGTGTCACGCACGGCCTGGCCACGCTCGATCTCGAAGCCGATCGTACCCTCGAAGCTGGCGAGGTCGAGCGCCTCACCAAAGTGCTCGCGGATCAGCGCCTCGTCGATCGGAGCCTCGGTTTCCTCCGAGGTGGCGAGCCATGCCGCCTCCGAGTCTGTCTCGCTGTAATACACCGCTCCCTCGGCGGCGACGTGGAACGCGGCCTCGAGCGCTTCTGCGTCCATGAGGCCGAACGAGAACGACGACCAGGTGTCGTCGAGGCGGACGGTGATCTCCCCGGTGGACTGCTGGTAGGCCTCCGTGTACGACCGCGCGAGCGTGGTGAGATCGACGGCGAGCGACGTGTAGCGGAGCGCCTCGCAGGCGTCGCCATTGCCGTCGTGGTGGAGCTTGAGGCGGGCCTGGACCGGCAGCGACTCCGCGAAGCCACCATCCCAACACATGCGGAACGTGTGTTCTTCGCAGCCGCCGCCATAGCGCACGTCCACGAGCAGCTGGTTGCCTTCAACCTTTACGTCGGCGAGCTGGTAGTCGTCGTTGGCGGCATCCGCACACCGGCCGATCTCGAGAGGAACGGAGACGCGCTGGTCGTCGGCCTTTCCTCCGCCGGGGAGCTGCGAGGAAGCGGCACCGGAGTCGGCACAACCGACGAGTGCACCGAAGAGGACGAAGGAGAGGACGGGCTTCATCATGATGACGCGGGCCCGAGCAAAGGGTGGGCCGCTCCAATGTCTTGATCTTCCAGTCTCGGGCGTGGCCATTGATCTGGCCACGGTCACGAGACCCGCCAGAATCGTGACAAATGGAACGCAGCTCGATGGCTTCACTCGACAATCGAAGCTCACGGCCGGGTCTTTGCCGATGGCCGCTCGATCCGCGTAGCAGCGGAACCCGATGTGTCTCGGGCACCGCGGCGAGGAGCCGTCCTCGCTAACGCTTTCGGTTACCGCTCAGGGAGCGCAGCGCCGGAGCGACGCAAGTCGCAGCAGACCGAGGCTAACACTGAACATCAGCTCGGCATCCCGACCTGTTCGGCCATCGACGCCGCTGGCGCCGCTTCGACGACGTAGCCCGAGGTGTGCGTGGCCACGTGCACGAGAGCACGCGGTGATAACGTGGGGCCGAGATGAAGATCGACGCCGCGCAGTTCTCCAGGATCGTTCAGGCCTCATTCGCGGGGACGCCCGACGCGAAGCTCACGCCGGCACAGGCGGAGCTGGTGATCGCGATCGCGCAGCTCGCGGTGGCCGCGGACCGCGTGGAGGATCCTGACGAGCAGGCGCTGTTCGTGTCGCTCGCGGAGAAGGTGTATGGCGAGGCGAACCTAAAGACGTCGGCGCCGACGCTGAGCCCGGTGGATGATGAGGAGCAGCGCATCGAGCATCTGCAGTCGCACGCGGCGCAGCTGCGCGGTACGCCTGCCGCCGCTCTCGCCTACAGCGTCGCGTACGTGCTGACGATCGCGGATCTGGATCTCGCGCCTGAAGAGGGCGAGCTGCTCGAGCTGCTAGGCGAGGCGCTCGGGCTCGATGCCGAGCGCGCCGACGATCTGATCGCGACGATCAGCGAAGCGATCACGCCCGAGGAGTAGGCTCCTCACGCCCGGCCTCGCTGGCCCTTCGTTCCGCGCCGGCGGCTACTTCGTCGTCGGTGGGGATTTCTTCACGGTGTTGAGGAACTTGACGATCTTGCCCTTGAGGGTCGCCGCGTCGGGGTTCTTCTTCACCTCGATGAAGAGGATCGCGACCTTCTTCTCCTTCATCCACGCATCGAATTTCGCGCGCACGTCCTTGGTGAAGTAGTCGGCGTCGTAGTCGAGCTTGTCGACGTACTCGTAGCCGACGTTTTGGACGGGATCGAAGCCGTCGATGTTGAACTTCACGCCGTCGAGCTCGAAGGCATAGTTCGTCTTGATGTCGAGCTTGCCTTCCTTGGCCATCGTCCAGTTGATGAAGGCCTCGACCTCTTCCTCCGCCCACATGTCCTCGGCGGGGCCGATGCCGCCGCCCTCGCGGTAGATCTTGAACTTGGGCGCCGTCTTCGCGAGCTCCTTGCCGTCGACGCTGCCGCCCATCGGGGCAGGAGGCGGCGGTGCTGGCGGGGGTTCCGGGGCAGGCGGCGCCGGGGCAGGCGCGGGGGTGGGCTCGGCAGCAATGACGGGCGCTGGCGCCGCGGGCGTCGGCGGCGTGGGCTCGCTCGGCGCCGGGGCGGGCGGCGGCATATCGGAGGCGGTGACCGGCGCAGATTCCGTGGTGGCCGGCGCAGCCGGCGGATGCGCGGGCGCACCGCACGCCGCGAGGCCCGTGGCGAGGAGCGTCGCGCGCGCGATCTCGTTGCGTGTCGGAAACTCGGGCCGGGCAGCCCCCCGGACGGGGGCGACGCGGAGCTCGCGTTGAGCCTGGGCGGGCGTGGGCGTGGGCGTACCGACGACGGGGAGCTTCTTCTTCATGCCTTCACCTTCAGTAGTCGGGGTCGAGCGTGACAGTCCCGAGATCTTTCTCGAGCATCCAGCGAAAGATGGCCGGCGCGAACCAAGTGTACGCACAGAACGCAAGCCAGGTGTAGACGAGGACCCTCTCCAGGGTCTCGAAGCCGAAGGCGCCGGCGAGGATCATCGCGATGCGCGCGATGACGAAGCTGCCGATCATCAGGGCGACCTGGCTGGTCTCGCTGCGGTTGTTGATCCAGGTGTTCCAGCGCCACCAGATGCCGAGGTACCAGCTGCGACGGGCTTTGACCGCGGCCCACAGCGTGAGGCCATCGCGCTCGTTCGCGTTCTGGTTGAGCACGAAGCGCGCGTGGGTCTCGGCGCTGTCCACATCGCCGCGTGCGAGATCGATGAGGCCCGCCACGACGTGCGCGTCGAGGTCGCTCGGGTTGGACTGGAGGGCTTCCTCGATGCGCGCGGCGGCAATCGCGTAGTTGCGCTCGTTGTATTCGAGGCGCGCGAGCTGCGTGAGGGCGTCGGCGTCCGAGGGCTCGAGAGCGAGGGCTTCGTCGAGGAGCTCGCGGGCCTGGGCGCGCTCCTCGCGCAGCATGCAGATGCGCGCACCGAGCACCTTGGGCTCGGCATTGTCGGGATCGCCGTCGATCGAGACGAGGCAATGGCGCCAGGCCTCGTCGAGCTTGCGCATCGCGCTGTACACGAAGGCGGCGGCGTAGTGAGAGAAGTGATCGTTGCCGTCGAGGTGGAGCGCCATGCGCACCTCGATCTCGGCCGCGGGCAGGCGGTTCAGGCCGACAAGGACGATCGCGAGGAACGCGTGCGCGCGCGCGTGATCCGGGTCGAGCGAGAGAGCCTGCTGGAGCAGCTCGAGGGCGCCTTTGTGGTTCGCGAGGCCCGTCTGCACGGACGCCTGCTCGATGAGCACCTCGACGCGCCGGCTGTCCATCACAGGCCTCCGCCGACGAGGATCGCCCACAGCGGATGCGAGCTCAGCGACATCACCACGCCCTGAAACGTGAGGCCCGCGACGATGATGATCCACACCGGGTTGTCCGAGATGCCGAGGACGAGGGACCGCAGATACGTGCCCGCACCGATCACCGCACGCGACTGGCGCACGACGCCACCGTAGTACTCGTAGACGTGAAACGTGCGCGACTGGATCGCACACACGTAGTACGCGAGCGTGAGCTTCCACGTCGTGATCCCGAGGAGCGCGAATCGGAGCGACGTGCCGCGCAAGACGCCCGCCCGCCACAGCGCGATCGTGATCGCGGCGAGCAGCGCGGTGCCCGCAACGGCGGTCGCGCACAGCCCGATCTCCTTGCGCTTGGTCGGGCTGCCGAGCGCGACGGAGTTGAACGCGAACCATGGCCACGCGAGCCAGGCGCCGCACAACATCATCGCGAGCAGCGGCGCATCGGGACGCACCACGTACGCGGAGAGCGAGGACTCCTGAGGCTCATCGGCGATCTGGTAGCTCATGACTTCCCGTGTTGCTTGAGGAACGCGAGGACCTCGTCGTACTGACCGCCCTCGTTGGAGTAGCGCGCGTAGTTGCGCGCCGTGGTCAGCCACTCGATCGTGGTGGCCTTGATCTCGCCGAGCGCGGACACGAGGTGGCGCTGCTCGATCGGAACTTCGGCGTTGTTGGCGAGCGACTCGCTGATCGCGCGATCCGCCGCGGTGTCGACGAGGTTCTCGAGATCGGCGCCGGAGAAGCCCGAGGTGCGCTGCGCGAGCAGGCCGTAGTCGAGGTCCGCGCCGACGGGACGACCACCGAGGAGGATCTTGAGGATCGACGCGCGCGCCGCACGATCGGGCGGCGGCACGAACAGCACCCGGTCGAAGCGGCCCGGGCGGCGGAACGCCGGATCGATCGCCCACGGCACGTTGCTCGCCGCGAGGATGAGCACGCCCGCGTTGTTCTTCACGAAGCCGTCCATCTCCGCGAGGAACTGGCTGACGAGCTTGCTCGACGTGGACTCGCGCGTGTACTGCCGCTTGCCCGCGAGCGCCTCGATCTCGTCGAAGAACATGACCGCCGGGGTCGAGGCGCGCGCCTTCTCGAACAGCGCATGCAGCTTGCGCTCGCTCTCGCCGATGTACATGTCGAGGACATCCTCGATCGCGACGTTGAGGAACTGCGCGTTGCACTGCCCTGCGGTCGCGCGCGCGAGCAGCGTCTTGCCGCAGCCCGGCGGGCCGTACATCAGGATCCCGCCGCCGGCCTTCTTCTTGTACTTCGCGAACAGCGCGGGCTTCTGGAACGGCAGGATGATCCGCTTCTCGATCTGCGTCTTGATCTCGTCGAGGCCGCCGACGTCGGCGAACGTCACGGTGGGCTCGGTGGGATGGAGCAGCCGCTCGACCTCGTTCTGATCCGTGTCGTCGTTCGCGATCACGCGCAGGCGCGGAATGTCGCTGCCGCCTTCGTGCACCGTGATCTTCGCGGCGATCTGCGCGCGCAGGTCGCGATCCTCGAGCGTGGGGTTCGCCTTGATGGCCTCCTCGTACGCCGCCAAGGCACCGGCCTGATCGCCGTCGGCGTGCAGCACGCGCGCCCGCACGATCGCGAGCTCGGGCGCCGGATCACCGTCGACGAAGGGCTTCGCGCGGGCGATCGCGCCGGCGCCGAGCAAGAGGCGTGCGACGAACGCGCGATCGGCCACCGACAGGCCGCGTGGCGTGAGGCCATCCGCGTAGTCAGCGGCGTTCGCATTGCCCGCCGCGTGCAAGCCGCGCATCACGGCGATCCGGAGCGCAATGTTTCCCGGCGTCGCGGCCAGGGCATCGATCAACGAGCGCAACGTCGCGTCATCCATCCCCGCAGGACTCTATCCCCGCGCGCGACGAGGGGTACAGTGGCCTGGTGATCTTCCGCTGGCTCACCGAACGTCGCCGCAAGCACATCCTCGAGAACCCGTTTCCCGATGCGTGGCGCGAGATCCTGGAACGCGACGTGAAGGCCTACGCGCTGCTGTCAGCCGACGAGCAGGCGCACCTGCGCGACCTCGTGCACGTGTTCATCGCCGAAAAGCACTGGGAGGGCTGCGGTGGGCTCGAGCTCACCGACGAGATGCGCGTCACCATCGCCGGCTCCGCGTGCATCATGATCCTCGCGCGCGATCACGATCTGCTGCACGAGATCGAGTCGATCCTCGTCTATCCGTCGGCCGTCGTGCTCCCCGAGCAGCCGACCGGCACCTTCGACGGCAGCCCCCGCATCGTCGGTGGCGAGCCCACCGTCGCGCTCGGGGTCGCGCATCGCGGCGGCCCGATGATCCTTGCCTGGGACTCGGTGATCGCCGGCTCCCGCAACGCCAGGGACGGCCGCAACGTCGTCATCCACGAGGTCGCCCACAAGATCGACTTCCTCGACGGCACGGCCGACGGCACGCCACCGCTCGACACCCGCGAACAGCGCGCGGCCTGGGCCAAGGCGTGCAGCGATGCATTCCACGCCCACGTGCAGGGGGACGAGCACCTGCTGCGCGATTATGCGACCACCAACGAAGCCGAGTTCTTCGCCGTCGCCAGTGAAGTCTTCTTCGAGAAGCCCAAGCAGCTCGCCCGCGAGCTCCCCGACCTCTACGCCGTGTTGCGCGACTTCTACCGCCTCGATCTCGCCGCCCGATAACGAACGGCATACCCCTGTCATATCAAACCGGTAGCAACGGCGGTTCGAACCGGTTTGCCGAGAGAGAGCGTCGTGTGTCTTCGCGGGTGGAGCTGAAGTCGGGCGCCGAAAAGA
Organism: Kofleriaceae bacterium; assembly: GCA_033763475.1. Classification (GTDB taxonomy): domain Bacteria; phylum Myxococcota_A; class Polyangia; order Haliangiales; family Haliangiaceae; genus JABFXX01. The sequence goes on from JANRKM010000033.1 coordinate 55,660, forward strand.
CGAATCGCGCGGAGGGGGGAGGCCGCGCGATTCCGGGGAAGGATGGAAACCGTTGGGAGTTACTGCACCGGCACATCCGCGATGAGGAAGCCATCGCGACCGTCGACGGTGGGCGCGCCGAGCGAGACGCCCATGACCGAGGGGAGCGCGACGCCCTCGAGCGCCTTGTTCGCCTGACCCTCGACGAGGCCCCATGCGCCGGTAACGATGCCCTCGAACTGCGCGTCGGTCATCGGGCGGTCGACGAGCTCGGACTGGTTCAGCATCTGGGCGAAGATCTCGGGGGCGCCGACCTTGAGCTTGAGTGCGCCTTCCTGGCTCGGCGCGATGTCGAGCGACGTGCGAATCGACATCGCGATCTTCTGGATCTCTTCGCCCGAGGCATCCTTGACGTCGATCATCATGTCGCCGATGGCGAGCTCGAGCGCGCCCGTGCTCGACGAGACCGTCGGCGGCAGCGCGAAGTTGATGGCGAGCGAGGCAGCGTCGTCGTCGAGGATCGCGCCGAGCGCCGGGATCGCATCGAGGGTGAGTGCCTGCTCGAGCGCGCCCGCGGCCCACATGCCCGCGAACAGCTGGTTGACGGTGTCGTTGGCGACCGCGATGCCGACGCCCGAGGTCGGGATCATCGACTGCGAGACCGCGCCGGTCTGCTGGACGAACATGCCGCCCTCACCACCCGCGACGACGACCTTGGTATCGACCGCGGCGAACAGGCCCTCCGGCGAGACCGCGATCTGACCGGGGTTGACGGTCAGCGTCGTCGTGGTGCCGAGGAGGTCAGCGCTGAAGGGCTTGGTCAAGAGGTTCGCGAACGCATCATCGGCGAGCGCGGGGACCTTGTCGCGGACGACGTTGGTGAGCGCCTTCTCGGCGGCCTTGCGGGCCTCGCCGCGGACCAGGCTCTCGAGCGCTCCCGGGATGCCACCGATGTCGATGTTGAAACCGTCGAGCTGCACCGACGAGGTCGGAAGCGTGGTCGTGAGCTTGCCTTCTTTGACCGCGAGGGCGAGACCACCGTTGATGTGGGCCTGCGTGCTGGTCACCCGGATCGTGGCCGTGCCGCCGATGCAGGCGACCTTGTACTTCGCCTTGAGGACGACGAGGACGTTGTCGATGGTGACACCGGCATCGAGCACACCCGCGGTCGGGGTCAGGGCGACGTCGATGTTGGAAAGGTCGACGCTCTGGATGTCGAGCACCGCGCCGAGGCAGCCGGTGTTGTTGTAGATGGGGTTCATCGCCACGGCCGCAGCGGTGAAGTCGATCGCTTCGGCCTGCGTGCCGAGCGCGGTGCCGATGTTGGTGAGGGCCTGCGCGCTGACCGTGGCGGCGAGTGGGGAGGTGAGCGAGCCATTGGTCGGGCCGAGCGAGCCGGTCATCACGGCGCGCGCGTCGCGGACGTCGTGTCCTTGCGAATCGATCGCGTGGGTCTCGATGATCGAGACGCCGGGCGCCACATCGACGGTCGCTTCGAAGGCGCCATCGGCGGCCGGCGACACCTCGATGCCGTTGACCTTCACCTTGACGCCCTTCTTATCGTCCGTGACGCGGCCGGTGACGGTGACCTGGCCACCCTGGGCCTGCGTACCGCGCGAGGGGCTCAGCACCTCCAGCGTGGGCGGCTGGTCGTTCGGGTCGTCCCCCGCCTGCTCCGCGCCACAACCGACCGCCGACACGAACAGGATTGCTGCGATGGCCCTCATCATGTCCGAACCGTTGTGCAGCGACCGCGCCAGATCCGAATTTTGGCTAGATCCGCGAAACCATAGATCTCGCGGCGCATCATGCCGGCGTGTGCATCGTCCAGTGGGCACCCCAGATCACGGGGGACAACTGACCTCGGCTGGATCGGCCAACGAATTTAAGTTGCTGTTTTCAAGATGTTTTTCGCTGGGGGGCCCCGCCTGCGGACGCACTCCCATGGCTAGCCTGGTTGCCGCTTCCAGAATCTGGCTGCAGTTCGGCTAGTTAGCTGCACGTGCAGCGGCTACGGGATCTCGTCCCCGGCGCACGGCGTCGGCGCTCCGTATCAGCGATTGGGCGCGCAGAGGTGCTGCGGGATGCAGGCGCCCGTGTAGCAACCGGCTTCGATACCGGGCGTCTCGTTCGCACCGCACGCCGGCGGCAGCGCACGACAGGTGACCGGCAGGTAGCACTCCCCGGGCGACTGCCCTTCCGTCATGCACAGCTCGAACGGACGCGGGCATTCGGCGTCGGTCCCACACGCCTCGTAGGAGTGATAGGCAGTGCAGTTGGAGCTGCGCGAGCAGTCCCACGCATCGGCACCGCGGCAGTCGATCGAGCCGTCGACCACCGTGTCGACCGGGAAGCAACCGATGTAGTCGGTCAGGCAGTCGACCGCGCCGAACGTGCACTCGGCGTTCTTCACCACGCGGCACTGCGGATCGGTCTCGCACGCCGCCTCGGCCTTGCCCTCGCACGCGTGCCCGCAGATCGGCCACGACGGGATGGGCGCCAGCGGAGTCACCGCGGCGACCGCGGGGCACGGACCGCAGTCGGGGTTACAACCTCCGCCGATCGACTGACACAAGAGCGTCCCCGGGTCGCGCTGCGGAGCGGGCGCGATCGCGGGCTCGGTGTTCTCGGTGAGCGCGCAGACATCGTCGCCGTCATCGTCACCGTCGAAGATGAAGGCGCAACCCGAGCCGAGGCAAGCAACCGCAAAGATAGCGAAGCGCATGCCGGCAGCTTGTCGCAAGGTCCGAGCCATCGACCCTGACGAGCAATTCCGGCGAGTTGCGCGCGCGCCGTCTCAGTTATTCGTCACGCGTTGCGCGGCTGGATCGCGCTCGAGACCGTCAGCTGGGTCTGGCGGCTGCGCGTCTGCTCGATCTGGATCTCGACCGCTTCGGCATCGATCGGGACGTACTTCGCGATCACCGCGGCGATCTCGGCGCGCATCTCCTGGAGCTTGCCGCCTTCGAGGCCACTGCGATCGTGGGCGAGCACGAGGTGCAGGCGACCCTTGGCCACCTCACGGCTCGACTTGCCCGAGATCAGATTCTTGACCGTGTTCCACATCGCTATCTCCTTCACGCCGGCGAGGCCGACAGACCGAGTGCGCGGCCGATGCGAGCGAAGAAGCCGATCGACTGCTTGTCGTCGACCTCGTGGCCGGCGAGCCTGCGCGCGATGCGGATGAACTCCTTGGCCGCGAGCGACTTCGCCTGCTCGAGCACCGCGGGCACGCCCTTGTTGGTCGTCGCGATCACCTGATCGTCGAGCGGAATCGCGCCGAGCAGGTCGAGCGCGAGGATCTCGATGACGTCGGTCTGCGAGAGCATGTCGCCACGCTTCACGAGGTTCGCCGAGATGCGGTTGACGACGAGGCGCGCCGGAACCTCCGCCGCCGCGAGCAGCCCGACCACGCGGTCGGCGTCACGGATCGAGGAGACCTCTGGCGTCGCGACGACGACAGCCTCGTCGGCGCCGGCGATGGCGTTCTTGAACCCCTGCTCGATGCCCGCGGGGCAATCGATCAGCACGAAGTCGTGGGTCGTCTTGAGCTCGTTGACGAGGCCGCGCATGTCCTCGGGCGACATCGCGTCCTTGTCGTCGGTCTGCGACGCGGGGAGCAGCCACAGGTTCTCCATCCGGCGATCCTTGATGAGCGCCTTCTGGACCGTGCACTTGCCGCGAACGACGTCGACCGAGTGGTAGACGATGCGGTTCTCGAGCCCCATCACCACGTCGAGGTTGCGCAGGCCGATGTCGGCGTCGACGAGGACGACGGTGTGGCCCAGAGCCGCGAGCGCGGCGCCGAGGTTGGCAGTGGTGGTCGTCTTTCCGACGCCGCCCTTACCCGATGTGATGACGATGGCTCGACCCATGACGATGACTTCCTTTCTCAGATGCTGGTGGCGAGGTTGCGCGGCAACTTGCCCGCGTAACGTTCGACGACGATGCCGTCGCCGGTGCTGAATGCGATCTCTGCATCGTTCGGTGCCGGGCCGTCGCCGGAGCGCGCGACCTTGCGACCGATGCGAAGCTGCTGTGGCTCGAGGCGAAGACCGAGGATGAACCCGACCTCCTGCCCGATGCCCGCGTGCGCGGTGCCACGCAGGCGCCCGAGCACGATGATGTTGCCCGTGGCGCGCACTTCGGCCCCCGGGTTGACGTCGCCGAACACGACGATGTGGCCTGTGTGCTCGAGGATCACGCCCGAACGAACCGGACCGATCACGAAGCGCGGACCCGGCGCGAGCGTCTCGAGCTCGATCTCCGCGGTCGTGGCGAGCTGGATCGGCGCAGCGGTCTGCGTGGGCTCTTCGAACGAAATGGGCTCGAGCTGCGCGGCCTGCTCGACCGAGACGGCCTCGAGCTTGGCGAGCTCGCGCGGCGGCGTGACGCCCGCCGCCTCGGCAGCGGGCGGCGTGAGGTCAGCGGGACGAAACGCGGTGTTGGTCACCTCGTCCTCGAAGATCGCCGTTGCGGGCGCGGGTGCAGAGCCAGCCGCGAGGTTGGGCTGGGGGATCGCCTGCATGTCGAGCGCACCCGGTGCGGGCACGCTCGCGAGCGGCGCGGCCTTCGCCACCAGCGCACCGACCTCGACGATCCGCAGCTCGAACTGGTCGGCCAGCTCGTCGAGCCGGCGCAGACACCCCTTGGCGAGCGGGCCGTCCTCGACGCGGATACGGACATCGCTGCCCTTGAAGAACCCCGGCGCCTCGTCCAGACGCTGGGTGACTGCGGCGACGATCGCGTCGACCTCCGCCCGGGCATGCACCACGACCTCGAGGCCGCGTGCCGTGCCGCGCAGGATCGCAGCGGGACGCGTGTCCTCGGTGAGCTCGACTGCTGCGTTACGTAGTTCCATAAGGGCCCCATAAACCCCTACGGCAACCCCCAGTGAGGGGGCAACTTTTCTACGTTCGCGAGCGCGCGGGATGCAGCGGACCGACGGTATTGCCGTCGAGGGTCACCGTGCGCATTACTCCGAGTAGCCCATCTGCATGCCCCACGCCTGCCCGTGCTGGTCGACGACGATCAGCACGTTGCTGGACCAGCCTTCGCCGCCCCCCGCGAAGTAGAAGCGCTTCCGGATCGAGGTCTTCCGCAGCGCGGTGGCGATCGGCGCGAACGCCGGGTCGCCCTCGGGTCCCTCGTTGGCGGCGGCGAAGTCGGTGATCGCGCGGGTGCCGCTCGACTCGAGCGCGAGGTTGCGCAGCGGGAACGCGGCGCGCAGATTGCGGAAGACTTGATCGCCGTCGAGCGCCCCGGCCGCGAACGTGACGGGGTTGTAGAACTCGCGATCGAGCGTCGTCCGACTCTGCACCGCGTCCCATTTATCGCGAAGCCCCGCAAGGCTGACGCCCGTGGGGTTCTTCTCGCGCGCCATCGCGTTCTGATCCTGGACGGTGCTCAGCTCGTCATAAAACGAGACGCTGATCTTCTTCGGGCTGACGAAGCCACTCACGGCGGCGGGTTGGATCCGGGTCGTCGCCCACGCTGCGATGCCATCGATCACGTCCTCGGGTAGAGCCCGGGTCACGCCGCGCGCATCGAGTACGCCGTTGGTGGCCTCCTGCAGGTCGCTCCACTCCGCGCACGCCTCGTCGTCGACGGAGATGAACTTGTTTGCGACCGCCTTGGTCAGATACGTCGCGGCTGGGTCGAGCTCGCGCCGGTAGGCGTCGAAGCAGTCGGCGAGCTGTCCGCCACGGCGCTCCGCAACGAACGCGGCCACCTCCGCGACCGTCGCGCGCTCGAGGCGCACGAGGCCATTTGCGCTGTCCGCCTTGCCGTCATCGGCGCCCGCCTCGACCGCTTCGCGATCGAGCTCGAGCTCGAGCTCCGAGGTTGCACAGGCCGCCACGAGGAGGGTCGAGATAGCGAGGCTCGTCTTCATGCCCCGCCGTCGAGCAAGATCGCGGCCATTCAGACGAGCCGAGTTTCAGGCAGTTGGCTCCGACGTACGCTCCAGCCTGGCAGCGAGACTAGCAGCCGCGGACGGCAGTCCACAGTAGTTCCGGACATGCCACGCGACGAAATCGTCACGCGAAATCGAACTCGCCGAGTCGGTCGGATCGAAGGTCGGCGCACGAATCGTCCTGGTCTCTCGCTCACAGAACGTGACGACCGGCTCTACCAGGAAGAACCCACCTGGAGTCCCGTCTTATGCATGCCGAGCCTACACCGTCCACGAACGCTCTGACCTCTTCTCTCCGCCTCGGCGCGCTCAAGCTCTTGCTGTCGGCGCTGACCCTGACCACGGTCGCCTGCGGTGGGGTCGCCGATGATGCCGGCGGCGCGGATACGACGCCCGATGCGAGCATGGACCCCACGCCCGACAGCGGTCCCCCCGCCTGCCCCACCGGCTACACCGGCGCGACCTGCACCGATTGCGACGCTGGATATCAGGACGTCGACGGTGACGACGTGTGTCTGCCATCGTGCGAGGCCACGGGTAGCCTCGCCCTCGCGTGCGGCGCGCACGGCACCTGCGCCGTCGACGATGCGGGTGAGCGCGCGTGCATGTGCGAGGAGGGCCACACGGGCGCGGCGTGCGATCAGTGTGCCCCCGGCTACGTGATGAGCGCCGACGCGTGCGAGCTGTACACGCCGAGCGCCACGGACCTCGTCCTTTGGCTCGATAGCACTGCCGGCACGCTGACCCAGGTCGGCAGCACCGCCGTGGCATCGTGGCGCGATCGCCGCGGTGGCGTGTCCTCGCTCCAGGCGACCGCTTCCGGAACCGCGCGCCCGACCCGGGTGACCGACGGGCTGAACGGGCGCACGGTGCTGCGGTTCGACGGCGACGATGACCTGGTCATCAGCAACTTCCCGGGCCTCAAGACCGCGGACTACACCGTCATCGTCGTGTACAAGCCCACCGGCGCCGCCGCCGACAACCTGGTGTCATTGCGGCAGAGCGAGATCGGGGTCGCGTTCGGCCTGCGCCGGACGTCGTCGACGGGATATCGCTACAGCCACCGTGGGACGCCGGCCGCCGGCAACGGCGACTTCGCCGACCTGGCGTTCGGCGCGGCCGACGCGTCCAACGTGAAGCTGATCGCCATGCGCCGGTTCACCTCGGGTACGCTGGACTACATGCTGTTCACCGGCAACGAGCCGGGTGATCTGGACGGCGTCACGGGCTCGGACACCGCGCTCGTCGAGCCGGCTCTGTCGAACTCGATGACGCTCCACGTGGGCGACGCCGGCATGATCGGCGATCTGGCGGAGGTGCTGATCTACGACCGCGCGGTTCCCGATCAGGAGCTGGCAACGCTCCGCACGTATCTCGCAGCCAAGTGGGGCATCGAGTAACCCGGCGCGCGAACCGCTGAGCAGCAAGCGCGGTCTCTCCGCCCTGGAGCATCTTGAGTCCGGCGATGACCATCCGCATGCTCGCCGGTGGTGCATCAGCGATGCCTGGCGCGCGCGATGCAGTGTCGCGCAGCATGGGCGCCACCGTTCACGACGCAACGCCGCTGCTCGACTCGAAGTTTACGCTCGGCGCGGGCAACGTCCTCGCGGGCCTGCTCGCGCTGATCTCGCTGGCGGGGCTGCTCGACCCCGCAAGTTATGCGCGAGAGACCGAGAGCTGGCGAGCTCAGGCGCTCGCGCAGGACTGGTTCGACCTCGTCATCGCGGCGCCCGCGCTCGCGCTGGCCACGTGGGCGAGCGCGCGGGGAGCTCGGCGCGGCCTACTCGTGCTCGCGGGCGCCGCCTTGTTCACGACGTACACGCTCGCGATCTACGCGTTCGCCATCCACCTCAACCGCTGGTTCCTCCTCTACTGCGCCGGGTTCGGAGCCGCGCTTTGGCTGCTGATCGCGGTCGCGCGGCGACTGTTCGCTCAGCCCGGTCACGAGCTCGAGCGACGTCTGCCGCGACGCGCCGCCGGTGGCTATCTCGTCGCGCTTGGCGCGGCGTTCGCGTTGCTGTGGCTCGCACAGCTCGTGCCGGCGGCTCTCGACGGGTCGATCCCGGCCGACCTCGCCGCGACCGGGCTGATGACGAACCCGGTCCACGTGATCGACCTCGCGTTCATCCTCCCCCTGCACGTCGTTGCGGGCCTCGCGCTCTGGTGGCGCCGTCCACACGGCTTCACGCTCGCCACGACCGTCCTCGTGTTCGGCGCCCTGATGGCGGCCTCGATCGCGCTGCTCGCGCTGCGCACCGGCGGCGTGCCGATCGCGGTCGCTATGGTGGCTTTGGCCGCGCTCTCGGCGCTGCTCGGGTGGCGGCTGCTTCGGACTTGACGCCGTCAGCGATGCCTACGACCACAAGCCCGTCCACGACCGACTCACCCAGCAAGGGGGCAATCGCGAAGACTAATTGGGGACAGGCACTATCTACCTGGTCACGCCAACCTGCCCGAACAATTCTTCCCATCGCCAGGGGCTCGCACGTGTACCGGATATGCCGCTTCTGCTGGTTCTGGCCCCGATCTGGCTCCCGTTTGGTTTGCTCGACCGCCAGCAGCTAGCGCCACCTCGCCTCTCGGACACGATCGAGCTCGATGGCGGACCGGCGATCTCCTCGACATTACACGCGCAGGCGTCGACCGCGTGTGACTGCCATATCGGCGCGTACGGCACGCTTCCACTTGCGGTATCGACTCAGGACGCTCCAAGCGTCGCGGCCGCCGGCGTCACGATTCCCACCAACGACTCGCGCACGAGCATCGGGACCGCGGACATCGGTGTATTCGGCGGCACGCAGGACAGCAACGGCCAGCAGATCTATCGTCTTGGATTCCTGGTCCCGAGTGCGTCGCGGGAACAGCCGCGTTTGGCCACCAGCGCACGCGTCGGCGACCAGGTCCTCGAGTTGCCTCGCACTGCCGGCGTGCGACTCAGCCACTCGCGGATCTGGATCAAAGACACGCCGTGGACCTCGGTCGCGCAGCACATCCTACGCGTCGATCTCGGCCTCGATGTCGCCGGACAGTACGCGACCGAGTACCACCGGCGGATCGTTCACGTCGTTCCGCGCGCCGGCGTCGGTGTGATGCAGCAGTGCGACCTCGGCTCGTTCTCCGTCGAGACCGCACTCGCGTACGATCCCTTCGTCGATCGCGATGGCGGGCTGCGGTGGAGTGCCGGCGTGACTGGCATGTTGAAGCTCGGCTGGCTGCAGCCGGCCGCGACGGTCGCTGCGGTGCGCACTCCCGACGGCTGGGGCGGCACCATCTCGCTGGATCTCGCGGCCGTGTGGCAGCCACGGCACGCCGCGGGCTTGTAACTCGACGCCCCTGGACAGAGCGCTTCGCCTTCTTCCGCGCATCGATGGGAATCGATATCCGCGGAGGTCATGGGGTAAGGTCGCCACCGTGACCCGGTATCTCGCGCTCGTGCTGGTGCTGCTCGTCGGGGCACACGCCGCCGACGCGAAGCCGCGCAAGAAGCGCAAGCGCCCACGGGTCTCGAGCCGTGTCGTGCATCCGCGCGAAGCCAGCGAGACACCCGCGTTCCGGTACGGGCACCTGTCGCAGGCCGAGTGCGAAGCCGAGCTAACGTCGCGTGGGATCGCGTTCCAGCGCGAAGAAGCGCCTGCCGTGCTCGCGCCCGTGCGCCTCCTCGGGCCGCTGCACGGCGTGGAATTCCATACGGACCTGTCCGCCGAGAAGCGCGCCACGACGAAGTGGGAGATCGCGGACTGCCGGCTCGTGCTCGCGCTCGATGACTTCGCCGCGCAGCTCGCCGCGCACGATGTGACGGAGGTCATCCACTACTCGATGTATCGCCCGCCGTCGAAGGACTGGCCCGAGGACAAGTTCGCCGCGCAGCACAAGGGCGCGGTCGCCATCGACATCGGCCGGTTCAAGCAGGCCAATGGCAAGGTGCTCGACGTCGACGATCACTTCTCGGGACGCATCGGCGCCAAGACGTGTGGGGACGGTGCGCGCCCGCGCAAGAAGACGCCGGAATCGATGGAGCTGCGCGCGATCCTGTGCGATGCGGTCGCGGCAAAGCTGTTCAACATCGTGCTGACGCCGAACTTCAACCGGCCGCACAAGAACCACTTCCACCTCGAGGTCACCGGGGCGAGCTGGTTCCTGATCCACTAGCGAACCTACATGCGCGTGGCGCGGTGCGTCGCAGAGGCGGTCACGCGAGCGCGAGTGAAGTTTGATAGTGTGATCGCGGTGCGAGGAGTCATGGCGGGCGCAGCGCTGGTCGTCTGCGCGACCTGTGGTGACCCGGTCGAGCCGCTCGCCACGGCCGAACACGGCGTCATCTTCACGTATCCCGTCGACGGACAGCTCGACGTGCCCGTGGGCGCGCGCGTCGTCATTGCGTTTTCGGATCGCGTCGACGCGAGCGCGCTCGATGCGTACACCCTCGTCGGACCGGAAGGCCCCGTCGCTGCGACGCCCGTGGTCAGTAGCGATGGGCGCACGGTGTCATTCGAAGCGCCGCCACTCGCACCGGGCGCGACGTATGCGGTCAACGTGGGGAGCGCGCTGAGTCCGAGCGCGAAGAACCTGCCGGCGTCGGGGCCGCTGTTCAGCTTCACCACGCGCTCATCGCGCCCGCGCGCCGCACCACCGTCGCTGATCGCGGTCAACGGCGGGCCGCCGACGATGCCGACGCAGTTCCGCCCGATGTTCGAGACCAGCACGATCCGGCTGGTGTTCTCCGAGCCGCTCGATCCGCGCACCGTGGCGATCGGCGCCAACGCGATCGAGCTGCGCGACATGACGACGGGGACGCCGGTCCCGGTGACGGTGCTGTCGAACGGCATCCACGTCGCGATCGATCCGACGACTGACCTCGCGCCAGGGAGGGCGTATCAGCTGCGCCTCGGCAGCCAGCTCCTCGATCTCTCGGGACAGGCGCTCGCCCCCGCGGCGATCCTGTTGACGCCGGAGAACAGCCGTGGCGCGAATCCGATCCAGCAGGTATTGCGCACGCGGCTCGCCGGTGACCCGGGGCCGGAATCGTCGCGCTCGGGCATGACGCCAAACGTGATCGCGATCGACAAACCACTGATCGGCCGCGAGGAGGCGAAGCTGCTCGCGAGCACCGTCGCCGCGGAGCTCGGCGATCCGCAGGCGCTCGGCGGCCCGATCGCGTTCCGCATCCCGCGTGGGCAGCGGCTGCATGCGAGTGGCCTCGACGTGAAGCTCGGCGGCCAGATCCCCGTCGGGCTGTCGACGGGCACCATCGAGATCGAGCTGCTCACCGACGGCGGCGGGCGCATCTACCGCAATCGCTACCAGCCTGCCTCCCAGGTGCCGGAGAACGCGCGCTCGCCCCTACATGTCGATCTCAGCCTCGACGTCGCCGTGTACGCCGTCGACCCCACGGGCAACGCGGTGCTCACTCAGACGGTCCTGGGCGTGCAGGCGACGGGCACGGTGATCGCGACCGACGGCGTGCTCGCGATCGAGAGCCTGGCGTCGATGGAGCTCGCGCTGCTCGGCGTGACCTCGGCACCGAGCAACCTCGTGCTCGAGCTGATCACGGATCCGCAGGCGCTGGTCGAGACCGACGCGACCCCGCCCACGCTGTTGTCATCGGCGCCGAGTACCGGCACGAGCGAGCACCCGGTCGATGCGGGCATCGAGCTCATCTTCGACGAGCCGGTGAACCTCGATCGCCTGCGCGCGGGTGGGCTGCAGCTGCAGAACAGCGCCAACGCCGTCGTGCCGAGCGTGATCGAGAGCCACGGAGCGGCGGTGGTCGTCCGCCCGTTGGCACCGCTCGCGTATTCATCGCTGTACACCGTGGTGCTCTCGGATGTCGCCGATGCCGCGGGCAACAAGGCCGCGGCGACGACGGTGGGGTTCACCACGCCGACGCTGGTCACCACGAGCGTGCCAATGACGGTGGTCGCGATGTATCCGGGCGCGCCGTGCACGCTCGTCGAGGGGCGTTGCGTCGGTGGGCCCGACAGCGACGACGTCTATCACCCGTTCCTGCTGCCGGCGAATGAAGCGATCGACGTGGTGTTCAGCTCGCCGCTCCGGCGCAACACGGCGGTACGTGGCGCCGCGTGTGGCCAGGGCAGCGTGCGCATCGAGGAGGTCGATGCATCGGGCAACTGCATCGCCCCGGTCGCCGGTTCGCTGATGGTGCGTGACCGGGGCCTCGGCTTCGTGCCCGACGAGCCGTGGGAGGTGGGCAAGGAATACAAGGTCACGTTGATCTCCGGGGGCAACAATGGCTGCGACACCGGCGAGCTGTGCGGCACCAATAACGTCGCGGCGAGCTTCGATCCGCTCAACGGCACGGAGAGCGGTGGTGGAGGCGGTGCCAACCTCGTCGTGCGCTTCACGGGCGCGCCACGCGCTGCGAGCACGTTCCTGCTCGCGACCGCCGCACCGTTCTCCGACGTGAACGGCTCTGGTTTCCGCGAGGCGAGCGAGCTCGAGCGCGACGAGAACCGCGCCGCAATGCGCACGAGCGGGTCGTCGGGTGCGGTCAGCGATCCGAGCTTCAACGGTCCCGACTGCGTGCCCTCGACGCCCGAACACGACGCGTGCATGTACCTGCAGGGCGCGATGCCCGTCGCGATGGGTGAGGTCGAGAATGACTGCCCGCTGCCCGACGGTACGCGCGCGCCGATGTGCCTGCCGGTCACGATCTCCGCGCAGGTGATGTACGCGACGTCGCTCTCGCTCGACGCCGAGATCATCAACGTCGCGACGATCACGAGCGATACCGGCACCGCGATCATGCGCGTCCGCGAGCCGACGTCAGGCCCGGTGAAGGCCTACCTGATCGACAAGGGCGGCGTGGCCACCCTCGTGGGCGCGCTCGATCTCTACATGGACGCGCCCGACATGAGCCTGCCGCTCTCGGATCACGACCTGCACAGCAAGCCGCTGTCAATCGGGCTCGAAGGTCCGCTGACGTTCCTCCCCGATGGCCGCATCGCGTTGTCGCTGAGCAACACGGCGGACGTCGAGGTCGAGGTCAACATCGATGCACCGCTCGGGATCGAAGGCAGCGTGAAGATGCTGCTGCCGCGCGGCGAGATGAAGCTCCAGCTGCTCTCGCCGCTCCTGCGAGGAGGTACGCCATGAAGGGGCATGCTTTGCTCGCCCTCCTGCTCCTACCGGCGATCGCACTGGCCGACGAGAAACCGCGCAAGCAGCGGAAGCTGTACCTCCGCGCCGGCGTCGCGCACATCGCGCCGCTCGCGTCGTCGCGCGAGATGGAGCTCGCGGATATCCACGGCGCGGCGAGCCTCGCCGTGCAAAACGGCCCGATCGCGGGCTCGGGTGCGGAGGTCGGCTCCGCGACGATCCCGGCGCTGATCATCGGCTATCGCCTGCCCTACCTCGACGGCCGACTCGCGCTGGAGACGATCCTCGGCACGCCGTTCACCGTGAAGTTCCGCGCGACCGGCACGATCGCCAACGAATCGATCGCACCGATGGCGCTCGGCATCCCGACCGGCGTGCCCGCTCTCGGCCCCGAGCTCGGCGAGGCAAAGGCGGCACCACCGACGCTGACCGCGGTCTATGACCTGATGCCGAACGCGCGCATCCGCCCGTACGTGGGTGCGGGTGTCGCCGTGCTGTTCGCGTTCTCGCCGAAAGTGACCAACGCGCTGCTCACCGAGGTGAACCAGCCCGACATGACCATCGCGCCTGCGCCCGGCGTTGTCGTGCAGAGCGGCGTGGAGGCACGGATCACGAACCGCATCTACGCGCGCCTTGACGTGAAGTTCATCGCGTTCATGCTCGCGCGCGCCGAGGTGCATCACGTGGTGGTGAAAGCGCCCGCGTTGCCGCTGTTCGAGACCGTCGAGGTTGGCACGGCGAAGATGAGCGTCTGGGTGAACCCGTTGATCCTGCAGGCCGGCATCGGCACCGACTTCTGAAGCACGCCGCCTCGACGATCCTCGATACCGGCCGGCGTGCTCGTGCTCGCCAGCGTCGACGAGCTCCACCGGTTTCCGACGCGCCGAATAGTCGCGAGCGTGCGCGAATCGGGCGATACTGGAGCGTGCGGCCGCCGGAAGGTTGACGGAGGCGGGGTCGTTGATGCCGCGAGGAACCGGAATGAGCGGGATCAACGCGGGTCTACTACTGGGGCTAGCAGGAGCGCTCAGCGGCGTCCTCATGGCCGCCCTCGCCCTCGCGATGTCGCGCGCACCAGGGTGGACCGAGCTCCGTTCGTTCGCCCTCGTCGCGCTCACGGCAGCGGCGTACTGCGTGTTCGGATTGCACCACGTGGTCCCGCTCGATGACCGTGAGGTGCTGCTCGGAGAGCGGCTCACCCTCGCCTCTAGCTTCGTCTACGGCCTGGTGTGGATCCGCTACTTCGCGATCGTGGCGAGGCGCCCGCTCAAGCGCTGGGAGCGGGCCACGATGGTGACCGGCGTCGTCCTCGTGCTCCTCGCGCTCGTTCCTGACGTCATGATCGTGCCGCCGATCCGGTCCGTCACGGTCGACTGGTTCGGCGTCACGTACGCGATGGCGAGCACCACCCTGCTCGCCATCGTGGGCGTTGCGTTCACCGTGGCGACGACGTTGATGGCAGCGTTCGGCACCGGCCGCCGGTGGAGCGAGGGCTGGCACGCGCGGCTGCCGATCGTAGGAGCCTCTGCGCTTGCAGCGACCGGCGTGAGCGACACCATCGGCACGCTCGAGATCGTGCCGGTCCCGCAGCTGATCGAGGCCGTGACCGTCGTGGTCGTCGGGGCGATCGGAGCTTCGTACGCACGGCGCTTCATCGACGACGCGCGGCGCCTCGAGGCGCTGTCGGAAGGCCTCGAGCGCGTGGTCGCGGAGCGCACCACCGAGCTGCTCGCAGCGCAGGCCGCCGCGGCCACCAACGAGAAGCTTGCCGGCCTCGGACGCATCGCTGCGGGCGTGGCGCACGAGATCAACAATCCCACCGCGGTCATCCAGCACAACGTCGACCACCTGCGAATGCAGCTCGCCGAACGCGGTCTCCTCTCGCCGGAGCTTGCCGACCGGCTCGATCGCAGCCGCGATGCGACCCGGCGGATCGCCGACATCGTCCGCCAGCTCCTCAAGACGAGTCGCGGGCACGCGCCTGCTGGCACGAGCACGACCGTGTTCGAGGTCGTCCCCGTCGTGGAGCGTGCCCTCTCAGCCACCTCCATCTCCGCACCGGAGCTCCGCGTCGAGGTACGCGTTGCGCACCGACTGTGCGCGAAGGGCGAGCCGGACTCTCTCGAGCAGGTGCTGATCAACCTCTTCCTCAACGCGGCACACGCGATCATCGACCACGGTCCGGGCATCCCGGAATCGATCCGGGGCCGGCTGTTCGAGCCGTTCTCCACGACGAAGGCTATTGGCGAGGGAACGGGGCTCGGCCTGGCGGTATCCCGCAGCCTGATGACACGTCAGGGCGGCTCGCTGGAGGTCACGCGAACGTCGAGCGACGGCACCGAGATCGCGCTCTCGCTGCCCGCGGCGAAATCGAGCGAGCTACCGGCCACGGTCGCCGCGACAGCCGCCGTCGAAGCGGCACCACCGGCGATTTCGGAGCCCACCATCCACGTGCTGGTGATCGAGGACAACGAGGACCTGCGCGAGGTGTTGACCATGCAGCTCGAAAGGTTCTTTCGCATCACGACCGCGGCGTCCGTCGACCAGGCGTTAGCGATCGTCCGAACCCACCGCTGCGACGTCGTGCTGTGCGACGTGATGATGCCGAGCGGAGGCGCCGAGGCCTGGCTCGCCCAGTGCTCGCAGATCGATCCGCAGCTCGACCAACGCACGATCCTGGTCACGGGTGGCCCGACGACCGCGGCCGCCGCTGCGCTGCTCGAAAGCCGCGCGGACAAGGTGTTGCTGAAGCCCGTCGAGATGAGCGTCCTGCGCCCGCTGATAGAGCGGACGGCGCGAGGATAGGCGTGTCCACCTCCATCGCTCTTTGCTGGGGAACAGGCTCTTCATCGCTTGCTCGGCACGCCAGGATCGCGGGGCGGAGCGGAGCTGCCACGCTGGATGTGCCCCGTCGGCCAGTCTGGCTGCACTCGCCAAGACAGGAGCCCCCCGGGACGGCGGGTGTTGCCATCGGCTGCGGATGCGCGTGGGCATCCGGGCGTGACACGGTCCGCTACCGAGCGCCGGACTGCACCGACGTCGGCTGCGGGTACCTCGCCACCACCGCCGCGGCGATCTGAGCGTGCGAGCTCGGGCTCCTAGCGCGTGCTTGCGCGGGGGCTGGATGGGGCGAGCCGCGCGCGCAGCTCCGGTGCGAGCGAGGCGTTGAAGGCTTCGCTCGCGAGGATGTTCACGGTGACCACCGCGTCGTTGGCGGCGCGGCGGCTGATCGTGGGCTGGGCGCCGAAGTAGCTGAAGGCGTGGTGGTTGGCGAACCCGTTCGTGGAGACCAGGTACGGTAGCGGTGCGAACGAGTCGCGCGTCCGAGGTACGAGCTTGCCGCCTCGCAGCTCGAGGACGTGGTCCAGCGTGGTGGCCGCGGCGTGGCACGACGCGCACCGCGTCTCCGCCGTCGAGGACTTGCGCGGGTTCGCGAGCCGCTCGAGCTTCGTAATTCCGTCGAGGAGCTCGCCTTCGTTCGCGCTGGTCACGCCTGCGGTCGAGAGCAGGTCGTCGGGGAAGGCCGGATCGGCGAGCGGCACGGGCGTGCGCTGCGAGGGCAGCCCTTGATCGGTGAACGCGCCCTCGGCGGTCTCGCCGTGGACTCGCGCGAACGTGCCGTCGGCGCCGCGCTCGATCGAGAAAAAGAACCAGTTCTTGCTGCGCCCGGTCCCCATGAACGTGAACTTCACCAGACGCTCGAGGTTGCACGCCTCGAGCACGGCCGCGCGGATCGCGATCGCCGTTGGGCCACGCAGGCCCTCGCGCTCCATCGTGGGATGCACGCCGAGCGAGACGTGGTGCGACGCGCCGAGGCTGACCGCGCGCATGCGCGCGAGCAGCTGCACGAAGGCAGCGCCCGCGCCGCGAGCTCGCGGTTGAGCCCGTACGAGCGGCGCACGTGCCTGCGTCAGGTCTACGGACTGCTGGACCGGTCGGCGTGTTCAAGGGGCACCCCAGCGCGATCTCGTCGGCCCGCCGACGCCAGCGCAGGTGATTGACCATGCAGAGCGACTTCGCTTGTGAAGACGTACCCGTTGTG
Source organism: Kofleriaceae bacterium (assembly GCA_033763475.1). Classification (GTDB taxonomy): domain Bacteria; phylum Myxococcota_A; class Polyangia; order Haliangiales; family Haliangiaceae; genus JABFXX01. The sequence continues at coordinate 72,711 of JANRKM010000033.1, forward strand.
GGCGGAAGCGATTCAGGACGAAGCGGCGGGCCTCACCGGGACAGCTCGCACCGCAGGTGTAGCCTCCGCCTCGGCAGGCGGACATCGACGGGATCCCGCGCGGCCCGCGGATTACGCGCCCGTTACTCGCCGTCGGGCTCGGTGTGAGCCCGACCAGCCCGATCCTCGCGACGGGCGGCGGTGAGCTCGAGGCACAGCGCCGACATCTCGGCCCAAGCGGCGAGGCGCGCCTCGACGGCCGCCGGCGACATGTCGACCCGGGGCGCTGCGACGTCGAGATCGAGGCTCATCACTGCGCACGCGGACAGCCGCGCCTCGACGGCCGCGGCCGCCATTTCGACGCGCGTCACGAGGAGCCCTCGAGTGCGACGAGATCGGCGAGATCTTGCGGGCGCCCCGCGGCGAGCTTCATCGTCACCAGGCCCTGCCGCGAGACGACCCACAGCGATCCGCGCTCGGTCGCGACTTGCTCGCGCGTCTCCCAGACGGGCGCGAGCGCGCCCGATGCATCGAGGATGTCCAGGGTCAGGAGCTTGCCGGCGCTGATCCTGTTCACGCGGTGGACGGTGATGCCGCTGCCGGAGAACGTAATCGGGAGCGCCTCAAGCGTGAAGCCGAGGCCGCGCGCGACGACCTTGAGCGGCGCGATCTGATCGTGCGGCGTCAACACGTCGAGGTCCTGGGTCGCGCGCGGGTGGCCGTGGATCGCGAGCGCGAGCGCGCCGCAGACCGCGTACGGAACGCCCGCGGCGTCGAGCGCCTTGGTCAGGGCGTCGAGCTGGGAGCGAAGATCCTCGGCGGCAGCCACACGCTCAGGGTAACGCGGGAGGCGGACGCGGGCTACCGCAGGCAGGACCGTGCGCCGGGTGGACGGCGCACCGGCGCGGCGCGCGACCTCGCCGTACCGGCGCGCCGAAACGCGACGACCCGAGCATCGCGCCGAACGGCACTATCCTCGTCGGCCCGCGACGAACACCGCTAGGCGATCGCACCCGACGGCGCGCTGCGCTGGCTCGTGAACGTCGGCGGCGATCTTTCCGACTTCACCCGGACGCTCTTCTCGCGGATCCGCGCGTTCACGCCGCCGAAGACGCCGAGGCGTTCCCGGTTGAACCGCGCACGATGGGAGCTCCACCCGGAGGTGATGGACAGGAGCTCGGTGGCCGGCAACTCGAATAGCCACTGATGACTCGCCGTAAGTCTCCGATCGCACGAGGCTCGCGAAGGCACGTTCTTTGTAGAAGGGGGCCTCATGCGCCACCTGCCACTGCTATTTGCCGTGTTCGCCGCCGCTTGCGGCACCACGGACGAGGTCTCCGATGACCCCTGGAGCGACGGCAAGGGCGATGGCTTTGGCGAGCAACGGGCGATCGATGTCGTAATGACCGCCCCCTACTGCGACGTCTGCACCGCGGACGACAAGACCGTGCTGAGCGCGCGCTCGCCGGTCACCCAGAAGCTGATCACGTTGATCGACGGCGCCCAGAGCACGATCGACATCGCGAACTACACGTTCAGTGTGCGCACCATCGAGGAAGCCCTGCTCCGCGCCAAGGGCCGCGGCGTGACCATCCGGCTCGCCATGGACAAGGGCCAGGAGATGGGCGACACGGCCGCGACCCGCCTGCGCGCAGGTGGCGTGGACGTCAAGTTCGTCGCCGGCGGCGGCTCGCCCGCGGGCCTGCAGCACGCGAAGTTCATGCTGGTCGACGGTGTCACGCTCGCCACCGGCAGCAACAACTGGTCGTCGACGGGCACCTCGATCAACGAGGAGAGCACGATCGTCATCAAGTCCGTCGCCGAGGATCCGATCGTCGGTGGCTTCACGTGCCACTTCAAGGCGATCTGGGACGCGAACCCGAATGGGGCCGCCGCGTGCTCGAACGCCGAGGTCAAGTTCACGCCGAGCAGCGCGCCCGTCGCGATGATCAAGGAAGAGATCACGCGCGCCCAGAAGTCGATCGACGTGCTGATGCACCACCTCGTGTTCGACGATCTCGTGAAGGAGCTCGCCAAGGCCGCCGAGCGGGGCGTGCGCGTGCGCGTGATCGTCAACGCGACGGATCGCCAGGAGCACACCGGCAACGCGTGGACGCGCCTCTTCAATGCGGGCGGCACGATCCGCTACAAGCAGACCAACGCCGAGGCGTATCAGCTGATGCACCACAAGCTGATGGTCGTCGACGATCGCGTCGTGGTGAACGGCTCGGGCAACTGGTCGGGCAGCGCGTTCTTCAAGAACTTCGAGAACTACGTCCGTTACCGCGACCCGCGCATCGCGCGTCCATACCGCGCGCTGTTCGATCGGCTGTGGATGTGGTCGCTGTCGGGCGCGTCGCTCGACGCGGGCAAGACCGCCGCACAGCAACACGCCGACGAGACCAGCGTGTACCTCGGGAACTTGCACGCCCACTTCGCGGCGAACGCGACGGGCGCCGCCCTCGACGACGGCAAGCCGATGCGGGCGGATGCGAGCGGCACGATGCAGCCCGTCGATGTCGGCAACACGCCGAGCGATGCGGCGCGCTACGCGTACGAATACGCGCGCGACGAAGGTCAAATGGACTTCCTCGCCCTGTCGCCGCACACCACCGCCGATGACGGCGTGGTCGATCCGGCCGACAACGCGAACATGATTCCACAGCAGTACGAGCAGCTCACGCTCGTCGCGGCCGACGTCACGCACAACTCGAGCGGCATGTTCGTCGCGCTGCCCGCGATGGAGTGGAGCACCAACAGCGCGGGCAACCACATCAACATCTTCGGCAGCCGCGAGCTCGCGAAGGTCGAGACGGGCCGGTTCGACACGCTCTATGGCGAGTTCTTGCCGGGCCTCGAGCAGCAGGGTGACAAGCCGCTCGTGTCGCTCAACCACCCGCGCACGTTCCGCAGCGAGGGCAACACCTCGCTCAACGGCAACTGGGACCAGGTGTTCGACGTGAAGCTCTCGGAGATCACGAACAACGCCGATCGGCAGAAGAAGTTCAATGACTTCGGCCTCGACGACTTCGAGCCCCTCAAGTCGCAGCTGCCGCGCTGGATCGCGGGCGAGGTGATGCCGGATCGCGCCGTCGTCGACGAGACGCTGGCCAACATCGAGGCCGCGGGCAGCGCGTACGTGCGTTTGATGGAGGTGCTCGTCGGCCGCGGCACCGAGCTCAGCGGCGAGACGCGCGAGAACCCGAGCCTGTCGGTCAACTCGATGACCGGCCAGGTCGAGCGCTACACCAAGGTGCACACCGACTGGGACTACTACCTCCTGAAGGGCTTCCGCATCGCGCCCAGCGCGCCGCACGACAATCACTACGCGAACTGGGGCACCGGGCACTCCTCGCGCACGGGCGTGATCGCCGACAAGCTCACCGAGGATGCGCTGCTCGACGCGATCGACGCGCGCGCGGTGTTCGCGAGCGAGGACGAGGAGCTGAAGCTGCGCCTCTACGCCGACGGCCGCATCCCGATGGGCAGCAAGCTCGTCACGCGCGGCACGACGGCCACGCTCTCGGTGCACCTCTCCGACGCCGACTACACCGGTTCGTTCGAGGTCGCCGTGTGGAGCGGCGAGGTGGGCGGCAGCGCGGTGCGCGAGGTGCAGCGCACGACCGTGACCGGCGGCGCGTGGCAGACGATCACCGTCGAGCTCCCCGCGGCCGGCGAGCGGTTCTTCTACCTCGAGGTCAAGGAGCCGAGCCCGGATCGCATGGCGTGGTCGGCCCCGATCTGGATCGAGCGCCTGTGAAGGCGCGCGCCGCGCTCCTCGCCTGCCTGCTCGCCGCGTGTGGTGCCGACGATGGCGGCTCCACGGTTCCCGACGCGCGCGCGCTCGGCGACGCAGCGCCCGATGGCGGCGGCTCGTTCACCACGTGCACCGGCGCGTGCCGCACCACCACGCTCACGGCGACGTTCGGCAGCGACACCGCGATGTTCGATCGCGCGGTGTACGGCATCACCACCGCGGGCGCGACGCAGACGCTGCACGTCGAGGCATACAGCGGCGGCGACCCGGGGTGTCCGACCGAACAATCGGCGACGCCCGACTACACCGCGATCCTCGGCCAGGTCGTGGTCCCGACCGACACGACGCCGTCGTCGTCGCCCGGCAACCTGCTCGACTTCACCGGTGACCTGCTCGACGGTCCGCTCGGCGCCGCCGCGACGATGGTGACGGTCACGCCCGGCGCCGCGGATCCGGCGGCGAACCCGGCGTTCGTCGCGCTCGAGGTCTCGATGACGTTCGCGGCCGGCACGATCAGCGGCCACGTGTTCGCGACCCACTGCGCGTCGCTCGACGAGTCGCAGTAACTCAGTCTGCGAGGACCTGCGCGACGGTCGCGGACGTGAGCACACGCTCGAGATAGCGCTCGAGCTGCGCCAGCTCCGCGGTCGCGATGCGTTGCAGGTCAGCGGGGCTCAGAGGACCGAACTTCTGGAGGAGTAGCTTGGTCAGGATCGCGCGCGAGGTCTGCGCCTGCCCCTCCTCCCGGCCCTCCTCGCGCTCGGCGACGAACTCGGGGTGCCTCCGCTCGCGGAACGCTCGCACCATCGCGGCCTCCGCGTGGGCCGCGTCGACCAGGGCGCGGATCGGCAGGGGCACGGCGAGCGCGGGGTCCTCGATCGCCACGTTCGACGCGAGCATCGACCAGGTCTCGAGCGGTGCGGACCACTCGAGTGCGCGCTGGCGGACGATGTCGAGCGCGAACACGCGGCGTACACCGCGCTGGCTCAGCTGGGTGGCCTTTCTTGCCGCCTGCCCCAGGGACTCCGTCGATACGATCTCGAACGCGAGCTCCTCGAGCTGGCGCCCTCCGGTTTGCTCGTCACGAGCGGTCGGGTAGATCGCGGCATCCGGTGCCCGTTCGCTGAGCTCGGAGACGCGTGTCAGCATGTCGATCGCCACGCTGCGATCCGCGGCGCGGTGCGCCCACAACAAGGCTCCGAGCGCACCGTGGCTCACGGCATGTGGCTCCTCGGCGGGCGGCACGTAGACCAGCTTTCCGTCGTCGAGCTCGTACCGATGCTCGCCGGTCAGCAGGTGATCGTCCACCGCCGGCGCGTCCGTGCTCGCTGGATCGTGAGGAGACGACATTGCCTCACGATACCTCGCGGCAAGTACGCCCGCGACAGGGAGAACAACGCTGAGCGGGCATGTGGCCCGATGGGTTCACGGCCCGCGCCTACCCAAGTCCGCGAGATCTGCACACGGCTCGTCCGGAGCGTCCGCTTCTCGGACACCGAGCATCCGGGATTCGGCCACATCTCGGACGGCTTTACGTTTCGCGAGGGCGCGCCTAGGCTCCGGGCGCGATGCGTTGTCTCTCGATCCTCGGCGCGTGTGTCCTCACCGTAGCGAGCGTTCCGCACCGCGCGCACGCCGGTGACGACCACAGCGAGTGGTTCATCGTGCTGCCGCTGCGGTTCACGCAGCTCCAGTCCGAGGCGACCATGCTCTCGGGCGTCAAGGTGGGACGCTCGCTGGCGCCGGCATTCTCGGTCGCGCTGTCGATCTATCACTCGTTCTACCTGTCGGCCTTCAAGGCGAAGGCCAGCCTCGACGGGTTCTCCGAGCAGCCTCGCCTGTTCATCAACGGTGCCGGCGTGGAGGCGGCCTACCGGCTGTACACGGACGGCGCCCTCGCATTCGACGCGCAGCTCTTCGTCGGCTGGGTGTTCGTCGACTACGATCTCGACGCGCACGCCTTCACGGCTGCCAAGGTGCACTACCTCGCGCTCGAGCCCGCGGTCGCGGCGAAGTACCGGTTCGCATCGAAGGCGATCAGCCTCGGGCTCGGCTATCGGCCGGTGTTGACCGAGCGCGCGGTCCGCTACGACTCCGACCTCGGCGCGGGCACGATCCCGATCGAGCGCGGCCTACCCGACGGCCTCACCGTGCTGCTCAGCCTCGAGGCCTCGCTGTAACTCAGACCTTCTCGAATCGAAGATCGAGTAGGGTCGGACCCTAACAGGGCGCTGAGAAACGCCGCACCGCGGCGGTTCTCGCGCCCTGCTCCCGTGCCCGTGCCCGTGCCCGTGCCCGTGCCCGATCGCTCGCGCGGCGCCGGCCGCGACAGGCCGGTGCCTTGGCGGTCTATGTCGCAGCCGCG
>JANRKM010000034.1:0-103501 GCA_033763475.1 Kofleriaceae bacterium
GGACGAGTTCCTCGGGGCACACCGTCCCGATGACGATGCAACGCTACTCGCCGTCGAGAACCTTCGGTGAAAGGATGCCCCGCATGGACAGTCTCGTAGCAGGAGACCTGCGGATCGAAGTCGACGAGACGACCGATCCCAAGGCGATCCGACTCCACTGGCTCGGTATGAGCACCGACCGCCAGCCCGAAAAGGTACTCGCGCCGTTCTTCGCCGTCGTGCTGCAAGCGGTCGTCGAGCAGACGCGTGTCCTCGAGCTTCACTTCGAGAAGATCGAGCGCTTCAACAGCTCAACGATCCTCAGCATCATCCAGCTCATCCAGGCCGCGCGTAACCGCACCACGCCGATGGTCGTGGTCTACGACCCGACGCGGAAGTGGCAACGCCTCAGCTTCGACGCGCTGCGGATCTTCGACAAGAAGGACGGCTTGTTCGAGCTGCGTCCCGCGGAGGCAGCATGAGCACCGCCCTCTCGCTCGAAGTCGAGCTGCGGCCCGACTGGGACAACGTCACGCGCGCGAGCGAAGCCGTGGCCCTGCTCGCGCTCGGCAGCTACGGCGACGGCGACCTCCGCGATGCCCTCGCGATGGTCAGCGGCGAGCTGCTCGAGAACGCGATCAAGTACGCGTCCCCGCAGACGCTCGTGAAGCTGTCCGTGCACGAGTCAACATCGGCGATCGTCGTCGAGGTGACCAATGCCGTGGTCGGTCCCGACGAGATCAAGCGGCTCGCCGAGCGCCTAGCCTGGCTCAAGTCGCACCCGGATCCTGCCGAGGCCTGGGCCGCAGCCCTCGCCGAAGTCACCACCGAGCGCCGCGACCGTGGCGGCCTCGGCATCCTGCGCATCGCCAACGAGGGCGGATCGCGCATCGACTACACCGTGCCGTCGCCTGGCGTGCTGACCGTGCGCGCCTCGATGTCCAAGGCCCCCGCGAACGAGTAGCCCGGTCCGGTGTAGGCTTCGTTTCATGAAGTCGTCGTCGGACCGGGTCATCGCAGATCTCGAGGAGCTGGCCACGCTCACGTCCAACGAGCGCGGCGCGCAGCGCGTCGCGTGGGGACCGGTATGGCGCAAGACGCGGGACTGGTTCTCGGCAAAAATCGAGAACGAGCTGGGCGTGGCCCCCCATCGCGATGGGGCGGGCAATCTGTGGGCGACGCTGCCAGGGGTGTCCTCGCGGAGCCTCGTCCTCGGCAGTCACCTCGACTCCGTCCCCGGCGGTGGTTGGCTCGATGGCTGCCTCGGCGTGCTCGGCGGGCTCGAGGCGATGCGCCGCGCGAAGGCCGCGGGAACGCCGCCGCTGACGCTCCACCTCGTCGACTGGGCCGACGAAGAAGGCGCGCGGTTCGGGCGCAGCCTCACGGGCTCCGCCGCGTCGGCCGGCACCTTGGATCCCCACGCGGAGCTCGCGCACCTCACGGACCGTCAGGGCGTGAAGCTTCCCGATGCACTGGCCGAGAACGACCTGTCGCTCGACACGATGGCCGCAGCGCACGCCTACTTCAAGAAGCTCGACGCCGCCGCATATCTCGAGCTGCACATCGAGCAGGGACCGGTGCTCGAGGAGATGAAGGCGCCCGTCGGCGTCGTCCTCGGGACGATGGGCGTCGAGCGCTACAACCTCAAGTTCACGGGCCAGGCCGCGCACTCGGGCGCCGCGCCGCTGCACCTGCGCAAGGATGCGTTCCTCGCCGCCGCAGAGTTCGCGCTCGCCTGCCGCGAGATCAGCATCAAGTGCTCCGGCAAGACGCCGCGCACGCGCGTGGTGGCGACCTGCGGCGTGGTGAAGGTCGAGCCGAACTTCGTGACCGCCGTGCCGGGCTCGACGGAGATCTCGATCGACCTGCGCGCGCTCGACGCCAAGGTGCTGAAGAAGATGCTGACCGAGGCGAAGGCCGCCGCGGCCAAGGCGGCGAAGAAGCACCTGGTGAAGGTGGAGTGGAGCCCGCTTTTGCACATCACGCCTCGATTGTTCGACGAGCGCCTGATGGGCATCATCAAGAAGGCGGTGATCGAGGTCGCGGGCAAGGCGCCCGAGATTCCGTCGGGGCCGCTGCACGACGCGGCCGAGATGGCGGCCGTGGTGCCCACCGCGATGGTGTTCGCGCAGTCGAGCCCGGGCATCTCGCACACGCGCCTCGAGGACACGCCACGGCCGGCGCTCGACAAGTCGATCCGCGCGTTCCTGATCTCCGTCGAACGTACGCTCGCGATGCTGGCGGCCGAGCCGGTCGCCAGGAAGCGCCGCCGGGCATGAAGCACCACGCGCCAGCGACCGAGCGCAACCGCGCGCCGATTCGCGAGGTCCTCGCGCGCGTGCTCCCTGCCGGGGGGACCGTGCTCGAGATCGCGAGCGGCAGCGGCGAGCACGCGGTCGCCTTCGCGCGCGCGTTTCCGCACCTCACGTGGCAGCCTACCGACGCGGATCCGGCGGCGCTCGCGAGCATCGCCGCGTGGCGTGACGAGGCCGCGCTGCCCAACCTCGCCGCGCCGGTCGCGCTCGACGTCACGCAGCCATGGCCGTTCGCGACGGCGGACGCGATCGTGTGCATCAACATGGTGCACATCTCCCCTTGGGAGGCGTCGCTGGCGCTGTTCTCCAACGCGGCCCAGCTGCTCGCGCCCGGTGCCCTGCTCTACCTGTACGGACCGTACCGGATCGCAGGTGTCACCGCGCCGTCGAACGAGGCGTTCGATCGGTCGCTGCGTGCGCGCGATCCGCGCTGGGGCGTGCGCGCCGTGGAGGACCTGACCGAAGCGGCGGTCGGGTTCGCGCTCGTCGAGATGGTGGCGATGCCCGCGAACAATCATTCGCTGGTATTTCGTCGCCAATGACGTGGCGCGGGGTGCTCGTGGTGGCAGCGGCGTGCTCCAGGACGCCGGCGCGGGTACCTGACGCGACGCCACCTGCCCCGTGGTCCGATGCGTGGATCCTCGACCATGCGCCCGCCTACCTCACCGACACCAACGCGCGCAGGGCGGCGCTCGAGGCAGCGCTCGCGAATCCCGCGAACATGTACTCGCGCCAGCGCTTGATGTCGTACGGCCTCGGCACGGCGGGCTGGGATCTGCTTCCCGAATGGAACCCGCGCTCGCGACCGGTGGATGCCGAGCTCGCAGTGACGCTCGCCACGGGCGAGATTCCCGCGCTCCCCGAGACCGAGCCACCACTGTGGGACGGCGCAACGCCGACGACGATGGACGCCTGGATCGCGCTCGGGCGCCGCGTGTTCCTTGCGTACCCGATGCGGGCCGAGGTGTTCATGGAGTACGGGCTGACGCAGCCCGAGCTCGCGGCGGCCGTCGGCATCGAGCGCACTGCGCGCGGAGACGTACCCGGGCTCGTCGTGTTCACCGACGTCGACGGTGAGGCGCGCGTCGGCATCACGTGCGCGATCTGCCACGCGACCGTGGAGAACGGCGAGGTGGTCCTCGGTCAGGCGCGGCGCAACTTCGACTACGGCATGCTGCGCGTGACCTACGACCGCGAGCACGCCATCGCGGTCCATCCCGACGAGGCGCGCCGGATGGCAGCGTGGGGACCCGGTCGCGCCGACGTCACCGAGGACACCGACGAGGATCCCGTCGCGATTCCGGACCTGTGGGGCTTGCGGGCGCAGCGCTGGCTGACGCAGGCGGGCACGATCCGGCACGAGTCCCCCATCGCGCTAGCGATCCGGCAGGAGACCCAGCTGATCGACTCGAACCATCAGCTGGTTCGTCCGCCGCGGCAGCTCGCGTGGGCGCTCGCGATGTACGTCTATGCGCTCGCACCGCCGCCGCGCGAGACGCCCCGCTCGCCCGAGGTCCTTCGCGGCGAGAAGCTGTTCGGCGCCCACTGCGCTCGCTGCCATACAAACGCGGCGCGCGGTGGTGGCGTCGTTCCCGCCGAGGACATCGGCACCGATCGCGCGCTCGCCACCGGACGCGGGCGCGGCACCGGGCGCTACCGCGTGCCCTCGCTCATCGGCGTGGGCGCCGGTGCGCCGTACCTGCATCACGGCGCGGTGCCGTCGCTCGACGAACTACTGTCGCCTGCGCGGCTCGCGCCAACCTATGCCGGCAGCGTACGCGGGCCAGGCCCCGTCCACGGGCACGTCTACGGCACCGACCTCCGGCCCGACGAGCGCGCCGCGCTGATCGCGTTCTTGTCGACGCTGTAGTGGCGCAAGCGCAGGTGATGGCCGCGCGCGTTTAGGTCTTCACGTTTGGCGGCAGGATCGTCGGCGCGGAAATCTGCACGTCGCGCGACACCGTCTCAGTGGCCTTGCCGACGGTGACGGTCGCCTTCAGCGTGTACGTCTTATCGCGCCGTCCGACGGGCGGGCCCCACGACGGCTGCGAGAGCGCATAGCTCACGTTGAGCGACTGGTTCGGACGGATGGCCTGGTTCCAGGTCTCGTACACGCTCTTGGTCGTGTTCCACACCCGAGGCTTGGATGCGGTGAGCACGCCGAGCGACTTGCCGGCTTCGTCGAACAGCTCGACCTTCTTCACGACGAGCGTGGTGCCACCCCTCGCGCCGTACGCGGTCACCGCGAGCTGCATCGAGGTCTGCTCGCAGCGGCGCACGCCCTTCATCCTCGCGCTATGGACGGGGGGGGCCATGTCAGCGTCGGCATCCGCGTTGGGCGCGGGCGCGTCGCTCTTCGACGCGGTGATCGGCGCTGGCTTCGCTGCAGGCGCAGGCGTGGGCACGGGCGCCGGTGCACCGATGGGCGCGGCGCCCCCACAGTCGTCGGCCAGCGTCGCTGCGGTCATCACCACCGTGACAGGAGGAACCGCTGGCGGGCGCCGCGCCACCTGCTCGGCCGCAGCGGTCGTCGCGGTCACCATTGCCACACTCCAGACAAGGGCCTTCACCATCCCAGGACGGTAACACGGGGGTACGCTCGGTGCCGGTGCAGTTCTCGCACGGCAGCAAGCGCCGGCTCTCCCCGCGCGACCTGGGGCGGTTCCCCAGCGAGTCACTGTTCGATCGCGTCGCCCGGGCGGTGTGCCGCGCAGAGTGCCTGCCGCGCAAGGAGCTCTACGAGAGCTGGGAGGTCGCGCGGCGGGTGCGGCGACGCGTGCGGGGCGGACGCGTGCTCGAGGTCGCGAGCGGGCACGCCTTGCTCGCCCACCTCCTGCTGATCCTCGATGACACCTCGCCCACGGCGATCGCGATCGATCCGCACACACCGCCGAGCGCCGCGAAGCTCGCGACCGAGCTCGTCACCGCGTGGCCGCGGCTCGCCGGTCGCGTCGACAGCGTGCGCACGCTCGCCGATGTGACGCCGAGCGCGACCGACGTCGTGGTCTCGGCCCACGCCTGCGGCGGCCTCACGGACGACGTGCTGGCCGCAGCGATCGCTGCGCGCGCGCCGGTCGCGGTGTTGCCCTGTTGTCAGGTCGTGGCGCCCTCGCCGCTCGATGGCTGGCTCGATGGCCCGCTCGCGGTCGATGTGGCGCGCGCGCAGCGCCTGGTCGCGGCAGGATATGCGGTCCACACGCAGACGATCGATCCCGCGATCACGCCGAAGAACCGCCTGCTCGTCGGAGTTCCCACCCGCTGACGCCCGGCACTCAGTTCTGCGCGAGCAGCTCGTGGACGCGCGGCGCGACCTTGGTCCCGATCAGCTCGATGCTGCGCAGGAGCTTGTCATGCGCCAGCGCGCCGTTCGAGTACTTGAGGTCGAAGCGGTCGAGCTTCAGCACCTTGGCGGTCGCCGCGATCCGCTGAGCCACCGTCTCGGGCGAGCCGACGAACAGCGCGCCGCTGTCGGCTTCGCGCTCGAACTGCGCGTGCGTCGGCGGGGGCCAGCCGCGCTCCTTTCCGATCCGCGTGCGCTGTTCGAGGTAGTGCGGCCACAGCTCTTCGCGCGCCTGCGCGTCGGTCTCCGCGACGTGCCCCGGCGAGTGACAGCCGACCGGCTGCGGCTCGTGCCCGAGCTCCTTCAGCGCGCGATGGAACAGATCCACGAACGGTGCGAACCGCGCGGGCTCGCCGCCGATGATCGCAAGCATGAGCGAGAACCCGTACTGCGCGGCACGAACCACCGACTGCGGCGTGCCGCCGACGCCGATCCACACCGGCAGCAGCTTGCCCTCGACGGGTGGATACACCGCCTGGTTCTCGAGCGGCGGCCGGCGGTTTCCCTTCCAGGTCACCGGCGTCTGCTTGCGTACCGCGGCGAACAGGTCGAGCTTCTCGTCGAACAGCTCCTCGTAGTCCTTCAGGTCGTAACCGAACAGTGGGAATGACTCGAGAAACGAGCCGCGACCGAGGATCACCTCCGCGCGCCCGTTCGAGACGGCATCGAGCGTCGAGAACCGCTGGAACACGCGAATCGGATCATCGCTGCTCAGCACCGTCACCGCCGTCCCGAGCCGGATCTGCTTCGTCCGTCCCGCGATCGCCGCGAGTACGACCTCGGGCGCCGATACGGCGAAGTCATTGCGGTGGTGCTCGCCCACACCGATGAAAGCGAGGCCGACCCGGTCTGCGAGCTCTGCCTGCTCGACCAGATTGCGCAGCGCGGTCGCGTGCGAAACCAGCTCGCCGCTGGCGGCCAGCGTCCGATCACCGAAGGTATCGAGCCCGATCTCGAGGCGTCCCATATCCGCGATCTACCACCATCGCGCCACCTCGCGTGCCACCTAGGCGCAACGCTCAGTTCCACGTTGGGCGTACACTCGAACGTCGTGGATCTCCGATCCCGCCTCGAGGCCCTCCCCGCCGCCGACCGCGACGCGTGGGTCGACGACTTCCTCGGGCTTCCGCCACTGCCGCCCGACGAGCCGCTCCCACCAGGCGCCGTCCCCAATCTGCCCGCCGGGGTTGCCGAGATCCTCGTCGCGCTCGACGCCGTGCCCGTCACCGCCGCCGATCACTTCGTCGACATCGGCGCCGGGCTCGGCCGCGTCGCGCTGCTCGCGCACCTCCTCACCGGCGCACGCGCGCACGGCATCGAGCTGCAAGCCTCGCTCGTCGAGCACGCGCGCAGTAGCGCCGCGAACCTGGGCCTCACCGGCGTCACGTTCGAGCACGCCAACGCCGAGGACGTCGAGCTCGACGGCAATGTGGTGTTCCTCTACGCGCCCTGCAATGGCGCCATGTTGCGCCGGGTGCTCGCGCGCATCGAGCAGCTCGCGCAGCGCCGCGCGATCGTCGTGTGCGCCGTCGACTTCGAGCTGCACGACGTGCCGTGGCTCCGCGCGCGGCCGGCGCTCCACCATTCGATCACGCTGTACGACGCGAGCCCGTGATGAACCACGTCGTGACTAGAGTAGCGGTGCGGACACCCTCCCATCCGAAACCGGTACGAACGGCGGTTCTAACCGGTTTGGGATCAGAGAGTGTCGCCACCCCATTGAACCGGACAAGGCTCGTCGCGGCACTGCGATCGTGGACGCAAGCTCGGCGTGGTCGCCGAGTTGCGCGGAAGCAGTCGTGCAACGCACGCTCCAAGCCCTCTGCGTTACCTCACCCAGCCAGACGATCGTGCATCTCGGAAAGCTCGACCTGATACGGCGTGAGCCTCGCCAGACTCGCTCCATCGAGCTACTCGATCAGAACCCCTGTGGCGGGGTACTAGCGGAGCTCGACGGTACCGAGCCGAAACCGACCCGCGTCCCAGTTGCCGACCCGTGCCTCGTCGAGCCGCGCATCGAGGGGCAGGTTCGTCCAACTCGGAGCGATGCCGCCGAAGAAGCCGACGAAGACGGCGTAGGGTCCCGCGTGCTCGGGCCCGACGTCGATCGGGTGGATGCCGGGCCCCGGCGAGCCAGGTGTGTTGCACGATGTCGTCGGCCGCGCTCGCGTCCTCGACGAGGCTACGGACGAGCCGGCGGAGCCAGGCGCCATGCTCGAGCAGATGTGTGAGGTCCATCGATGCCTACATGCCGCGCGCGGCCGAGCGTTCGTGGAAATCGACGGTCACAGCATCTTGGCCAGATAGATCGCCGTCTCGCCCGGCATGTACTGGCCGTAGTAGAGGCGATCGGCGCCACACAGCGCGTAGCCGAGCCGCGTGTAGGCCTCGATGCCCGGCACGTTCACGTTGCTGGTCTCGAGCCAGACGTGGGTGGCGCCGACCTCGCGTCCGTGGGCCTCGACCTGCGCGAGGAGGCCGCGGCCCGCGCCCTGGCGGCGGTACGCGGGCGAGATGTAGAGGAACCACAGGATGAGGCGCCCGTGCCAGGGCTCGTATTCGACGGTGGCGAAGCCGTGGATGCCGTTGTCCTCGGCGACCCAGCCATGGGTCCAGCGAGCCCAGCCGGCGAACACCTCGCTGATCGAGTAGCTCTTGACGAGGGGCTGTTCGAGGCGGCGCTCGACGAGGTCGATGCTGCGCGCGGAGGTCACGAGATCGAAGACAGAGGAGGTCTCGAAGCTGGTGTCGATCGCCTCGACGCCCTTGCGGTCGCGGCGCTTGTCGAGCTCCCGGTACGTGAACGGCATCGGGGCGAGTATGCGGCGGAACCGAACCGCGGGTAGCGGTGTCGGAGGCGCGATGCGAACGATCGCCGCGTGCGTCGCTGGAATCGTGGTGGGTGCCTGCACGTCCAGCACACCAGGGACCGCGCGCCCCTCCGCGGCGCCGCCGGTGGCCGCCAGTGGCAAGCTGTGGTCGAGCGCGCGCGTCGTCGCGCTGGCCGATGGCGCGCTGGTGATCGACGAGCACAGCGGCGACCTGGTGCGCACGGACGCCGAGGGCCAGTGGACCGCCCGCGTGGCGATCGGCGAGGCGGCCGGCCTCCTCGCCTACGACGAAGCGCGCCGGCGCGTGTACGTCGCCGATCGCATGGGCGACCGCGTGGTCGTGGTCGAGGTGGGCCGTGAGCTGCGCGAGGTGGCGCGATGGAAAACGCCGGCGGAGCCGTTCGGCGTGGCGGTGACGCCGGATGGCGCGACGGTGGTGGTGTCGACGATCGCGGACCGCACGCTGGTGGGGTTCGACGCGCAGACGGGTGCGGAGCGATGGCGCGCGGGGTTGTCGCCCGAGCCGCGTACGGTCGCGATCTCGCCGGATGGACGGCGCGCGCTCGTCGCGTCGGCGCGGATGGGCGCGGTGGATGACATCGCGCTCGACGGTTCGCGCCCCTCCACGCACATCGCGTTCGACCTCACCTGCGACGACAAGACGACGCAGGTCGTGGCGCAGATCGTCGCCAACGATCCGCGCTCGATCGCGTGGGACGCGAAGCGCGATGCGCTGTACGTCGCGGGACGAGCGTCGAGCTCGGTGCTGCGGCTCGCCGGGCTCACGCGCGGCACCACCGACGATATCGATCGCGGGGCCGGCAGCTTCATGCTCTCGACGCGAGAGACGTGTGGTCCCGACGGCATGGCGCTCGCCGCCGACGGCAGCGTGTACATCTGGTGCTCGCTGTCCCGGACGGTGGTGCACGTGCGCGAGACGGGCCTCGTGGAAGGTCCGGTGGTCGCCGCATCGACGCTGACGCCACGGCAACACACCGGCTTCGTGCTGTTCAACTCGACCGATCCGCGCATCAACGACGATCGCGCGCTCGCGTGCACGACCTGTCACATCGACGGCCGCACCGACGGTGTGAGCTGGCGGATCGGCACCAACACGCTCCAGACGCCGGTGCTCGCGGGCCGCCTGATGGGCACCGCGCCGTACAAGTGGACCGGCTCGGATCCCACGCTCGCCGCCAGCCTCGATCGCACGATCCGGCGCCTCGGTGGCTCGGGGCTCGGCGCGACGGAGACCGAGGCACTCGTCGCGTACCTCGAGAGCATGCCGCGCCCGCGCACGCCCACGCTCGATCCGGCCGCCGTCGAGCGGGGCAAGCGCGTGTTCGACGTGCGCGGCGGCTGTGTCGCGTGCCATCGCGGACCGCAGCTCACCGACGCCGAAGGGCATCTGTTCGAGCTCACGCAATTCGAAACAGACACGCCGAGCCTGGTCGGGCTCGCGGCGAGCGCGCCCTACTACCACGACGGCAGCGCACCAACGCTCGAGGCGCTGGTCTCGGGGCGCGGCACCGTGCGCGACATGGCGGACTTCAAGGGCCTCACCGAGGACGAGCGCGCTGATCTCGCGGCATACCTGACGTCGCTCTAAGGCGCGATCAGGCGGTAGCCCGTGCAGCGTGCGTCGACGGCGTATTCCACGCCAGGTGCCGGGCCGAACGGCATCGGCTCCTTGAAGTCGGGGTGATAGCAGTCGAGCACGTCGAGCTTCTTGGCCCTGGTGTCGTTGCACTTGGTGCTCAGGGCCCGCTTCGCTCGCTTGCAGTCGAGCGCCATCTTCGCGGTGCCGGTGGTCACGTCGAGCATCAGCGACGCTCCGTCGGTGGCGGTGCCGAGGTAGCGCTGCGTACCTTGCGCGTTCTGCACCTCGAGGAGCGCGGCCCCCTCGGCGTGGCGCAGCGTCCACGTCTCGGTGCGCTCGGCGGTCGCATAGCGGAACACCCACGCGGGTGCATCGAGCACGGCCTGCGGCGGGCCGGTGTCGGGCGGTGGTGCATCGGGCTCGGCCGCATCGGCGACAACGGGGGCCACCACCGGGCGCTCGGGTGCCGGCGACGAGGAGCTACACGCGACGAGCGACAGATACGCGATCCACTTCATGAGGCATCTCCGATCGGAACCAAGCGCACGAGCTCGTCGGCGAGCGCGGCGCCTTCACCGTGATCCGTGAGCCGCGCGCGGATCAGCGCATTGGCGCAGCGGCCGGCGCGAAACCGTCCCCCCTTGGGCACGAGGGCGACGTCGCGGCGCTGCGCGGCATCGTGGCGCACGCGCACCTCGAGCGAAGCGATCGCCGACTCGAGCCGAGCGAGCGCAGCGTCGGCGATGCCACGCGCCGCGTCGGGATGCACCGTCACTTCGAGCGGGCCGGTTTGCGGACGCGCCCACTGCGATGCCTGCGCTTTCTCCGTCGATAGCGACATGAGGAACAGCGGGAACTCCGCGGTGGGCACGGCCGATGCGGGCGGCGGCGCGGTGACGAGGTTCGCGCGGCCCGACGGAGTCGCGAACGTGCGCTCGGCGAACACGACGGGCGACGACAACGGATGGCGAAGCGGCCCCTCCGCCTCGAGGCGCTCGAGCGTGATGCCGTGCTCCTCCAGTGGCCGCAGAATGCGGCGCTTCCATGTCCGCGCGTCGCCGGCGACCTTGTCGGCGAGCCCGACCCGCGCCGCGAGGGCCTGAATGATCTCGAGATCCGAGCGCACGTTCTCCGGCCGCGGCACGACCGGCCGCGACACGCCGACGTAGTGATGACCGTAGGCGCCGAGCACGTCGTCGTCCTCGAGCAGCGTGGTGGTCGGCAGCACCACGTGCGCGCGCTCCGCGGTGTCGGTCAAGAACGCATCGACCACAACGACCAGCTCGCGCGTCTCGAGCGCGTGCGCGATCGTCGCCGAGTCGGGGAGCATGGCCACCGGATTGCCCGCGGTGATCCACACCGCGCGGATCGGTGGGTCGGTCGCCTCGAGGATGCCCCGCCCGAGCAGCGGCTCGGTGATCCGGCGCGGCGCGGTGCCCTCGACGAACGAGGTATCGAACGGCCGCCGTCGCTTCGCCTCGAACGAGACCGCACCGCCGGGGATGCCGACGTTGCCGGTGATCGCACCGAGCGCGTCGAGGGCGCGGACGATGCCCGCGCCGTTGAGCCGGCGTCCCATGCCCCAGCCGACGAGGATCGTCGTCGGACAGGCGTGGAGCCGCGTCGCGAGGTCTTCGGCCGCCGTGACGGGCACGTCTGCCTCCGCGCACCACGCCACCACCGACTTCGTCTTCGCGAGCGCCCGGAACTCGTCGAGGTGATCGCACCAGCGCGCGGCGTCGGGATGCGTCCAGCCGCGCTCGATCAAGAGGCGCGCCGTCGCCATCGCAAGCGCGAAGTCACCACCGGGCCGCGGCTGCCAGAACCGCTCGCACAGCTCCGTGGTGCGGTGGTGCACCGGATCGACGAGCACGAGCCCTGCCCCGCGCGCCTTCGCCTCGCGCAGCGCCGGGATCCAGTGCGGCCAGGAGACGTAGACGTTGCGGCCCCACAGGATGACGTTGCGCGCGTTGGCGAGATCGGCCGGATCCGCGGCCTCGTAGTCGCCGAAGTCTTCGATCTGCGCCCACTCGCCGGCGCCGGTGCAGATGTCGCCCGCGCGATCGGTCACCGGCCCGAACTGCTCGAAGAAGTACGACGTCACCGCCTTCACGAAGCCCATCGCGCCGGCGGAGCGATAGTGAAAGATCGCGGCGGGGTCGGACTCGCGCTTGATCGCGAGCAGCCGCTCGGCGACGAAGTCGAGCGCCTCGTCCCAGCTCGCGGGCACGAGCACGCCGTCCTTGCGCACGAGCGGCGTGGTCAACCGCTCGGGGGAATACTGGGTCTTGAGGAACTGGCTCGTACGCGGACACAGAAAGCCCTGCGTGATCGGATGCTCCTTGTCCCCCTGGATCTTGGTGACGCGGCCCGCCTCGACCGTGGCGACGATCGAGCACACGTCGGGACAGTCGCGGTTGCACAGCGTTTTGCGCGACTCGGCCATGGCCCGAAGCATAGTACGCTGCACGTCGCGATGTTCTCCGTCGGTCTCGTCACCTCCGAGCAAGACCTCTCCGGGATCCTCGCGCTCCAGGCGGCGAGCCGTGCGCCCACCGCCGACGGCTTCGTCACCGTGCAGCACACGCTCGACATCCTGCGTGCGATGGACGCCCTCGCGCCCAGCGTCGTCGCGCGCGACGCCGCGGGCACGGTGGTCGCCTACGCCATCACCATGCCGCGCGAGACCCGCGCCCTCATCCCGATCCTCGAGCCGATGTTCCAGCGCCTCGAGCAGCAGCTACCGCCCACCACCCGCTTCTACGTCATGGGGCAGATCGCGGTGGCGCCTTCGCATCGCGGCAGCGGCGCCTTCGACGCGCTGTATGCCGCGCACCGCACCCACTACCGCGAGCGCTTCGATCTCCTGATCACCGAGGTCGCCACCCGCAACACCCGCTCGATGCGCGCCCACGAGCGCGTCGGCTTTCGCACGCTCGAGACCTATCGCGACGCCACCGATGAATGGGCCCTGATCACCTGGGACTGGCAAGCGCCGCCCGCCCGTTCCGCATAGCTGCGTTCGCGTGTACGTTGTTCCGTCATGCGCCTTGTCCTGTTCGTTTCACTCCTCGCCGCCTGCGGTGGCGCCGCAAAGCCGCCCACCAGCCCGTCGAACAACGCCGGGACGTCGTCCAACCTGCCCGCTGCCTACGCGTCGGTGTTCAAGCCCGCGACCCTGTCGTTCAAGGGCGAGATCGTGCGCAGCGAATCCACCGACACCGGCCCCTCGAAGACCACCGAGGCGATGACCGTGTCGTGCACGGTCGGTGACGTCGCGACCAAGCCCGAGTACAGCATCGCGACGCTGAAGTGCTCGACCTCCTCGGAGGAAGGCTTCCCCGACGATCCGTCCGGCACGTTCGTCGGTACGCCGACCGGCCTCTATCGCGTCGAGGCGTTCGACGGCGATCTGACGAAGCTCACCGACAAGCAGCGCCTGCTCCCCGCCGAGCCCAAGAAGGACAAGCGCGAGTGGCCCGGCTCCGACGAGGGCTTCGGCGAGGCGATGATCGTGGAGCCGCACGCAGGTGGCTGGTGCGCGTCGCACGGCGTGTGGGGCGGCGACGAGGGTGGCTGGACGCTGTGCTTCCATCCCGACAAGGGCGTCGTCGGCGGCTCGTCGTTCTTCGCGGGCGGCATGAGCAAGGACGTCTTCTTCGGCGACGTCCCCCGGACGTAGATCCAGCTCAGTTCGCGGCCGCGATCATCGCCTGCACTTCCGCGACAGCCCACGCGCGATCGATACGCATGCCGGTCGCGCGCTGGGCCCGTGCGAGCAGGCGCTCGTAGCCGGAGACCGGACTCGCGAGATTCAGGGGCACGTCGCTCTCGGGCTCGAACAGCAGCCAGTGGATCGCGCCGGCCTCCCGATCGACGCTCTGAAACAGCAGCACCAGATCCAGATCTGGCTGCGGCCGCGACGCGAGCAGCAACACCTTGGTCATTTCGATCGCGCGATCGTCGAGCCCCGCGTCCAGAATCTTCACCTTCTCGACGAGCGCGTTGAGCGAGGGCAACAACCGCCGGGCGCCGCTGCCCCCCACCGAGCGCATCAGCTCCTCGGCCTTGGCCATCTCGGCCTCGGCGGGGACGACCTGATAGAGCACGTCGGCATCCGGGTCGTGAAATACGACCGTCGCCGCGAGTTGGAACCGCCGCCCGCACCCGCACGCGAGCATGTTGAGGTCGCCCGCGAGCAGCGTTTGCTTGTCGTCAGGTGCGGTGCGCGCGTTGATGCTCTGCACGAGGCGACATTCATGCGAAGCACCGCAGCCGGGGCAAGCGACGCTGATGGTCCCTGTCACGCTCATGACATGAATGACCGTACGGGCGATCGGGGTGAACTGCCACCACTCGATCGGGAATCTAGGCGGGATGCGTAGGCCCCCGTCGCTACTCGATTGGCCGAGCCGCACGGCCCCGCTGAAACGCTCGTTAGCGGCACATCACGCGCACGGCGAGGCGCATCCGTGCGCCGAAGTCCTCGCGCGACGTGCAGATCGTCTTGAGCCCCCGCGCCGTTGCCTGCAGCGTCTCGGCGAGCTCGCGCGCAGACAGGCCGCTCGCCTTGAACGTGACCGGTAGCTTCGAACCTCGGATCACCTTGATGACGAGATCGAGAAACCGTGCCTCGGCGTCGCGCAGCAGCTCGCCGCCGTGCAAGAGGGTCGCCTCGTGCAGGTCGGTGACGTGCTCACCCATCATCCCGACATAGCGGCCGGTCCAGGCGTCGAACAAGCCGACGAGCTTGTCCTCGAGCGCGAGTGACTCGTCCTTGGCGACGGTGACGGCCGCCGTTAGCCCATCTTCGACCGCGTATTCGATCGCGGCCACGAACAGGGCTTCCTTGGTGGCGAAGGAGAGGTACAGGCCCTGGCGCGAGATGCCGGCCGCGCGCGCGACCTCTTCCATCGAGGTCTTGCGGAACCCGAACCGCTGGAACGTGGCGAGGGCCACGTCCAGCACGCGCCGGCGGCGGGGATCGAGCTCCTCCTTCACGAAGACCAACTTGACAAGTTGTGCCCCTGTTGTCAAGTTTGCCCTATGCGCCTCGAAGGTCTTCGCCGTGAGCGGGCTCTCGCGTCCAAGCAGTACCGAGATGGGACGTTTCACAACACCGCTCCGGTGACCGCGGGGCTCGACGGGAACCAGCTCAAGATCATGCGCGAGTTCCTGTTCGGTGGCAGCAAGCGCAAGCCTCCCGGGGCCGTGCCCGTCGACTCGCCGCTCGAGGCCTGGACGAAGCCGGTTGGAAGCTCGGGGCTCCGCGTCACGTGGCTCGGTCACTCGACGATGTTGCTCGAGCTCGATGGCCGGCGCGTGATCACCGATCCGGTGTTCGGGAATCGGCTCGGCCCGGTGTCGTTCATGGGACCACGGCGGCTGCACGTCGCGCCCGTCGCCGTCGCGCAGCTGCCCGCGTTGGATGCAGTGCTCGTCTCGCACGATCACTACGACCACCTTTGCAAGGCGACGGTGATCGAGCTCGCGCAGCGCGGGGTCCCGTTCATCACATCGCTCGGCGTCGGGGCGCACCTGGAAAGTTACGGCATCCCCGCCGCGCAGATCACCGAGCTCGATTGGTGGGAGAGCCATTCGTTGCCGGGAGGCGAGCTCGCCTTCACCGCGACGCCGGCGCAACACTTCTCGGGCCGGCTCGGTGGTCGCAACGGGACGTTATGGTCGTCGTGGTCGATCCGCTCGGCGAACCACCACATCTTCTTCTCGGGCGACACCGGGCTCACGCCCGAATTCACGGAGATCGGCCAGCGCCTCGGGCCCTTCGATCTCACGATGCTCGAGATCGGGGCGTGGCACCCCGCGTGGGGCACGATCCACCTCGGCCCGGAGAACGCACTGACCGCGTTCGAGATGCTCGGCAAGGGCACGCTCCTGCCGGTGCACTGGAGCACGTTCGACCTCGGCCTCCATCCGTGGGCACAGCCCGCGGAGACGCTGCTCGCGCTGGCGGCGCAGCGGGGCGTGCGCGTGATCACGCCGCGCCTCGGTGCGCCCTTCGAGCCGTCCCTCGTTGAAGGGCCGACGGCGTGGTGGCGCGAGGTCACCGGCGAGGTCGACACGGCGGAGGCGCGGCCTCTCGTCCAGGAAGTGGCCGGCTAGTGAGATCGGGGCGGCTCGCCACCGCACCGAAGAACTAGCACCGAGGGACTCCACAGGCGGAGTCGTCGCGGCTAGAGTGCGCGGCGCCACATGTCAGAAGAGTCGCTGCTTGCAGAAGTTGAACGCGAGCTCGATGACCTCGACCGCCTCAACAAGGCCAACAAGGTCAGCCTCGCGCCGCACGCGGACGCGCTGGCCGCGCTGAAGGATCACATCGAAGCGCAGTTCGAAGACCTCCGCGACGACTTTGTCAGCGAGACCGAAGAAATGGAGGCCAGCGACTTCGTCGAGGCGCTGCAGGGGCTGTTCGAGAACGACCTCGAAGACGTCGCAGAGGCGATCGAAGACGAGTGCCCCGATGCGGCCGATGACGATGCACTCGCCGCGAAGCTCCACTCGGAGCTGATGCGTCACATCGCACGGCTCGTCCTCGCGTAGCGGTCAGCTCACGCGCGGTCGCACGGCGCGCCGACGCTCGAACTCCACCAGGTGCTCCGCGATCGTCTTGGTCGCAACGGTCGACGCCGGAGCGCTGGTAGGTGCCATCGCGAACGTGCCTTCCTGCCAGCCCATGACGAGGCTCACGACGTCGTCGGTGGGGAGCGCGCGCGCGGCGAGGTGCGCGCTGACGATGGTGCCGTGCGCGAAGTCGATGGTCGCCGCCTCCGCCCCGCGCGTCAGCTGCAACCGACACGTCCGCTGCGTGCGCTCGACCATCGCGAGCAGGTAAGGCACGCCCACCTCGGCGAGCTCGCCCGCGAACCGCGGCGCGGCGTCCTCCGTGCGGCAGGCGACACGAAGCTCGGACAACATCGGCAAGATCATCCGGCGCGTCGGCTCCTGTAGGGACATCGGGATCCGGCTCGACGCGCGCGGGGCGGGACGTGGAGGCGCCGCGATCGCCGCATCGAGCGGGCGCTGGAACCGCACGCCGACGCCGGCGGGCGTGCCGAGTCGCGCCGACGACTCCTCCGTGATCTGGTACGCGACGAGCCCCATGGCGAGCGTGCGCAGCTCGCCCTCGTGCTCGAGGACGAGCTTCACGATCGCGCCGATCGCGGGAGGCGGATTGCAGCACACGAAGGCGCCGTACCGCGACAGATTGCGCAGGTGTCCCGGCTGCCGTGACTTGCCCGACCACACGGCGACGCGCGCTCCGACATTCAATCGCACGACCGCTCGCCGCTCATCACCACGCTCCTGCATTCGCACCTCCCCGGTTCTTGTCGGGGCGGTGCAACCGAGGTGCCACGGGCGCTCGGCGTGTCGTCAACGCGCGAGTGGCGCGGCGGCAGGCCCCCCCAACGAGTACGCCCGACCACGCCAGTCGACGCGTCGCCACGCCATGCTCGCGACGACGAACGGGGCCAACAAGAACAGCGTCGCGGCGAACCAGCGCAGGCGTAGCGCGACGGGGGCACCGCCGTGCCGACGATGCAAGCGCACGCTGCTCTCGCCGTGCGCGACGAGCACGCCGAGCGCGATCAGCGCGGGCCACACGGCACCGTCGACGAGTGCGATCACGAGGAGTGCCGTTGCGAGCCACGCGTTGAGGCCCCGCAACCACAACGGCCACGTTGTCTGCATCGGGATGCCTCCCTGTCCGAACAGCATCCACCGCCGGTAATTCTCGAGGAACCGGCGCAGGGTCGTCCCGCGGTTCGTGATCACGAGCGGTGCGTTGATCATCACGTTCGCGTAGCCCGCACGAGCTACACAACGCCCGATATACATGTCGTCGACGAGCTGACCGTCGGCACACTCAGGCCCACCGATCGCGGCGAGCGCCTCCGGGCGGAACACCATCAGCTGGCCCATGATGAACGGGAGCCGCCCTGCCGCACCGGCCGCGCGTGCCACACCGGGCGCGTAGAGCCCGTCGAGCATGAGTGCGTAGCCGACGTCACCGATTGTCTCGGGTGGATCCGTCACGACCACCGGCGCGAACGTACAGCCGATGTCGGGCGCGGCGAACAGCGCCTCGACGAGCTGGGTGAGGAGCTCCGGCGCCGGCCGCGAATCGGAGTCGCCGAACGCGATCAGGGTGCCACGCGCGCGCCGCGTACCTGCGATCATCGCGTGCAGCTTGCCGGTGCGACCCGCGGGCGGCGTCCCCGAGATCATGATCTCCGCGGAGCCACGTGCTCCCGATGCACGATGCTCGGCGACGATCTCGCGCACGACCGGCAGTGCGGCATCCTCTTCGTCGTCGAACACGAACAAGGTCTCGACCTCGCCCGGATAGCTCGTGGCTAGCGCCGCGCGAAAGTTCTCGGCCGCATCGACGTCGAGCCCGCGGATCGGGCGAATCACCGTGATCGACGGGTAGCGCGCGAGCGGAGGCGCCGGCACGGGGGCACGTGCGAGGGCCCGCACGAACACGCGATGCCAAACCACCACATCGACCAGGAGCACCAGCCCGATCACCACGAGCAACGACTCCATGCTCGAGCGTAGCACCACTAGATCGTCGCCCTCCGCGCGCGCCTGAGGTGAGGCAGCCATCGCGGTGCCCACCAGTTCCAGTCACCGAGGAGCTTCATCGCCGACGGTACGAGCAACACGCGGACGAGCGTCGCGTCGAGCGCGACGGCGAGCGCCATTCCGAATCCCACCGAGCGAATCACCACGAACCGCGCGAGGGCGAACGAAGCAAACACGGTCACCATGATCGCGGCGGCGCTCGTCACCAGCCCCGCACTGCGCGCGAGCCCCGCAGCGACGGCACGCGCGTTGTCGTGGCTCTGCAGGTAGGCCTCGCGGATCCGCGACAGCACGAGCACGTGATAGTCCATCGATAGCCCGAACAAGATGCAGAACAGGAGGATGGGGACGGTGGGGTCGAGCGGACGCCCGTGCGCGACGAACAGGTTGCCCTCCTGGAACACCCACACCGTGGCGCCGAAGGCAGCGCCGATCGACAGCATGTTGAGCAGCACCGCCTTCACCGGCAACACGACCGAGCGGAACGTGACGTACAAGATGATCAGCGTCGCGATAATCACGAACGCGACCGCATGGGGCGAATACGCGAGGATGAACTCCGTCGCGTCGACGTCATTCGCGGTCTGGCCTCCGACGACGAGCGCACCATCGGCCACCGTGCGATCCGTGCGAATCGCCGCGACGATGGCGCGTGCACCGTCACTATCGGGTGGCAGGTCGGTCTGCACGTAGAGGAGCAACGTGCGATCGCGAACGAGCTCGGCCTTGCCGGCCTCGATCACGTCGGCGAACTGCGGTGGGGGCGCGAGCAACAGGCGCTGGTACGCCGCGCGATCGAGTGGGAGCGGCGCGTCGACAAGGCTCTCGACCTTGACCACACCGGGAATGCGCGCAATGCGGCGCGAAAGATCGTACAGCGCGCCGATGCGCGTGGCGGTCAGCGCCGGCGCAGACGGAAACTCGATCGCGACAGAGATCCGGTTGCGCGCGAGGTCCGGGAACGTCGCCTCGAGCATGCCCTGCCCTCGCCGTGCTTCGGCCGTGGGTGGCAGCACCGTTTCGTCGACGGTAGCGAGCCGCAAGTGGAACGCGGGCACCGCCATCACGATCAAGATAAGTGCGGTCGGAATCAGCACGCGCCACGGGTGATCGATCACCCAGTTCAAGCGTCCGAGCAGCCGGCCGCGCATCGGCATCAACCGGCGCAGTGGGATCCGGCCGCGGTCGATCCGCGGGCCGAGCACGACGAGCAGTGCGGGCAAGAACGTCAGCGCGAACAGCACCGCGAGCGCGACCACGATCGCGCCGCCAAGGCCCATCGAGACCAGATACGACCCACGGAACACGAGCAGCCCGAACAGGCCGGTCGCGACGGCGAGGCCGGAGAACGCGACCACTCGGCCCGCGGTCTGCATCGTGCGGACGATCGCCTCGTGTGGCGCATGCCCGGCGGCGAGCTCCTCGCGATAACGGCTGACCGTGAACAGCGAGTAGTCGATGGCGACACCGAGGCCGATCAGCGACGCCACGTTGACCGTGTACGACGCGATCCGCATGACGTGGGACAGCGCGAGCACGCACGCAATGCCGCCAAGCACCGCGAGCCCACCGACGGCGACGGGCAGCACGGCGGCGACGGCGCTGCGGAACACGAGCAGGAGGACGAGCAGCGCGATCGGCAGCGCGATCGCCTCGGCGTGGATCAGATCCCGCTCGAGCATGGCATCGAGGTCGTGCTGGAACGGCACCTGCCCCGTCCACGTCAGCTGGGCGCGATCAGAGACCACCGATGCATGGACGGCGGGATAGGCTGCGACCGCGTCGGGGAACGAGCCCGCGAACGAGATCAGGGCGTAGCCCGTGGTTCCGCGCGCGTCGATCATGCGCTCGCGGATCGGTGGGGCGGCCGTGGCCGGGGTGGATAGCGCGCGCACGCGGGGGTCGGTGCGCAGCGGTGCGAGCGCGCGTTCGATCTCGGCGCTCGAGGCCTCGCGACTCGCCGGTTCTGGGAACGTGAACACGGCGACCGCGGTCGCCATGCTCGACACGCCGGTGACCGCCTCGGTCCGCTGCTCGGCCATGCCCGCCTCGAGCCCGTCGATCTCGCCCGCGGTGAGCCGCCCGCCACGCAGGACGACCCCGACCGCCGCTGCGAGGAATACCGCCGTGGCGACCAGCACGCCGCGCGCGTGCCGACAGACGAACCCTCCAAGCGCTGCGAGCATTGCCGTGGAGGTTCGGTGCAAGACCTGACCCGAGACAATTGCCTCGCATCGTCTGCTTGACCGCCCTAGGAGTGCCGCGCAGACTCGCAGTGGTGATCGGCCAGGTCGTCGGAAATTACCGGCTCGTCTCCGAGCTGGGACGCGGCGGGATGGGCCTGGTGTTTCGCGCCGAGCACGTGCAGCTGGGGCGGCCGGCCGCGCTCAAGATGCTGCTACCGCAGTTCTCGCACGACGCCGGCATCGTGACCCGCTTCTTCAACGAGGCGCGGGCCGCGTCGGCCATCGACCACCCGGGCATCGTCGAGATCTACGACTTCGGCCATCACAGCGACGGCAGCGCGTACATCGTGATGGCCCTGCTGCAGGGCGAGAGCCTCGAGCGACGCATCGCGCGGCAACCGCTCTCGCCGGTGGAGGCCGCCTCCTTCGCGGCGCAGGCTGCGAGTGCGCTCGCCGCTGCCCACGCGCGCGGCATCATCCACCGCGATCTCAAGCCGGACAACCTGTTCCTCGTACCCAACGAGCTCGTGACCGGCGGCATTCAGCTCAAGCTGCTCGACTTCGGCATCGCGAAGCTGGTCGAGGAACGCGACGCGGACTTCCGCACGCAGACCGGCGCGGTGATCGGCACGCCGGCGTACATGAGCCCCGAGCAGTGCATGGGCAGCGCGACGATCGACCATCGCACCGACCTGTACGCGCTCGGCTGCATCCTGTTTCACATGCTCTGCGGCCGGCCGCCGTTCACGAGCACGCAAGGCATCGGTGTGCTGATCGCCGCGCACCTGCGCGATCCGGTCCCGGATCCGCGGACGTTCGCACCGAACATCCCCGACGCGCTCGTCGGCATCGTGCTGCGCCTGCTCGAGAAGGAGCCTGCCGCGCGGTTCCAGTCTGCGGCCGAGCTGCGCGCGGCCCTGCAAGCCGCTGGCGCCGTCGGCTCGACGTACCCGAATGCGCGCCCTCTGGTCGAGCCGTATGGCGCCACCGTGGCGACCGGCATCTCGATACCGCCCGGCGTGGCCCCCCCGCAGACCACTTCGAGCGGAGCCGCGGCGCAGGTGATTCCGCTCCAGCACGTGCGCCAGATCTCGTCGCGTCGCACCGGGTGGATCGTCGGCGGTGTCGCGCTCGTCGCGGCGAGCATCGCGGCGATCGCCGTCCTGGGCGCGCGCGCGGCGCCGGACGTTCCGGCGGCCCCCGTCGCGGCCGCACAGCCGCCGCCCGCGCCCCCGCCGCCACTACCTCCCGCGCCCGTCGCGACACCGGCGACGTGCCCAGCTGGGCAAGTAGTCTCCGACGACACGCGCGGGCACTGCTGCTGGCCAGGGCAGGCCTGGTCGAGTGCCAACGAACGCTGCGTGGGTGCGCCGGCGTGTCCCGAAGGGATGGTCGCGAAGAACGAGGCGTGTGTCGCGCGCGTCGCCAGCACCACGCCGCCGGCGACCTCGGGCGATGCGCCGCCGACACCCGCCGCGCCACCGGCGCGTACGCAGGGCTTACCCGAGCGCCCTGCACGGGTGGAGCCGGTACCGGAGAAGCCGGAGACGCCGCCCATCGCCGCGACGTGGTCCGCCTTCTCGCTCGACGCGAAGACCTACGCGCCGAACGGCAAGATCAAGATTCGCTTTCGCGCGGCGATCCCGTCGAAACATCCCGATCGCAAGTGGGTCGCCGTCGCGCCCGCCGGCTCTGCCGAGTCCATGTATCTCGACTGGAAATACGTCGACGACGGCGGCACGTCGTCCGAGCTGACGGCACCGGCCCAGAGCGGCATGTTCGAGGTGCGCCTCCACGACCACTATCCGACGAAGTCGACGCACCTGGTCGCGTCGCAGAAGTTCGGCGTCGACGTCATCGCCGGCGACAACGACAACATCACACCGCGGGCGCAGCAGAAGTTCTCGCTCGACAGCACGAAGCTCGAGCCCGGTGGCCGCGTGACGCTGCAGTTCCCGACGACACTCAACCCGCGCAATGGCGAGCGGTTCTGGGTGGCGTTCGCCCAGCCGGGGTCCGCCGACAGCGCGTACACCCAGTACGAATGGGTGCCGGCCCGCGTGACGTCGATGACAATGAAGGTGCCCGTGAAGCCAGGCCCGTACGAGATCCGGCTGCACGCGAACTATCCGACGGTAGGCGTCAACGTCGTCCACAAGGCGTCCGTCGTCGTCGAGTAGTGCCCCAGGCCCATGCCGCCGTCGACGTGGGGCCTCGCCACGCGCGGTGCCCGCTCCCCTGCCTCTCGTCGCGTTCCCGGCCATCGTCCGCGCACATCACCGATGTCCGCGCATGCCGCGAGGCGCTCGAGAATCACCAGCCGGCCTGCCATTCGCGCTACGTTCGGGCGGTGAGCTCCCTCGTCGATCGTCTCGTCTCGTACGCCGAGTATCACCGCGACCGCCGCAACATCGCGACTCACTTCGTCGGCATCCCGATGATCGTGCTTGGCACGCAGGCAGCCCTCGCGCGCGTCGGCGTGGGACCGGCCAATGCCGCCGTCGCCGCCACCGGGTTTGCGACCAAGTACTACCGCGCCATCGATCCCACCTTCGGTGCTGCGATGGGCACGGTGCTCGGTGTGACCTGTGGGGCGGCCACCATGATCGCCGCGCTGCCGCTGCCGATGTGGGCCGGCACGGTGGCGGGCCTGTTCTTCGGCGGCTGGGCGCTGCAGTTCCTCGGACACTACTTCGAGGGGCGCAAGCCGGCGTTCCTCGACGATCTGCGCGGCCTGCTCGACGGCCCGCTGTTCCTCGTCGCCGAAACGGCGTTTACGTTTGGCCTGGCGCGCGACCTACGCGAAGAGGTCGAGCGCCGCGTAGGCCCGACGCGCTGGGGCAAGGCCCCCGGGCTCGTCACGCTCGATCCCGCGGTCGCGTAGACGTGGCTCGCGACCTCATCCAGCTCGGTGCGAGCTGGTCCGACGAGGCGGCGCTCGCCCGCACCTGGCGCGAGGCGCGCCCCTTTCCGCACCTCGTCGTCGATGATTTCATCGCGCCCGCCGCCCTGCCCGCTCTCCTCGAGATCCTCGAAGAAGAAGGCGTCGACCGCTACGAGGCGGACCTGTACGCGTTCGATGCCACCGCGCCCGAGCCGCGCACGCCTGAGATGCGCGAGCTACGCGCCGTCTGGGCGGACGTTCTCGCGCCCGTCCTCACGCGCGTCACCGGCAAGCCCGTCACGCGCGCGGATCTGCGCGCGTACGCGTATCGTGTGGGCCACTACCTGTTGCCCCACGCGGATCATCAGGAGCACCTCGAGCGCCGGCTCGCCTTCGCCTACTACCTGCCCTCGCCCGAGCCACCCGAGGGCGGCGAGCTCGAGCTGTACGCGTGCACGCTCACCAACGGCGAGCTCGTCGAGATCACCAGCGCCGCGCTGATCGCACCGCGCGACAACCGGCTCGTCGTGTTCGACGTCAGCGATGTCTCACTCCATCAGGTGCGCGAGGTGCTGGCCGGCCTGCGCTTGTCGCTCAGCGGATGGTTCTACCCGTGACCACGCTCGACCAGCTGTTCGGCGCTCGCACCGCGGAGCTCTACGCGAACGCCGTGGACGCGACCACCGCCGCGCGCGTTCGCGAGCAGGCGCACTTCACCCGCTACGCCCTCGTCGATCGCGGCAGCTACGAGCACGCGCCTTGCGACGACACCGCCCTGCTCGACCGCCTCGTCACGCTCGTCAGCCAGCGCACCGGCCGCGCGCTCACCGTCGCCGAAGCGCGCCTCGTGCGGCTCGCCCCGGGTGACTACCTGCTCGCGCACCACGACCGCGTCCACGACGATCTTCCGCTCGAGCTCGTCCTCGATCTCTCGCCCGCGACCACACCCGGCGCCGAGGTGCATTACCGGCGACGTGGCCAGGTCTACTTCCGCGTGCCCAGCGCGCCGGGCACGCTCTCGCTCGTCGAGCGGGGGCCCACCGTCACCTGCAATCACACCTACGTGAGCAAGCTGCACGTGGGCGCCAGCGTCGTGCGTCTCATCGCGCTGTTGCGCTGACCAGCACGCTTAGCCGCGCGTGAAAACGAACATCTGCGCGCGGCTCGTTACCAGCTCGATCGGCCACAGCTGGCCGCCAGAGTCCACCAGGCGAAAGCAGGTGAAGCCGAGTCGCTCGATGGCGGGATCGCGTGGGCGCTGCACGAGGATCGGTTGGGTGGTGCGCCGAGCGCGGGGGCGGTACGTGCGAGTCATGGACTTCGGGTGAGCAACTCGCGGGCCACGCCGCAGGTTCCCGCAACTCGCGTGAGCGCGTCGGCGAAACGGCCCCTCTGTGCCAGTTCGGCAAGGCACTTGTCGCCAAGGCCGACACCGCGGCAGCGGGGCCGCGGACGCGATCCATCGGTCGATCCACATGTGCGAGATGGGTTTCTGCCCGCCTGGCGCCAACCGCGCCGAGCGGTACAGTGGGGGCGATGGCCGAGTCGCTCTACGAGACGTTGGGCGTAGCGAAGACGGCGAGTGCCGACGACATCCGCAAGGCCTACCGGAAGCTCGCGCGCAAGTTCCACCCCGACGTGAACCCGGGCGACAAGGCCGCCGAGTCGAAGTTCAAGTCGATCTCGGCCGCCTACGAGGTGTTGTCCGACGACAAGAAGCGGAAGGCCTACGACGAATTTGGCGACGCCTCGCTGCAAGGCGGGTTCGACCCCGACAAGGCGCGCGAATACGCACGCTGGCAGAACACGCGACAGCAGCGCTCATCGCGGTTCACCGAGGAAGGACCGGTCGACTTCGACTTTAGCGAGTTCTTCGGCGGCGCACGTACACCGCGCGGGCCGCAGCGCGGGGGCGACATGACCGCGCAGGTCGAGATCGACCTTCGGCAGGCGATCGAAGGCACCGAGCTCGCCGCCGATCTGCCGGGCCACGGCACGGTCCGCGTGCGCATCCCCAAGGGTGCCGATACCGGTTCCGTGCTGCGTGTACCCGGCAAGGGCTCGCCCGGCCGCAACGGCGGGCCGCCTGGCGACCTCTTGATCGAGACCGTGCTGCGGCCACACAGGTTTCTGCGCCGCGACGGCCTCGACCTCTACCTCACGCTGCCCGTCACACTCGATGAGGCCTACAACGGCGCCAGCGTCGACGTGCCCACATTCGAGGGCTCGGTGGTGCTCAAGATCCCTCCGCGCAGCCAACAGGGCGCGAAGCTGCGCCTTCGCGGTAAGGGCGTGCCGAAGAAAGACGGACGCGGCGACATGATCGTCGAGCTCGACGTGCGCATGCCCGATCGCGCAGACGAAGCGCTGGCTGCCGCGCTGCGCGCCGCGAAGACCGCGTACTCCGCGCCGGTCCGGGAGGGCCTCAGCCTATGACCCGCTTCACGTATCAGCATCTGCTCGAGCTGGTCGAAGGTGACCACGAGCTCATCATTCACCTCGTCGAGGAAGGGCTCGTCGAGCGGCACGATGACATCGTGACGGCCGATATCGACCACGTCCTGCTAGCCCGCACGTTGTGGCGAGACCTCGACGTCGAGTGGCCCGGTGTCGAGGTCGCGTTGCGCCTCATGGGCGAGCTGCGCGAAGCCCGCCGGAAGATCGCCGAGCTCGAGGCCCGGCTTGCTGCGTCCGCCCGCTGATCCCGCCATACTGCGAACGCTGTGTGGTTCGTCTTCGTGCTCGTCGGCCTGGGCCTGCTCCTTGTCGCGGGCCTGTACGTGCGCCGTCGCCTCGGCGAGGCGCTGATCCAGCTAGGTGTGGGCACTCGCTCGGTCCGGATCATGCGCTGGGTCGTCGCGTGGCTGCTGTACGGATATCCGGTGATCTTGATCGGCGCCATCGTCATCTCGCGCGCGCTCGATCAGGCGACGATTCCACGGTTCGACGGGCTGGTGACGTCGTGGCTGCTCGCGATCCCGTTCATCCTCTCGGTGCTGG
This sequence comes from Kofleriaceae bacterium, assembly GCA_033763475.1. GTDB lineage: Bacteria > Myxococcota_A > Polyangia > Haliangiales > Haliangiaceae > JABFXX01. The sequence goes on from JANRKM010000034.1 coordinate 26,743, forward strand.
TCGTGCTCCAGGCCGCGCCATGGCTGCTCGCGATCGACCTCGTCTACATCATCGCTCGCCGGCGTAGTTTGCCCTCGGCCGCCCGCGTGCGCGCGCTCGCGATGCTCGGCGTCATCGGCGCGTTCGCGCTGTATACGCCGATCCGGATCCTCGTCGAGCGCGGCGACGTGCGCATGCGCCATCATCAGCTCGCCGGGGCGCCCTCCCCGTCTGCGCCGCCCTTCCGGATCGCGTTCCTCGCCGACATCCAGCAGGACGTCCACACCGACGGTGAACGCGCACGCGAGCTATACGCAAAGATCAACGCGTGGCACCCCGATGTCGTGTTCTCGGGCGGCGACTGGATCAACACCGGTCCCGACTACATCGCCGATGCTGCGGCTGCCGCCGCCACGCTGAAGAGCAAGCTCGGCACGTTCTCGGTGCGTGGCGACCACGAGCACTTCGCCTACGTCGATCGCGAGCGCAGCGTTGGCGAGGTCGATGCGGCGATGCGCGCGGCGCACGTCGACATGGTCAACGACAAGGTCCGCTGGTTCACGCATGCCGGCAAGCGCATCGGGGTCGCGTTCCTCAATTACAACTACATCCACCGCGCCGACCGCGCGACGGTGGAGGCGCTGCTCGCCGAGGTTAGCAAGGCCGACTACTCGATCGTCATCACCCACCAGCTCGACAACAAGCTCGCAGATTTGCTCGTGGACAAGGTAGACCTCGTTCTCGGTGCGCACACGCATGGTGGGCAGGTGAACCCCGTCGTCGGCGTGCTGCACGTCCCGCTCGCGCGCCTGGAGACGGACTACATCGACGGGCGCTACCAGCGCGGTGCGACGACGATCCTGGTCACGGCCGGCGTGGGCTATTCGGTCGTCCCGGTCCGCTATGCCGCGCCTGGCTCGATCGAGCTGATCGAGCTCTCGCTCTAGGCGCGCGACCGTAGTAAGCACCTGCCGTGATCGCGACCATCGATATTGCGGCGTTGCGGACCGGCGACCTCGACGGCAGCGTCGCCCGCGCGATCGGCGCCGCGTGCCGCGACAACGGCTTCTTCGCGATCGTCGGCCATGGCATCCCGGCGGCCCTCGCCACCGACATGCAGCGCGCGGCCACCGCGTTCTTCGCGCTCCCCGAGACCACCAAGCTCGAGCTCGCGATGGCCCACGCCGGCCGCCGCTGGCGTGGCTTCTTCCCCGTCGGCGGCGAGCTGACCTCGGGCGTCCCCGACCTCAAGGAAGGCCTCTACTTCGGTAGCGAGCTGCCCGGCGACGATCCCCGCGTCGTCGCGGGCGTGCCGCTGCACGGGCCCAATCAGTTCCCCGACGCCCACGTCCCTGGCCTGCGTCCCGCGGTGCTCGCCTGGATCGCCGCGGCCGCGGAGGTCGCGCAGCTGGTGATGTCCGCGATCGCGCGCAGCCTCGAACTTCCGGCAGACTACTTCGCGCGCACGTGGATGCAGGACCCGACGCTGTTGTTCCGCATCTTTCACTACCCCCCGTCGACCGATGACACGCGGTGGGGCGTCGGCGAGCACACCGACTACGGCGTGCTCACGTTGCTCCTCCAGGACGACGTCGGCGGCCTCGAGGTGAGGTCGCGCGGCGCGTGGATCTCCGTGCCGCCGCAGCCTGGCGCCATCGTGTGCAACATCGGCGACATGCTCGATCGCATGACCGGCGGCGTATATCGCTCCACGCCGCATCGCGTGCGCAACGTCTCGGGCCGTCACCGCTACTCGTTCCCGCTGTTCTTCGATCCGTCGTGGGATGCGCGGGTCACGCGGCTGCCCAACGCGCCCCCACCCGACGAGGACGCGCAGTCGCGCTGGGACCGCGCGAGCGTGCACGCGTTCGACGGCACGTGGGGCGAGTACTTGATGTCGAAGATCGCGCGCGTATTCCCCGATCTCTTCCGCACGCTCTGATCGCGCTAGACTGGGCCATGTTCGTCATCGAGCTCACGTACAAGGTCGACCTCGCGCAGATCGACGGCGCGATGAAGGAGCACGTCGCGTGGCTGAACGAGCACTACGCGCCGGCACGTTCGTCGTCTCCGGCCGCAAGGTCCCGCGCGATGGCGGCATCATCATCGCCAACGGGCACGATCGCGATGTGCTCGAGGCGATCGTGCGCCAGGATCCGTTCGTTGCGCACGGCCTCGCCGATTACCGGCTCGTCGAGTTCAACGCGAGCCAGCGCGCCGCTGACGTCCCGAAACGTTTCGCTTAGACTACGTCGAACGCCCCGACCGGCCAGGGCTGGCCGTTGATCAACACGTCGACGGCGTGGCGCCCGCGCTGTGGCTTGCGCGTGGTGTGCACCGCGAGAGAGATGGTCTTCTTGAACGTCGCGCGGCCACCCGGCGCCAGCTCGGCGCGCGACAGCTTGAACACCTTGGGTGAGGGCTTGCCGTTGGCCTTCACGAAATGGACAACGAGGTCGACGAGCACGCTTTGCTTGCTGCGCCCGAGGGCGTTGCGCACGGTCAGCTCGATGCTCACCTTGTCCCCGATCGCCACGCGCCGGGGCGCGAGCTTCACCTCTTCGATGTCGACCTTCGCCCCACCGCCGAAGCCGAGCAGCGCGAGCGCCTTGGGCTCGCCGCGCTTCACCGCCGAGCGGAGGGCGTGCTCGACGAGCGCCCGACGCTCTGGTGTCTCCTCGGCGAGCCAGCCTTGGCAGGTCTCGACGAGCAAGTCGCTGTCGAGCTTGCCGAGGTCGTTCAGGTTGTTCGCGACGCTACGGCGCACCACAGTGGCAGGATCGTCGACGAGGAGCTGGAGGAGCTCGACGATCCGGCGCGGGTTCGCGTCGAGCCAGGCCACGTGGCCTGCCCACGGCAGGCGCGGTCGCGTCCCCTCGGAGACCAGGCGTCGCACGTGCGGGCTCTTGTCGCGCGCCCACTTCTTCAAGTAGCCGAAGGTGCGCTCGGGGTCCTTGGCGATGAAGCCGCGAATGCTCCATTCGCAAGTGAACCGCTGCGTGAGCGCGTGCTGTGCGTCCATCGACACGTCGAAGTGGTCGAGGCCGTACGTGCCGACGAACTGCGTGTGCGGCAGATAGAAGAACGGGCCCATCCCCACGCCCTCGAGCTCGTCGGTGGCATGCGGTGGACCGAGCGACTTCACGATGACCTCGACCGCGCGCGGGTACTCGGGCGGCAGGTGGTCGCGCATCGCGCGCATGATGTGGCGGCCGCGCTCGAGGAGCTCCAGGGCACCCAGCCCCTGGGTCGCCTGCGCGACGAACGCCGCGCGCGAGAATCGCGGCATGACCGAGGCCAGGTCGTCGGCGAGGCGACGCACCAGGGCTGGGTTAAAGAAGGTCTTCAAAGCATCCGCCACGCCGGTAGCATGCCCGATCTCGTGACCGCCTCCTGTCAGCTATCTTGTAGGCGATGACCACCGTCCGCTGCGAGACGATCACCCCCGGCGATTACCCCGTGACCGTGAAGGTGCGTACCCACGAGCTCCGCTCCGACCTCAGCACCGACTCGGGCGGCGCCGATGCCGCCGCCGGCGCACACGACTTCTTCGACATCTCGCTCGCGACCTGCAAGGCGCACACGGCGATGTGGTACGCGAAGCGCAAGGGCATTCCGCTCGAGCGCGTCGAGGCGACCGTCGAGAGCGATGCCTCGCAGGAGCGCGCGGGTATCTACAAGCTGACCGTGCGCCTCGCATTCCACGGCGCCGCGCTCACCGCCGAGCACAAGGCGGCGCTCCAGCGCGCGGTGGGGGCCTGCCCGATCCATAAGCTGATGACCACGACCGACGTGCAGATCGAGACCGTCACGGACGACGTCTGAGCGACGTCGCGAGGTGCACGGCGTGGAAGCCGAAGCGGTCGCGCACGCGGTCGACCACGATTCCACGGCGTTCACCGGCGTCGAACAGCCGCATCTGCACCGCATCGAGGCGGAGCTTCGCGACCTGGATGCCGAGCAGGCGGATGGACAGGTCACGCGTGCGCATCTCGCGATAGAGGTCGAGGACGATGCGATGCAGATCGACGTCGACGCTGGTCGGCGGCTTGATGGTGCGGCCGCGCGAGATGGTCTGGAAGTCGGTGTAGCGCAGCTTGAGCGTCAGATGCCCCGCGAGCACGCCGCGATGCCGCACGCGCGACCCGATGCGCTCGACGAGCCCGGACAGCACCTCGTACGCGGAGTCGCGGTTGGCCTCGACGAACGTGCGCTCGTTGGAGATCGTGCCTGCCACGCTGCCCTCGGGATCGTGCTCGCGGAACGCGGGCCGTTCGCGCCCGATCTCGTCGGTGCCCTCACCGCGCGCGGAAGCGCGAATGCCCGGCGTGTACGCACCGAAGATCGGCCGCAGTAGCCTCTCAGGAGCATCGACGAGCTGCCCGAGCGTCTCGATGCCGACCCCGCGGAGCTTGGTCTCCGCCACCGGGCCGATGCCGGGGAGCTTGCGCACGCTGAGCGGCGCGAGCGTCGACGCTTCCGTTCCCGCACGGACCAGCAACACGCCCGCCGGCTTGGCGAGGCCGCTCGCGACCTTGGCCATCGGCTTCGTGGTCGCGATCCCCGCACTCGAGGGCAACCCGAGCTCGCCCTGGATGGTCGCGGTCAGCTCGCGCACCGTGCGCAGGATCGTCGCGTCGTCGTCGACATCGCCCGCGCGCCGGTACATGCGCTCGCAGCCGGTGAAGTCGATGTAATGCTCGTCGATGCTCGCCGCGATCACGACCGGGCTGAACCGCTCCACGATCTCTCGCGCGCGCCGCGAATACGCCATGTACTCGTCGCTGTGCCCCGACACGAACACCGCGTCGCGGGGTGCGAGGTCCGACGCCTCGCGGATCGACATCCCCGACCGCACCCCGAACGCGCGGGCTTCGTAGCTCGCCGACGTCACGACGCCGCGACCGTGGCGAGGTCCACCGACGATGACCGGCCGCCCGCACAGGCTGGGATCGAGCAGACGCTCGACCGAGACGAAGAACGTGTCGAGATCGAGGCAGGAGATGCGCGGCGCGAGCATCGTCGCGGTACCACGCTACGCGCTGACCCTGACACTGAACGCCTACCCAGCCATCCGCGCCACCCTGACAACGAGGTTGCCCGCGCACTGGGTTCGCGATCGCGCTCGACGATATCCAGCAAAGAAGTCCTCGCGCGAGTCCCGGCACACGGGTGTGCTCGCATTCCGCACGTAGCATCACCTGCTACGCTGAGGACGTGAGCACCGATCGCAACGCTTCCCACTTCGACGCCGTGGCTGCCGCTCGCGAGCTCGAGGACTCGATGGGCGACCTATCACCGAGCGCCGCTGACACGACCGGCGATTACGTCACGGTCCTCGAATCCGAGGTCGAACAGCTGACAGCGGCGCTCGCAAAGAAGGACGAGGAGCTCCGGCGTGCCAACGCGCGCGCAGACCAGGCGTACGCGGAGATCGAGGCCGTGCAACGGCGCGTCGAGAACAACGCCGCCAAGGAGCTCGAGCAGCGCACGCGCAAGCTACTGGAGAGCTTCCTCCCGGTGATCGACGACCTCGACCGCGCGATCGCCGCTGCGCGCGTCCACGGGCAGGGCGCCGAGCTCCTCGCGGGCGTCGAGCTCGTGCGGCGCCAGCTACTCGCGACCCTCGGCAGGTACGGAGTCACCCACGCACCCGCGCTCGGCGAGCTGTTCGATCCGAATCGCCACGAGGCGATCGCCGCCGTCCCCGTCACCAACCCTGCGCAGGATAAGCGCGTGGTCGACGTGATGCGCGAGGGCTACTTGATCGGCGACCAGACGCTGCGTCCGGCGAGCGTCGCGGTCGGTAAGCGCTGAGCGACGCCTTCACCATGCGCGTGAGCGCAGACCTTGGCGTGTGGTACTAGCGTTGCATGCCGCCACGCACAGCTCTCATCACCGGCGCAAACCGCGGCATCGGTCAGCATCTCGCGCGCGAGCTCGCTGTCGAGAAGTGGGACGTCCTCGTCGGCGCGCGCGATCGCAAGAAGGGTGACGCCGCCGCCGCGCGCCTGCGCAAGGAGACCGGCGGACGCCTCAAGGCCGTCGAGCTCGATGTCACCAGCGACACCTCGGTGGCAACGGCCGCGCAGAAGCTCCGCGACGGAGCGATCAAGATCGATGCGCTGGTCAACAACGCGGGCGTGTACGGACTGGCGCGCGGCCCCGACGGCGTGACGCTCACGTTCGAGACGAACTTTTTTGGCCCGCTGCGCGTGACGCTCGCGATGCTGCCGCTGTTGCGCGATGGCGCGACGATCACCAACGTCACGAGCGGCCTCGGCAAGCTCGCCAACCTCGATGCGGTGCACCAGCAGCGGCTCGCGGATCCGGCGCTCACGCGCGATGGGCTCGTCGAGCTCGTGCGGACCGCCGCGCAGAGCGGCAGCGGTCGGATCTGGGGCACCGATGCGTATGGCGCCTCGAAGGCTGCGCTCAACGCGCTCACACGCATCCTTGCTGTCGAGCTCGCGCCGCGCGGTCTTCGGGTCAATGCGACCGATCCGGGCTGGGTGCGCACGGACATGGGCGGGCGCAGTGCGCCGCGATCGATCGAGAGCGGCACCGCCAGCGTGCGGTTCGGGGTCACCGCGACGGAGACCGGCGGCGTGTTCCACGACGGGCGCCGCGTGTCGTTCTGATCACGCCGCGCGCGTCATCGGCAGCGGCTGCGGCCGCTCGCCCTCGAGCAGCTCGGCCCACGCGCGCAGGTACCGGACCACGTGCCCTCGCTCGTTGCGCCGGAGGTTGGTGACCTCGAGCCGCGCGAGTACGCGCGGATCGTCGAGCTTCTCGAGGTGGCCGATGTCGCGCGTCGTGAGGCCGAGGGCGAGGAGACGGGTGATGAGGTCGTCGATGAGGTAGCCGCTGGTCGGGCAATACGCGTTCGCGAGCTGCTCCCAGTCGCCCTCCCCTTCGAGCGCGATGCGATGGATCTGCGCCGGCGGGAGGCCGCACACCGTCTCCACCAGGTGTCCGCAGTTACACATGCCGAGATGGCCCCACTGATAGGCCGAGCCAGCGTCGAGCCGTTCGGCCGTCCGCCGCAGCGCGATGACGAGATCCATAACCTCTATCGTACGCCGATCACGTGCCCTGTCACCGACGAAGATAACGCTCGGTCAGCAGCCGCGCAGCGACCGCGGCACCGTCGGTGCGTACGGTGAACGCGCGTGCACGTTCGGAAACCTCGGGCCGCAGCGTCCGCTCGAGTGCCGCGATCGAGGAGGCAAGCGTCGGTGCCCCCGGCGCGTGTGCGGTGCCGATGCCCAGCTCGTCGACGCGTCGCGCCCAGTAGTGCTGGTCGTAGTGCTGCGGGATCACGACCTGTGGAGCTCCCGCCCCGGCGGCGGCTGTGGTGGTACCTGCGCCGCCGTGATGTACGACCGCCGCGACGCGCGGGAACAGACGTTGCTGGTTCACCTCGTCGATCGCGATGCAATCGGGCTTATCGTCGACGAGCGCGAGGTCCGCCCAGCCACGCGACACGATCAGGCGACGCCCGAGCCATCGCGTCGCTTCGATCGTCACGCGCGCGACGGCTTCCGGCGCACGGATGCTACCAAAGCCGAGGTACACGGGCGGTTCCCCCGCCGCCAGGAAGGCCGCGAGCGCAGCGGGGAGCGGCCGCTCGTCGCGCAGGATCCACGCGCCGGTCTGCACGACGGCCTCATCACCGGCATCGGGCCACGGGCCAAGCGTCGGGTCGGAGGCGAGCCACGGCGGTGCGGTCAGCACGTGGCCGCGCACGTCCTCGATCGCCCCGAGCCCGAGCTCCGCGCGGCGCGCGTTCAAGAGGTCGGCCCACTGCGTGTTCCAGCGCACGGCATCCTGTGTCCACAACGCGCGGTGGTCGGCATCCGCGCCCGCGGGCGTGTCACCGAGCAGCCCGAGCACCGGGGGCGCGTGATGCGGTGACGGCAGCACCACCGGGCAATACGCCGCGAACACGTACGGGATGCCGAGCGTCTCGGCGACCGAGGGCGCCGCGAGCTGGAGCGCCGTCGCGCCCACGATCAAATCGTGGCCCTTGGCCGCCTCGGTGAGCGTCGCGAACTGCGTGGCGACCGTTTGCGCCATCAGCATCCGGATCTGCTCCGGAGGCGGAGGCGCCATGGTTGCGGGTGGCTTCGCCGTCGCGCGCAACTCGCGGCCAATGGGCGTCACGGAGATTCCGAGGCCCTCGATCCACTCGCGAAAATCCGGTGGGACGCATAGGCGAACCTCGTGCCCCAGCTCCCGGAGCGCCAGCGCGAGCGCCACGAGCGGCTGGACGTCCCCACGCGATCCGAGCGTCGACAGCAAGACCCTCGGCATGCCCTCGTGATCGCAAATCTCGTCGTGACTTCCTAGCTTGTGACGGTTGGGCGGTTTTGCGAGTATGAGTGTGGGAGGGAGGCGTGGTCGGGGCCGCCGCGGGTGTGGGTACACTCTGGGCATGACTCGTGATCGCGTCTCGGCCCTCGACGATCCGCAGCTCCGTGCCTTCGCGCCGCTCGTCTACGTGGCGTGGAGCGACTTCGACCTCGACGACGACGAGCGAGCGCGCGTCCTCGCGACCCTCTGCACCCAACCGTGGCTGCGCCCCGCGGCGCGCGCCGCGGTCACCGCGTGGGCAGATCCGGCGGCGCCGCCTACTGCGGACGAGCTCGCACGCCTCCGCGCTTTGATCGACCGCGTGGGCACCACGGCGAGCGAGCGAGCGCGTGCCTCGTTCGCCCGCGTCGCGCGCAGCATCGCAGGGGATGCGGAGGCCAAGCACGTCGCCGACGATCTCGCGCAGGGCCTCGGCATGATCGCGGGCGAGGACGCGGCGGTGCCGCTCGTCGCTGTCGAGAGCGAGCCGCGCGTGGTGGATGCACTCGCCGCGGTGATGGACGGCGCCCACGGCAGCGTGCGCGCGCAGGTGCGAACGTGGCTCGGCGCCGAGCAGCGTCGCGCCTATGGGCTGCCGCTCGACGAGCACCGCACGTTCGTGCGCGGATGGTTGCACGCCTTGGCCGCGACGGGCCTCGGACGCCTGGCGTTCCCGGGTGTCACCTCGGACCAAGACCTCGCCGCGTTCACTGCCGTGTTCGAAGAGCTCGCGCACGGCGACCTCTCGTTGCTGGTCAAGGTGGGCGTCCAGCTCGGGCTCTACGGCGGCGCCGTGTGGGCGCTCGGCACGGCGCGGCACCACGCGCGACTCGCGAAGATCGCTGCGTGCGAGGAGCTTGGCTGCTTCGCGATGAGCGAGGTCGGGCACGGCTCGAACGTCGCCGCGATCGAGACCACCGCGACGTACGTGCACGCGACGCGCGAGCTCGAGATCCACACCCCCGGCGAATCCGCGCGCAAGGAGTGGATCGGCGGTGCGGCGCACGACGCGCGCTGGGCGGTGGTGTTCGCGCAGCTCGACGTGGGCGGCGCGCGCCAGGGTGTGCACGCGGTGCTGGTGCCGATCCGCGGCGAGGACGGCGCGCCCGTGCCAGGCGTGCGCACTGGCGACTCGGGGCACAAGATGGGGCTCAACGGCGTCGACAACGGACGGCTATGGTTCGAGCGCGTGCGCGTGCCGCTCGACAACATGCTCGACCGGTTCGCGACGATCGACGCCAACGGTGTCTATGCAAGCCCGATCGCGAGCCCCGATCGCCGGTTCTTCACGATGCTCGGCACGCTGGTCGGCGGGCGCGTCTCCGTCGGCGCGGGTGCGGTGTCCGCCGCGCGCGCGGCCCTCGCGATCGCGGTGCGCTACGCGTATGCGCGGCGACAGTTCGGCGCGAGCCCCGGCGACAGCGAGCGGCGCTTGATCGACTATCCGGTCCACCAGCGCCGCCTGGTGCCGCACCTCGCCGATGCCGTCGTGTTGCGGATCGCCTTCCAGGAGCTGCGCGCACGTCACGCCGCGCATGAGGAGGACACCCGCTCGCTCGAGGCCGAGGCCGCGGCGATGAAGATCCTGGCTAGCAGGTTCGCGATCGCAGCCGTGCAGGCAGCGCGCGAGACCTGCGGTGGTCAGGGCTACCTAAGCGTGAACCGCATCCCCGAGCTGCGCACGGATGTCGACATCTTCACCACGTTCGAAGGCGACAACGTCGTGCTCGCGCAACTCGTCGGCAAGGCGTTGCTTGGCGCGCACCGCAAGCATCTGGCCGCTGGCGGCACACTCGCGGTGTTGCGCGCCGTTGGGCGCCGGATCGCGACCTCCGTCGTCGAGAAGAATCCCGTGCAGGCCCGGCGAACGGGGTCGGCGCACCTGCGCGATCGCGAGGTCCAGCTCGACGCGTTCCGCTACCGCGAGCGCCACCTGATCGAGACCTGCTTGTTGCGGATCAAGAAGCGGCTCGACGACGGCATGGACGGCGAGGCTGCCGTGCTCGCCGTCCAGGAGCATGTGGTCGCGATCGCGGAGGCCTACGCCGAGCGCCTGACCGCAGAGTGGTTCGCAGCGGCCGAGGCCAAGGCGCCCGACGCCGCACGTCCGCTGCTGGCGCGGATCGGTGACCTCGCGTTGCTCGGGCGGCTCGAGGCGCGCGCGACGTGGTTCCTCGAGACCGACTACTTCGAGCCGGGAAAGACCCGCGCGATCCGCAAGGAAGTGGAGCGCCTGGTCGCGGAGGTCGCGCCGCATGCGCGCGATATCGTCGACGCGTTCCGCATCCCCGATGCGTGCCTCGCGGCGCCGATCGCGTTCTTCGATCCGGCGCATCCAGCCTACGACTAGTTGATGCTCAAGCCGACGCACCCGCCGCCGGAACCGTCGCATCGGCAGCCCGATGGTAGGGAGCGCGCGTGTACTCGGCGGGACATCATCGATGGCTTGCCGCGTACCACCGGTACGTCGTTAGGCGCGGCAACACGCGACGCAGCAGGCCCCGGTGCCGAGGCCCGCGCGGTCGCCTACAACGCGGCTACTGCCTCAAGTACGCGACCGCCTTCGGCGCTACGCACCTCGGTACGGTGGGACGCGGGATTGCCTGACCTGCGGCAATTTGGCACCTCCGAGGCAACGTGCCGCAGTCATCGAACCGGGGCATGATCTACATCTCGGTGCGGAAGTTCCTCATGTACTCGATGTGGACGCTGGGCATCCTGATCGGGATCTTTGGTCTCCTGCAGCTCGTGCCCTACGGACGCACGCACACCAACCCGCCGACCATCCAGGAGCCGGCGTGGGATTCGCCGCGCACGCGCGAGCTCGCGGTCAAGGCGTGCTTCGACTGCCACAGCAACCACACGCGGTGGCCCTGGTACGCGAACGTGGCCCCGATGTCGTGGGCGGTGCAACAGGACGTCGACGCCGCGCGCAGCGTCATGAACTTCTCGGAGTGGAACCGCAAATACGACCTCGCGATCTATGCGGGTCGCCGCGTGTTCGGCGGCAACATGCCTCCGACGAAGTACCTGGTCGCGCACCCCGAGGCGGTGCTCACCGAGGACGAACGCACCGAGCTCGGCCGTGGCCTCGAGCGCACGATCGGCCGTCCCGAGTAGTCGCTAGCGCGCATTCGAGACGTCCGAAGCGGGTGACGCCGCGGGCGCTCTCAGAAAATGATGTTGCTGACGCCGAGCCGGAAGATCTGGAACGCCTTGTAGCGGTTCGCGCCCGTCGCCCAGAACGGATCCTGCTGAACGCCGTCGTTCGGGTCGTACCACATCCAGCGCGCCGCGGGCCGCACGCCCGGATCCGTCGCCGTCGGGTGACACACGATCGGGAAGGTGCCACCGGCATCCTCGTTGGTCTCGCCGAGTGCGAGGATCCCGTTGGCGCCAGGCGTGACCGCACCGGCGCTGTTCACCCAGCCCTTGCTCGAGGTCGCCGCGTCACCCGTGCCGGCGTTGCAACGCGCGATCTCCGCGTTGATCGTCTGCAACGAGGGTCCGGTCTGCGCATCGGGCCCCGTCGAGTAATCGAGACCCGTCGCGCACACCTCGAAGCCAGGATCACCGGTGAGCACCGTCGCATTGAGTCGCGAGAACTCGGCGAGCACACCCTGCGTGTACTGGAGGTCATCCCACGCGATGATGTAGAGGAACGCGGTGGGCGGCGCGTCGGCCTCGGGCACGACGTATGACTCCGGGCCATAGTTGATCGGGCAATCGAAGATTGCGGGGCCGTCGGCGCGCACGCCTTGGGTGAAGTGGTCGATGGAGGTCGCGGTGCCGTAGCCAAAGCTGTACGCGTTGTCGGCGGTGATCACGACGTTGACCGGACCGCTCGGCAGCGGTGGGGCATCGATCAACGGATCCGCATCGCCCACTGCGGCGTCATCACCACCCGTTGCATCGGGTCCGCTACCCGAGCCCGGTCCACATGCCGCCGCGAGAACGAGCACCCAGGAGAACGTCCGCATTGCGGGCGAGCGTATCGCGGCGGCAGCGTTCGGGGCTACAGGAACCCGTCGAGCCACGCATTGCGGAACTTGCCCTCGGGGTCATAGCGGCGCGCGAGCGCGATGAAGTCGTCGAACCGCTGGTACTGCGCGCGCAGGTACGCACGATCGAACGTGGCCTCCTTGCCCCAATGCGGCCGGCCGCCGTGCGCACGCGCGAATGCTTCGAACTTCGCGAGCTGCGCGGGCCAGTTCGACCGATCGACGTTGTAGGCCGACAGCCAGATCGAGTCGCGGTGATATGCGGGGGACAGCCACAGATCGTCGGCGGCGGAGAACCGTAGCTCCTGGATGAAGTTGTAGGTGTGCCCGCTATCGGGCAGCAGCTTCCGGTAGGCGCGGAGCAGCGGCTTCGCATCGGCGATATCGAACGCCCACTCCGTCTCGCGGTGCACGGGCGGCAGCGGCGTTAGAAAGCCGATGTGACTCGCGACCCGGCGCTCGAGCGTCCGTCCGGCCTCCGCCGTGAGGAACCGATTGATGCGGGGAATGAAGCGGCGCCCCCCGAGCTGCCCGAGCGCCAGCAGCGCACGGTAGACCCCGACGGAGACCACGCGCTCCTTGAGGAAGCGACGCAGCGCGCTGTCGTCTGCCGGCTCGGACGTGCGGCGGTAGCGATAGACGATCGCGCGTTCGTCGGGCGGAAACCACCACACCTTGAAGTGGTCGTTGGTGGTCAAGTGCGTCTCGAGCTCGTCGATGACATCGTCGAAGGGCTCGAGGCACGTGCGGTCGTGCAGGCGAAACGCCTCGACGACATCGAACGTCACCGCGTGCGTGATGCCGAGCGCGCCGAGGCCGACAACCGCCCCTGCGAAGTCCGGGTGGCCGCGCTCGAGCGTGACGCGCTCCCCGCGGCCGTCGACGAGCTCGAGCCGGGCGACCTGCGCGCTGAGGCAACGGAACGTGCGCCCGCTGCCGTGCGTGCCGGTGGCGATCACGCCGGCGACGGCCTGCGAATCGATGGAGCCGAGTTGCGCGAGCGCCAGGCCATGCGCATCGAGCACGCGATTGAGCTCGCGCAGCCGCATGCCGCCCTCGACGGTGATCTGCATACGCGCGCGATCGAGCGCGAGGACGGCGCGCATGCGATCGAGCGAGACCAGCGTGTCGCTCGTGACGATCGCGGGCGACCACGAATGGGCAGCGCCGACCGCGCGCAGCTTGCGGGCGCCTCGGATCGTCGCGACGAGCTCGTCGACCGAGCGCACCTCGACGCGCCGGCGCGGCGTGAACACCACATTGCGCGCGAAGTTGCGGACCGCCACCTGGCGATCCTACCCAGTTTCCCGCAGTCAACGTACCGAGCCGTTGGCGGAGCTCGCCCGGCTGGAGGAATCAGCGGCGCGCCGGGGTGGTAGAACGAGACCGATGCGACGCCTCTCCCTCTACGCGCTCGCCGCCACCGCGTGCGGCTCGCCGGATCCCGCCGAGTCTCCTGTCGAGCTCGTCGAGCGCGCCACCTACGAGGCGGACCTCGCCGCGATCGCAGCGCCGCGCAGCCCGGGTACCCCTCACTGGCAGGCGGTCCAGGACCTGTGCGCCAACCGCTTCGCCGAGCTCGGGTTCGAGGTCGAGCGCCACGATTACGGCACGGGCGTGAACGTGATCGGCGTGCGCCCCGGCACCAGCAAGCCCGAGGAGCGCGTGGTCATCTCGGCGCACTACGACAGCGTCCCCAACTGCGTCGGCGCCGACGATAACGGCACGGGCGTCGCGGGCACGCTCGAGGCGGCGCGCGTGCTGTCGCGGGCTCCCCATGACCGCACGCTGGTCGTCGCGTGCTGGGACGAGGAGGAGCGCGGACTGATCGGCTCGTCGGCCTACGTCGACCGCGCCCACGCGGCTGGCGATGCAATCGTGCTGTCGATGGTGTTCGAGATGATCGGCTATCGGAGCACCGCACCCAACTCGCAGCAGTCCGACGCTACGCTCGAGGCCGTGTTCCCCGAGGCGGCGGCGCAGATCTCGGGCAACGCCTACCGCGGCGACTTCGCCCTCGTGGTCAACGACGAGACCGCGACCACCGCCGTCGCCGATCTGCAGGCCGCCGCGGCGACCATCGGCCTGCCCGTCGTGAACATCTCGTTGCTCGCGCCCCTGAAGACCGCGATCGAAGACCTGCGCCGCTCGGACCATGCCCCGTTCTGGGACGTCGACTACCCGGCGCTGATGATCACCGACACCGCCAACTTCCGGAACCCACACTACCACTGCCCGCGCGGCACGTCCGACGCGCTGACCGACATCGACTACGAGTTCGCGGTCGCCAACGTCAAGGTCGTCGTCGGCGCGGCCGCAGCAGCCCTCGATCGCTAGCGCGCGCGGCGATACGCGACCGGGCTCTTCCCCGTCCACCGGCGAAACGCCCGCGAGAATGCGCTGAGGTCGGAGAACCCGAGGAGGAACGCCGCCTCGGTGAGCGTGAGCGAGCGATCATCGAGATAGCGGCGCGCGAGGGCGAGGCGCGCCTCGTCGACGATCTCGGTGAACGAGCGCCCCATGGTCTGGAGCCGGCGCTGCAGGCTGCGCGGGCCGAGCCCCATGCGCTCGGCGATCGCGTTCGCCGATACGTCCCCACCTGCAATGCCCGCGATCACGAACCGGCGCACGCTGCTCACGAAGTCGTCGGAGCGCGGCAACGTAGCCTCGGCGTGTGCGAGCAGGATCGGCAACAGCTGCGGATCTGCGGTGCGCATCGGCAATCGCAGATCGGCCGCGTCCATGACCAATGCGTCCGCCTCGGCCCCCCACACCACGGGACAGCGCACCGCCTGCGTGATCATCTTCTGCGCCGCACGTGACGGCGCGCGCTGGCGCAGCTGGAGCTCGCGTGGCGCCCAGCCGCGCTTGGTGCCAGTGTCGACGACCTCGTGCCCCACCCGTGCGAACAGATACAGCACGAGCATCGACTCCTGCCCGTGAGGCCCCACACTCGGATCGTCGATCGTGTAGATGATGCGCGCGGTGGTGCCGTGCACCTCGAGCATCACGCCACCCGCCGTCTGCTGCACCGCGAAGTAGCGGATCGCGTTTGCGACCGCGGCACCGTACGTCGGCGAGTGAAACGCCACATACGCGAGGACGCCGATGTCGCCCCACGGTGCGTGCATCCCGAAGCGGACCGCCAGGGCCTCGTCGCCCGTCGCCTCTGCCGCGGCCTCGAGCATCGCGACGATCGAACGCAGCGCGACCAGCTTGTCAGGCTTGCCGAGATCTTCGGGGTCGAGCCCTGCCCCGCGGATCAGCTCGTCGACAGCGACGCCAGGATAGGTCGCGAGGAATGCACGAAACGACTTCCATGGCCCCGCGTGCGCCACGCCCGCGGGTGCGGGTTTTCGCGAGGGCCCACCGCGTTTTCGCGCGGGGGCAAGGCGGCGGCCCTTGTGCCGAGTGGTACGAGTCGCCATGAGTGGGTCGCTGCCTCTATTGTTACCCCAGGATCTGGCAGGATCCGCGAGGATGCCCAGGAAGCGATCGCGGCCATCGAAGGCGAAGGCGAAGGGAACGCCGAAGCCGAAGGCCCCTGCGAAGCGCGCGAAGCCTACGGCTCGCAAGCGGGCCTCGCAGAAATCTCCGCCGACCGCGAACCCCGTGAACGGCGTGTGGCCCGAGAACGAACGGTACGATCGCGGCCTCGAGCTTCTGCCCACCGATCCGCTCGCCTCGGCCAAGGAGCTCGAGGCCGCGGTCGAGCAACAACCCACGCGCGCACGCATCCACATCAACCTCGCCTGGGCGTACTCGCAGGCGGCCCGGCACGCCGCCGCCAAAGCCGCGGCCCAGAAAGCGCACGAGCTCGACTCGCGGGATGCGTACATCGCGGAGCTGCGGGTGCACGTGTTGTTCGACGCTGCCGACGACGCCGTCGTCGAGGCGGCTCGTCATGCCATGCAGCTTCCTGACCTCGATGCGGACGATCGTCGCTTCGTCCACAGCGCGCTCTGCTGGACGTTGATGCGCACGGCGCCCTCCGCGGCGCTGCGCGAGACCGAACAGCTCGTCGCCGCCGCCCCCAGCGATGCGGAGGTGCTCGCGACGCGCGGCTGTGCGCTCGCCGCGGTCTGTCGTTGGGACGAGGGTGTCACCTGGCTCGACCAGGCGATCGTGGCGGCGCCTGACGACGAGCGCTTCGTCGAGCGCCGCGCGCAGATCATCGAGGCGCGGGACGTCGCGGAGGCCTTGCTGGCGAAGCTACGGGCCGCCACCGATCGCCAGCCGACGGACGCCACACCCTGGCGCGAGCTCGGCCTGGGGCTCGCCCAGTTCGCCCGGCTCGACGAAGCGCTCCGCGCCTTCGAGCGCGCGCGCGAGCTCGACCCGGGTCACTCCAAGCGCCGCGAGCCCCTCGTCACCGCGGCCGCGATGGTCGAGGCGACGGCGCGCGCGTATGTCCTCGTCGGCGACATCATGCCGATCGGCTAGAACCTACGCGCTGATCGCGTGACGCACCCGACGTCCCTGCCAGGATATCCGAGCCGCGCGCGATGCCGCTGCTGGGTGGCCTCGAGCGCGTCAACGACCATGACAACTCCGTCGACGGGTGTTGAGCATCCGTTACGCGCGCATCGTCGATTCTCGGAAGTGTGACGTCGGGCCGTGGGTGTGCGCTGCGGCTCTCCGCAAGGCGAGGATCGCGATCGGCACCGCGAGCAGTGCAAGCATCCATCCCAGCTGGTCAACGGCGCGGACGCCAAGCAGCAAGGCCGCTCCGAGCACCACGAAGAACGGCAGCAGCAGGCCAACGATTCCTACTGTCGTCGTCTCGCGTTGCACGGTCGACTCCAGCTGCTCCTCAGTTCGTACGGGCATGCACCATCGGTGTGCATCGCGTGCGCCAGCCCTCACCTACGGCTCGAGCCAGCGGATCCCGTAAGCCGCCACCTGGCCATGCCGATCGATCGGTTAGGATGCCGTTCACCACGATGTTGAAGCTGGTGTCTGATCGCGCGCCTCAAGGCGCAGGGGCTCGAGAACGTCGTGTTCAAGTAGCGCGCTGAACGCGCAGTCCTGGCTGCCTACGATCTCGACGACGACGCGAAGGCGAGGCGCAAGAGCGACGTCTCATCCCTCGCGCCGTATCTGATACGGTAGCTGGATGCAGCGCGCCTGGGCGACGGGAGCCGAACACGACCAAGGACCGATGGAATGGATCGCGGCGATCAGCGACCAGTCCAAGGTCAGTGAGCACATCCGCGTCGCGCTCGGTGCCGCCCTCGCGCCCGATGCGACCATCGGTCAGTGTCAGGCCGGCATGCTCGCCATCGAGTGTGTGACGTACATGCAGGGCGGCGACGCCGATATCGATCCGTTCGTCCACACGTGGATGCGCGATCTACATCCGAACTCCGACGAGACCCTGCGCGTTGCCGCGCTCGAGGCCCTCGAAAAGCTCCGCACCGACTCGGCCCTCGCAACCCACTGGCGCACTCAGCCCGAAGAGCGTCAGACGCAGTGGCACTCCGCTCTCGACAACTTGCGCGATCGCCTGACCACCGCGAAGCGCAAGCCGGATCCACGCATGGACCCGCGCATCATCGCGCTCGGCAAGAGCTTCAAGGCCGCGCAAGAACACCTGCGCGTGGCGCTCGTCGCGTACGAGATCACCGACGAGCCGATCGTACACGTCCGCGTCGCGCCGGGCCTCTCGGTCGTCGTGCACTACGCCGCGCTCGATGAGCTCGAGCCGCTCGCCGTCCCCATCGAGCACGCGCGCGGGTGGCATCGCAGCGCCAAAGACCTCGCGAAGCTCGCAGCGCGCCGCACGCGCGAGGTGAGCGGGCTACGCACGCACATCTTGGAGCACGAGGGCTTCGAGATCAGCCTCGCGTTCGGCAACAGCTCGTTCACGGCGGGCCTCTTACCGTATGCAAACCTCCTGCTCACCGAAGGCACCGCCCCCCACGGGATGCTCGTGGCCGCGCCGAACGCGGGCACGCTCGTCTACCACAAGATCATCGACGCAAAATGGAACGAAGCGTCCGTCGCGATCATCGGCCAGGTGCGCGAGATCTACGCGAACGCACCTCCACAGATCTCGCCGGCGCTGTGGTGGTGGCACAAGGGCAAAGTCATCGAGCTGCCGTACGCGGTCGTCGCCGACAACGTCATCATCGATCCGGTCGAAGAGTTCGCGAGCTACATCAAGAAGCTCGGCTGAGCGTGCAAACGCTCGCGTACGTGCAGCCGCTAGCGCCCATCACCTGGAGGGTGCGTTCGCGCGCGCGCGCGGAAGGGCAGCGGCGCGCCGGCGCCCGTTGACGTCGTGACACCTCCTCCACGCCGGGCGCTCGGTCACCCTCGATCATGCGGCTCATCGGCCCTGTGGTCTCGGCGATCCTCCTTGCCCGCGTGGTGTACGCGGACGGCTGGGAGATACGCGCGGGGATCGGCAATGACGCGCTCAACGGCTTCGTTTCGCGCAGCGATGACAACGGCTTCACGAACGACTTCCGCCTCGCGCTCCGCCGCCGCGAAGGCGACTGGGCGCTGGGCGGTTCCATCCTCGACCGCATGATCACCTCGTCGGAGGTCATGCAACGCAGTGATCTGGTGGAGCTGTTCGCGACGGCCACGTGGTTACCCAACGCGCTCGTGGCGCTCCAGCTGAGGGCCGGCCCGACCTTCGTGGGTGGGCTGGGCGGCCTGTGGGTGCAGACGCACTGGCACCGGATCAGCAACATGGGCCCGCGCGATCCGCGCAAGGTGCCGACGCTCTACACGCATGACGTCCGCACCGCCGGTGTCGTCGGCCTACGCGCCGATACCAGCTATGGTGGCCACATTCGCATCTACGGCGCGCTCGATGGCCAGGTCGCCCTCGGAGACACCGGCGTGACCTTTGCCGAAGGCACGAGCGGCCTGCGCGTGTCGTACGGGATCGGGCCCGTCGAGCTCGGAGTCTTCGGCGAGCTCGCGCTCGGACGTTACAGCGTCGACGACCTGGCGCTCGAGGTGCCCGGCGCCTACCGCCCCGCCTGGCAGCTCGATCGACGCCTCGGGGTGGGGGTCCGCGTGAATCGGTACCGCCTCATCGCCGAGTACCACACCAACGAGACCTCCTCGGGCGAGGCGTTCAGTCAGATCACGTTCGAACGGCGGTGAGGCTACGCGGCGCGAGGTGCCGCGAGCAGCCGCTGCTGCGTGACAAGGTTGCGCCGTGCAGCCGCCCCTGCGGCAGACACGATGTTGAACAGGTGCAGGACAAGGCCGGGGAGCAACAGCACGTAGCCGGCACTCACGACGAGGAACCACAGCACCGCGGACACGACGCGACCGGCATACAAGTGTCCTGCCCCTGGAATGAACATGCTGAGCCCCGCGGCGAGCGCAGGACTCACCGTGGGCACGACCGTGGGCACGTGCACGAGCGTGGGCGGCGGACGCGGCACCTCGCGCTCGAGCGAGGCGAGCTGCTGGCGGCCGCGAAGCTCGTAGACGACCGTGCCGTCGTCCTCGATCTCCATCTGCAGGCGGTCACGCGCCGCGAGCGCCTCGAGCACGCGCTCGGCATCGTCGACCGAGCACGGCGCGAAATAGGCGAGCGCCGGCGCGGTGAGCTTCGCGTCGGTCGTGAACGCGAGCGTGAGGAGGCGCTGCTCGATCGCGCCAGCGTCGGTGAGTCGGTCAAGCACGGCCGCAACGTAAGCACGCCGAAAGCGGCGACATCCCCCATTCGGCTAGGTGCGGACTCCACGCGCGACGCCATGAGGAGCGCGCACTCTACATGTTCCCTATCAGCCGCCCGAGGGTGTTCTTGCTGGAGCGGTGCTGCGTCATCGCCACGATCGCGTCGAGCAACCTCGAGCTCACGACATTCAACCAGAGTCGAGACGCCCACAAGGACACCCGGAACGTGCTGCGGCATCGCGCTTCGTACCGCCGAAGCGCGACGCTCTCCCTCCGTTCACGGCATAGGAGCTCCTTCAGCGCCTCGGCGGCCAGCATCCCGGACTTCATGCCCTGATAGATGCCCTCCGCCGTCGCGGGGTGCGTCATCCGACCGGCCTCCCCGACGACGATGCGACCTGGCGCGGTCAGCTTCTCGATCTCGAACGAGTACGACACCGGATGGCCCTGCCACTTCCCCACCGGGCTTCCCGCTCCGAGCCTCTTCGCATAGTGCTTGTCGAGAAACGCCTGGAACAGCTGGCGGGCCTTCTTCTGATGATCGTCGTCGGGATAGACGATACCGATGTTCACGCGTGTGGGCCCCTCCGGGAACAGCCAGCCATACATCGGTGAGACCATCTTGTCGAAGACGAGCTCGACGTGATTCGGGGTGAAGGGCACGTCCTCCCACCAACCCATGATCGCCTGATAGACGGTCTTCGGCGTGCGTTGGAGCGTGAAGCGCGAGTGTGCGCCGTCCGCGACCACCGTCATCCTCGCGCGGACGGTTCGCCCATCCACGGCAGCGACGCCGACCACGCGGTCGTCGTCCATCAGCAGCTCGTGCGCGTGGAAGTGCGGAACGAACTCGGTGCCGAGCATCTGCGCACGCTTCAGCAGCAGGTGATCGAGCGTTCGCCGCTGGCAGATCACCGCCGCGGCCTCCCCACCGCCGGAGATGAACACCTCGCGGTTCCCCGGTGTGACGAGGCGCAGCCCGTTGATGGGATACGAGCTCGCCTCCACCTCGTCCCAGACGCCCAGCGCCTTCAGGACCTCGATCCCCTTGGGGGACACGCCGCTACCACAGGTCTTGTCGCGGGGAAAGTCGTGGCGATCCAGGAGGACGACGTTCTTCACCCCGAGCTGGCCGAGGTGCAGCGCCGTGGCAGTTCCGGCGGGACCTGCTCCGATGATGGCGACGTCGGCGTCCATGGAGACAGCTTTACTGGCTCCGCAGGTTCCGGCCCGTGACGATCAGACAGGGTCCACGCGTCTGCGTAGATCAACGCGGGCTCCAAAAACAAACGCCGGCCACGAGGACCGGCGTTTGGAGCGGGAGACGGGATTCGAACCCGCGACGTCAACCTTGGCAAGGTTGCACTCTACCACTGAGTTACTCCCGCAGCGGCTAGGGGTGCTTTTCTACTTTTCCCCCTCGTCGCTGTCAAGGCTGGTGCAGAAAATCATGGACGGATCGTCGACCACGACGGATCTCCGTCGTCAAGGCGCGAATCCAGTCGATCCGGCGGACGCCGGAGGGGCTCGTAAGCGTGCCGATGCTCCCCTCGTTGGGGGCGTTGACGCGGAGCCGTCCTGCGGGGTGTGGACGCTGGGGGGAGGGCCAGGCCGCGGCGAACCTGTGGATCGCTCCCGAGCTTGGCACCAGGGCGCATTGACGGCGCACTAGGGCTTGGCGGGCGGCGCAGCGGCCTCCGCGGCGGCCTTTTCCTTGGCGGCCTTGACGACCGGCGCCGCATCGCCGAGGACCCCGGCCGAGGAGATGGACCTGGGGATGTAGCGGTCGAGCTTGCCGACGTACCAGGTGCCGAGGAGGATGATGAGGACCGCGAGGAAGACCCAGCGCTTCCACGGCGTGCGCTTGTCGGCGAACGGATCGTCGAGGGTGCGCGTGCTGCCCTTGGGGAGCTTGCCGAGCTCGGTCATCGCGGCGCCGAAGCTGACGTTGATGCGCGCGCGGTTGTTGATGGCCCAGCCGTTAGCGTCGAGGATCGGGCCGAGGTTGCGGCGACGAAGCTTGAGGTACGCGAGCAGCATCGCAGGGCCGGAGATGAGGAGCACGAGCGCGATGATGCCCAGGGGCAGCCACTTCCCGAGCCCGAACATGGTGCCGAGCAGCGCACCGACGAGGGTGCCGACGCCGCCGATGGCGACGCCGATGGCCGCGACGGTGCCGAGGTCGATCTTCTTGGGAGGCGGCGCAGCGGCGCCAGCGGGAACGGCGGCCTTGTCAGCGCTGCCGATGGCGGTGCCCATCTCGGTGACCTTCGCGGCCGAGTCCGCGTCGGCGGCCGCGGCGCGCTTGCCGACGGTGTCCTCGATCGTTTTGACCAGCTTCTTGTACGGCGACCAGAAGGCTTCGCGGATGCCGATCGGATTGGCGATGATCTTCGTGACGGTTGCGTCCCAGTCGTTGCCATCGCGATCGTAGAAGATGCCGTTGCGCCCGACGAAGATGTTCTCGGAGTCGCCGTTGGTGAGCGCGGCGGCGATCTGCTTGGTGGTGCCCTTGCGCGAGATGTCGCAGTAGACGAGGTACGCGTCCGAGGCCGAGGCCAGCGCGCTATGCTTGGCGGCGTCGGCGACGGGAACACAGAGGTGGAGGGCGCGGGCGTCGAGGTAGAGCGTGCCGGCCTGGAACACGCCGTTCTGGCGGCTGTAGAAGTCGCTGAAGTTGACGAAGTTGCGGAGGAGGCGGCCACCATCGCGCTGCAGGCGCACTGCGCGTGCGACGTCCTTGATCTGCTCGTACTCGCCGCCGAGGGCCGCATCCTTCGCGATGAGCTCCGTCAGCTTGGTGCGAAGGTCGGGCGTGGCGAGCTTGGTGATCCACGCGGCGTCGAGGCCGTCGACCTTGGTTTTGGGCTCGGCGCTCTTCCACGCATCGTAGGCGGCGAGCTTGTCGGTGATGGTCGCGAGATCCGCGGGCGTGAGCACGTCGCGGCCAGCACCGAGGATCGGCGTGAGGGTGGCGCTGATGAACGCCGCAAGCTTGTCGGCCCATGCGGGGTTGATGCCGGTGGTGAGGATGAGGCGCGCCGCGGGATCGATCTTCGCGAGCGGGAACTTCGCGAGTGCGTCGTCGGAGGCGGAGAGCGTGCGCAGGGCGAGTGCGGCGAGCTCGTCGTCTCTGCCGCCGAGGGCGGTGGCACCGCGGGGATCGAAGGCCGCGACCTTGCACCGCGTGAAGTAGTCCTCGAGCTTGGCGCGGATCGCCGTGAACGCGGCGTGGGCGGCGGCGGTCTGGTCGCCGACGGTGAGGAGCGCGCTGTCCGCGCCCTTGGCGAGCCACGCGGCGCGGACGTCGACGGCGGCGAAGAACGCGTCGGCCGTGGCCGTGTCGACACCCGGCTTGCCGCTGCGATCGGTGACGCTGCCGATGGTGGCGATGATGTCGTCGATCACGCGCTTGAGGTCGGCGTCGTTGGTCGAGGCGTTGATCACGATGCCGTCCCCGTTGAGCACGGTGTCGGCGAACGCCTTCGTGATGGCGGTAGCATCGTCGACGCTGATCTTCGACGCGTCAGGCTTGTTGAGGTCCTCGAGCATGCGCTTCGCCGACGCGACAACCTTCTCGTCGGCGAGCGCGGACAACTCGATCGCATCGGAGCTCTCGAGGATGTCGTCGGGGCGCTTGAAGGTCGCTTTGACCCACGCGACGGCCTCGAGGATGTCCTCCACGCGAAGGCGCCCGTCGCTATCGTGATCGATCAGCGCGAGCGTCTCGGGCTCGATGTCGACGCCAGAGGTTGGCATCGCGAGTGCGACCCACAGCTTCTTGTCGAGCTCTGCGAGTGCGGTGATGTCCTTGCCGTCGCGCAGGCTGACTTGGTCGACGCCGCCTGCGCGAAAGAAATGCCAGCGGTGAGCCATCGCCGGCGAAGCTACAACGAACGGAGAGATCGCACGGCGCTTTACGGGTTGCCGCTGTTGCTCGGACAGTCGGGACCGAGGTGGTCGAGGGCCTCGTACGCCTCGGGCTCCTCGCGCAGCCAGACGAGGTGGCGCCCGACGGTGGCGGTGCCGTCGGCGACGTCGTACGTGGTGTATTCGCCGGGCCCTTGGGCGACGAGAACCTTACGGCCTTGCGAGTCCGTGAGGAGCACGGTGAGGGCGAGCGGATGGTCCTGTTCGGCCGTGACCTTGGTCAGCGCACCGTCGGGGCCCGGGATGAAAAAGCCCGACCACGCCTCGGTGCTCCACGGACACGCGCCTCCCGCCTTGGTGACCCAGTTGACCGCACCACCGTACGCGACGGTGGCGCCGCCCTCCTCCACCGCGGCGACCGACCACAGCTTCTCGCACGTAGGCGCGGTGCATTCGCGCGTGGGGACGAGCGCCGCGAACGCGTCAGGCATCGCGGTCTCCTTCGTGGGCGGCGTCCAGGTGCCGTTCGGGTCCAGCTCACCGAGACGTGACGCGAGAAGTTTGGGCGGGACGAGCTTGCACTCCGTCGGTGGCGCGGCCGAGACCATCGCGATGGCGTGGCCCTCGCTCGGATCCTTGGGCGCGGGGCAACCGGTGAGCTCGACGCCGTACGCGATGTTCGGCGCCTTGCCATCGATCGCGGCGGCATAGAACCGCCCCACAGCCACCTTGCACAGCTCCGCATGCGGCGGCGCGAGCCAGATGTCGGCGACGGGCGGCGCGGGGACACCCGCAGCCAGTGCGGCAGCAGGATCGATGTTGGTGAAGCCCGGCTGGCCTTGCACGCTCGGTACGGCGACGTCGTGGAGCGGCAGCACCCAGCCCGTGTACCCCTGCTCGCCTTCGGGCGGCGCGACGTAGGTCGCCATATAGACAAAGCCCGCACTCGGGCAACCGATGCCGGGTTCCCTGGGCGTGTTGAGCTCGGCGTTCTTCTTGGGGCACGCAGCGAGGACGAGCAGCGAGAGCAAGGGCCAGCGCGACATGCGCGAACGTTCGCTCAGCGCACGTGCGCGATCAACCCGCCGGGCCTTTTCAACCGGCTGACACCCCCAGGTACCGCGTGACCATCGTGGTCGCTTCCTCGATGAGGCGCGGATCGCGCAGGCGCTCGGGGTCGAAGAACAACGCGCGGTGGGCAACCGCTTCTATCGCGGACACGAGCACGAAGGCGGCGGAGTCGATGTCCTCGACGGCGACCTCGGCTTTCCGCGCGGCGAGCAGCTGCGCGACCATGCGGTACGTGCCTGCGTGGAGCTCGAGCACGCGCGCGAGCCTCCCGACGCGTGACAGCTCCATGAGGATGATCCGCTTGAGTGCGGGGTTGCTGGCGTGGTTCTCGAACATGAACTCGATCGTGAGGCGCACAGCCGTCGCGATCGGCAGGCTCGCCACGCCCGCGAGGCGCTCGAGCAGGCGGGCGTTGCGCTCGCTCATGTGCGTCTCGATCAGCGCGGCCACGAGTGCCTGCTTGTTCGGAAAGTACTGGTACAGCGATCCGATCGAGACCCCGGCCGCCTCCGCAACGGCGTTCGTGGTGAGGCCACCCGGGCCTTGCTTCACCAGAACCCGAGCAGTCGCGGCCAGAATCGTGTCCACCGTGGCCTTGCTGCGTTCCTGACGCGGCCGTTTCCTAGGCGTGGTCTTGACTTGGCGTGGCACGTGACGCTCCTTCGGCGGATCGGGGAACGCGAGTTGGCAATGTGAGCAACTACTCGCATTGTAGTTTCGCATGGCCGACGCCGCTACGCGCATCTACAACGCCGCTCCGGTTGTCTCCACGATCCCCGCTGTGCCGGGGCTCCCGCTGGTGGGCAACTTGGTCAAGTTCACGCGCGATCGGCTCGCGCTGCACGACGAGGCCGCGCGCCTGGGGCCGATCGCGCGGATCTCGCTGCTACACATCCCGGTCTATCAGGTCTGCGACGCCGACCTCGCGCACAAGATCCTGGTGGAGGAACCCGACGCATACAAGAAGACCGTCGGCCTCAGGTTCCTCGCGCCCGTGCTCGGCGAGGGCCTGCTGTCCGCCGACGGCCCCGTATGGAAGAAGCATCGCAAGCTGCTCGCGCCGGCGTTCGCCCCCAAGCGCCTCTCGGCATATGGCCAGGTTATGGTCGACGAAACGCGGACGCAGCTCGCGAAGTGGCACCCGGGCGCGCAGATCGATCTCGCACACGAGATGATGGAGCTGACGCTCGCGATCGTCGGGCGCACGATGTTCGGCGCCGACATCCGCAGCGACGCGCGCACGGTGGGCGAAGGGCTCGACATCGCGATGCGTGCGCTGGTCGCGAACATCACCTCGCCGATCCAGCTCGGCTACGACTGGCCGCTGCCGCGTCACCTCGCCATGAAGCGTGCGGTGAAGATGCTCGACGAGGTCGTGTACAAGCTGATCGCCGATGGCCGCAAGCTCGGCAAGGATCGCGGCGATGTGCTGTCGATGTTGCTTCTCGCGCGGGACGCCGATGACGGCACCGCGCTCACCGATAAGGAAGTCCGCGACGAGGTGATGACGCTGCTGCTCGCCGGCCACGAGACCACGGCCAACGCGCTGGCGTGGACGTGGTACGAGCTCGGCCGGAACCCGACCGGGCTGCAGCGACTCCAGGAAGAAGTGGCCCGGGTGCTCGGCGCGCGCCCGGTAACCGTCGAGGATCTCCCGAACCTGCCGTGGACGGCCGCGGTGATCGACGAGGCGATGCGCCTGTACCCGCCTGCGTATCAGACCGGACGCGAGACACTGCGCGAGGTGAACCTCGGCGGCCATGTCATCCCGCCGCGTTCGCACGTGGTGGTCAACATCCGCTGCATTCACCGTCGCGCCGAGTACTACCCTGCCCCGCTCGCGTTCCGGCCCGAGCGCATGTTGCCCGAGCACAAGAAGGCGCGCCCGCGGCATCACTACCTGCCGTTCGGCGCCGGTCCGCGCGTATGCATCGGCTCCCACTTCGCGCTGATGGAGGCCCAGCTCGCGCTCGCGACGATGATCCAGCACGCGCGTGTGCGGCCGCTCTCGATGCATGTCGAGCCTGAGCCGCTGATCACCCTGCGCCCCAAGGGTGGCCTGCCCGCGATGGTGAGCCGCCCGTCATGATGTCAGGGCAGGAAACCGGGGACGGGTCGCGGTCTTTCGGACACTCACAGCAGGAAGCGCGCGCACGGCTCGGATGTCACGAGCGAGCACGCGTCGGCGCGGCCCCAGATGCGATAGCGAAGTGGCGACCACCCGATAGCCGCCGCCGGATCCTCGTCATGCTGATGCTCGCGATGCTGCTCGCGATTCCGGTGACGACATGGTCGCGCAACTACATCCCCGGGCTGCCAGCGACAGTTGGCTGGGGCTCGCTGCCGTAGAGGCGCTGACCGAGCTCCCGTTCGTCGCACTCGGCGGCGCTACCTGCGCAACAAGCGCGACGCGATCGGCCAACTCCATCTCACTACGAATGCGTCTTGTCTCCACAAGATTGCGCATGTCCTGGGCTGGAAGAAGTTCCTGACCGAAGACACCATGACCAAGGACTGCGACGCGAAGTACGCAAGACTCACAGCGAAGCAGAAGCCCGAATGCGCAGAAATCAAGGAGCTCCTTGCCAGCAAGCGAGCATTTTTCGAGAAAGTACTTATGTCCGTCTATAGAGGGATGGACAAAACCAACACTGAAAGACTCAAGGACATTATTGCGAATCTTCAGTCGCGTCAATCATGGAGTGGCATGGCCCAGAATGGTATGATAACCCTACCGCCTATCTCGCGGACGAACTTGGAGAAACGACCAAGAACCATAGGGAGCTCCTTGCCCTGGCAGGCATGAAGGAACTCCCCGCATTCTTATTCAAGGATATTCTGGCACTTCACAAAGAAGTTGAGTCACCTTTTAAGAAGGCAACCTCGTCTTACCAAGGCCAATTCGACTTTGGTCCAGTGCATACTCCGGATGCAGTAACCGCTGTACAGAAACAGCTGGACAAAGAAGGCCTCAAAATTGTCAAAGCTACTCAACAGAAGGATTGGGGCTATACTCGTGAACTTGGCAACGTTACGGCTCGCAGTGCACACCAAACCATTGTTGCTAAACATCCCAAAGAGAAACACTGTCGAATTCACGATAAACGAGGCTTTGGAAATGACCGCGTCGGCAATGACTGGAGCACGATTCGTGTAGAACCGTTTTCATCTGGTACTTCGTACTACTATAGAGTAACCAAATGCCCTTAATGGTGGAGCAGCGGAGCTGCAGCCGCGAGCTTCTCGACGAGAAGCCCACGACCTGCGTGACTCTCGGTCGCGAGCAACCCGCCGTGGTTTAGCTGCGGCTTCTTGACTTCGCGACGGAGCCGAGGACTGAGGACCGAGGACTTATCACGCATGCCTGGATTCTCGTGCGGCGTGCGCAGTGGGCGCATTCAGCGCCGGGGGCGACACCTCAGAGGCCTTTTTAACTCGAGAACACGAGGTTCTTTCCCGCGGGTGGGGGTGCTATGCGGAGCACGTGCCGACGGAGCCGTTCGTGTCCGGACGCATTGTCCCGGTCCGCGCAGCCGCAGCCCGCGAAACCCGCGTAGCCGAGGGAGCGGCAAGAGGATACGCTGGTCTGGTGCGTTCCCTATTGCTGGTGCGGTCCCTGCTGCCAGCGGTCCTCTTCCCCGCGGTGGCCTGTGGCCGCGTCGGCTTCGGGGGCGACGCGCAGGACGCGCACGACGCGCACGACGCGCACGACGCCGCACCACCTACGTACGTGGACGCTGTTCTCGCGCACGGACCGTATGCCTACTACCGCCTCGGGGATCCGCAAGGCACTGTTGCGCGGGACAGCGGCGGGGCGCAGCGCGATGCGGTCATCATCAGCATTGATGGCACGGTGGTCCACGGTCGTGCGGGGGCGTTGACCGCGGATGGCGATGCCGCGCTCCAGCTGTCGGCGCTCGGGAACTTCGGCGATGGGGACGCCGCATACGTTCGAATGTCCGACGTGTGGCCCATGTGGGCGAGCGACTTCACGCTCGAGGCGTTCGTGCGCCCTCTCGCGCCGCCGCCAGCGAACTGGCGGCACTCACTGTGGGTGTGCGAGAACTACGCGAACAACGGTCTCCGCACGGGCTGGAACGATAACTGGTTCCCGATGGTGTGGACCGACGAGAGCGGCGCTGCCGGGCAGTACGTTGGTGCGATCGCCATCACGCCGGATGCGTGGAATCACCTCGCGATCGTGCGCCGCGCGGACACCATAGAGATCTATGCGAACGGCGTCGCGGCCGGGGCGTTCGCCTTCGACTACGTGCCTCCCGACCCTACCGCGAGATGCGCGTTCGGCGCGCTCAATGGCATGCCCAGCAGCGCCGACATCGACGAGGCCGCGCTCTACGACCGCGCGCTGCAAGCCGACGAGCTCGCATCCCACGTGACTGCCTGGAGGTAATGCCTGGAAGATGAAACCGGGGACGGGCCCCGGTTTCCCGGGCACTCACGGCAGGAAGCGCGCGCGCTGCTCGGGCGTCACGAGCGAGCACGCGTCGGCGCGGCCCCAGATGCGATAGCGAAGTGCAGCGATCAAGCGATAGCCGAGGTTCAGCACGAACCCGGGCAGCCATCGAAACGCATGGGCCCACCGCCAGGGTGCGCGCAGGTGGCCAGCCGCGTGGAGGAAGGCCTTGGAGCGCAGGTGCGCGCGGCCGTTCTCGATGTAGACGACGCTGTCGAGCGTCTGCGGAATCTCGGGGAACCGCGTGCGCTGAGCGGCGGCGGTCTCGCCCTGCAGCGGCGCGAACAGGATCTCGTGGTCGCGCTCGTGGTTCAGGATCCACTGCACCGACTTCGCGCAAAGACCACACGAGCCGTCGTAGAGGACGAGCGGGCCAGACGGTGTGGTGGTGGTGGACACGTTGCGATCATGCCCCGTCCCGCGCGCGTTTCAAGCGCGGCCACGGCTGCTATGGTGGCGCGTGCTCCGGGTGATCGGCATGATCGTGGTGAGCCTCCTGGTCACCAGCGGCATCAACTACTACATCTACGCGCGCGCGATCCGGAACGCCGAGCTGCCGCACCGCTGGCGCCGGGTCCTCGTGACGCTGATGGTCGGGATGCTGATCGCGATTCCGGTGACGACGTGGTCGCGCAACTACATTCCCGGGCTGTCAGCGACTTTCGGCTGGGTCTCGCTGCCCTGGATGGCGCTGACCGGGCTCACGTTCGTCGCGCTCGTCGCGCTCGATCTCGGGCGGCTGATCGTGCGAACCGTCGATCGCGGCCGGCGGCGCGCGCAGAACGTGCCGCCGCCCGAGCTGTCGCTGTCGCGGCGGACCTTCCTCGCGCGCGTGACCGGAGGTGCGGCCGTGGCCGTGGGTAGCAGCAGCGTGGCGCGCGGCATGATCTCGGCGCGCGGAGAGCACGAGCTCGTCGACGCGGAGTTTCGATTCGCCAAGCTTCCGAAGGAGCTCGACGGTTTTTCGATCATCCAGCTCTCCGATCTCCACGTCGGCATGACGATCGATCGCGACTTCGTCCAGCGCGTCGTCGATCGCACCAATGCGCTGAACCCCGACCTGGTCGTGCTGACGGGCGACCTCGTCGACGGCCGCGTCGAGGCCCTGCGCGACGAGGCGGCACCGCTCGCGCAGCTTCGCGGGCGGCTCGGTACGTACGCGGTTACCGGCAATCACGAGTACTACTCGGGTGCGGATCCGTGGATCGCGGAGCTGACCCGCCTCGGCGTGCGCTACCTACGCAACGAGCGCGTCGCGATCGGCGAAGGCAACGCGACCTTCGACCTCGCAGGCGTCGACGATCACGGCGCGAGTGGCTGGAAGGGACACGGCGAGGACATGGACCGTGCGCTCGCGGGGCGCGATGCCAACCGGCTGTGCGTGCTGCTCGCGCACCAGCCGCGCCAGGTGCGACGCGCGAGCAAATACGGCGTCGATCTCCAGCTGTCGGGGCATACGCACGGTGGCCAGGTATGGCCGTGGCACTACCTCGTGCGCCTGCAGCAGGGTGGGCTCCTCGCCGGGCGCTACGAGCACGCGGGCACGCAGCTCTACGTGACGCGAGGGTGCGGTTACTGGGGCCCGCCGGTCCGCGTGCTCGCGCCCCTCGAGATCACGCGCATCATTCTCCGCACGGCGTGAGTGGACGCCTGTAGATGATGACGCCGGGGTGTCCGCAAAGGGGACAGCCCCGCGGGGCCCGCGCTACAAACCGGGGCATGCGCTCGCCGCTGCTGTGCCTCGCCCTGTGCTTGCCCGCCGTCGCCGCCGCGGACCCGCCCAAGCTCACGCTCGAGCAGGTGACGGCGCTCGCCCTGGCGGGACCAAAGGCGCGGATGGCGGAGGGCGACACCGGCGCCGCAGAAGCCCGCCTCGGCGAAGCGAACGCGTCGCGCTTGCCGCGCTTCAAGGGCTCGGCCTTCGGCACGATCAGCCCCAAGATCACGTGCGAGAACCCGGAGTGTACGGTCACGGGGCCGCAGAACTTCGCGTGGAGCTTCGAGGGCGTGTTCGGCAGCGCGCAGATCGAGATCACGCAGCCGCTCTACACGTTCGGCAAGATCTCGCACGCCCGCAAGGCCGCGCGCGCCGGGCTCGACGCGCAAAAGGCGCTCGCTGACGAGACCGCAGGTGACCTCGCCGTCGATGCCGCGCGCGCGTACTGGGGTATCAAGGTCGCGCGCGAGATGGGCTATATGCTCGACGACGGGATCGACGAGATCGCGAAGGCGCTCGAGCGCATGGCGTCGCAGCCCGAGATGACCATCCAGGATCGCCAGCGCATCGCAGTGCTGCTCTCGGAGGCGAAGGTCCAGCGCGCCGAAGCGAAGATGAACGAGCAGCAGGCGCTGGCAGGCCTGCGCGCACTGGTGAACCAACAGGACGCCGACATCGACGATTCCGAGCTGGCCGCGCTCGAGCGCCCGTTGCCGCCGGTGCTCGATCCCGCGCGCCGTCCGCAAGCGCTCGCCGCGCGGGCCGGCGCCATCGCCGCCAGCGAGCTCGTCGGGTTCCAGAAGGCATACTACTTCCCGGACCTCGCGCTCGTCGGGTCCGCGTGGATCGCGCGCGCGCAGGGCGCCGATGATCCGCCGAACATCTACGCCAACGATCCGTTCAACCGCGAAGGTGTCGGCCTCGTGCTCGGCCTGCAGTGGAACGTCGAGCCGTGGACCGTGAAGGCCCGCCACGAGCGGGCCAAAGCCGAGGCAGCGAAGGCCAGCGCCCAGGCGCAGCTCGCGGCGATCGGTGCCACCTACGATGCCCAGAATGCACTGGCCGAGGCGTCGGCCTCGTTAGCAAAGGTCACGGCCGCTGCCGAGGGGGAAAAATCCGGAAGGGCCTGGCTGGCCTCGGTGCTGCAGGCCGAGGCGATCGGCGCGGCAGAATCACGAGATCTTGCCGATGCCTACCTCGCCTGGTTCACGATCCGGGCGCGGTGGGCACAAGCTGTCTTTCAATGGAACGTTGCCGTGGTACGCCTCGACCGCGCCACGGGTGAATTCCATGCTCGTGGGAACCGTCCCAAGGAGAAATGATGTTTCGTGCGTTCTCGCTCACCCTCGTGACCAGCCTTTCCCTCCTGGCCACCCCGGCCCTTGCCAATGACAAGGCCGCGGCCCCTGCCCCTGCCGGCGCCACCAAGGCCGCTGCCGCGGGCCCCGGTGTAGCGGTGGTCAAACAGGCCAACGAGAGTCTGAAGTCTCTCCTGAAGCAGAAGGCCGAGCCCAACTCCAAGGAGGAGAAGGAGCTCGCGAATAAGCTGATCACCAGCGTCCGCGGCTTCCTCGACATCGACCAGCTCGGCAAGCGCGCCATGGTCGACAACTGGAGCAAGCTGACGAAGGCGCAGCAGGACCAGTTCGCCGTGCTCCTCCGCGATCTGATCGAGGAGAACTACATCAAGGGCATGCGCGCGAACCTGGCCTACGAGATCGAGTACGTCAGCGAGACGCCCGACAAGGATGGCAACGTCGTCGTCGCGACCAAGGTGAAGACGCAGAGGAAGGGCCGCCCCTACACCATCGCAATCGACTACGTCCTCGTGAACGAAAGCGGCAAGCTGCGCGCGTTCGACGTCCGGACGGATGGCGTCGGTCTCGTCGAGAACTACCGCGCCATGTTCAACAAGATCATGGCGAAAGACGGATTCGACGGCCTGATTGCGAAGATGAAGAAGAAGCAGGGCGCCAACGGCTAAGCGACGAACCTAGCGCGGGAGGCGCGCGCTCCCGCGGCCGCAGAGGTAAGGTCTCTGCGATGTCGCTCCATCCTCCCTTTCGCGAGGCCGCCGAGCTCTGGTTGGCCGAGGACGTCGACCCCATCACCGCCGACGAGCTGCGCAAGCTCATCGCGGCCTACGACAGCGGAGACGAGGCCGCGCAGCGCGATCTGCGCGAACGCTTCGACGGCTCGCTCGAGTTCGGCACCGCGGGCCTGCGCGGCATCCTCGGTGCCGGCCCGCAGCGCATGAACCGCGTCCTCGTCCGCAAGGTCAGCGCGGGTCTCGCGGCGTACGTGCTCGCGCACGTGCCCGACGCCAAGCAGCGCGGCATCCTGATCGGCCACGATGCGCGCCGCAACTCGCGCGTCTTCGCCGAGGACAGCGCGCGCATCCTCGGCGGCGCCGGGATCAAGGTCTACCTCGCGCACCGTCCGTGGCCGACGCCCACCACCGCGTGGGCCGTGGTTCACAAGAACGCGTGCGCGGGCGTGATGGTCACCGCGAGCCACAACCCGCCCGCGTACAACGGCTACAAGGTGTACTGGGGCAACGGCGCACAGATCATCCCGCCGCACGACACCGGCATCGCCGCTGCGATCGCGAAGATCGGGCGCAGCGACGAGCTGGCAATGCCCGAGCTCGACGAGCTGCGCCGCAACGGCATGCTCATCGATCTCGACGAGGCGCTGCACGACGAGTACCTCGACGCCGTCGCCGCGCTGCGTGCGGCTCCCGAGCTCGACGGGCGCGCGCTCGTCACGGCGTACACGCCGCTGCACGGCGTCGGCGCGGCATCGGTGGAGGCGGGCATGAAGCGCGCCGGCTTCCCGCAGATCCACACCGAGGCGTCGCAGCGCGAGCCCGACCCCGAGTTCCCGACGGTCGCGTTTCCCAACCCCGAGGAGAAGGGCGCGATGGATCGCGTGCTCGCCCTCGCCGCGGAGGTGAAGGCCGACCTCGTGCTCGCCAACGATCCCGACGCGGATCGTCTGTGCGTCGCGGTCCCCGACGGCGCGGGATACAGCGTGCTCACCGGCGATCAGGTCGGTGCACTCCTCGCCGACTACCTGCTCGACACCACGCCGAAGGACAAGCGCATGGTCGCGACGACGATCGTATCGTCGCAGCTGCTCGGCTTCCTCGCCCAGCAGACCGGCGCCGACTATCGCGAGACGCTGACCGGCTTCAAGTGGATCGGCAACGCCGCGATGGACTTCGAGCGCCAGCACGCGGGCCGGTTCGTCATGGGCTACGAGGAAGCGCTCGGCTATTCGGTCGGCCCGCTCGTGCGCGACAAGGACGGCGTGTCCGCCGCGATCATCTTTGCCGAGCTCGCGGCGTGGAACCGCAACCGCGGCCGCAGCGTGCTCGATCACCTCGACGACATCTATCGCCGCGTCGGCCTGTTCGTGACCGAGCAGGTCTCGCTCACGAAGCCAGGCTCTGAGGGCATGGCGGAGATCAAGGCCGCGATGACCGAGTTCCGCGCGCGGCCACCGAAGGACATCGCGGGCCACGTGATCGAGCAGGTCGTCGACCTCGCGCGCGGTGAAGGTGGTCTGCCGCCGTCGGACGTGCTCGTGTTCAAGCTCGCGGGTGGGCGTCGCGTGATCATGCGGCCGAGCGGCACCGAGCCCAAGCTCAAGAGCTACTACGAGGTGCGCGTCGAGGTCGGCGCCGGCGAGACCATCGCCGCCGCACGCGCGCGTGGCCAGGCCGAGCTCGTGCGGCTGCGCGATGCGCATCAGAAGCTTCTGGCCTAGGCAAACCGGTCACGGTCTGCGCTTCCGAAAATAACGTTGGCGCAACGTCGGCCGTCGGTCTATGAGCGCGAGCATGCGCCCCGCCCTCGCCCTCGTCCTTGCTCTTGCTGCATGCGGACCGTCGGCAACGCAGCTGCGGTCCAATCGCATCAACGCCGCCGCGCAGGAAGCTCAGATGCGCCCAGGCCCACGGCAGGCGCAGGAGCTCGCCGCGGCCGTACACGAGGCTGTGCTCGCAGGTGACTACCGCACGCAGCCGCACCACCTGCAAGCCGCCGGTGGCACCGCGATCGCGGCGATCGACACCGCGTTGCCCACCGCCGGCGTCGACGCTGCGATCCTCATCGCGTGGCGCGGCCTCATGTTGGCCGATCTCGGCAAGCCCACCGAAGCCCTCTCCGAGCTCGAGCGCTCGTTCCAGATCGCGCCCAACAAGCTCGCTGGCCGAAATCTGGTGTTGGTCTACGGCGCCGCGAATCTGCCGCAAAAAGTCGGCGCGACCTGCGCCGCCACCGTCGATGTCATGCGCAGCTCCGATGAAAAGCTCGACCTGATCGCGCTCTGTCGCAAGAATATGAACGCCGCCTCCAACGAGGGCGAGATGGCCTGGATGAGCCCCGAGCTCGTCGCTTGGTACCAGGCCGAAAACGCGGCGCGCCTCGGCGCGGAGATCGATGCGATGAACGCTCGCCGCGAGCGCGAGCGCTACGAGCAGCAGGTCGTGCGCGAGACCGAGCAGTGCTCGCTGTCGTGCAAGGAGTCAGGCCTGCGCTGCCAGAATCGCTGCGATGGCGATCGCCGGTGTGAAGATCGCTGCGTCGAAATCAATCACGCGTGCGTGGATCGCTGCGGCTCGCAGGCATACCAGCAACTGGAGCAATAGATCGATCAGCGCGGCTTCAAGAACCTCAGCATGCCCGTTCGCCACGCGACGTACGCCGCCGCCGTCACGAGCAAGCGCTGCGGCGGCGTCGGAATCTCGTCGATCACCGTGCGCAGCGTGCGCGCCGGAACCGCGAACTTCTCGAGCTCGTCGACGACAGCTGGCTCGAACTCGAATGCGCGTGCGCGATCGGGGATGAAGCTCGTGGGGCAGTCCATTACCCGCTTGGCCCAGATCACGAGGCGCTCGGCGGGGATCGTGGAGAGCGCATTGCCGACGATGGGCAGCGTGCGGAGCTCGAGGGCGAGTGCGGGCCACGGATTGAGCTCGTGCGGCCTGAACTCGAAGCTGCCCTCAATCCATTGGCAGGCGCGCACCAGCTTCGCGGCGACCTGCGCGGCGAGGAGGCGCACTGCGTCGACGGGCTGGAGGAGGCCGAGGCTGACGAGCGCGCGCCCGAGTCGACCGCCGAAGTGCTCGAGGACCGAGAGCGCGCGATCCAGCTGGTCGCGCGTGATCGTCTTTCGCTGCACGAGGAACTCGCCGAAGCGATCCTCTTCGACGTTGCTGCCGACGTACACGGGTTGGCCGTCGACAAAGTAGGCCTCGCGGTAGTGCGCGCCGTGTTTGATCGTGAGCGCCCCGGTGCGGCGCTCGCGTGCGATCTCGCACAGCAGATCGATCACCATCGCACGCCCGAGGGTGCCTTCGGTGTAGCCGCGCGGTCGCTCGAGCTGAGTCACCGCACGTGGCTGCGGTGCGGCCGGTGCGGCAGGTTCCGGTGGCGGCGTCGCGGCACCAGCCGGCGCGCGGAACGGCGCGAGGTCGACGGCTGTGGAGCGTGCTTCGTTCCGTGCGCGCGCGAAGGCCTGCCGCCCGCGCACGGCCTGTTCGGTGGCGGCGCGCCGCGCGAGCATGGTGTGAGAGCCGCTGAGCGTGGGCTCGACGGGGGTCGACCGCGGTCGCACGTGCTTCCAGGAGCACAGCTCACCGCCCTGCTCCTCGAGCTCGCGCAGGAGCGCCGCCAGGCGGCCCGCGCCCGTGCGCTCGGTGCTCGCCTCCAGCCACTCGACGAGCGCGTTGCGCATTTCGTCGGCGGTCTGATAGCGAAGCTCGCGATCGACGGAGAGGGCCTTGCGGATGATCGTGTCGAGGCCTCTCGGGATGTGCCCGCCGTACTGCTCGAGTCGGCGGAGATCGCCGCGGCGGACCATGAGGAGCAGCTCGACGTCGTCGGGTGCGTTGAACACGCGCTTGAGCGTCATCATCTCGGCGAGCACCACGCCCATCGAGAACACGTCGGAGCGGCCGTCGAGCTCGTCGCCACGGACCTGCTCCGGGGACATGTAGCCGAACTTGCCCTTGAGCGTGCCGGCCGCGACCTCGCTGGTGCGGCCGAGCGCCGAGGCGCGTGCGATGCCGAAGTCGGCGAGCTTCACGTGGCCGCGCCGGGTGACCATGATGTTGCTTGGCGACACGTCGCGATGGACGACGTGCAAGCGCTCGCCGGCCGGCGAGCAGGCGGTGTGCGCGTAGTCGAGCGCCTCGAGGGCGTGGCACGCGATGTACGCGGCGATCGCTGGCGAGATGGTGCGGCCGAGCGACGCGCAACGAGTCATCACCGCGAGGAGGTCGGGACCGTCGACGAGCTCCATCACAAGGAACAGCCCGCGATCGGTGGCCTCGAAGTCGTGGACCTTTACGATGTTGGGGTGGTCGAGGTTCGTCGAGATCCTCGCCTCCTCGATGAACATCGAGACGTAGTCCTGGTGCGCCGCGAGCTGCGGGAGCATCTGCTTGATCACCAGCGGCGTGCCGCCACCGACCCGGCGCTCGGCGTGAAAGATCTCGGCCATGCCGCCGCTCGCGATTCGTTCGCCGAGGATATAGGTCGCGTTCCCGGGGCGATGCGTCGACACGTACGGCGGGTACGAGCATCGCGGATGCCAGGGGGATAAACTGGGGCTGCCTTACACGTTTCGCCCTAACCCATCGAACTTACTGTGCAATACCTGCGCACTGAGCGTGGCGTCCGGACCACGCCGGCGAGGTCAGTTTGCCACGGCGGGGAGCAGATCGAAGAACCGGTCCATCTGCTCCCTCTGCCGCGTCGGCATGTATTCGAAGTTGCGACCGCGGTCGATGATCTCCCAGAACTCCTTCGACTCGACCCGCCCCAGCTGCTCGCGGATCGCCTTCAGGCGCTCGCGATCCTCGCCGGCCATGTCGGTCGCGATCTGCTTCGCGCGCGCCTCCGCGCCCGCGGCAAGGTAGTAGCAGGCGAGCTTGATCTGCGCCTTGCGAATACCCTGCAGCCCCGACTCCTGGCGCTTGAGACGCAGCGGCTGATCCAGCTCGAGGAACATCGCGAGCATCTCCTCGTCGACCTTGCCGCCGTTGGCGTGCGCGAACTCGCACAACGCGGATACGTCGTACGCGACGGTCTCGGTGACGAACCCGAGCTGCATATCGTAGCTCGTGCGGCCGTAATAGATCATGTGGCGCACACCCGCGATCGCGAGATCGTCGGCGCCGCCACGGATCATGCTCTCGACGAGCAACCGGTACTGGTTCATCACATTGTACGCGGTGCGGACGGCACGTGCGTTGAGCGCCGCGCGCAGGTAGCTGTTCATGAACCGGAACGCGAGCTCGACGACGCCGCGATCACGGCGCGCGAGCGCTGCTTCGCCGATGTAGCGGGTATCGATCGCGATCAGGTAGTTGATGTCGGGCATCGCCCCCTGCGCCTCGGCGTAGATGCCGAGATACTGGCGCAACGCCTTCCACTCGAGCCACGTGCGGTCCCCCTCGAGATCGCGCAGCGACTCGGGATCCATCGCGACAAAGTCGGGGTTGCCCTTGATGCCTTCGCCGATGCGAAACCACTGCGGCTCCGCGCGGTTCTTGATCGCGAGGTAGCCGATCACGAAGTCCTTGATCGCGTCGACGGAGCGGCTGGCGATGATCTTGTCCTTGCCAGAGATCGAATTCGAGGTGATGTCGGTCATCTCCTCGAGCGCCGCGAGCGCGGGCGCCTGTCCCTTCGCGATCACCTCGGGCTCGCGCGTCGTCGCCGCGCTGTGCAGATCGTCGGTGGCTTCCGCCTGGATGCGCGCGATCAGGTTCACCGGCTCCAGGAACCGGAACACGTACATGAAGTACGGCAGCATGATCACGATGCCGAACCCGGTGGCGGCCATCATCGCGAACACCGTCGCGCGCGGCACGAACTCCGCGTGCAGCGATAGGCTGAGGAACACGCCGACGACGCACGTGATGACGTAGAACGCCATTACCGACACGTTGGTGCGGTCGCGGAGGAACATGCGCGCGACGCCGGTGTAGCGATCTGACGTGAGCTGGACGAGCAGCGAGACGACGGTGATCACGATACCGAGCACCGCGGCGTTCATGCCCGCGAGCCCCGACAACGCGTCGGAGATCAGGCTCGGCTCGAAGTCGACCATGCGGCCCAGCCCGCGGGGGCGCTCCGTCACGCCGCCGGTAACGTAATGGTCGATGAGGTAGAAGATGCCGAACCCGGCGACCGCGATGCCGCCGAGGATCGCCATCGGCACGAGCCAGAGCCGCAGCCCCACCCGATGCTGCGCGCGACGACGACGGCGCGGATTCACGGGCAAAAGCTACAACAACTCGCCGGCGTCCCTGCGCCGCCTAGCCGATTTTCCGCACGTTCCTCCGCGGCGCTGCGGAAGTACGCGTGCGTTACGGAAGCAACGCGGCCGGAACAACGCCCGGGGTCGGGGCCGTGTACGAAGTATCCCAGCTCATCACCGTGTTCTCGGTGGTCTCGTCGTCACCGGTGAGGCCGTTGCCCGAACCGTTCTGAACCTCGTTACCGGTCTCGAGGCTCACGCGCTTGGTCGACACGCCCGCGGTCACCTCGGCCGCTTGCGCGAGCAGCGTCCGTGCATCGGGCGCGTACGTCGATGGCGTGTTGCCGGCGTCGGGCCCGTCGAGCCCATAGCCGCTCTTGTCGACGAGGCCGTTGGCCGCCGTCGGCTTGCCGACCAGCATCAGGTCGACGTCCCGCACGAGGTCCGACGTGCCGTCCCAGTAGAACAGCGCGACCAGCTCGCCCTGGTTGGTAAGGCTCGCGGCGCCGTTGGCGACGATCGAGATCATGGTGCCGCCCTTGATCGAATAGGTCGGCTGTAGGCCGTACGCGGTGTTGAAGAGCGCCGCCGTATCGATCGAGACGGTGATGACACCGTGCGCCGGGATTGTCGCGTTCGGCGGGAACTTCACGATGAAGTCCGACGAGTCGACGGTCGCGGTGTTGCTCGGCACGCGGAAGTAGTTGCCGTGATCCGCCAGATAGTAGTGGCTGAGATCGACCGGGGAATTGCCGGGGTTGAAGATCTCGATGAGCTCGGCCCCTGCCGGCTGCACCACGACCTCCGAGAGGAGCAGCGCGGCGGCGGCGGGCGGCGGCGCATCGGGCTCGATGATCGGGCCATCGGCCGCTGCATCGACAGGAGGCTCGCTGCCGCTGTCGCGTTGCATCGGCGCGTCCGCGCTCGGGTCCGGAGCGTCGCTGGGTTGTGCCGGCATACCGGCCGTAGCACAGGCCGTGAGCAACCCGATCGACGCCAGCGCGAGGAGCTTCACGGGACGGTTTGGTAGCAAGGGACGGACGCGGCAAACAAGCAGAAATCGGTGACAGGCGCGTGAATTGTCGACGGCTCGCAACTTCGGTATGTTGCCATCCCAACCAAGGAGAGCGCCGTGGCTGAAGTGACCCTCGAAGAGCGTGGCAAAGCACTGGAAGATCAGTTCTTCGAAAAGGAGAACGCGCAGAAGCTCGCCGCACTGAAAGAGAAGATGGACTCCCAGCGCTCCAAGGACGATCTCCGCAAGGCCTCGGGCATGACGGATGACGCCGTCCTCGACAAGCTCGTAGCGCTCGGCCTCCGGTCGAACACGATCGCCGCGCTCTCGCTCGTCCCGCTGATCCAGGTCGCGTGGGCCGACGGCACGATTCAGGACAACGAGCGCACCGCGATCCTCCAGGGCGCCCACGGTAAGGGCCTCGAACAGGGCACCGACGGCTACGACCTCCTGCAGTCGTGGCTCAAGACTCGCCCGAGCGAAGATC
Source organism: Kofleriaceae bacterium (assembly GCA_033763475.1). Lineage (GTDB taxonomy): Bacteria > Myxococcota_A > Polyangia > Haliangiales > Haliangiaceae > JABFXX01. The sequence continues at coordinate 67,633 of JANRKM010000034.1, forward strand.
TGTTTGCCGCGTGGGAGGCGTACATCAAGACGCTGACCGCGCAGCTCAACGAGGAGCAGAACCGCCTGCTCAAGAACCAGATCGTGGGCTTCGCGAAGATGGTCGCGGCGGCGGCCGGCGGCATCCTCGGCTTCGCCAAGGTGTCGAGCGAAGAAGAGCGCGAGCTCAAGCGCATCGAGGGCGCTTTCCCGCGCTCGGCGTGATGCGCTTCCTCGGCAAGACGGGCGTCAAGGTCTCGCGAGTCGCGCTCGGTACGATGTCGTTCGGTGGCGACGCCGACGAGTCCACCGCTGCGGAGATCTGGAGCGCGGCACGCGAAGCCGGGGTCAACCTGATCGATACCGCGGATGTCTACAACGGCGGCCGCTCCGAGGAGATCGTCGGGCGCTTGATGCGCGACGAGCGCGACCAGATCGTGCTCTCGAGCAAGGCCTACTTCCCGACGGGCACCGGCCCAAACGATCGCGGCAGCTCGCGCTATCACCTGGTGCGCGCCGTCGAGGCGAGCCTGCGCCGCCTCGGGACCGATCGCATCGACCTCTACTACGTCCATCGGTTCGACGACGTCACCGACCTCGGCGAGACGTTGCGCGCGCTCGACGACCTCGTGCGCGCGGGCAAGATCCTCTACCCCGCCGTCTCGAACTTCGCGGCGTGGCAGGTCGCGCACGCGCTCGGCATCGCGCGCGCCGACGGGTTCGCGCCCGTTGTCGCGGTCCAGCCGATGTACAACCTCGTCAAGCGCACCGCCGAGATCGAGCTGTTGCCGATGGCGCAGGCGCTCGGCGTGGGCGTCATCGCGTACAGCCCGACGGGCGGCGGCCTGCTCACCGGCAAGTACGGCGCAGATCGCGCGCCGGAGAGTGGGCGGCTCCTCGACAACGAGATGTACGCCGTCCGCTACAGCGACCGCTCGATGTACGCGATCGCCGATGCGTTCTGCGCGCTCGCGGCCGAATACGGCGTCGAGCCCGCGACGCTCGCCGTCGCGTGGACGGCTTCCCATCCCGCGGTGACGAGCGTGCTCGTCGGAGGACGCAACCCCGAGCAGCTGCGGCCCACACTTCTGGGCGCGCGGCTAACCCTCGACCAAAAGGCGCGCGATCAGATCAGCGCGCTATCTCCGGCACCGCCCTTCGCCACGGATCGCAACGAAGAGACGAGCGCGCACAACTTCGGTACGCGCTGACGCCTCAGAACGGGCTCATGATCTTGAGGCCGATCAGCAGCATGACGATACCGGCGCCGCCGCAGATGATGCCCAGGATCACCTGAAACGGGGCCAGCTTGCGGGACAGCTCCTGCGCCTTCTGCTCGGCGGGCGAATCTCCCGGGATCCACTTCGCGATCTGGGGCATGCCGAACATGAAGCCGAGCGCGATGCCGCCGACGCAGCCCGCGAGCCACGTCAGGCCGACCAAGGGCACATGGCTGATGCTCTTGATGATGTTGCCCGGCCCGAGGCGCAGGAACTGGAGCACCGACACGGCAAGGAGGCCGACGCCGATGAACGCCTGGAACGGCACGAGCTTTTCGATCATGGCCCTGGCATCAGGTGCCTTAGCCACGATCAGCGCGGACACCGCCAGGATTGCACTCACGATCAAGAGGATCAGGTGTAGCCATTCCATTCGCTCATCTCCCGCAAACGCGCATGAATGCGCGACGTGGCGATCGTAAGTCAGTACGCGTCGACCATCAACAAGTTCGCGTGCGCACCGCCGCGATATCGGGCACGCGCACGTGCGCGTAGCTCGTCGATGCCGGCACCGTCGAGGAGATCGAGCTCGGCGCTCCAGCGTTGGGCTTGTACGGGATCACTCCTCCGCGCAGCCCGCGCTCCCCAGAGGAGCAATTGCCCGCGCCGATACGTATCCGTCTCGACCGCGAGGCCCGCGGCGATGTGGGCCGCGGCGCGCTCGTTCGCGTTGTCCTCGAGCGCGAGCCACGCCGCGGTGAGACGAAGCGAGGGCTCGCGCGGCGCCAGCTCGACGGCGCGTTCGATCGCATCGCGCGCGGCCGGAATGTCGTGATCGTGCTCGAACACGCGCACGGCGTCATGCACGAGCCGCGTGACCTCCGATTGCTGCGCGACGAAGTCATCGTGGGTCGTCGCGGTAAACCCCGAGCCGTCGGTGGCGCCGAGCTCCCAGCCGCCTGCCGGTCCATCCCACTGCCACGCGAGCTCGGCCCACGTGCCCTCGCACACCGGCGCACGATCGACACCGACCCACGCGCGCTGCGCCCCAGGCGCGACGACGACCGAGTGTACGTTGACCGCCTGCGCGAGCTGGCCGCCGAATTGACGCTGGCAGCCCGGCGATGCGATGTCGCACCGATCGCCGAGGAACCGGGCGAGGTCGCGCGCGGCGAGCGGTGCCGGGCGCGCTTCGATGAGACCGTTCAACCGCTGCGCGCGCCGCACCGAGTGCAGGTCCCACGCGTGCGGCGCGAGCTCGCCTTCCTTGATCGTCGAGCGGTAGTGATTCGCGCAGATCAGGTGATCGGCCCCGAGCGCCGGCCGCACGACCTCGACGTTCGGACCCGCGATCTCGAGCACCAGCCCCGTCTTCTCACGCGCGCTGCCGACCGCGACGCCCCAGCTCGACGACGCGCCGCGCAACTCGCGCGCGAGCTGTACGGCATCGGCGAGCGTCTCTGCCGTGCGCGCGAGCTGATGCACGACGTCGATTGCCATACCGCCGCCCCAGGTCACGCCGGCATGCCAGCGCGTGTGGGTCGCGAACACGAGCCCGGCCTCGTTGACCACCGTGACAGCGGGTGCGTCGGCGCCCCGAGTCGCGAAGAAGCCGTACCGCTGGTCGCCGTCGGGCACGCACAGCACGAACGCGGGCGCCGCGTCCCAGACTCCGACGCCCGGAAAGTCGAAGTTGCGGGCGAACAGCAGCTCGCCGTCTTCTGTCGCTCTGCCCCACGCGATCGCCGTCGAGCACGCCGGCGCCGCAGCCACCGTCGCGCGCGTGCGCAGAGGCCGCGAGAACGGGCCGAGGCGGGCCCGTGCGAACAGCGATACGCAGTTCTGAAGCACGTCCATCGCCGCCAGGGCCTGGATCGACCGCTCGACGTCCAGGGTCATGCCCTCGCGCTTCGCGACCGCCGTCGCGAATGCACGGCTCCGGGCGGCCAGCTCGGGCGGCCGTTGGCGGTGCAGTCGCGCCTGCCATGCGCCGGCCAGCGTGCGGATCGCGAGCTTGCTCACACCATCGAGCCCACCTGCGAGAGCCCGCTCGGGCATCCGCGCGTAGAACTCGAACAGTCGGCGGGCGTAAGGCGCGGTTAGTGCACCGTGTTGCGCCCCCATCGATTCCTGGGAACCGACGAGGCGGGTGAGATAGAGGGGGGCGGGCGACATCACCGGCCACCGAGCATACCCGGGGAAGCGGGGTCCGGGTCTGGGCGTATCAGACCGTGGATGTTCGCGATTCGTCACGCTCTGGCCCCCACGCACACGCGCCTCGTGTACGCTGCGATCTCTTCGTGGTGATGACCGTGAGCCGTGACGACGTGGTGAAGCAGCAGCCGGAGGACGTCCGGTTCCTCGTGCCCGTCTTCCACACACCCACCGCGTGTGCTGGCGCCGCGACCGCCTACCTTCTGCGTCGCATCGCCTATCGGGCCGGTGCCTACGCGCCCGGCATCCAGGAGTTCATCTTCCACGAGCTCAACACCTCGCGCGAGGGTGGCTCGATCGAGAAGGTCCAGCACTGGTTCACCTCGCGCCAGGGCAACATGCACGAGCTCGGCTACCGGCTGAACTGCCGCCGCGTCGCGACGCCGACGCCTGCGATCCTCGAGTGGGTCAAGGGCGGCCGCGGCTACCGCGGTGCGATGCTGCCGACGAACTTCAAGAAGCTGCATCCCGAGCCAGGGGCCGCTGGCGAAGATCTGTCTGGTGAGTCCGTCTCGCACGCGATCGGGCTCACCTACGATCGCCTCGATCCGAAAAGCGACGAAGACCTCGTGATGATCGATCCGTGGCCCGGCCTCGTCGGCGCGCGCGATCGCGACACCGTGCACAAGGCACTCGAGTCCGCGCACAAGGATCGCAACTTCCACGCGCTCGTCTTCTACTGGACCGGCTGGTCGTAGCGCGCGGGAAGCGCCAGACGGAACCGAGCTCCGCCGAGCGGTGACGCGGTCGCCGTCAGCTCGCCGCCATGTGACGTGGCGATCCGGCGCGCGATCGCGAGACCGAGGCCGACGCCAGGCCCGCGCGGCGCCGCGTCCGCCCGAGCCGCAGCGCCGCGACGAAACGGCTCGAACAGTGCCTCGGCGTTCGCGCCGAGGCCCGGGCCATCGTCGTCGATGACGATCGTGGCCATCGCCGCATCGCTCTCGACGCCGACGGCGATGCGACGTGCGCCCGACTGGAGCGCGTTCTCGACGAGGTTGCGCACCGCGGTCTCGAGCATCACCGGATTGCCGTCGATGATCGCCTCGCTCTCCGCCGGCCCGGTCAGCGCGATTCCCGCCGTGTCTGCGGCCGACGCCAGCTGCGCGATCACGGGATCGATACAGTCGAGGATGCGCAAGCGCGTGCGGGCGATCGGGGCGTCCGAACCGGCACGTGCGAGCGTCAACAGGCCCTCGACGATGGCGGAGAGCCGCCGTAGTTCCTCGAGCCCGATCCGCCCGACCGCCTCCCACTCCGCCTGCGTCCGCGGATGGCGGAGCGCGACCTCCAGCTCCGTCGCGAGCACCGCGAGTGGGGTGCGCAACTCGTGCGAAGCGTCGGCGGCGAACCGCGCGAGCGCACCGAAACCGGTGTCGAGGCGGACGAACAGCTCGTTGAGCGCCACCACGAGATCGCGCACCTCGTCATCGCGTGGGGGCACGGGTAGCTGCCGGCGCAGATCGTGCGCCGTGGTCTCGCGCGCCGCGGAGACCGCATCTTCGAGCGGACGTGCGATGCGCCTGCTCACGCGCACGGCGACAAACACCGCGGCGGCGAGGGCGAATGGGGTCGCGATCGCCATCGCCATGAAGACGAGCTCGGCCGCTTCCTCGCGAAACGTGTCGCCGTCGTCCATCATGATGTCGACGTCGTCGATCCACACGAACGCAAAGGCGCCGACGGCGAACAGCAGGAGCGCGAGCACCGTCGCGACGACCGCCCCGCCGACGAACCGGCGCCGGATCGACGACCGCGCCATCAGCTACCCTCGCGCGCGCGATAGCCGAACCCGCGCACCGTCTCGATCTGCACGCGTGCCCCCGCGAGCTTGCGCCGCACGTGACCGATGTGGACCTCGACGATGTTGGTCCCCGGATCGAAGTCGTAGCCGAAGGCCTCCCGCAAGATGTCTTTGCGCGATACGACCTCGCCCACGCGCACCACGAGCAGCTCGACCAGCGCGCGCTCGCGTGGTGACAACAGCACCCGGCGATCACCGATCGCGACCTCCGGCTGGCCGGTCACCAGCTCGAGATCACCGACGCGCAAACGTCGCACGGGGGTCGGTTCGGCGCGGCGCAGCGTGGCGCGCAGGCGCGCGAGCAGCTCTTCGAACGCGAACGGCTTCACGAGGTAGTCGTCGGCGCCGTTGTCGAGCGCGAGCACGCGCTGGTCAACCGCGTCGCGTGCGGTGAGCACCAAGATCGGCACGTCACTCGCCTGGCGCACGGCAGCGATCACGCTCTGGCCGTCCCCGTCGGGGAGGCCGAGATCGAGGACGATCGCGCGCAGTCCACCACCAGCCGCCCGCGCCAGCGCGTCGCTCGCCGAGCCGACGGCTTCGGACGCGAAGCCTTCCTCGCCGAGGCCACGCACCAGCGAGGCAGCAAGGCGCGGCTCGTCCTCGACGACGAGGACCGTCACGGGTGGCCACCACGGTGCACGTTGCCAGTGTGCCAGTCCACAGGTGCGCTGGCCCGCCCGCCCCGCATCTTCATCAACACTTCATCAACACTTCATCTACGCCCGCGACTGCCGGCGCTAGCGTGTAGGGGCATGCGTCCCCTCTTGGTCGTCGGAATTCTGACCTCGCTCACGTTGACCGTCACCCGTGCTGACGCCGGCTGTCCGACGGCCGTCACGGATGGCGCGAAGAAGGCGCTACCCGGTGCGGCGCTGTTGCGGTGCGAGCCCGACGGCGGACACTTCGAAGCCACGCTCCAGCGCGCCGACAAGACGCTCGTCGAGCTCGAGCTGTCGGCGAATGGGGAGGTGCTCGCGATCGAGGAGGCCGTACCCATCGCATCGTTGCCTTCCCCGGTGCTGAAGGCGGTGCGTGCGCGCTATCCCAAGTCGACGCTCCACAAGGCCGAGCGCATCACCAAGGGCAAGGACGTGAGCTTCGAGGTCGAGGTGAAGCTCGCGACGGGTGTGAAGGAAGCGACGTTCAAGGCAGACGGCACCTTCGTCGAAGAGGAGTGAGCGTGACGCGAGCACGCTGCGCGTGTGGTGCGCTGAGCCTCGCCCTCGTGACGAGCTGCGTGCCCGCGCTGCCGAAGTCACGAGCGTGGACCTCCGACGAGGTCGCGCAACGCACGGGGTCCCCGCTGCGCAGCGGGCGTGACCACACCTTCGTGCTTCCGCCGAGCGTGCGCGCGGGTGCACCACTGAGCACGCGGGAGGCAGTGGCCATCGCGGTGTGGAACAACCCGGGGTTCCAGGCCGAGCTCGCGCAGCTCGTGACCGCGCACGGCGACCTCGCCGACGCGGCCGTGCTCCCTAACCCCGTCGCCACGCTGCTGTTCCCGTGGGGGCCCAAGCAGCTCGAGCTCACCGTGCGACAGGGCCTCGGCGCGTTGTGGCAGCGGCCCAAGCGGGTGACCGCAGCACGCAAGGATGCCGAACGCATCGCCGAGACGCTGGTGCAGCGGAGCCTCGACATCGCGCGGGATACCGAGCTCGCGTATGCGGAGCTCGCGCGCACCGAGCAGCTGGTGCAGCTCGCGCGCGAAGCCGAGGAGATCTGGCGCGGCCTCGCCGCGATCGCGGAGGCCAGGCTGCGCACCGGCGACGCGAGCAACCGCGAGCGCGACACCACCCGCGCGGATGCGCTGAGCGCGCACGATGCAGTCGCCCAGGCGCTCACCGATGCCGAGCTCGCGCGGAGTGCGCTACGGACGCTGCTCGGTGCGCCACCGGACTTCGCGCTCGCGCTGGCTCCGCAGCCCCCACCGTCGGTGACGGGCGAGCTCGCGACGTGGCTCCGCGTGGCCGGCGAGGCGCGCCCCGATCTGCGTGCGGCGAGGCTCGCCGTCGAGGCGGCGGGGGCACGTGCAGGGCTCGAACGCGACCGGCTCGTCGAGCTCACCGCGATGTTCGATCTCAACGGCAACAATGCCCAAGACCAGCCCGAAGCCGGACCCGGCATCGAGCTGCCGATCCCGATTTTCGATCAACGCCAGGGCGGGCGCATGCGTGCCGCGGCCGAGCTCGAGCGTACGGGGTGGACTTACGTCGCCGTCCGCCGCCAGATCCAGCGCGAGGTCGTGGATGCACATGCACGCCTGGTGCGTGCGAGCGCAGCGCTGGCACGGTGGCGATCCGAGATCCTCGTCGCGCGCACCGAAGCACATCGGCTCACGCTGAAGGCGTTCGAGCGCGGTGAGGAGTCGCACCTCGTGGTGCTCGAAATGGCCCGCGCGCTCGTCGACGCGCGGCGCCGGGTCGCCGATCTCGAAGCAGAGCAGCGGCGCGCGGATGCCGAGCTCGCGCGCGCCGCAGGAGGACGTCCCCGTGCACCGTGAGTGGCTTCTCGTCGTGACGTCGCTGGCCGTCGCAACGGCCTGCGGGTCAGAGCCCGCGTCGCCCGCGCCGGCACCGCCTGCCCGCGTCGACGCGCCCGTCAAGGAGAGCGCGCTGACCACGGTCACGCTCTCCGAGGACGCCGAACGTCGGCTCGGCATCACCACGGCGAAGGTCGAGCACAAGGCGATGCCGCGCACGCGCACGTATCCGGCGCGTGTCGAGGCGGTTCCCGGTACCGGCGCCTCGATCGCAGCGCCCGTCGCCGGCCTCCTCGTCGCGCCGTCGCCGCTGTTGCCCGGGCGCAGGGTCGAGCGCGGAGAGGTGCTGTTGCGCCTGAAGCCGCTGGTCGCCGCCGAGGCCGACGTGCTCGCACGCGGGGAGCGTGACCTCGCGGTCGCGCAGGCGCGGGTCGAGGCCGCGCGCCAGCGTGCCGACCGGCTCGTCGCGCTCGCCAAGGACGGCGCCTCCAGTCAGCGCTCCGCGGAAGAAGCGACGACGGACCTCGCCGTCGCGAAGGCCGACCTTGCCGAGGTGACGGCGCGCAACGCGCGCATCCGCCAGAACCCGTTCTCGTCGGACGTGGGGTTGCCGCTGCGCGCCCCAGATGCCGGCACGGTCTTGCGACTCAGCGCCTCCCCCGGGCAGGTGGTGCCCGCGGGCGCGCAGCTCGTGGAGCTCGCGCGCGTCGACCGCGCGTGGCTGCGCGTCGCCGTCTATGCGGGCGACCTCGAGATCGTCGCGCGCCAGCAGCCCGCGACGGTGACGCGGCCCGGCAGCCGCGACGCGCGCGCCGCCACACCGATCGAGGCTCCGGCCCTCGCGGATCCGACGTCCGCCACCGTCGAGCTCGTGTACGCGATCGACAACGCCGACGCGTCGTTCCTCCCCGGGCAGCGCGTCCTCGCCAGCCTCCCGCTCGCGGGTACGGCCCCGGTGACCGTGGTGCCGCTCGCAGCGGTGCTCTACGACATCCACGGGGGGGCGTGGGTCTACACGACAGGCACGCCACACACGTTCCAACGCCGGCGGATCGAGATCCGCGACGTGGTCGGAAGCGAAGTGATCCTGGAGCGCGGGCCCGCCCCTGGCACGGTGGTCGTCACCGCCGGAGTCGCCGAGCTTTACGGCACGGAGTTCGGGTCCAAATGATCCGCTGGCTCGTCGCGGGAAGCTTGCAGATGCGCGTCGCGGTGGTCGCGCTCGCGATCGCGTTCCTCGCGCTCGGCAGCCGCGAGGTCGCCAACACGGCGGTCGACGTGTTCCCCGAGTTCGCCCCACCGCTCGTCGAGATCCAGACGGAAGCGCCCGGGATGACGAGCGTCGAGGTCGAGCAGCTGGTGACGACGCCGATCGAAGCCGCGCTGTCGGGAACGCCCGGGCTCGCGACGTTGCGCTCGAAGTCCGTCCCCGGGCTGTCGTCGGTCGTGATGCTGTTCGACGAGGGGACCGACCTCATGCGCGCGCGGCAACACGTCGCGGAGCGGCTCCACCACGTCGCGACGCGCGATTTGCCCAGAGTGATCGGCGCACCGGCGATCATGCCGCCGGTCTCGTCGACGAGCCGGATCCTGAAGATCGGACTCACCTCGCAGAAGCTGTCTCCGATCGCACTCTCGACGCTCGCGCGCTGGACCGTGCGGCCGCGCCTCATGGCGGTATCCGGCGTCGCGAACGTCGCGATCTGGGGCGAACGCGCGCGCGAGCTGCAGATCCTCGTGTCGCCGGACCGCCTCGCCGCGAATCACGTGACCCTGGCACAGATCACGGCGGCGGTCGCCGACGCGTCGTCGATCGGCGCCGGCGGCTTCGTCGACACGCCGAACCAGCGGGTGGCGATCACGCATCGGCCGACGATCCGCAACGTGGACGACCTCGGCAACGTCGTGTTGCCGCTGCCCAACGGACGCGGTGTGCGCCTCGCCGAGGTCGCGGACGTGGCCGAAGGTGCGCCGCCCGCGATCGGTGACGCCGTGATCAACGGCGGGCCGGGACTGCTCCTCATCGTCGAGAAGCAACCGACCACGAACACGCTCCAGGTCACGCGCGAGCTCGACCGCGCACTCGCCGAGCTCGCACCGGCGATGCATGACGTCACCGTCGACGCCACCATCTTCCGCCCCGCGACCTTCATCGAGACGTCGATCTCGAACCTCGAGCACGCGACGGTCGTCGGCTGCCTGCTCGTCGTGGTGATCCTCATCGCGTTCCTGTGGAGCTGGCGCACCGCGCTCATCAGCGTCGTGGCCATCCCGCTGTCGCTACTCGCGGCCGTGATGGTGCTGAGGTGGCGCGGCGAATCGCTCAACACGATGGTGCTCGCTGGCCTCGTGATCGCGCTCGGCGAGGTCGTCGACGACGCGATCATCGACGTCGAGAACATCGCGCGCCGGCTCCGCGAGGCGCGTGCGCGCGGCGACCAGCGCACGATGCTCGCGCTCGTCCTCGACGCGTCCCTCGAAGTGCGCAGCGCGATCGTGTACGCGACGCTGATCGTGCTGTGCGTGTTCGTGCCTGTGTACTTCATCCCCGGACTCGCCGGCGCGTTCTTCCGCCCGCTCGCCGCGGCGTACGTGCTCGCGGTGCTGGCCTCGATGTTCGTCGCCCTCGTGGTCACGCCTGCCCTCTCGTTGCTGCTGCTGCCGCGCGCACACCAGGCGACGCGTCCACCGCCTCTCGTGCGACTACTCGATCGCGGCTACCGCCGCATCCTGCATGGCCTCGTCGACCGCTGGCGGTTCGCACTCGTCTCGGTGCTCGTGCTGCTGGCGGCCACCGGACTGGCAGCCCGCTCGCTCGGACAGGAGTTCCTCCCGAACTTCAAAGAGTCCGACTTCCTGATGCACTTCGTCGGAAAGCCCGGGACGTCGCTACCGGAGATGGAGCGGATCACGACCCGCGCCGCGCACGACCTGATGGCCATCCCCGGCGTCCGCAACTTCGGCGCTCACATCGGGCGTGCCGAGCTGTCCGACGAGGTCGTCGGCATCAACTTCACGGAGCTGTGGATCAGCATCGACCGCGAGGCGCCGTACGACGCCACGGTCGCCAAGGTGAACGCCGCGATCCGTGACTATCCCGGCCTGTATCGCGACGTGCTCACGTATCTGCGCGAGCGCATCAAGGAGGTGCTCTCCGGTGCCAGCGCGACGATCGTGGTGCGGCTCTACGGCCCATCGCTCGATACCCTGCGCGAACGTGCCGCGGCCGTAGCGGCGGCGATCACCAGCGTCCCGGGCGTCACGAACCTCAAGATCGAGCCGCAGGTCGAGGTCCCGCAGCTGGAGATCCGGCCACGCCTCGACGTGATGCGCGAGCTCGGCATCGGGCCAGGCGAGGTCCGCCAGATCGCGACGACCCTCGTGCAAGGAACGCGCGTCGGCGAGCTTCACGATGAGCTCGCGACCGTCCCGATCGTGATCCGCGGCAGCGAGGCGATCCGCAGCGACGTGGAGGCGATCCGCCGGCTTCCGATCACGACACCGACAGGCACGATCGTGGCACTCGCGCAGCTCGCGACCGTCGAGCTGACCTCGTCCCCCAACGTGGTCCAGCGCGAGGGTGGATCGCGTCGGATCGATGTCACGTGTGACGTCCAGGATCGCGACCTCGGCTCCGTCGCACGCGACATCGAGGCCAAGGTGTACGCGCTGCCCTACCCCGCCGGCTATCACCCGCAGCTCCTCGGCGAGCATGCCGCCCGCTCGTCGGCGCGTAATCGCTTGTTCTGGCTCGGCATCCTCGCGTTCTGCGGGATCGTGCTCGTGCTCTATCAAGACTTCCGCTCGGCGCGCCTCACCGCGCTGATCGTCGCGACGCTGCCGTTCGCGCTCGTCGGTGGGGTCGGCGCGTCGCTGCTCGCCGGCGACTCGCTGTCGCTTGGCTCGCTCGTGGGCTTCGTCACCGTGCTCGGCATCGCCGCACGCAATGGCATCATGCTTGTCAGCCACTACCGCCAGCTCCACCACGAGGCTCCTACGCTCGGGGCACGAGAGCTCGTGGTCCGCGGCTCCGAGGAGCGACTCGCGCCGATCCTGATGACCGCGCTGGCGACCGCCCTCGCGCTCGTCCCGCTCGTCATCAGCGGCAATCAGCCCGGGCACGAGATCGAACACCCGCTCGCGGTGGTCATCCTCGGCGGGCTCGTCACGTCGACGCTCCTGAATCTGTTCCTACTCCCCGCGCTGTATCTGCGGTTCGTGGGTCAGTTGAGCCAGAACAGGTAGCGCAGCTTCCGTTCGAACGTGTCTTCGCCGCGAACCAGGTCCTGCTTCATCGCGCGCAGCCGGCCGACCAGCGGTGACGGCTTCATCGCCTTCTTGTAGCCGTTGCCGAGCAGCTCCTTCGCGAGGCCCTCGATCGCCGCGGGATCGGGCTTGTTCGGAACGCGCGAGAAGTCGACCGCGAAGTCCTTCGGCGACGACAGCATCGCGCCGAAATCGACGAACGCGTCGGGGGCCAGCGCGCCGAGGTCATCGTCGATCAGGTTCGCGACCTCTTTGAGCGAGACGCCCTCTTCGCTCGCGAGCATGCGGCGCACATCGCCAGTGACGCCGGCCCAGGTCTCGTAGAGCTTTGCGTCGACCGCGAGGGGGATCGGATGATTCTGCTGCTTGGGGTTGGGAACCCACTCGCGATCGTCGTCGGTCTCCGCGAGGTAGGCGGCGCGGCAGCGGTCGGCGTAGCCGAGGCCCGCGAGGACGAGCTCGCGCGCGCGCTGCACGCGCGCCTTGTCGTCGAGCTTGATGGTGACCTTGGGCTCCTTCATGCCGAATACCTTGTCGAGCTCGGACCACCGGTACGCGAGCACGAGCTCGCCGAACGCGCGCTGGAACGAGATCATCGCGCGCGCCCAGTCCGCGTCACCGACGTCGAACCGGAACGTCGGGCGGCGGCGCGGATCGCCCTCGGGGATCTCGTCGCCCTTGCCGTCGTACTCGAGCTCGAGCATGCGCCCGTCGCGCTCGTCGACGCGGCCGTTGCGGTTCCAATCGAAGCTCCAGCATGCGAGGCACAGCTCGAGCGAAAATGTCGGATCGGCTGCGACCACCGCGAGATCGCGATCGATGCCGGCGAGCTTGTCCAGCCAGTGCTGCCAGGCGAGGCGACCACCCGCATGGTCGAAGTATTCGAGATCCTCCGCGGCATCGATGACCTCGGACAGCTGCATCACGAGGTCATGGGTCGCGAGCTGGTAGGTCGCGATGGCGCGCACGGCGGCCGCGCCGGCGTTGCGCGGGTCGGTCGCGAGGGCGGCGGTGGCCTCCTTCACGGCGACCGGGAACTTGCTGGCGCGCAGCGCCTCGACCGCGCGCGCGCTGTCGTCGGTGCGTTGCTGCGGCGAGCGCGCGGGCGGTTCGGCGGAGCTGCCACACGCGACGAGGATGACCAGCGAAAGCAAGCGCTTCATGCGCCCCGAGCGTTACGCGAAATGCCCGGCGCGCACGCCGATTCACGCGAAATTCACGCGCTACTTGAACGTGCCCAGGTCGACGTACGCGTGGTCGTTCATGATCACGTACGGGCGATCTTCGAAGGCCAGTCCGCCCTTGCCGTCGTGCTTCACGATCTGCAGGAGGCCCATGCCGTAGCCCATGGGGCCCTGCGAATAGTAGTTGATCGAGAGCTTGTACGGGCCAGCCTTGGGCGTGCCCTCGATGGCGAAACACTCGGGGCCATAGCCCGTCGTGATGTCGGCATAGAGCTCGCCACCCGACGGCAGCTGCTTGCTGCCGTAGAAGGCATGGCCGCCGCGCGCATCCTGGATGTGGAAGTCGACGTCGTTGGCGTCGGTCTCCCAGTACATGATGAAGCGCGTCGAGGGCTTGGTCGGCAGCGCGAGACTGCGCTTCGCGAGCTCGGCCGCGATCTCGGCGCGCTTGCCCGGCATCGCCGCCGCGTAGGCCGCGCCGATCAGGCCCGCGTCGTCGGAGAGCACGCGCTCGCCGCCGGCGAACCGGCCGTCGGGGTAATCGCGATCGAGACCCGCGAGGATCGCGGCGAACGCCTCGGCGTGCTTGCCGGCACGCATCAGCGCATACGCGAGCAGGCGATGGCCCGTGATGTGATCAGGGCGCTCCTCGACGGCGCGCCTGTACGTGTCGACCGCGAGGGCGCGCGCGTTGGCGCCGATGCGCTCCAGCCGCTCGCCCGCGAACCGTCGCAGATCGGCACGGCCTGGGAACAGATCGATGATCGAGCCGTAGACGCGCGCGGCCCGCGTGAAGTCGCGCGATGCCTCCAGCGCCTCGCCGTAACCGATCAGCGCGAGCACGTCACCCGGCTCGCGGTCGTGCCAGGCGCGCGCCTTGGCGAGCGCGGCCGGCGCGTTGCCCGCCTTGATCGCGCGATCGATCTCCGCGAGCGTGCCCTTGAGCGGCGCCGGTGCACCGGGAGGCGGCCAGGCTTCGCGGCTGCGCTCGGAACGGCTCTCGGCGCGCGCGATCCGGGCCTCGGACTGCTCGGCTTGCACGATCGGGCGCGGAGGGGATGCCGGGCGCGGCCGGTTCACCACGGTCGAGCCCGAGCCCGCGCTCGCGCCACTCGTCGAAGCGGCCGCCGGCGGCGGTGGCGGCGGCGGCGGCATGGGCTCGGCGGACGCAGGCTCCGCGGGCTTCGCGTCGTCCATGCGCCCGGCCACGTCGGCCGCGGCCCCGGGCCGCGCTTCGAGGTCCTCGCCGAACGCTGTGTCGCCGTCGGCAGGAGCCTCCTCTTTGGCCTTGTTCTTGTCGTCCCGCTTCTCGTCCGCGGCGACCTCCATCGCCTGCTTCTTGGCCCCGGTGATCTTCTGCGCGGGCGGCTGCTTCGTGTTGGTGTTGGCGGCGATGGCGATCTGCGACCTGCGCCGCAGCTGCTCGACGCCCATCGGGCCGACGACGAGGATGTCCGACAGCGCCTGGCGATCGATGCCATAGCGCGCGTAGTCGCCATCCGACTCGAGGACGAGCAGCGAGGTCTGGCTCGAGATCACCCGCGCCGCGACCGACTTCTTCGCGATCATGTCTTTCAGCTTCGCGCGATCTTCGGCCTTCGCTGCCTCGAGCTTGATTTCGAGATCCGCGATCTCCGCGGTCGCTGCCGCACGCTCGACGAGCGCGGGCGTTCCGGCGACGGCACCGACGGCGCGCTTCATGCTGCCGATCTTGACGTCGATGGTCTGGGTCGGCGACGGCATGCGCGCGTACACCATGGTGCGTTGGTTGGGACGCGCCGACTTGATCACGCGCGGATACACCCAGCTCGCCCCGGCGACCTCGACGGCGACGTCGGACATCACCCGCTCGCCGATACCGGCGGCAACGTCGGCCGTGCCCTGATCAAGATCGAGCACAGCGCCGGTGCGCGGGAGACCCGCGGTCACGAGCGACATCGCGAGCGCTTCGTCGCGAATGCCGCCTGCGAGCACGACGTCGACGCGCTCGACCTTCTTGGCCGACAGCGCCTTCAGCTTCGCGGTGAGCTCCGCGCTCTCGGTGCCCGCGGTGACCACGCCGTCGCTCACGATCACCACGCGCTCGCGTGGCGCGGCGAGCTTGGCGAGGGCCTGGCTCAGGTCCGAGGCACCCGCGGCACCACGCGCGATCAGCGCATTCACATGAGCGTCGCCGAACCCATTCGCGGGGCCGCTGTAGATCGCCTGCGTGTCCTGATCGAACGCGATCACCTCGACGGGGACGTTCGCGCCGTAGCGCGCCGCCATCGTCGCGATCATCTCGCGCAGGTTGTTCGCGTAGTTCTTGAAGCCGAGTGCGCGCGAGGCGCTCGTGTCGACCAGCAACGTCAGGGCTTTGGGCACATCGGTCGCGACTTGCGCCTGGTCAAACGCGGAGAGCTGCGCGACGACGAGGTTGCCCGACGCCAGCGCCTCGGCACTCGCCGCGGCGTTGGACACGAAGTCCCGATCCGGCTGCCAGTTGCGCTGGCTCAGGGTCTGCTCGACACGCGAGCCGTCGAGGTTCATCACGTCGAGCTTGACGTCGACGCGCTCGACCTTGGGCAAGCCGCGCAGCGGCAGCGTATAGCGCGCGCCCGGCAGCTCTTGGCTGAACGAGATGACGAGGTGCTTCTGCGCCTTCGCCGCGATCGGGAACACGCGCGCGGTGAACTGGTTGCCCTCGGCCTTCTCCATCAGCGCGGGATCCTGCTTGCGATGCAGGAAGTCTTCATACGCGCGGCGCGCGAGCTGCTTCTCGACGACCTCGGCTTCCATGAACTGCCCGTCGTTCTCCATCGCGAACCGGCTGACGGCTGCATTGAGCGGCAGCGTGATCGCGAACGTGCCCTCGCGGATGCGGTCCTCCGTGTTCGCGAAGTAGAGGTGGAGCTCGGTGAACGCGAGCGGCCCCTGCACCACCGCCTTCGCATCGACGCGCGTGACGAGGAGGCCACTACCATCGGAGGCGGTCAGCGACCACGGCGCCGGAATCTGCTCGAGCGCCATCGGCTTGCCGGCCTGCGTCTGCGCGCTCGCCGCGATCAACGGCAGCGGTACCGCGGTCACGCGCGCCTGGCTACCCGCCGCGACCCGCGTGCCTTCCTTCGCCTTGGGCATTGGGGGCGGGCCGCCGGCCTTGTTGTCTCCACGAGCACCACTGGTACAGGCCACACACAGCGCGAAGAGGGCGGAACGAAATCGCATGTTCCGCTTCAACGCACCAATCGGCAGGGCGGTTTAGCGGAGGCGCCTATCGCGGAAGTAGCTGGATCCCCGAAGGTGCGTTGGGGTCGCCGATCATCGCGATGCGACCCTCGAGCCAGTCCACCCACACGCGACCGATGACGTCGCGACGCCAGGTGGCGAGGGCGGGCAGCGCACTGGCGGCCTCGATCCCACGCTCGTCGTACACGCGCGCGAACTCCTCGGCATCGGAGCGCGTCGCGAGGAGGCGCGGCGCGACGCGCGCTTGCTCGGCGATCAGCTGCACGATGGCGACGAGCATCTCGCTCCAGCGCTGCGCCCGCTGGCTCGCCGAACGCATCGACGCGAGCACCGGGGCGGCCTCGGCCTTCGCCGTCGCGATCACGGCGATCAGCTCGTCGGCCCGCTGCTTGGCGATCGGCGAGATGCCCTTGATGGAGCGCAACGCGGCGGGCGCGCTGGGGCGCTGGCGCGCGAGGTCGATCAGCACCTTCTCGTTGAGCACCTGGCCCAGCGGACGATCGAGCTCGATCGCGGTGCGGAGGCGCCAGGCCGCGAGCTCGATCGCCGCGGCAAGCGCGGGCGCATCGAGGTTGCGGAGGCCACCGAGCTGCTGCCACGCGGTCTCGGGCGTGACGGCAGACGCCGCGACGGCGTCGGCGGCGACCTGGGAGCTCTCGGCACGGGCCCATGCGAGTCGCTCGCCGAGCCGGGCGCGCAGCAGCGCGAAGATCGCCGGGAGGTGGCGGACGTCGGCGTCGGCGTATGCGAGCTGCGCCTCCGAGAGCGGGCGGCGGCCCCAGTCGGTCCACTGGAGGTCCTTGCCGAGGCCGAGGTCGAGGAGCTCGTTCGCGAGGGTGGCGAGGCCGACCTGGTCACCGATCCCGGCGAACGCGGCCATTACCTGAGTGTCGATGATCGTCGGCATCGCGATCCCGAATCGCGTCGCGAGCAGCCCGAGGTCCTGGCGGGGGGCATGCGCAATCACGCATGGATGCGCCGCGAGGGCCTCGATCACGGGCCGCACGTCGACGGCGAGCGGGTCGATCAGCGCCACATCCGGAGGGGTTGCGACGATCGCGGCCGCCGGGACATCCAAGCGGGTGGTTTTGTCGAGCCACGAGACCTGAACGAGGCACAACGTTGGAACCAGGCGATCCTGCGCCAGGAACTCGAGATCGAAGGTCGCGAGCGGGGCCTCCGTGATGGCAGCCGCGATCGCCTCGACCTTGGTTGCCTCGGTAACCGGCTCGGGCACGGCTCACCTTACCACTCGCTCCGAGCGATCCCGGATGCACATCCTGCTAGATTCCCCCACGAGGAAACGACCCCCATGACGAATAGCTTCGGAAGTAAGGCTCAGATCGCTGTCGGCTCGAACAAGGTGGAGCTCTACCGCCTGGACGCGCTCGTCAAGGCGAAGGTTGGCGATGTCGCCACCCTGCCCTATTCGCTGCGCATCTTGCTCGAGAACCTCCTCCGCTACGAGGATGGCAAGACGGTCAACCCGGCGGACATCGAGGCGGTCGCCGGTTGGAACCCGAAGCAGCGCGTCGAGCACGAGATCCAGCTCCGCCCCGCGCGCGTGCTGATGCAGGACTTCACCGGCGTCCCCGCCGTGTGTGACCTCGCCGCGATGCGCGATGCGTTCGTCAAGCTCGGTCGTCCGGGCAACTCGATCAACCCGCTGCGTCCGGCCGACCTCGTCATCGATCACTCGGTGCAGATCGACGAGTACGGCAGCCCTCTGGCGTTCAAGAAGAACGTCGAGCTCGAGTACCAGCGCAACCGCGAGCGCTATCTGTTCCTCAAGTGGGGCCAGAAGGCGTTCAACAACATGAAGGTCGTGCCACCGGGCACCGGCATCTGCCACCAGGTCAACCTCGAGTACCTCGCGAAGGTCGTGTTCACGGAAAAGCGTGACGGCGTCACCGTCGCGTTCCCGGACTCGCTCGTCGGTACGGACTCGCACACCACGATGGTCAACGGCCTCGGCGTGTTCGGTTGGGGCGTCGGTGGCATCGAGGCCGAGGCCGTCATGCTCGGCCAGCCGATGGCGATGCTCATCCCCGAGGTCGTCGGCTTCGAGCTCACCGGCAAGCTACCCCCGGGCGCGACGGCGACCGACCTCGTCCTCACCGTTACCCAGATGCTCCGCAAGAAGGGCGTCGTCGACAAGTTCGTCGAGTTCTACGGCGCGGGCATCGGCGCACTGTCGCTTCCCGATCGCGCGACCATCGCGAACATGGCGCCCGAGTACGGCGCGACGATGGGCTTCTTCCCCGTCGACGACGAGACGCTCAACTACCTTCGCTTCACGGGCCGTAGCGACGAGCACGTCGCGCTGGTCGAGCGCTACACCAAGGAGAACATGCTGTGGCACGACCCGAGCGCGAAGCTCCGGTTCGCCGACACGCTGTCGCTCGACCTCTCCACCGTCGAGCCGTCGCTCGCCGGCCCCGCGCGCCCGCAGGATCGCGTGCCGCTCAAGACGTCGCGCCGCGCGTGGCGTCGCTCGGTGGCGGGCATCCTCGGTGACAAGGCCGGCGCCGATGCGGCCGCCGTCGACACGTACTCGAACGAAGGCAGCAGCGCGACCGCGCCCGGCAACCTCGCCGCGACCAAGTCGGTCACCACCGACAAGGGCACGTTCGAGCTCGCGCACGGCTCCGTCGTGATCGCCGCCATCACCAGCTGCACCAACACGTCGAATCCGTCGGTGCTGATGGCCGCGGGGCTCCTCGCGCAGAAGGCCGTCGCCAAGGGCCTCACCTCGAAGCCGTGGGTCAAGACCTCGCTCGCGCCCGGCTCGCAGGTCGTCACCGACTACCTCACCGAGGCCGGCGTGATGAAGGACCTCGAGACCCTCGGGTTCAACCTCGCGGGCTACGGCTGCACCACGTGCATCGGCAACTCCGGCCCCGTCCACGACAACATCGCGGCCGCGGTGAAGGACGGCAACCTCGTCGTCGCCTCGGTGCTCTCCGGCAACCGCAACTTCGAGGGTCGCGTGAATCCAGTCGTGCGCGCGAACTACCTCGCGTCACCGCCGCTCGTCGTCGCGTATGCGCTCGCGGGCACCATGAACTTCGACACCGAGACCGACCCGCTCGGCACCGGCAGCGACGGCAAGCCCGTGTACCTGCGCGACGTGTGGCCGTCGCCCGCCGAGGTCGCCGAGGCGATGCGCCGCGCGATCAAGCGCGAGCAGTACGTGACCCGCTACGCGCAGGTGCTCGACGGTGACGCCGAATGGCGCGCGCTCTCGGCCCCCGAGGGCGACACGTTCGCGTGGGACGCTTCGTCGACGTACATCCGCAAGCCGTCGTTCTTCGACGACCTCGGCCCCACCCCGAAGCCGGTCACCGACATCCACGGCGCTCGCCTCCTCGCGATCCTCGGCGACTCGGTGACCACCGACCATATCTCGCCCGCGGGCAACATCGCCAAGGACAGTCCGGCCGCGCGCTATCTCGACAGCCACGGCGTCGCGCGCGCGGACTACAACCAGTACGGCGCGCGCCGCGGCAACCACGAGGTGATGGTGCGCGGCACGTTCGCGAACATCCGCCTCAAGAACCTCATGCTGAAGGGCGTTGAGGGTGGCTACACCAGGTACACCTCCCCGAGCGGCGCCACCGAGCAGCTCGCGATCTACGACGCGGCGATGAAGTACGCCGCCGACAAGGTGCCGCTCGTCGTGATCGCCGGCGAGCAGTACGGCACCGGAAGCTCGCGCGACTGGGCCGCCAAGGGCACCCTGCTCCTCGGTGTGCGCGCTGTCATCGCGAAGAGCTTCGAGCGCATCCACCGCTCGAACCTCATCGGCATGGGCGTCATCCCGCTAATGTTCAACCCGGGCGAAGACGCCGCGACCCTTGGCCTCACCGGCGACGAGGTGATCACGATCGAGGGCATCGCCAACGGCATCGCGCCCAAGAAGCGCCTGACCGTGAAGGCCGGCGACAAGACGTTCACCGTCACCGCGCGCATCGATACCCCGCAGGAGGTCGAGTACGTCCTCCACGGCGGCATCCTGCAGTACGTCCTCCGCCAGCGCGCCGCGGCCACCAAGGCCTGACGATCCGCGCACGGACGCGGAACGCCGACCTGTCGAAATTCCAACTGCTCCAAGGCCGGGGCTGGGGATTCGCGCACACGGCATCGCCAGACAACGCGAGGTTGCGCGAGGCTCGTCGTTTGCACGATGCGCCCGCGATGAGCTCGAAACGCGGATGGATCACCGGTGGCGCGATGGCAGCGGCAGCTCTCGGCGCCGATGCGCGACAGGCACACGCGTGTCATGAGGACCCCGATGTGCCCGGCTACGAGAAGTCGTGGAGCGTGGGGCTCATGTTCGGTGTCGCCTTCGGAGCCGAAACCCGCTTCGTCTACGGCCTCGACCTCCGGCGCAGCGAGGGGCAATTCGCGGCGATCGCGCGCATCGAGGCGCGCGACATCACGTCGGTTCGACTGACGATCGCGGGACACGGCGTGAGTAATAGCGGCCTCAGCAGCGAGCTTGGTGTCGCGCTGCACTCGCGTCGCAAGCATACAGACATCGACTTCGCGGCAGGCCTGCATATCGCCGGTGGGCTTTATGACGGCGGTGGCGGTCTCCACATCGCCGGCATGCTCCCGTTGTACGGCGACACCCGCAACTACGACATCAGCGCGACCGCGGCGCTGGTGCCGAACGAGGTCAAGCTGTGCTTCGGAGGTGGACGGCGCCTGCGCGATGGCGACGCGAGCGTGCTGCCGACCGCCGCCGTGTTCGCCGAGAGCGCGACTGACGCCGACATCGCGCGCGCCTACGTTCGCGACGCCCGCACCGAGTATGCGTCGATCTATGCGTTCGAGCGCATGGCAGCCGAGCTCGCCGCGGTCGGCGCACCCGACGCGCTGGTGCGGGCCGCGCGGCAGGCCGCCGACGAGGAAGCACGGCATACGCGGCTGTGCGCCGAGCTCGCGGGCATCCCGTTCTCGCTGCTGCCTCTCGCAGACCACCACGCCTCGCCGAGGTGGACGCGCCCATCGACGGCGGCGCTCGTCACGCTCGCCCGCGAGGCGTGGCTCGACGGTTGCCTCGGTGAAGGCATCGCCGCGCGACAAGCACACGATGCCGCCGCCCGCGCGAGCGCGCTTTACCGCGACGCCCAGCACACGATCGCCGACGACGAACAGCGTCACGCGGAGCTGGCGTGGGCCGTCCTCGAGTGGGCATGGAGGCAACGCGATCCGCGTGTGCGAGACGCGATCGCCGATGCTGTTCAGTGCGATCCAGAGCTACCGGAGAGCGCGCCGATCGGCGGCGATCCGGATCGCCTGGCCGCGCGCGGCCGCCTGTCGCCGGAGCGCGCGCACACCGCCACGCAGCGGGCGGCTGGTGAGGCCGTCGACCGCGCACGCCGTCTGGTCGCGTAGCTGTGCGCGACACGTGATGCTTCCTGCGGAAGGGAACGCCTAGCGGGTGCCCTTCGGAAAGCGCACGCGGCCCCGCGGCAACAGTCCCCACGTGCGCGCCCGGTCGGCGAACGTCGACTTGGGCATACCGAGGTGCGCGGCCGCGGCGCGGATGGTGCCGTGGAGCGCGAGCGCTTGCTCCATTGCACCGCGCAGCACTTGCTGGTAGTTGCTCGGGCCGTCGACGTTGACGAGCAGCCGCGGTGGAGAGCTCGGGATGCGCAGCTCGGGGAGAAAATCCGCGGGCTGTAACTCGTCGCCGCCGAGCGTCATCGCGCGCTCGACGGACTGGCGCAGCTCGCGCACGTTGCCAGGCCATGGATAGGCAGCGAGCGAGCGCCACGCTGTCTCACTCACGGTCTTCGTGCCGTGGATCGGCTCGAACGCGCGCATCATGTACGCGACGAGCTCGGGGATGTCGCCCACACGCTCGCGCAGCGGCGGCATCTGCAACACGACGGTGGCGAGGCGATGGTAGAGGTCGGGACGGAGCGTGCCCGACTCGCCAGGCTGCTGGTGGCGATGGGTGGCAGCGATGATGCGCACGTCGATGCTCCGCTCGCTTGCACTGCCGACGCGGCGTATACGGCGGGTCTCGAGAGCGCGCAGTAGATGCGGCTGCTGGTCGAGGGGAAGCTCGCCGATCTCGTCGAGGAACAGCGTGCCCCCGTGAGCGCGGACGAACAGGCCCTCGGTCTCGACGTGTGCACCGGTGAATGCGCCCTTCTCGTGACCGAACAGCTCGGAGCCGATGAGCTCGCGTGGAATGCCGCCGCAGTTGACGGGCACGAAGTTCGCGGCCGCGCGGCGCGAGGTCTCGTGGATGAGGCGCGCGAGCAGGTCCTTGCCGGTGCCGGTCTCGCCGACGATGAGCACCGAGCAGTCGCGCAGCGCGGCCTTGAGGGCGAGGTCGATGGTGGCGCGCAGGACCGGTGCGCGCCCACGCAGCTGCTCGAGTGCACTCGGCGTCTCGTCGTTCTCGGGTCCGACGGCAACAAACGTCGTGCGGCCGAGCGAGAGAAAGGATCCGACGCGCAGCTCGGCTGCCTCGATGCGGTTGCCGTCGATGACCGTACCGTTCCGCGAGCGCGCATCGCGGACGTGCATGGCGCCTCCCGCGCGGCGTTCGAGAACGCAATGCATCGCAGAGACGTACGGATCGGAGACGACGACGTCGCAGCTCTCAGCGGAGCCGATGACCCAGCGGCGGGCGCGCGGATCGAAGACGACGTCGATTCCATCGCGGGTCGCGCGAAGCCCCCCGACGACGCTGGTGCGGCGGGCATCCGCTTCGAGTGATTGCGTAGCTCTCTCCTGAACGTTCATGACTCCTCCACCCGGTCTGGCGGCCGGCTATCGAGCGATGTGGTCGCTGGTTGTGGGCGCGACGCATTACGAGCCGCATGCCGCGGTAACTGGCGAAAACACCGTCGGATGCTGTCCGGAGCGTCCGGCTCTCGGCCACGCGCGGACAGACTCCCGACCCCAGCCGTTGACCTAAAATAACCATACGGTTATAAAACCTATAGGTTACACAAGGAGACGTACATGCCTCGCATCGGCAGCGGCAAGCTCGAAGTCACCCTCCCCTCCGACAAGGAGATCCTCCTCAAGCGCACGTTCAATGCGCCGCGCCACCTCGTGTTCGAGGCGATGACCAAGCCCGAGCACGTGCGCCGCTGGTGGTGCATGGAGGGCTGCACGATGGAGGTCTGCGACATCGACCTCCGCGTCGGTGGCGCATGGCGGTACGTGATGAAGGCGCCCGACGGCAACGTGATCGCGTTCCGTGGCGTCTACAGCGAGATCTCGCCGCCGGAGCGCCTCGTCCACACGGAGATCTTCGAGCCGTTTCCCGAAGAGATCACCGTATGCACCGTCACCCTCGTCGAGAAGGGCAGCCAGACGCAGTACAGCTGCCACGTGCTCCACAAGACGACGATGGGGCGCGACATGCACGTAGGCTCGGGCATGCAGAACGGCGCCGACATCGCGCTCGATCAACTCGAAGAGATCGCGCGCACGCTGCGCTAGGTCACATGCCGGGCCTTAGCGCGTGCGGTTCCGTGCCTTGGCGCGTGCGGCCAGCGTGTTGAGCCGCGCACGCTTCTCGGCCTGGGCGGCCTCGTCCTGGATGAGCCGCTCGCCCAGGTTGTCATCGATCGTCGGCCCGTCGTCGAAGTCGCTACGCGTGATCCGCGGCAGCGAACCGCTCGCGCTCGGGAACATCGACTCGTCCTCGTCGTGCCCCTGCTGCGCCTGACTGATCGCCGAGGTCACGCGGAACACACCGCTCGCGTCGACGAGCTGATCTTCGCCGAGAATGTCGTCGTACGACGGCCGCGCGGCGAGGTTCTGGAGCTTCGTCGGCGTCATCGACTTCTGCGTCGCCTTCGCGGCGGGCTTGGCCGTCGCTCGGGTTCTCGACGTCGTCGTCGGCTTCTTCGTGGCCATACACGTCCTCCCAACGATCCAGCCTACACGAAAGCCCGGCAGCGAACGCAGGGATGCCGATCTACGCCGCGTCGCAGCGTTGTCACCCAGCTGGCTACAAGTTGTGCTGGGCGTTGCCGCCCCACATGTGCCAGCCGTCCATCGTGGCCGGGTTGCCGAGCTCGAGCGCGACGACGCGGCCGTCGCCGGTGGCCAGGTACATCCACCCCTCGGCGACGATCGGCTGCGCGTTGATCGAGACCTTGAAGTCGAACGCCATCCGCTGCGTGCCGGTCTGGCGATCGAGCGCGACCAGCTCGCCCTGCTTGGTGGTGAAGATCGCGAGCGGACCGTCGGTTTCACGTGCGCTCCCGTCGCGGGGCTCACGCTTTGGGAGAGATGCGTGGGCTACCCCGTCACGATCCGACAGGCGCCATCCATCGCATCGGGCTTGAACAGCGACGTGCCGAGGAGAAGGCGCGCGGCCTCGAGCACGCCCTCCGTGACCGCGGGATGTGGATGCACGCAGCGATCGACGGCGTCGATCGTGCCCCCTTGCCCGATCAACAGCGCGACACCCTGGATGCACGTGCCTGCCTGCGGGCCAACGACGCGCAACCCTAGCAGGCGCCCATCGGGGCGCGCGAGCAGCTTCACGAACCCGGTCGTCGCGCGCATCGCGAGGTTACGCCGGTTAAGCGCGTTGCTCACGATTGCAGCGCGGTAGCGAATGCCCTTGGCGCGCGCCATCTGCTCGTTGAGGCCGACAGCCGCGACCTCCGGGCTCAGGAAGTAGATCGCTGACTGCGCCTCGTAAACGATCGCCGGCGGATCGAGCCCGAACATGTCCTCGACCGCATGGCGCGCCTCGAGCTCGGCGAGGTTGGCGAGCATGAGGTCCGGCGTCACGTCGCCCGCGGACCATACGTGCGGCGCCGACGTGCGGGTGGCATCGCCGGCGATGCCACCACCGTCACGTAACGCCACGCCCGCGTGTTCGAGGCCGAGACCGGTTGTCGACGGTGCGCGGCCGGTCGCGACCAGCACGCGGTCGTAGCGCCGGCCCTGCGCGGCACCGTGCTCGTCGGTCCAGCGGACCTCGACCTCATCGCCGATCACCTCGACGCGCTCGATCTTGGCCTTGCGGTGCACGTGCACGCCGATCTCGGCGAATCGCCCCGCGACCACCGCAGAGACGTCCTCGTCCTCGAACGGCAGGATGCGCGCCTGCCGATCGAACAGCTCCACCTGCGTCTGCCCGAAGTGCGCGAACACCGTCGCGTACTCGCACCCGACGACGCCTGCGCCGATGATCGCCATGCGCTTCGGCAATTCGTCGACATGCTCGACGTGGTCGCTCGTCAGCACGCGCACGCCATCGACCGCAATCGACGGCGGCACGCGCGGCTTCGAGCCCACCGCGACCAGGAACCGCTCCGCGGCCAGCGAGCGCCCATCGACGTCGATCACGTCGTGGCCGATGAATCGCGCGCGCCCGCCAATGAGCGTGACGGTGCCGCGTCCCGCGGCCGGCGCCGCGAGGGACGCGAGCTGCCGTTCGAGTAGCTGCTGCGCGGACCGACACGCGCTCGCCACCTCGTCGCGCACCGCCCGCCACGACAGCGCCAGCGCACCACCGTCGTAGCCGCGATCGCGGCGGCACGCACGCGCGTAGTCACCGGACAGATGCCAGAGCGTCTTCGAGGACAGCGCGCCGTCGAAGATGCCCGCGCCGCCGAGCGGACCGGCGTCGATCAGCGCGACACGTTTGCCGAGGTCGGCCGCGCGAATGGCCCCTGCTACACCTGCGGGCCCGCCACCGATGACGCAGACGTCGAAACACTCCACGCGCCAAGAGTACGTGATCGGCGCGGTGGATTGGCGCTGGCAGCATGCCGGCGTACAACCACACGGATGGACGTTCTCGGAAATCTCATCGCGCACGATTTCGGCGAGGTCCACTTCAAGGTGGACAAGGCGACGCAGCTCAAGGCGATCGTGGCGATCCACGACTCGCGGCTCGGGCCCGCGCTCGGAGGTTGCCGGTTCATCGAATATGACACCGACACCGATGCACTCGTCGATGCGCTGCGGCTCGCGCGCGGCATGACCTACAAGGCGGCGCTCGCCGGGCTAAAGCACGGCGGCGGCAAGAGCGTGATCATCCGCCCCAAGCAACGTTTCGATCGCGTCGCGCTGTTTCGCGCGTTCGGCAAGTTCATCGGCGATCTGCGCGGCCACTACATCACCGCCGAGGACAGCGGCACCGGCCTCGAGGACATGGAGATCATCCGCACGGTGACCTCGCACGTGACGGGCATCGATCCGTCGCACGGTGGCTCGGGTGATCCATCGCCATTCACCGCGCTCGGCGTCCGCCGCGGCATCGAGGCATGCGTGAAGTTCAAGCTCGGCAAGCCCGACCTCAAGGGCGTCCACGTCGCGGTGCAGGGCGTCGGGCACGTCGGCTACTACCTGTGCAAGGAGCTGCGCGCGGCAGGTGCGACGCTGACCGTCGCGGACGTCGACAAGCTCAAGAGCGAGCGCGCGCGCCGCGAGTTCGGTGCGGCGATCGTTGACATCACGCGCGTCGCCGAGGTCGACTGCGACGTCTTCGCGCCGTGTGCGCTCGGTGCCGGGCTCAACGACGACACGATTCCCCGCCTGCGCGCGCCGATCGTCGCGGGCGCCGCGAACAACCAGCTCGCAGAGCCTCGCCACGGCGACGACCTCCACGCGCGCGGCATCCTATATGCGCCCGACTACGCGATCAACGCGGGCGGCCTCATCAACGTCGCCCAGGAAGTCACCGGCTACGACGCCCAGCTCGCCCGCGAGAACACGCTGAAGATCTTCGACACGATCTGGGACATCTGCGAGCGCAGCATGCGACTCGCCGCGCCGACCTACAAGGTCGCCGACATCATGGTCGAGGAGAAGCTCGCCGTCGCGGTCCAACGCGCACCATGAGTCTCCGGCGATTGCGTCGATGCGCCCGCTAGGGTTCTAATCGAGGCATGAGAGGGCACGCACCGCCGATCGGCTCGGTCGACCTCCTGGCGAGAGCCATCCTCGAAGAGTTCCCCGAGCTCGATCCGGGCCGGGTTCGCGCAGCGCTCGAACGCGGGGTGGCCCGCGCGGCGGCGGCGACGCTCGACACCGAGGGGTATCGGGTCGTCGATCTGCACCTCGCGCGCGTCGAGGCGACCGAGGAGAGCGGCGAGCGCGCGCGTCTACTCCGCGATCTGTCGGAGACGCTCGAAGAGCGTGGCGATGCCGACCGCGCGCTCGTGGTGCGGCTCGCGGCATTCAGCGAGGTCGCGACCGCGGCGGATGTGGATCCACTCCTGCGCCTCGCGCGCATCACCGAGCGGGAGGCGGAGCTGCCGCTCGACACGATGAACGCGTTGATCGATCTGCAGGATGACGCGGCGGCGCGGCGCCTCATCGACATCGCGACGGCCTGGCAGAAGGTAGGGCGCCCGTACTACGCGGCCGATTGCCTCGAACGCGTGCTGGTGATCGATCCTGCGAACGCACACGCCCACGACTCGCTCGAGCTGTTCTATCGCAGTACGAGCGAGTGGCCCGTGCTGGTGGACCTGTTGAACCGGCGCACGGTTCACCTCGACGACGACGCCCAACGCGCGGAGCTGTTCCGCGAGATCGCGCACCTCTACGATCGCAAGCTCGGGGACGACGCCAGCGCGCTCGAGGCCTACCGCGAGGCGGATCGCCTAGTGCCCGGGCATCCCGACGTGCTCGAGGGCATGGCGCGCCTCGCGGTCACGGTCGGCGTCCCCGATGAGGAGGCGCTCGAGGCGCTCGAGCGCCTCGGCACGGCAACCACGGATCCCGCGGAGCGCGCACGCATCAACGTGCGGGCGGCGGAGATGGCAAAGCTGTTCGACTGGGACCGTGCGCAGCGGTTGTTCGAGGCCGCGCGCAAGGACAACCCCGCGCTGCCCGAGGCGGTCGACGGCTTCGCGCTCCTGCTTCGCGATCGCGGGCAGTTTGCGGAGGCGATCGAGCTACTCCTCGGCGCGGCGCATCGCACGACGGATCCTACGCTCAGGTCGCGCTGGCTCACCGATGCCGCCGACTACTGCGTCGCGCAGGGCGAGACCATGCGCGCGGAGGCGCTGTATCGCGAGGCGCGCGTCGCCGATCCCGAGAACGACAAGGCAGGTATCGCGCTGGTCGAGCTGTGCCTGGACACGGGCGCACTCGTCGACCTAGCCCCGATCCTCGACGAGCTGTGCCGCACGACCGATGACCCGGCACGCCTGCGGCACTACCTCCTCCAGCGCAGCAAGGTCGCGGCCCAGCTGGGCGACAAGACCGGGGCGCGGCGGGCCCTCGTACGCGCCGTCGAGCTGGATCCGGCGGATACCGGGCCGCGGGCCGAGCTCGCCGACATGCTCTACGACGCACAGCAGTGGGTGAAGGCCCGGCCGATGCTCGAGAGCTTGCTCGAGGACGAGGATCTCCTGTCGACGGAGAGGCGCGTCGAGCTGCACTTCCGCATCGCGCACTGCGCCGCGCAGCTCGGCGACAAGGACAGCGCGACGAAGCACCTCGGCATCACGCTCGCGCTGCAGCCCGACCACCGCCCCGCCCTGCACCTGGGCACCGAGCTCGACCACGCGGATCCCTTTGCGTATGCGGCGGGGCAGCTCGCGCTCGCGAACCTCGCGCCGCCGGAAGAGAAGGCGACGCGGTTTGCGGCGCTCGGCGATCGCTATGCCGAGCTGGGCGACAACGCGACGGCGCGCGAGATGTATCGCGAGGCACTCTCGCATCGCCCTGGTGACCACCTGCTGCTCACCAAGTTCCTCGGGCTCGTCACCGAGGACGGTGATTGGGGCTATAGCCTCGACGTCGTGCAGCGCCTCGTCGACACCGAGAGCGATCCCAAGGTGCGCGCGCGGTACCGCCACCTCGCCGGCATGATCGCGCGCGACGAGCTCGACGACCACGAACGGGCCGTCGAGCTACTCGCCGCAGCCGTCGCGGATGATCCGCAGTCGTTCCTCGCCGCGGACGAGCTCGAAGCACTGCTCGCGTCGTCGTCGAATGTGGATGCGTTGATCCGGTTCTACTACCAGCGACTCGAGCACGTTCGCACCGAAGAAGGCCGCGCGGGCGAGCGCCTGCGCCTGTGGGACCATCTCGGCGAGCTGTGCCTGCAGCGCGGGCGCACCGACGACGCGATCACCGCGTTCGAGGTCGCGCTCACGCTCGCGCCCGATGACCTCGTGCGCCGCCAGCGCATGGCCGACCTCTACTTCGGCAGCCCCGCCCACGATGCCGCCGCGATCGTGCAGCATCAGGCGATCCTGCGCGGCGACAAGCGGCGCAAGAGCTCGTACACGGCGCTGCGGAGCCTCTACCTGCGCACGCAACAGGCGGAGAAGGCGCGCGCGTGCGACGACGCGTTCGAGGTCCTGCGCGCACTGCTCGCCGACGAGCCGATCGAGGCGCTGTTCCGCTCGCCCGACCGCGCCAAGGGCAAACCTGCCGACGCGCGCGTCAAGACGCCGCTCATCAACGAGGACTTCCTCGCGCTCGCGACGCTCGACGTCGATGCCGGTCACCACACCCAGCTCGCGGCCCTGTTCGCGCTCGTCGCGCCGCCCTTTGGCGTCGAGCGTGCGCGCATGCGGCCGCCCCCGCCGGTGCCATCGCGCGAGTACGCGCCGACGCCGGGGCTCGATGCCGTGGTGAACATGGTGGTCACCGCGCTGGGCGTGAAGCGGCCCGCGGTGTACCTCGAGGTGGATCAGCGGTTCGCCGCGAAGATGCAGATGCGCACGCGCGACGGCGTGCTCGCCCCGGTCCTCGTGATCGGCAAGGCCGCGCTCGACGGCAGCGTGGACGACCGCGAGCTGGCCTTCGTGCTCGCGCGTCAGCTGGCGGACCTCCGCAACGAGCGCATCGCGCGCCTCCTGTGCCCGCGGGCCGGCGAGCTCGCGCAGATCGTCGAGCTGGCGCTCGCACCGCACACGGATGCGGGCAGCCACGCCGCGCGCTGGCTATCGAGCGCGCTGCATCCGGTCGAGCTCGATCAGGTGCTGGCGATCGGCACGCGCCTGCGCGAGCGCGGCATCTCCCCGATGACCACCGCGCTGACCTGGTTGTCGGCGTCTGACCGCGCCGCCGATCGCATCGGCCTCGTGGTCACCGCCGACCTCGCGACGTGCTGCCGTATCCTCGAACGCGAGCTGCCGGCGGCCTCGGGAAGCGAGGCGGACCGTCTGGTCGACCTGGTCTGGGCGAGCGTCAGCGAAGAGGTTTTGGCGGTCCGCAGGCGGGTCGAGGGATGGGGGGCCACGGAGCCGGCGCGTAAGAAGACCTCGACGATCAATGCTGTCGAGTCGCGGTGATGCCCGTCGGTGGCGCCCTGGTTGGACCTTTTTAGCGACCGTCCCGCAACAATGTGAACTCTCCTCTTGCGTCGGGAGCACGGGTTGAACAACAACCGCTAGCGATGAAGCGATTGGCCGGTGTCATTTTTGCCCTCGCCTGCATGACCTCGGTCGCGGGCGCGAACGTAGAAGTGGGTGGCCTCGCCGGCCTGCACACGTTCAGCACCACCAGTGGCCTCGGCGTCGGGGAAGACCTCGACCCGGCCATGGAGAACAGCCTTTCGAACTCGGCGCTGTTCGGTGCCCGCCTCGGCGTGTACTTCGGCAACTCGCTCGGCGTCGAAGCCGAGGGCGGCATCATTCCGACGGAGCCGCGCCGTCTGGTGTTCGACGTGTTCGCGGCGGCGTTCCGCGGCAACCTCGTCTATCAGTTCCGCGCCGAGAAGCCGAGCAACAAGCTCATCCCGTTCGTTCTCGCGGGCGCCGGGATGCTCCGCGTCGTCGAGACGGCCAACGAGAGCGAGATCACGAAGGAGCAGAACATCGAAGTTCACTTCGGTGGTGGCGCGAAGTACCGCGCGGCCGGTGACTGGGGCGTTCGCCTCGACGTCCGCGGCATGGGCGTCCCGTCGAGCGAAGAAGGCCCGACGTTCGACTTCGAGGTGCTCCTCTCGATCTACAAGGAGTTCGGCCGCACCAAGCCCGTCGAGAAGGCGCCGCCGCCGAAGGACGAGGACCCGGACAAGGACGGCATCATCGGCGCGGCCGACAAGTGCCCGACCGATCCCGAGGACATGGACGCCTTCCAGGACGAGGACGGCTGCCCCGACGGTGACAACGACAACGATGGCATCGCCGATGCCGCCGATGCCTGCAAGCTCGAGCCCGAGGACAAGGACAACTTCGAGGACGAAAACGGCTGCCCGGATCCGGATAACGACCAGGACGGCATCCCCGACCTCGCCGACAAGTGCGTCATGGAGGCGGAGACCAAGAACGGCTTCGCCGACGAGGACGGCTGCGCCGACGAGATCCCCGAGAAGCTGAAGAAGTTCACGGGCGCGATCAAGGGCATCAACTTCAAGGTCAGCTCGGCAGACCTCGCACCCGGCTCGACCAAGGCGCTCGACGCCGCCGTCGCGGTGCTCGTCGAGTTCAAGGATACCAAGCTCGAGATCCAGGGCCACACCGACGACCAGGCGCAAAAGGGCAACAAGAAGATCGCGGACAACACCGCACTCTCGCAGGCGCGCGCCGAGACGGTGAAGGCGTACTTCGTCAGCAAGGGCATCGAAGAGGGCCGTCTGATCGCGAAGGGCTACGGCGAGACCCAGCCGGTGGTTGACCCGAAGGGCCTCACGGCGGGTAAGCTCACCGCCGCGCGCGCGACCAACCGCCGCGTCGAGTTCAAGCTGATCAGCGAGACCGGTGGTGACGCGGCAGCCCCGGCGACCTCGCCGGCTCCGGCTCCGGCTGTTGCGCCCGCCCCCGAGGCGGCGCCCGCGCCCGCGCAGCCGTAGTCGCTTCCCTCTCGCGACATATGCGAGCCAGCCCGCACGCTGGCTCGTTTCAGTTTCGGGTTGCGAGAATCCTGCAGGCGCGTGGACGTGTTCGTGCATGCCTTTAGGTCGTGCTGATCTTGCACGTCGAAGACGACGACGATCTCGCGCAGCTCCTCGAGCTGTCGTTCCAGGCCTTCGGGTTCAAGGGTGAGCTACGGCGCGCGCCCACGCTCCGAGAAGCAATCGCGCTGATCGATGACGCGGAGGAGCTCTCGTTGGTCGTCACCGACATGGGCCTGCCGGACGGCACGGGCCTCGACGTCATCGGGCATGTTCGAAAGCACTCGGTCTGGCACAAGACGCCGATCCTCGTGGTGACGGGCGACAGCTCCCCCGACAAACTCGGACTTTCGTATTCGCTCGGCGCCAATAGCTACGTGCTGAAGGCCTCGAGACATCGTCCGCTGAGCGAGGTGGTGAAGTCGCTCTACGAGCACTGGGTGCTGGACGTCGTCCCCCCGCCGCAGGAACCGCGGGTGTCGCGGCCGAGCGAGGCACTCTCTCGACTCGTGCGCATGCGCCATCGCCACTGCGCCATCTATCTGCGCTTCGCGGTGCAGTTGCCGCCGTCTGCCGAGTTCTGGCTCGCGCGCGCGCTCAACCAGTCGAATCGAGCGAACCTGCTCGACTTCCTGAGCAAGACCCTCGAGCGTGCGCCGCGCGAGGTGCCGGAGGACATGATGACCGCGATGGAGCGATCGCTGTGGGCACACGAGCGTGATCTCGGGATCATCGAGCGCCGCCTCGCAGCGCAACCGGTGACGTCCCTCGACGAAGCGTGCGAGGTGACGCTGCGCCTCATCGCGCTCGGTGACCACCCCCTCCAGCTGCGTGCTGCGAGCCTGCTGTTTCCGGTCTCCGAGGTTGCAGCGCGCGCGCTCCTCGACGCCTGGGCGACGAACCTCGAGGTGGTCGTCGATTGGATGTCGGTGAACGTGACCTCGAGCAATCTGCGCGCGCAGCTGTCTTCCTTGCGTGACCAGGCCGCGGTGTTGCGGCAGGCTGCGTTGCAGCGACCTCCCATCGACGCACATGACGTCTCCGCGCGGCAGTAAACTGCCACGCGCGGACGCGGTGAACATGCGATCGTGCCGCACGTCGATCTTCGAGGGGCACGGCGTGCGAGTGATCAGCCGAACGTGATGCCCTGCGCGAGTGGCAGGTCGGTCGAGTAGTTGACCGTGTTGGTCGCGCGGCGCATGTAGCTCTTCCACGCATCCGAGCCGGACTCGCGGCCACCGCCGGTCTCCTTCTCGCCACCGAACGCGCCACCGATCTCGGCGCCCGACGGGCCGATGTTGACGTTGGCGATGCC
Source organism: Kofleriaceae bacterium (assembly GCA_033763475.1). Classification (GTDB taxonomy): domain Bacteria; phylum Myxococcota_A; class Polyangia; order Haliangiales; family Haliangiaceae; genus JABFXX01. The sequence continues at coordinate 101,129 of JANRKM010000034.1, forward strand.
GCAGTCGCTGCCGGTTGCCGACAGGAAGCGTTCGGCCTCGCGCAGATCGTTGGTGAAGATGCACGACGACAACCCCTGCGGCACGTCGTTCTGCATCGCGATCGCCTGATCGAGCTCGCGATAACCCATGACGTAGAGGATCGGCGCGAACGTTTCGGTGCGCACGACGTCGGTCTGCGCCGACATCTCGACCACCGCTGGCCGCACGTAGTAGCCACCACTGCCCACGCTGACGCGCTCACCGCCGGTGACCTTGCCACCGTCGGCCTGCGCGCGAGCGAGGGCCGCCTGCATGTGATCGAATGATGCGCCGTCGATCAGCGGCCCGACGAGCGTGCCGGCTTCGCGCGGGTCACCGACGCGAATCTGCGCGTACGCGCGCGTGACGCGGGCGACGAGGTCCGCGCGGATCGACTCGTGGACGATCAGCCGCCGCAGCGTGGTGCACCGCTGGCCCGCGGTTCCGGCCGCCGAGAACAGAATCGCGCGCGTGGCGAGCTCGAGGTCCGCCGTGGGGCCGACGATCATCGCGTTGTTGCCGCCGAGCTCGAGCAAGCATCGCCCGAACCGCGCGGCCACCCGCGGCGCCACCGCGCGCCCCATGCGCGTGGAGCCCGTCGCACTGACCAGCACGACGCGCGGATCGTCGACGAGCACCTCGCCCACCGCCGCCGTGCCGAGCACGACTTTGGAGAGACCTGAGGGTGCAGGCGCACCCGACTGCGCGAACTTCGCGAGCGCGCGCTCGAAGATTGCATTGCACGCGAGCGCCGTGAGCGGCGTCTTCTCGGATGGCTTCCACACCACCGAGTCGCCACACGTGACCGCGAGTGCGAAGTTCCACGCCCACACCGCGACTGGGAAGTTGAACGCGCTGATCACCCCGACCACGCCGAGCGGATGCCAGCTCTCGCTCATCCGATGGCCCGGCCGCTCCGACGCGATCGTGAGCCCGTACAGCTGGCGCGACAGGCCGCACGCGAAGTCGCAGATGTCGATCATCTCCTGGACCTCGCCACGCGCCTCGGCAGTGATCTTGCCAGCCTCGATCGTCACCAGCGTGGCAAGGGCGTCCCTGCTCGCTCGCAGCTCCTCACCGAACAGTCGGATCAGCTCGCCACGGCGCGGCGCGGGGACCGAACGCCACACGGTGAACGCCGCGTGGGCGCGCTCGATCGCGGCCGTGACACCTGCGTGGTCATGGCTCGCGAGGCGCCCCGTGACGGAGCCGTCGATCGGCGAGCGGGCGACGAGATCGCCGGCCTTGTCGGATACAGAAACGTCGAGGGCGCGCAGCAGTGGAGCGAGATCCATGCGCGCTCATACCACTTCACCGCCGCGAATAAATCGGGTTCCTTCGCTGCGCTGATCACGGCGCGGGTGGCGGCGTCGCCGGCGTCTCCGCAGGGGTGGGCGCCGTCTCGGCGGCAGGTGCAGGCGCCTTCTCCTTTGCGGCGGGCGGCGTCGCCGGCTTCGCGGGCTCGGTCTTCGCCGGCTCCGGCTTCGCCGGCTCGGTCTTCGCCGGCTCCGGCGTCTTGGGCGGCGTGTCCATCGGCGTGCCGTCGACGCGCACGATGATGTGGATGCCGAAGTTCGTGCGCACTACACCGACCTCGCCCGGGTTGAGACGGAGCGAGAGGTTCTTGAACGGCGTCACGAGGCCCGCATCGGGAGTGACGTCGTAGCTGGTGCCGGTCTTCGCCGAGCCCGGATCTTCGGAGAGCTCGGCCATGAGGGCGTCGATCTTGCCGCCCTTCTTGAGCTTGTCGACGGTGTCCTTCACGAGCTTCTCGAGCTCGGGTCGCGTGCGCACCTTACCGCGCGGATCGTCGGTGCTGACCTCATTCCAACCGAGGAGAATGTGCTTGACCTTCGCGGTTTGGGTGACCGGCTGCCGCGCGAGGATGTCGGCCGACTCGAGGGCGTCGGGCGCCGGCTGCACGCGCTTGATGATGTGCCATCCGAACGGCGACTTCACGATGCCAGCCTCGTTGACGTTGAGGCGCAGCGAGAGGTCCTTGAAGGGCTCGACCATCGGCGCATCCGGCGAGACGTCGTAGACCCGCCCGTTGTCCTTCGAGCCCGGATCCTCGGAGTACTGCTTCATGAGCGCGCCCATGTCCTCGCCAGCCTTCACCTTCTCGAAGACTTCTTTGGCGAGCTTGTCAGCCTCTTCCTTGGTGCGGGTCGCCGAACGCGCGGCGGGAGCACCCTTCCATCCGATCAGCACGTGCTGGACCTTCACCTCATCGGTCGACGGATTCTTGCGGTCGAGGATGTCGGCCGACTCGAGCGGGTCGCGCGCAGGCGCTGGCACGCGCTCGATCACGTGATAGCCGTACGTCGTCTTGACGATGCCCGCCTCGCCTTCCT
>JANRKM010000035.1:0-15957 GCA_033763475.1 Kofleriaceae bacterium
TCGCGGCCGCCCTCAAGGCCACGCGCCTCCTGCTCGTGACCTCCACGCCGGGCGTCCTCCGCGACGTCAACGATCCTACGTCGCGCCTCGCGCGCCTCACGGTCGCCGAGGCGCACGCCGCCATCAAGGATGGCATCGTGACGGGTGGCATGATCCCCAAGCTCGAGGAAGCCATCGCCGTCGTGAACGATGGCGTCGGGGCGATTCACATCCTCGGCAAGCTCGGCGCGGGCGACCTCGTGCGCGCCGTGCGCGAGCCCGGCTCGGTGGGCACCGAGCTCACGGCCTAGGGGACGGTTTCAACTTCGCCAACTTTGCACCACTTACCTCGGCGAAATCACTCGATACATGAGGGACGGTTTCAACTTTCTCAACCGACCCGGCTACGCGTCGATATCGATGCGATGCCCCGAACGGCCCGCAGAAATCGTCCTGGTCTCGCGTATCACGTCATCTGGCGCTTCGTAGATCGTGCCTGGTACTTCCGCGACGATGAGGAGCGCGGTCAGTATCTGCGCTTGCTAGGGCGCGCCTTGGAGCTCACGGACTGGCGCTGCTTCGCCTATGCGTTGATGAGCAGCCACGTCCACCTCTATCTGTGTGCCGGGCTCGCCCCGATGTCATCGTGGACAAAACGCGCGCATTCCTATTTCGCGCAATGGCTGAATAGGCGCCATGAGCGCATCGGGCCCGTCTTCGCAGACCGTCCGACCGACTACGCATTCCTTCCGAGCAGTGAGCCTAATCTCCTCGCCTACATTCACAACAATCCTGTCCGCGCCGGCGTCGTGCAGCGGGCACGTGACAGTACGTGGACATCGCATCGCGCGTACATCGGCCTCGTCCGCCCGCCCACCTGGCTACGTGTGGACGAGGGACGGGCGCGAACGGGGCTCGTCGGCGTCGACGTGGATTCGTGGCTCGAGGCGACGCCCGGCATGCGTCACGATCTGGCATTGCGCCCTCGGCGTGGAGACGTCCGAAAGCTCGGCGCTGTCGAGCTCGGATCACCACTCCTGGACCAGGAGCACACGATGGTTTCGATCGTGGCAAGACCGTTCGCGCACGTGCGGATGCCGCCGTCGCGTGTTGTCGAGGTCGTAGCCATCCTCACTGGATGCGACCGATTGCAATTGTGTTCGCCGCGAAAGCACCCAGCGCTGGTTACCGCTCGAGCAATCGTCGCGCGCGTGGGGTGCGCGTTAGGCATTCCGAAAAGTCACATAGCCTCCGCACTTGGCCTTAGCGCCGAAGCGGTGCACCGCGCGAGCACGCGTGAGCTTCCGGACGCAGGTCGAGCGCTCGTTCAGGCAGCGCTGGACTGGCTACATCTCGAGATGCGTGGCATGGGTGGAAGTTGAAACCGTCCCCGGTGAAGTGCGTGATCACGCGGGTTTAGGTGGGTTGAAGTTGGCGAAGTTGAAACCGTCCCCATCCGTGAGGGGCGCGCCGGTGGCTGCTTCAGCCGCTTCACGGGTGATGCCCGGGGCGAGCTCGATGATCTTGAAGCCCGATCCGGTCGGCTCGAATACACCGAGCTCGGTGATCACGAGCGAGACGACACCCGTCGCGGTCAGCGGATAGTCGCAGCGCTGCACGAGCTTGTGCTCACCCTTCTTGGTCACATGCTGCATCATGACGATGAGGCGACGGCACCCCGACGCGAGATCCATCGCGCCGCCGATGCCCATGACCTTGCCACCGGGCACGGCCCAGTTCGCGAGGTCACCGCCGGCCGAGACCTGCATCGCCCCCATGATCGCGAGGTCGACGTGACCGCCGCGGATCATGCCGAACGATGCGGCCGAGTCGAAGCTCGAGCCGCCGGGGAGCACGGTGACGGTCTGCTTGCCGGCGTTGATGAGGTTCGGATCTTCATCGCCCTCGTAGGGGAACGGGCCCGTGCCAAGGAGGCCATTCTCCGAGTGCAGCCAGGCGTGCCCCTCGGGGAGATAGTCGGCGACCTGCGTCGGGAGGCCGATGCCAAGGTTCACGATCGAGCCCTCGGGAATCTCGCGCGCCGCGCGCCGCGCCATGTCTTCGGTGGAGTAAGGCATCGGGCCCCTAGGTGGTGATGGCCTTCGACGTGAAGGCGGATTGCTTCGCTAGTGCCGTCGCGAACGGCTCGTAGTCGTCGACGATGTAGTTGAGATCAACGCCGCCCCGCGTGCCGAGGCGGAGCATGTTCGGGTTGCGGCCGAACTTCACGCGCGTGTGCTTCTCGATGTCGGCGAGCGCGATGTCACGGCGGTGCGGACGCGCGAGCGCCCACATCATCAGCCCGACGAGCGGCGCGATCCAGAACGCCCAGAACACGACGGGCTGGAAGTACAGCCGGCGATCGGTTAACCAGATGCGCCCACTGGTGAGCCCGATGCCGCGCACGGAGCCCGCCGGCCGGAACAGCACGAGGCGCTCGCCGCTCGTGAGCTCGAAGGGCGGTTTGGGATCAGCCATCGGTCAGGCTCGCTTGCGCGTCGTGCGGAACTCGATGGCGTCCTCGTGCTCGGGAACGTGCACCACCTTCGTCACGAAGATGCCCGGCAGATGAACGTCGTCGGGATCGAGGGCACCGAGGTCGACGAGCTTGTCGCACTCGATGATCGCCATCTTCGCAGCGGTCGCCATGACCGGGTTGAAGTTGCGCGAGGTGCGACGGAAGCGCAAGTTGCCGAACCGATCCGCGGTGTGCGCGCGCACGAGCGCGAGGTCGGCATGGAGCGCGCGCTCGAGGATGTAGCGGCGACCGTCGATCTCCTTGGTCTCTTTGCCCTCCTCCACCACCGTGCCGACGCCCGTCGGCGTGTAGAACGCCGGGATGCCTGCACCCGCGGCGCGCATGCGCTCGGCGAGCGTGCCCTGCGGCGTGATCTCGACCTTGACCTCGCCCGAGGCCATGCGCGTGTGGAGGTCTTCGTTGGTCCCGATGTAGCTGCAGATAACCTTCCTGATCAGGCCGGCCCGCAGCCACTGCGCGAGGCCCTTGCCGAGCGTGCCCGCGTTGTTCGAGATCAGCGTCAGGTCGCGCGCGCCGCGCTCGACGACGCCCTTGATCAACGCCTCGGGGTTACCCGACAGGCCGAAGCCGCCTACCATGATGGTCATGCCATCGCGCAGCGGAGTGAGCGCCTCGGCGACCGACGTGACGACCTTGTTGTGATGCTTACCGCTCATTTGTCCCTCCGCATCGCCTGCGGCGGCGCTGCGCGTCCGGCGTCCGTCGGATTTGCATCGGCACCTCCGAACGCGACGACCGCAGCATCGCCGAACGCGCGTACGCCGCGCACCATCTCGTCCTCGGTGATGCATAGCGGCGGCGCGAAGATTGCCGTGCCGCGCTTGCCGTCGACGTGGAGCGACAGCTTGCGCGTCGCGAGCTCGGCGTTGAGGCGCTGCCAGCGCTCGAGGGGCGCTTCGACCTCGAGCGCCGCGAGCAAGCCGAGGCCGCGCACGAACGTCGTGGGGGCGATCCGCGCGGCGACGGCGTCGAGCTCCTTGCGGAGCACTGGGCCGAGCCGCGTGGCGTTGGCGTACAGATCATCGTCGTCGTAGAGCTTCATCGTCTCGAGGGCGGCGGCGCAGGCTGTGGGATGCGCGTAGTACGTGAGGCCACAGGCGAGCACGTTGGCGTCGAAGTGTTTCGCCACGCGCTCGTGGACGATCACCGCGCCGATCGTCGCGTAGCCCGACGCCAGGCCTTTCGCGCAGGTGATCATGTCGGGCACGACGTCCCAGTGCTGGAAGCCGAACGGCTTGCCGGTGCGCCCGAAGCCAGTGAGTACCTCGTCGGCGACGAGCAACGCGCCTTCGGCGTCACACGCCTGCCGCACGAGCGGCCAGTACTCCTGCGGGGGCACGAGCACGCCGTTGGCACCCGGCACCGGCTCGAGGAACACCGCACCGACCGAGCGCGGGCCTTCGAGCGCCATCGTCGCACCGATGTTGGTGGCACATTCACGCGCACACGCGTCGACGCGCTTTCCGAAGGGGCACCGGTCGCAATAGCAGTCCTGGACATGCACGACGCCCGGGATGAGTGGCTCCATGGGTGCGCGCCGCCAGTCGCCGGTCAGCGCGAGCGCGCCCATCGACGCGCCGTGATAACTGCGATAGCGGCTGACCAGCTTGATCCGGCCGGTGACCTGCCGCGCGATCTTGATCGCGTTCTCGTTGGCCTCAGCCCCGCCGAGCGTGAAGAACACCTTGGAGAACCCGGGCCCTGCCATCTTCAGCAATCGCTCGGCGAGCTCGGTCTTCGCGGGGTACACCGCGTTGGGGGCCGAGATGCATAGCTCGTCGGCCTGGCGCTTGATCGCCTCGACGATGCGCTTCCGGCCATGGCCCGCGTTGACCTGGTAGCTGAGCGCGCCGAGGTCGAGCCATCGGCTGCCGTCAGAGGTGGTGAACCACGCGCCCTCGCCGCCGGTCAGCTCGAGCGGCTTGGCGGCGTTCTGCGCGGTCCAGGTGAAGAAGAAGGGGTATTCGCTCACAGATACCAGCGCTCCGCGGCGACGTTGTGGATGAAGCCTTGCTGGGCCCACAGCTCGCCAGTCGAGAGGTTCATCGCGATCGCGCCACAGGTCGCCGCGCCATGCGGAGCCTCGGGCGTCGCCATGTTCGTGCAGATGCTGCGCGGCCAGCCGTCCTCGGAACCGAGGCGCACCCACGCATCCGCGAGGTCCGCGATCGGCGCGCGAGCGAGGTCCGCTTCCAGCCACTTCATGCGGTCGTAGGTCGTGCTCGACGCCGGGACCTTCGAGCGCGCTTCGATGTCCGGATCGATGCAGTGGTTCGTGTGGCAATACGCGCGGCCACCATCGAACACGAGCTTGCGGCGCGTCCCCGACGCTTCGATCGCATAGGCGACATGCGCGTCGCCGACGAAGTAATGATGCCCCGAACCGATCGGACTGTACGCGATCACGTCGCGCGCGTCCCGGGCCGAGCGCTGGGCGAGCGCGCGCCGCACCATGGCCGGCCACACGACGCCGAGCGTGGCGTCGGTCGAGAACAAGTTGTTGATCGCCACGCCCACGCGCGCGGTGTTCATGCCCGCCATGCCGAGGCAGCCGGTGACGGTGAGGAGCGTCGCACCCGGCGCCTTTTCGGTGTCGGGCGTGCGCAGGACCATCACGTACGGAATCGCGGTGGCGTGCATGTCCCAGGTCTGGGCCAGGATGCGTCCCGTCGGCGATTCGGCCCAGATCACGCTGCAGCCGTCGCCGCCGAGGCCTTCCGCGCCCTGCCCCGTCACGTTCGCCGATGGATCGTCCTTCGTCGGTGCAGGGCGCCAGTTGGCCGGGTTGGGATCGAGGTCGCGCAGATCCGTGTAGTGGTTCGCGACCACGATCTCCTCGGGCGTGACGTTCGCGCCCTCCGCGATGCCGAGCAGCTCGGCGTAGAGGTCCGCGTCGTAGCGCTCGAGCACGGGCAGGTGTGCGCGCGCTGCATGCAGCACCTGCTCGGACGTCTTGAACTCGCCGACCTTCGTGCAGAGGTAGGTGCGGATGGCCGCGATGCCCTTCACTTCGCCGCGGAAGCTCTCGCCGTGGATACGGCCCCATTCGCGCGGTGACTTTCCGGCGGGTAGCTCGAGGGTCCTCACGGTGCGGCTCCTTCGCGAAAGTTGAAACCGTCCCCGTTGGGGTCAAAGATCTCGCGGAGATACGCGAAAAAAGTTGGCGAAGTTGAAACCGTCCCCCTCATCGGATCACGTCCAGGATGGGGCACTTGCCCACGCCCGCCGCCTCGTCCGCCGCTGCGAGTACGAGGGCGATCGCCGCGGGGTCTTTCTTGGCGACGCGCGTCCACAGCGGCCCCATCTCCTTATCGGCCGCCCAGTGCCAGCCCCACGCCTTCTGGGCGTCTTTCCACTCCTCGCGCGGAATGTTGCCGATGCGGCAGTACTCGCCCATCGCGTCGACGACCGTCTTTGACGGTCTGGCCGGCGCCTGCTTTTCCTGCTTCTGACAACCGCCAGCAGCGACCGCGAGGAACGCACCTGCGAGCACGAGCTTGGTCATCGATTCTCCTTCGGCGGAAGGTGTAGGGCATTTTTGCGGTCGTGTTCGCTCATTTCACGTCACCGAGCGCGGTGCGCAGCGCACTCGCGGCCGCCTCGATCTGGTCGAGCGCCGGGATGATGCCGAGCTTGCCGTTCGGGAACCTGCGCACGCGCAGGCCGCGATCGTCGAGCGCATCTGCGAGGGCCGCGGCGCGATCGCCCGCATCGACCACGCGGTAGGCGCCGAGGCCCGCAGACTTGGTGCCCGCGAGCGCGGCGTCGAGCGCAGCCGAGGCACCAGCGATGTCGAGCATACGCGCGGCGCGCAGCTGGTGATGTTGCCGCACGAGCGAGAGCTCGTCACCGTCCCACGTCGAGACCAGCGTGAGGGGCGTACCGATGAACCACTTCGCGCTCGTATGGAGATAGCCCGTCTGGCCACCGCCCCACCACGCGAGGATGTCGGGCGTGAGGCCCGCCGCCATCGACAGAAACGCGCCCTTGCCGCTGCGGTACGTGTGCGTCGTGGTCTCGACGGCGATCAGCGGCAGCTCGAGCTCCGTCCGCAGCGCGGCGAGTGCCGTCACGAAGTCGGGCGGCAGTACCCAGCCGGTGCGTTCTTGGACGAGCTCGTAGACGAAGCCGAGCACGTTGGCCGTACCACCGGCGGCCTCGACCGCCGCACGCAGCGCACTGATCGTCGCCGCCGTGCCCGCGATCGCCGGATGCGGCACGCGCGGCCACGCGAAGTGCCCCGGGCCGCCGTGATGCGTCGAGGGGTCCGAGAGCGAGCGACACGTGGCCGCCGTGTGGCCGTAGTAGCCGCCCTCGAGGCCGATCGCGAGCTGTGCACTCTTGCGCGTGCAGCGCACGAGACGCAGCGCCTTGTCGATCGATTCATCGCGCGACGACGTCAGGTAGATGTGCGGCAGCTCCGGCACCAGCGCGCCGAGCCACTCGAGCGCGCGCACGGTGGCCGGCGTGACGTAGTTCATCAGCGTCAGCTTGTTGACCGCCGGGCCGTAGAGGAGCCCCCGCTCCTCGAGCGCGCGCAGCGACGCCGGGCCGCTCGCGAAGGGCTGGGTGAGCCCCGATGCCAGGTCGAACGTGGGCGCCTCGTCGTCAGCCGTGGCGGCGCGGCGGCGCATCACCTCGTCCTTGACGATCGGATCTGGGCGCAGCGGACCGAGCGGGATCCGGTAGTAGATCGCCTGCCCCTCCGGGTCCTCGTACTGACCGGTGAGCACCGAGACGACGTGTGCACCGTACACGCGGTTCAGATGCGTCATCTGCGCGGTGCGACCGACGCGGTTGCGGCCGGTGACGTAGCGATAGCGCGGCGAGCCGTCGGGGTTCTTGCGCGCGGCGGCGTCGCGGAGCTGCAGCTCCTTGAGCTTGCGGCCAATGCCCGCGGACTGATAACCCGGCGCGACCGTGATCGACACCGAGTACATCGTGTTGTTCTTGCCGAGCATCGGGTCGTCGTCGGGGCCCTCGACGTCCTTGCTCTGCTCGAGCGGCGCACCGATCGCGAACGCGACCAGCTGCTTCGCCCCGCCAGCCGGGCCGGGCGCCTCGCACACCATGAGGAGGCCTTCGGCATCCTCGATGGCGGCGCGGATCTCCGCGGGTGGCGTGCGGCGCGCGGGCTCGTACACCTGATACTCGATGTCGAGGATCGCCGGCAGGTGCGTCATCGCTTCGTCGTGCGGAACGAGGCGATACGTGAGCTCCTGCGTGTTCGTGGGGCTCGTCGACGGCGCGGCCGGGGGCGCGGGCTGGTCTTCCCACTCGGGTGGCTTCTTGCCCTCGTGCGCGTCGAGCCACGACAGCGAGCGCCGGATCGTCTCGAACAGCTGATCGATCTCGCGCGCGAGGAAGCTGTCGCTGAGGCGATACCGCGCCGTGCGCGTCCCGGCGCCGAACACGACGGCACCGCGCCAGAACCGTTGGCCGATGAACGCGTCGAGATGCGCCGGCGTCGGCAGGTCGAACGCGAACGCATAGCCGGTGCCGCGCGGATTGCCTACGAGGTGCGGGTACGCGCGCGCGATCTGGGCGAGCCGCGGCATCACGAGCTTTTCGAGGCGCTCGGCGTTGTGGCTCGTCGAGACCATGTCGGCGTGGATGCGGCCACGCACCAGCGACGCCGCGTGGGCGCTCGCCGGCTCGGGGTCAGCGAACCGCGACATCACGACGCCGACCTGCGCGCGCTTCGCGAACGTGACGGCATCCGGATAGTCCGGCTGCCCGCGCTGATTGAGCAGGCGGAACTTCGAGTGCCACGCGAACGGACCACCGAGGCCGAAGCCGACCTGGACCTCGTCGAACACGAGCCACGTCTGGTGATGCCGCGTGAGCAGGCGCAGCGCACGGAAGAACCGCTCGGTGGCGTAGCGGTCGCCACCCTCGGACTGCATCGGCTCGACGATCACGCACGCGTACTGTCCGGTCGACAGCTGCGCGTGAACCGCGGCGAGCGACGCGACTTCGGCGGCGAGCAGCGGGTCGTCCTTGGCGTCACCGAACCGCTCTTGCAACTCCTCGATGCCGCCCGTCGCGGCGGCCGCATAGAAGCCGCTCGGGGCCGCGGGCTCCTCACCCGGCGTGTTCCACACGGGGAACGGGCAGAACTGGGTCTCGTAGCCCTTGATCTCGAAGGGCGCGCGCTTGCTCGGCGAGTGCGTCGCGTGCAGCGAGAGCAACGTGCGGCCGTGGAAGCTGCCCTCGAAGGCGAGCACCTTGGTCGCATCCTTGCGCGGGCAATTGATGCGGCACAGCGCCATCGCCTTCTCGTTGGCCTCGGCGCCCGACGCGACGAACGTGACGTGCGGAAGCCCGGGGACGAGCTGGCGCAGCGTCGACGCGTACTCCGCGGCGGCCCACGTCTCGCCGAGCGCGGTGTCGGGGTTCGAAACCAGCGTGTCGGCGAACTCGCCCTCGGTGTATGCGCGGACCACGGGGTCCTCGGCGAAGCCACCGACAACGGTCGCGGTCTGGCTCATACCGTCGAGGACCGCGAGCGGCTCGGCGTCGATCGAGACCATCCACGGCCCGGCGGACCGCAGGTGATCGAAGATCGGCGGCTTCTTCTCCTTGGGCACGCGATCGCCGGCGTACAGACGCGCGAGCAATGCCTCGCTTGCGGGCAACCTTCCGCCGGCCGGACGCTGGATGTGCATCGGCCGCGGATGATCGACGAGAGCGCGCGCGGCCTCGGCGGCTTCCTCCTCGGCATGCTGCACCTCGAGGCGATCAAGGTCGTACGGCGGGATCAGGGACGCGAGTTGCGGGTGGGCGGTGATGGTGCCGAGCTGGTTCTCGAGCACAGCGACCGGCACCGTGACATTGCGGTGCGCCCACGCGCCCGCCGGGCGAAAGTTGCCGCTCTTGCCCACGCCACCGAACGGCAGCTTGGCGCTGGCGAGGTTGGTGGAGCGGTTGCGGTTCAAGATGCCCGACCGCGTGCGCGTGAAGAACTGATCGAACCGCGCCTGCGATCCGGTGAACACCGCATTCGCGAAGCCGTAGCGGCTCTCGTCGATAACGGCGATCGCTTCCTCGTCGGAATCGATGACCTCGACGCAGAGGTCGGGCCCGAACACTTCGACGTCGGTGTAGCCGGGAATGGCGTGTACGCCGTCGGGCAGCTTGTGTAGCGAGGCGGTGCGGTAGTAACCGCCGGGCAGCTTCTCGCCGGGGACGATCGCGTCGGCGCCACCCTTCTTCGCCGTCTCGATCGCGGCCTCGAGCTTGGTCAGCGCACCATGGGTGACGAGCGGGCCCGCGAACACGCTCGCGTCCTCGGGGTTCCCGAACTTGAGGCCACGGACAACCTTCGCGAGCGCCTCGATGAAGCGGTCGGCGATCTTGCGGTGCACCAGCACGCGCTCGGTGCCGGTGCAGCGCTGGCCGGCCGACAGGTACGCCCCGATCGCGACCTCGTGCACCGCCTGGCGCAGCGCCGCGTCATCCAGCACGACGCACATGTTCTTGCCGCCCATCTCGAGGGCCACGAGGAGCTCGGGGCGATCGAGCGCACCTTCGAGGATGCGGCGGCCGACGGCCCAGCTACCCGTGAAGCAGAGGCCGCGCAGATGCGCGTTCTCGACCATCGCGGCGCCGACATCGCCCGCGCCGATGACGACGTTGAGCACGCCCGGAGGCAGCTTGGCGGCTTGGGCGGCTTCGGCGTAGCGCTGCCCGCATAGCGGGGTCACGTCGCTCGGCTTGATCACCACCGTATTGCCCGCGAGCAGCGCGGGGACAACGTGCGCGTGACACAGGTGCAGCGGATAGTTGAACGGACCGATGACGCCGACGACCCCGAGCGCCTGGTACCGGAGGTACTCGCCGGGCGCGACCTGACCGGGCTTGAGATCGCCGGCCATCGCGGCCTTCACCAGCTCGAAGCGGTTGAGCAGCGTCGCGATCTCGAGCTTCGCCTCGCTCCGGATCTTGCCCGTCTCGATGACGATCGCATCGGCGAGCTGATCCGCTCGCGCCGCGATCTGTTGCTTGAAGCGCTCGAGGTGCGCAGCGCGCTCGGCTTGCGTCAGCCCGGCCCATGCGGGCTGCGCGGTGTGCGCGGCGGCCGCGGCGTCCGCAACCGCGCTGACCGTGTACCCGGTTTCAAACACGACCGCGCCGTCGGCGGCAGGGTTGCGAGACACGAGCGCTTTGCCCGAAGGCGGGACAAATGCACCGCCAATAAAGTTACCGAGAGGCTGCACCGGCGAAGTACACCCCCCGCGGATCCCCGGGTCAAGTCGCCACAACGCCAGCTCCGCCGGTAGGGGCCTGCCCAGCCGCGCCACACGTCGGAGCGCCCTCACGGACCCCTAGCGAAAAGTCTAGGGATCCCGGTGCTATACCCCGGCGATGCCGTCGCTCGTCTTCCTGACCGGACCGATCGCGGGGAGGCGCTATCGGCTCAGCGAAGGAGAGCACGTCATCGGGCGTCGCTCCGACTGCCAGATCTTCGTTCCGGACATGCGCGTGTCGCGGCAACACGCGCGGCTGTCAAAGAACGAGCGCGGCTGGACACTCGAGGACCTCGGCTCCAACAACGGCACGTTCGTGAACGGCGTGCGCGTCCAGAGCTCCGCAGTTGTCGACACCAATGACGAGATCACGATCGCGAGCAACCGCATCCGTGTGGAGGCACACGAGCCATCGCCGCCGGCCCCCGACGGCAACGCGGTCACCCTCGTCGACGTGGGCACCACACCGCTGATCCACAGTCGCGTCGACGCCGACGACACGCGGCCGTTCTCGTCGGGCGTCGACAACGGGCTCGACCCGCGCGAGGTGCGGCTCCTCGAGCGCAAGCTCGATGCGCTCTCGCAGGTGCTGCACGCCACCGCGGCGTCGGACAACGTGGAGGCCCTGCTCCAGAAGATCGCCGAGGCGCTGCTCGAGCTGTTCCCCCAGGCCGACGACGTCGGCGTTCTCGTCGACGACGATCGGACGGGCGAGCTCCGCGTGCGCTGCCAGCGTCACCGACTCGCCGCACCCGAGGACGGCGCCCCCACGCAGGCCGCAGGTAACTGCGCGCTGCGCGTGCCACGCACGATCATCCAGCACGTCATCAGCGACCGCCGCGGCGTGCTCCTCGGCGACCGCCGCCATGGCGACGAGAGCGCGGGGCTGCGCATGGGCGCGCCGCTCACCTATCACGGCTCGCACTACGGGGTGGTCTACGTCGAGAGTCATGCCGTCGGGTTCCGTCAGGACGACGTCGACCTCCTGCAGGCAATCGCCACTCAGGCCGGCCTCGCGCTTCATGCGGCGCACATTGCCACCGAGCTCGCGCGGCGCGAGCAGCTCGAGCGCGACCTGCGCGTCGCGCGGCAGATCCAGCGCAGCTTGCTCCCCGCCGGTGCGCCACAGATCCACGGCCTCGACTTCGCCGTCCATTACGAGCCCGCGTACGAGATCGGTGGCGACTTCTACGACTTCATCTGGCACGACCCCACGCACCTGGGCATCGCCGTGGGCGATGTCTCGGGCAAGGCGATCAGCGCGGCCCTCTACATGGCGCGCGTGACCTCGGAGCTGCGCTCGCGCGCGGCCATCGCCCGGACACCGTCACGCTTACTGCGCCGCGTGAACCGCGCGATCGCCGAGCTTGGCGACGACGGCATGTTCGCCACCCTCGCCTACTGCATCTATGACCTCGAGCATCGCTCGCTCGTCTTCACCAATGCGGGCCACTGCACGCCCCTCCTGCGCCGCAAGGGCCAGGTGTTCCCTCTCCATGCGGATCAGGCCCACGCCCCGCCCCTGGGCGTCACCCCCGAGCTCGACGCGAGCGAGGCGCGGATCCAACTCGAGCCCGGCGATCTGCTGGTCCTCGTCTCCGATGGCATCCTCGAAGCTCGCAACGCCGCCGGCGACGAGTACGGCCTGCCGCGCCTCGCCGAGCGGATGCGCAGTACCGTCGGGACGGCCCGCTCGATCGTCGACGCGATCCTCATCGATGTCGACCACCACGCGCAGGACCAACGGGACGATATGACCATCGTGGCGATGGCGATCGATGACCGCCGCGCACGGCGAGCTTCCGAGGCCGCCTACGGGCCGTAAGCATTTCCACATCTTGCCCCGCACGAGAAATGAGATCCTCGACGGACGGGGGCTTGCCAAGTCCGCGCTCCCCGTGGCATAAGCTCGCTCCCCCCGGAGATACGTATGGCCAAGAAGGGTAAATCAGGACGCGAGCTCATCCGGCTCGTGTCGACCGCAAACACCGGCTTCTTCTACACGACGTCGAAGAACCGGAAGCGCACCCCCGACAAGCTCGTGTTCAAGAAGTACGATCCTGTCGTTCGCAAGCACGTCGAATTCAAAGAGTCGAAGATCTAAGGAGACGTGCAATGTCGCGCGTTTGTCAGGTCACCGGGAAGAAGCCGCTCGTCGGCTCGAACGTTAGCCACTCCAACCGTCACACGAAGCGCCGCTTCGAGGTGAACCTCATGAACAAGAGGTTCTGGCTCGAGGACGAGAAGCGCTGGATCACGCTCCGCGTGTCCGCGCGCGGTATGCGTCAGATCGACAAGCTCGGTCTGCCGGCGGTGCTCGACGAGCTCCGCGTCCGCGGCGAGAAGTTCTGATCCTGCAGATGCGGGGAGCCGCGCTCGTCGCAGCCCTCGCATCGCTCTCACTCACCGCATGCCCGGGTCCGAAAGGTCCCCGGGCTGCTCGCGTTTCGCCTCTCACCGTCCCGATCGGCCGCGACGGCGCCTCGTTACGCTCCATCGCCGCCGATGCCGGCGTCTCGTTCGCTGCGCTGGTATCCACGGCCGAGCCGCGCACGACGGTCGAAGCCTACGCTGGGATCTCGCGCGCGTGGAGCTCCCAGCTCACGGGCACGGGTGGGCCGATGGCCGTCCATGCGTCCACCGTCGCGATCTCGCTCTCGGGCCAGGGTGACCTGGGCGCCGCAAGCAGTGCCACACGCGTGACCGGCGAGCCGGGCGCGCTCGTCGTCGGCCTGGACGCGAAGACCGGTGCACCGAGCTGGCGCCTCCCCATCGAGACGAACGAGTGGGTGGTCGTCGCCGCAATGGCGGCGACCGATGACGGCTTCGTTCTCGGCGGCTCGTTCTCCGGCTCGCTTCGCATCTCGGACAGGGTCGTCACCGCCGGCGCCAAGTCCGACGGCTTCGTCGCCAAGCTCACCGCGGCCGGCGAGCTCGCGTGGCTCGTCCGCATGGGAGGCCCCGGTGCCGACGCCATCCAGGGTGTCGCCACGCGCGGCCCGCGCATCGCCATCGCCGGTACGTTCGCAGCGGGCGCGGATCTCCTCGGCACGCCCCTCCCCGCCTTCGACGAGAAGTCCCCGTTCGCCGACGCCCTCGTCGCCGAGCTAACCCCTTCCGGCACGGCCGCCTGGAGCAAGTCCTTCGGGGGCCGTCAGGCCGAGACCGTCGCCGGCGTCGCCATCGATGCACACGGCAGCGTCGTCATCGCCGCCAGCGCCCGTGACACCGTCCACGTCGGCGGAGTCGACCTCGTCGCCCGTGGCCCTGCCGACGGCCTGCTGGCCTGGTGGAACCCCGACGGAAGCCCCGGCCACGCCATCCTCGTCGGCGGCACCGACTTCGACGGCATCCGCTCCATCATCGCCACCTCGGATCGCGTTGTCGTGGGCGGCTTCTACTCGGGCACCATCGACCTCGGCGATGCCCAGCTCACGGCGGGTGGTGGCGACGGTGCCTTCATCGCCACCCTCGATCGCCGCGGCACCGTCGTCGATGCCTTCGACATTGAGGGTGCCGGCCGCGAAGAGATCATCGCGCTCGCCGCCATCCCCGATGGCTTCGTCGCGGGCGTCGCGCACACCGCCGCGGCATCGATCACGGGCGACGCCCTCCCCGCGCCCAGAGACCCGCTCGCAGGTGCTGCGCTCATCGTGCGCGGCGTGCGCTGAGCGCGAACCGCTGGTCAGCCGCCGGCAGCCCACCACACGAGATGCTCGTCGACGACCATCTCGCTCATTCCGAACGGGTGGGTGCTTAGCTGACGCGGCGGATCTCCCCCGAGCGGCACCGTCAGGATCGCCGTCTGGCTGTCGTCGGTCAGTATCGCGACGAACACCGTGTCGTCATGGCGTGCGAGCTGCCACACCATCGAGGGCAGCCGCGCGACCTCGGCGGGCACGCCGCCATCGAGTCGCCAGACGACGTGAGCCGGCGCCGCCGCGAACACGACGACTTCGCCGCCGGCGATGGCGCTCACCGGCTGCACCGTCACCGTCGTGGCGATACCCGCCGGCGAGATCCAAGCTGCGCAACGTCGTCCCCGAGGCGCAGTACGCACGTGGAGGCCAGCTGCTTGAAGGCGTCGTCGCGATGCTCACCAAGATGATCTGAGCGTCAACCGTGGCGTCCACCTTCACGTCGCCGTCGCCGTCGCCGTCCACGACCACGTCGCCGACCAGGTCAACGTCAACGAACGTGATCCATAGGTCATGCGACTGTGTTTAGCTAGCTGGCTAGACCTCGACGAGCAGACGCTCGGGCGCCTCGAGCCGATCCTTGACGGCCACGAGGAACGAGACCGCTTCGCGCCCGTCCACGACGCGGTGGTCATACGAGAGCGCGAGGTACATCATCGGCCGGACCTTGACCTCGTCACCGATGACGACAGCGCGCTTGACGATGTTGTGCATGCCGAGGATGCCCGTCTGCGGGTAGTTTAGAAGCGGCGTCGACATCATCGAGCCGTAGATGCCGCCGTTGGTGATCGAGAAGGTCCCGCCCGAGAGGTCGGCGAGGCCGAGCTTGCCGGAGCGAGCCTTATCGGCGAGGTCGAGGATGCCCTTCTCGACGCCGGCGAACGACAGCGTGTCGACCTCGCGGAGGACGGGGACCACCAGGCCCTTCGGCGCCGAGACGGCGATGCCAAAGTCGTAGTGCTTCTTGTAGACGATGTTGCCGCCGATGACCTCGGCGTTCAGGCCCGGGTAGAGCTTGGCGGCGGCGACACACGCCTTCGCGAAGAAGGACATGAAGCCGAGCTTCACGCCGTGTTGCTTCTCGAACGTGTCCTTGTACTTCGCGCGCAGGTCCATGATCGCCGTCATGTCGACCTCGTTGAAGGTCGTGAGCGACGCGCTCTCGTGCTGGGCCTGGACGAGGCGCTCGGCGACGCGCTTGCGTAGCGGCGACATCGGAACGATCTCGTCGCGCGGATCGACCTGCGCGAGCCGCGCCTCGATCTCCGCGGCGGTGGGACAGGAAGCTGCGGCCGCGGCGACGGTGTTCGTCGACGGTAGCGCACCCACCTCACGCGCATGAACGCGCTGCGATGGGGTCAGGCGAAGGATCGCGTCCTTGTCAATCGACTGGCCGTTGCCCGTGGAGTGGGCGGGCGCTGGGGGCGCCGCGACGGGCTTCGCCGCGACGGGCGCAGGCGCGGGCGCGGGCGCGGGCGCAGGCGCAGGCGCA
>JANRKM010000036.1:0-3511 GCA_033763475.1 Kofleriaceae bacterium
CTCGGATGCTCGGCGAGGTAGCTCGCGTTGATTTCAGCAAGCGCGCGCACGAGCGTCACGAGCGCGCGCTTGCTGTAGTGGACATCCCGCGGCGCGCGCGAGCGGAAGAGCTCGGCGCGGAAGACGACGCGGCGCATCGCCCTGTTCGCTCCTCAGCTCGCGAGCGGCGCGCTCAGTCCTGCGCCTCGCCCTGAATCGTCGCGAGGAACCGCCGAGGTGCCGCCGCGATGTTTTGCACCTGGATGACGATCTCGTGCCCGACGAGCGCGCCGTCCGTGTGGATGTTCCCCGCCGTCGACGCTTCGGTGTAGATGACCGCGGAGCCCGGGCTCACCGCCGCCTGCTGCGGGTTCTTGCCCACGTTCAGGTTCACGATGAGGAAGTCCGGCGCGATCAGGTT
This sequence comes from Kofleriaceae bacterium, assembly GCA_033763475.1. Lineage (GTDB taxonomy): Bacteria > Myxococcota_A > Polyangia > Haliangiales > Haliangiaceae > JABFXX01. Next base: position 401 of record JANRKM010000036.1, read on the forward strand.
CGCGGTGATCTTCATGCGCGCTCCTCTGCCACGCCGAACACGCTCGTGATTGGAGAAATGGAACCTCGCTCGCGCGCGAGCGCGCCCGGCGTCGTCCCCGCGATCGCCCCGAGCTCGTGGACGAGGTGCGCCTGGTCCGCGTAGCCGTGCGCGATCGCGATCGCCGCGTGCTCGCGATCGCCCCGCGCGATCGCCGCGATCGGGTGGCTGTTCGCGCCCTGGCTCACGTGGGACGGGCTCGTCGTGAACCGAGGGATGGGCATGAGCATCGGCAACTGGTTATTTCTGGCGCTCATGTGGGCGTTCGCACTCGGCGGCCCGGCGTGGCTCTTCGTGCTCGCTCAGCGCACGTACCGGCTCTTCGAGAACCCGGTCGCGAAGCCGCGCTGAGGTCCGCGCGATCGTCTACTCGCGACAGGGGTATCGGAACGTGTAGTGCAGTTGCCCGCGCGTCCGGCGATTGCTGACGACGTGCACTCCGCCGTTGCGATCCAGAGCGATTGCGGGCGCGTAACCAGCGAGCGGCCAGCTTCCATCGAGCTGCTCCGAGAGCCGTCGACCACTGCCGTCGCGATACTCGTACATCAGACTCGAGTCCGCGCTGACCGTGTGCCGATAGAGGAGATGAACACCTCCTCGGTCATCTGCGACGATGGCCGTTTCTCCGTAATCGTATCGATCGCCGCTCTCCACGGCGGTGAGACGGTACGCGCCCGCGGGCGAGCGGTACGCGTACCGAAGCGTGCGGCGCACGTTCGACACACGGACGACGTACGCCAAGTGGACGCCTCCCGCGCGATCGACGTTCATCGAAAGGAACTCGCCGTGGGAAGCGGCGCTCGTCGGCTCGACCGACTCGATCGAGAACACTCCATCGCGGCCGTGTGCGTACCGCACCCCGCGGCGCACGCCGTCGTAGTACGCGATGTGCAGTTGACCCGCACCGTCGATGGCGATGGCGGAACGGGCCTCATCCAAACCCCGAAAGCCGACATTCGCGTCCACCGTGGACGCGACCCAGCGGTCGCCTTCGAGGGCCGAGTGGTAAAGCGCAGCTCCGACGTAGTAGGTGATGTGCGCTCGACCCGCTGCATCCACGGCCATCGCAGTTCCGAAGGCGACTCGGGAGGCCACAAGCTGCGAGCTCCACGTCGCTGCCGCATCGAGAAGCCCGTAGCGGAGATCCCGCTGCTCGCCCTGGAGGTAGCTGATGTGCACGCGGCCGCTCGCGTCGATGGCGAGCGAGCCTTGGATGCCGTCGGCATCGAGCTCTCGCGTCGTCCACGAGCGATCGGAATCGACGGTGCCGTACATCAGACGTCCCTCGTCCTCGTAGAGCACGTGGACGCGCGACATCGCGTCGACAGCAATGCCGCTGCGCGCCACGGTCCAGCTTTCGAGGCGAGCACTCGCGAGGACCCGACGGCACATCGGGCAGCGGCCGCCTCGACATTGGCCACAAGCCGAATCGTCGAACGCGTAGCTACACGTTCCCGACTCGCAACGGCCGAGGTCTTCGAACACGCGAAGCGTATTGGCATCCACGCACATCGGTTCGGGAGCGTCGCTGCACGTCACGTCGCTGCAGGGGTCCGGCGCGCAGGTGCCGGCGCGGCAGCCAAATGCGCAGTGCTCGTCCTGAGCGTCGTACTCGCACGTTCCCGCCACGCAGCTGCCGATGGTAGCGAACGATCGGCGGGTGCTCTCGCTCGTGCAGTAGGCGGCCGGTGCCGTCGCGCACGCGACGGGCTCTCCTCGGCACACGTCCGCTGCACAGCGATCGACGACGGTGCACGGGTCGCCGTCGTCGCACGAGCTCCCATCGAGCAGCGCGTACTCACAAATGCCGGCGACGCAGGTTCCCCTGGGCGCCCGACAAGCGTTCGGGGGCGAGTCGCAACGGATTCCCTCGCACGGGTCCGACGCGGCAGCATCGCGCCAACTCGCGCCTCCATCGACACGCGATGCGTCGTCGGCTCCGGCATCGAGCATCGCCGACCCGTCCGCCGAGCTCGCCGCGGCGTCTGGCGTCGGACGCGCAGCATCCATGCTGGACACCGCGCCGTCCATGCTGGACACCGCAGCGTCCGCGCCGATGCCGGCATCCTCGACGGCCCGAGCATCGGACTCGGCGGGTGGTTGCGCGCACGCGGCAAACGCGACGAACGAGATGGCTGCAACCGCTGGCCCTCGAGCGAGCGGTCGACGACGCGATTCCGAGTGCCGGATGACCGCATGCCAGGTCGATGAGGCGCGAACGTGCATGGGCGCATGAGAGCATCGCGCCCGCGAGACGGCAACCCGCGCTGCGCGCGAACCGGTGCTCTCGACCTGGCGAGGCGTCCGGCCTTCATCGCTCGTCGAGCGGTCCGTCGCAGACGTCGCGCCGCCCGCATCCCTGGCACTCGCCGCCGTGCCAGAGGTGATCGAAGAGCGCTTGGATTTGATCGAGCAGCGTTTCGTCCTCGGTGTCGAAGCCGAGCTCGAAGTTGCGGTTGCGATCGGCTTTCGCCCCGAGCCCCGCACCGGTCCAGTTCGCGCTCCCGAGGTACAGGAGCGAGCCATCGACGATCGGCGACGGAATGCCGATCGGCGTGCTCGACGCGCGTCCGACCCCGGTGCGCGCGGCGGTGGACGACGTCGAGCTCGTGGCCGCGGGCTCGGCGCACACGTGCGCCTACGGCAGCGACGAGATCACGCGCTGCTGGGGCGGCAACGAGCACGGCGAGCTCGGATCGGGCGAGCCGAGCTCGGCGTTCCGTACTAGCATTCCGATGCCCGTGGTGTGGTGATGAAGACGGCGTACGAGGTCGCGAACGGACTGCTCGATGGACGGCGCGGTGAGCTGTCGAATCGCGTGCAAGGAACCTTCGAGGGCGTCCAGGTCGAGCTCCGCTGCGTGGAGCGCGGCAACGGACCCACGCGACATCGAGTGACCGTGATCGTCGTGCTCGGCGCAGCGGTCCGCCCCGATCACGAGCTCGCGCAGGTCGCACCGAACGATCTCGGCGAGCGGCAGCGTCAGCTGCGCGAGCAGCGTGGCGGCAACCCCTTCATTCTTCTCCAGCTTCTTGGCACTCTTCGTCATGGCGGCTCTTTCGGGGAAGCACC
>JANRKM010000037.1:0-106300 GCA_033763475.1 Kofleriaceae bacterium
CTCTGCGGCAGCATTCATCAGATTCGCCATACCCCCTTTGATCACAACGAAGGGTCACACGCGATCGTCTCGACGAGGAATCTCACAACTGATCGAAATCGATCCGGAATTCGACGTCGAATTATGACGCAGTAGTGTTAGGTCATCCGCTCGAAGCAGTCGTACTGCTCCTGGCGGATAAGGAGGCCATCGCGCATCTCGAGGATGCTGCAGAACTGTCCTCGCATCGTCCGGCCGTCGTGCAGCGTCGCGACCCACGACAGCAGTGCCGCGGCGCGGTCGCCCTCGATGATGAGCGAGCGCAGTGTGTATCGCTCGCTCGTCAGCGCCTTCGCGCCGCGCTCACCGGCCGCGCGGATCTCGGCCTTGTTGTAGCGCTTGCCCGCCGGGTTGATCTGGTTCGGGTGTTCGATCAGCTCCATATCGGGATGGAGCATCGCCGCCACGTCGTCGAGCCGGCGCTCTTCGATCGCGCGGAGGTAGTCGGTGATGAAGGCCTTCGTCGCCATGCGGCGTACGATGCACTGGTGCCGCGAAGAGTTGCTAGCCGTGCAACGAGGCCTTCGCAGCGAGCCTGCGACCAAAGGCCTCGACGATCAGGGGCGTGACGACCACCGTCGCGAGGATCACGGCGAGCACGACGTGGACCGTGAAGGCGTCGAACACGCCCAGGTGCGCGCCGGCGACGGCGGCGGCGAGCGTGATCGCGACCTGCGAGCTGGCCAGCCCGGACATGACGCCGATCTCGGCGCGGTCGAACGCAGCGTGGCGGCCGACGAGGACAGCCGCGAGTGCCTTACCGCCCACCGCGATCGCGGTGAACACGAGCACGAACGCGACGCTCCGCATGGCGAGAAACACGCGCGGATCGACGCGCATGCCGACCCACAGCAAGAAGATCGGCACGAACAGCGCGCTGCCGACAAACTCGATGCGCGCGCGGAGCTCGCTCTGCGCCGGCAGCACGCGGCCGAGGCCCAGCCCCGCGAAGAACGCACCGACGATGCCCGGCATGCCGGCCGCCTCCGCGACGATCGCCGCCACGCACATGGCCGCCAGCGCGAACACGAACCGCGCGCTGTCGGTGCGCGCGAACGCGAAGAACCGTCGCGCGAGACGCGGCAAGCCAACCCCACTCCACAGCGCGAGCAGCCCGAGCCCGAGCACGATCTCGATCCCCTCGGCAAGAAGGCCCGTGCCCCGGCGAGCGTCCACGGAGATATGGGCGAGCACGCAGACGACGAGGATCGACGTGGCCGGGGTCGCACCGACCACGGTCGTCACCGCGCGATGGTGGGCGAGGCCAAGCTCGCGCAGCCGCGGATACGTGACGAGCGTGTGTGAGCCCCAGCTCGCACCAAGCAGCACCGCGGCAGCCCCCGCATAGCCGAGGAGGCGTGCACTCGTCACCCCGAGCACGAAGGGAATCGCGAACGATGCCAGCGCGAACAGGAGCGCGGTGCGCCGGTAGCGCGTGAACTGCGCGAGCTCGAGCTCGAGCCCGGCGACGAACATCGCGTAGAGCAGGCCGATGTTGCCGGCCGTATCCAGGACCACGTGACGGCCAACGAGCACGTCGAGTCCGTGCGGCCCCATCACCATGCCCGCGCAGACGAGCCCGAAGATCGGCGGCAGGTGTGCCCACGCGGCGACCAAGGGCGCAACGATCAACGCGAGCAACAGCAGCAGGAAAACCACGTTTGGTGCGTTCGGCCCTTCGGAGACTCGCCGGATGGCTTCTTCGACGAGCTCCCTCACCTACCGCACTCAGGTCGGCCGCGCGGCGAGCGTGACGATGAAGCGCTTGCTCATCAGATCGGGGATTCGCGCGAGCGCCGCGTGCACCTCTTCGAGCCCTGGCACGATGACGAGATCGTTGGCCTCGGAGTGCGTCGCTACCCACCCCAGAGGATCGACACTGCCGATCGTTTCGACGTTCGGGCTCTGTGCGAACAGATTCGTGATCGGATCGCCGAGCTCCTGCGCGACCACCGCCACTTTGTGCCCGTGCGCGAGACGCGCGCTGACCTCCTTTGCGAGCTCGAGGTCTCGCCGACCGGGCGGCACGAGCTCTTCCTTGCGCGCGACGACGACGATCACCCGGTCGAACGACTCGACGTCGCCGTGCGCGAGCACGATCGGCACCTCCGGGTGCCGCAGCGCCTCCTGAGCCTCCAGATCGGCTTCCAGCCGGCCGTGCGCTTCGGGCTCCCACTCGGAGACGACCATCGTTGCCCCTTCGCCGCGCACGGTCTGGACGAGGCCGGCGATTGGCGACCGCGAGACGCGGAGCAGCGAGCGTGCCTCGAGCCCTTCCCGCGCCAGCCACTCCTCGGCCTCGGCGCGCAACCTGCGCTGTTGCGCCGCTTCGGTTTCGTTCGCCGTCTCGTTCACGAAGCTACCCGCGACGACCATGCCGGTGTCGTCTTCCGCCAGGCGGCCGGCAAGACCGATCACCGGGCGCGACGACTCGCCCCAGATCGGCACCAGCACCGTGCGACCGATGGGCTCGGCCTCGCTCTCCGCCGTGGCCCCGGAGACCTTGCGCCCGAACGCATTCACCACCATCGGCGTGACGACGAGGCTGACGAGAATGACGACGAGCACGGCGTTGATCGTGAGGTCGTCGAACAACCCCAGTCGTGCGCCGACCAGGGTCGTCGCGAGCGTGGCCGCGGCCTGCGAGCCGGAGAGCCCCGACATCACCCCGACTTCGCCACGTGTGAAGTGCGCCTTCTTGCCGACGATGATCGCCGCGAGCGCCTTGCCGCCGAGCACCGCGATGGTGAACACCAGCGCAAACAGCAGCGTCTTTGGCTGCACGAGGACCTTGGGGTCGAGCAGGATCCCGACGGACACGAGGAAGATCGGCACGAACAGCGAGCTGCCGACGAACTGCACGCGCTCCATGAGCGGGCTCTGCGCCGGAATCGCGCGGCCAAGACCGAGCCCGGCGAAGAACGCGCCGACGATGCCATCGATGCCGGCCGCCTCGGCGAGGACCGCGCCGAAGAAAAACGCTCCGAGCCCGAACAGGAAGCGTTGCGCCGTATCGGATCCGACGCGGCTGAAGAACCAGCGCCCGACCTTGGGCAGGAGGAAGATGCTCCACCCTACGAGCACGGCCAGGCCGATCACGATCTCGATGGCCTCGGCGGCGAAGCTCGCGTTCCGCCGGCTCATCACGGAGACCGCCGCGAGCACGAGGAGTGCGAGCGTATCGGTGACGGCGGTAGCCCCGACGACGGTCGAGACCGCCGTGTTCCGCGACAAGCCCATCTTGCGCAGCATCGGATACGTGACGAGCGTGTGAGAGCCCCAGTTCGAGCCCATCAGGATCGCGGCGGCCGTCGCATAGCCAAGAAGCAACGCGCTCGAGATTCCGAGCGTGAACGGAATCGTGAACGACAGCAGCGCAAACATGATCGCCACGCGCTTGTTGCGCATGAGCTTCTTCAGATCGAGCTCCAGCCCCGCGTTGAACATGAGGTACAGAAGGCCGAAGCCTCCGAGCGCGGTGAGTGCGATCGTCTTCGACGCGAGAATGTTGAGCCCGTGCGGGCCGATCAACATGCCGACGAGGACGAGCCCGACCATCGCGGGCAGGCGCACGAAGCCGGCGAGCATGGGCGCAAAGATCAGCGCCAGGAGCAACAGCAGGAAGGCAAGGTTGGGTGCGTTCGCGCCCCCGGCGACGCGCCCCTGAATCTCGTCGAGGAGCTCCATGGTCGAGTCTACGGCGACGGTTTCGAGCCCACCATCAGCCGCCTACGGACGTCCTCTTCACCTCACGCGCGGGCCGGCGCCGAACGGCCTGCATGTTGCTCACACCGAAGTGCGAAGCCAGGAGCCAGAAATGCCCACATCATCCAGTCTCGTTCGCGGGCTCGCAGTCGCGGCGCTCGTCATCAGCACATGGGTTCTCGCGACGGGGTGTCGAGATTCCATCGCAGCCGCCCCGGCGATCGAGGGGCAGGTGCTGGGCGCCGGAGCACCCATCGCTGGCTCGACGGTCACGCTATATGCCGCGAGCGCCGGGATGCCAAAGGTGCTCGGCCAGGCACGCACGGGCGCAGACGGCCGGTTCCGCATCGCGACGCCCGGCCCCATCGGGGGCGATGTCAGCCTGTACCTGATCGCGAAGGGAGGCCAGGCCGCGGCCGACCGAACGCGCACCGAGAACCCGGCGATCGCGCTCCTCGCCGTCCTCGGGAATCGGCCGCCCCCGCGCATCGTGATCAACGAGATGTCGACGGTGGCGTCGGTGTGGACGCACGCACCGCTGCTCGAAGGTACCTCGCTGCGAGGGCAACCGTTGAGCTTGCGGATCGCCGCCGGCAACGTGCCCAACTTCGTCGATCTCACGACGGGGTCCTGGGGTGAAGCGATCCAGAGCCCGCTCAACAGTGGGCAGACGACGACGATGGCGAACTTCGCGACGCTCGCCAACGTGCTGGCGGGATGCGTGACGCGGATTGCCGACGACGCATGCGAGCGCCTCTACCTCGCAGCGTATCCTCCCGACGGGGGCGCGCCGACAGACACCCTGACGGCGGCCGAGGCCATCGCTCACTATCCGTGGTTCCGGCCCGAACGTGTCTTCGCGTTGCTCGGCACGATGTACCCCGTGCCCGCCGGCAAGAACATGCGCGCAGTGCCGTACATGCCGTACTTGCAGTTCGCGCCGAGTGCGTGGGTCCTCGCGCTGAAATTCGATGGCGGCGGTTACCGCGCCGGCGGCAAGGTGATGTTCGATAGCCAGGGCAACCTCTGGGTCGGCAACAACTTCACGGTCGGGTGGCAGGCCCAGGACGATCTCTGGCAGGGCAACGCGACGAAGTTCGCGCCCAACGGACGGCCGCTCTCACCGATGACCACCGGCTTCGCCGGAGGCGGCATGCAAGGCGGCACGTTCGGTGCTGCCATCGACGCGAACGACAACGCGTGGTTCACGTCGTACGGCGGCAAATCCATCGCGGTGTTCGACAAGAACGGAAAGCCGCTTACGCCGCCGGAAGGCATCACGTTCGGAGGTCAGCTGGGCCTCATGCAAGGTGTGATCGTCACGCCGAGCGGTGATGTCTGGGCGCTCGGCGTCTCGAAGAACCAGCTCGTGTACTTTCCGAACGGAAACCTCGCCGAAGGCCGCATCGTCTGCGAGGGCGACAAGCAGCCGCCGTGCAACCACCTTCGCGGCCCGTTCCATCTCGGCATCGATCAGCAGGATCGGATCTGGGTCACCAACGCGGGTGCAGAGCACGTCACACGGTTCCCCGCTTCGGATCCGACGAAGTCGGAGAAGTTCAAGACCGGCTTCAGTGGCAGCGGCCTCGCCATCGATAGCCAGGGCAACGTGTGGGTCACCAACCGCTTCGGCAACTCACCGCGCGGCGCAGAGTCGCTGCTGAAGGTTGGCGTGGAGATGAAGATGGGCCGCAATCCCGACCCCATGCTGACGCGCCTCATGCACAAGCAAACGGGCGGCAAGACCGGCGGCAGCGTCTCCCTCCTCCGGCCCGATGGCACCCCGTTTCCGGGCTCGTCGTTCTACGGCGGCAGCTTGCCGGGTCCGTGGGCCGTGGTCGTCGACGGTGACGACAACGTCTGGATCTCGAACTTCGCCGGCAACACCAGTCCGATCGCCCACCTCTGCGGGGCGCGTCCCGAGAACTGTCCTCCCGGCATGAAGACCGGCGACCCGATCTCGCCACCCAACGGTTACGTCGGCGGTGGTTTGCAGATGCTGACCGACATCGCGCTCGATCCAGCCGGGAACATCTGGGCCATGAACAACTGGCAGAACATCGAGAGCTGCCTCAACAAGCCCCCCGAGGCGCTGTCGACGCTTTGTGGCGGCCAAGGCGTGACCGTGTTCTACGGCATGGCCAAGCCGGTGCGCGCGCCGCAGATCGGGCCCGCGCGTCCGATGTAGCCGTTAGCCGACGGTCATCCGCCCGCCGTCTAGCAGCGCGGGCGGAATCAGCGGGCTCGGGTCGCCCGTCGAGACCAGCCATAGCTGGTGTGCGGCGCGGGTGACGCCGATGTGCAGGAGGTGCCGCGCCCAGTGCTGGTCGGGGTAGCTCGCCGCATTGACGTCGACCATCACGACGTAGTCGAATTCGAGGCCCTTCACGCTGGTGACGTCGGTGATGTCGACGCCGGGCTGAAAGTTGAACTCGTCGCGACGCACGCGGCGCAGTGCGGGGACCTCGGCGCGGCGCAGACCTTCGTAGTAGGCGTCGGCCTGCTCGGCGTGGCGCGCGACGACGGCGCACGACGCGGTGGGCTCGCGCGCCATCAGGTTGCGGAGGGCATCGCCGAGGAACGCGACGGCCTCGCCGAGGTCGCCGAACTCGTGGAGCTCGACGGGCTCGCCCGGGCGCGCTGAGATGGGATCTTCGGGCGCGAGCTCGGGGCCGAGGATTTCGCGCGCGAGCACCATGACCTCGGCCGTCGAACGGTAGGAGAGCTTGAGGGGGCGCACGATCGCGGGCTGCCCGGTCTGCTGCAGGAGCTCGGCCCAGCCCGAGAAGTTGTTGTCGAACACGATGCGCTGCGCGGTGTCGCCCGCGATCGTGACCGAGCGCTTCGTCGGATCACCGTCGGGCGCGTGCACGGCCTCGAGTAGGACCTTGACCTCGAGCGCGGAGCGGTCCTGCGCCTCGTCGATCGCGACGTGCTCGTACAGGAGCTCCTGACCCTCGGGGGTGAACAGGCCACCGCGCTTGAGCTGCACCAGGCGCAACATCAGCGGGTCATCCTCGTCGTCGACCTTGCCGGCCGGATCGTCCTCGTCGATGCCTTCGGGCTTGCCCTCGGCGTCGAGGATCGGGTTGCCTTCCTCGTCGACGGGCGCCTTCTGTGGCTTGGCGAGCTGGCGCCGCACCCATTCCACGAGCCGCGCGATGTCCTTCTGGCTGACATCGCCCGCGCCGAACGCGTCGAAGCCCTGGCCGAGGAGGACCGGATCGGTCATCAGCTCCGCCCAGTCAAGCTCGACGTCATCGGCGCGCTTCTTCCAGCGTTTGATGGTGCCCTCGAGCGCGATGCGCACGTTGGCGTCGAGGTTGTCGGCCTGCTTCTTGAGCCAGCTCGACAGACCGGAGAGCCGCGGCACGAGCGCGCGCTTGGCGAGCCGATTCCACTCGTCGATCGCGGGTGCGTGAAGCTCGGCGAGCTGCACGCCGATCTGCTGCGCCTGCTGATCGACCCAGCGCGCGAGGAGGCCGAGCATCGCCGGGTGTTTCTTGAGGCGCGAGACGTGCTCCGGCGGGTCGGCGTTGTACTTGATCGGCGCGTCGGGGAGGCAGCGCATGCGCGTGGTGCGCGCCCAGCCGGTGTAGGTCACGACGGGCACGCCGGACACGCCGAGCGCGGGCAAGACGCCGGCGACGTAGCGCACGAGGGCCTGCGACGGCACGACGAACAGCGTGTGTTGCGCCTTGAACCGCCGGCCGTCCTGGAAGTTGAGGTACGCGATGCGGTGGAGCGCGACGGTGGTCTTGCCGGAGCCCGCGCCGCCCTGGATCACGACGATGCCGCTGCTCGGCTGCGTGATGAGCTCGAACTGCTCCTTGTCGATGAGCGCGGCGATCTCGGGCAGCGCCTTGTCCGCGCGCACGGTGCCGTGATGGATGCCGAGCTTGCCCTTCTCGCCCTTCGCGGCGACGGGGCGCGCGGCCTTGCCCATGCCGCCGTGGAGCACGGGCTGCAGCTGCCCGACGGCCTGCACCCAGTTGCCACGCGCGTCCTTCAGGAACGTGCCCTGCGGCGCGCCGATGCGCCGGAGGTTGCCCTTCGAGATGGAGATGTTGCGGCGCGCCTCGACGAGGCCCTCGACGCGGCGACCGGCGATCTCCTCCTCGTAGTCATCGCCTTCTTCGTAGCGGTAGTAGATGCGCGAGATCGGGGCATTGCGCCAGTCGACGATCTGGACGTTGGACTGGCGGTCGATGAAGCCGCGCTTGCCGATCATCACGTCGCGCGCCTTGCCGTGCTCTTTGAGCCGCATGTGCGCGAAGTACGGGCTGGTGATGTCGATCGGCAGGGACACGCCGCCGCCGAGCCGCGCCTTGAGCGACGCGAGCCGCGTCATCTGTTCGATGAGCGGTGGGAGATCTTCGGGCCGCGCTTCGGCGATCTGGTCGCGGAGCGAGAGAAGATCTGCGTCGAGATCGCTCGAGGCTACCTTGGGGCGTCCTTCTTCTTCTTCCCCCATCGCGACGCGCGCCTGGACCTGACCGAAGAGGCGTTCTTCCTCTGCGATGACCTGCGCGCCGGGGCTGCCTTTCTCGACCTGTTGCGCCATGGGGGGTTGGCGAATCTATCCGAATCACTTCCCAGGGCAAGGGCTGCACGCGATGACACGCACCTGTCACTCGATCGCCCCGATCGCCGCCCGGCGAACTCCGTCGAAGGTAGCCACTGCGAAGGCGGTGAAATATGCGAAATCGCGCAGCGAAGCGGAGCGAAATGGGGTAACTCCATGTGCAAACCATGGCCCGCGCGAAGGCTCTGCTCTCTTCCGACCCGCTCCGCCGGTGGACCGCCGCCGACGCGAACGACACGTACAACATCCCCCGCTGGGGATGCGGCTACTTCGCAGTCAACGACCAGGGCAACCTGATCGTCCAGCCGCGCGGTGAAGGAAACGGCGCGATGGACATGAAGGAGCTGATCGACGAGCTCGTCGGTCGCGGCATCCAACTGCCCATCCTGCTCCGCTTCAGCGACATCCTCCGTGCGCGCATCGAGCTATTATGCGGCGCATTCAACGCGGCCATTCGCGAGTACGGCTACGGCGGTCAGTACCGCGGCGTGTATCCGATCAAGGTCAATCAGAACCGCACGGTCGTCGAGGAGATCATCGAGTTCGGCCGGCCGTACCACTACGGCCTCGAGGCGGGCAGCAAGCCCGAGCTCCTCGCGATCATGGCGATCCACCAGGACGACGAGTCGCTCATCGTCTGTAACGGCTACAAGGACGAGGAGTACATCGAGACGGCGCTGCTCGCGTCCAAGATGGGCAAGACGGTGATCCTCGTCGTCGAGAAGCCCGACGAGCTCGACCATATCCATCGCGTCAGCGAGCGCATGAAGATCAAGCCGTCGCTCGGCATCCGCGCCCGCCTGTCGTCGCGAGGCGCCGGTCGCTGGGAGCAGTCCGGTGGTGACTTCTCCAAGTTCGGTCTGTCGGCTGCGGAGATGGTCGAGGCGATCGGCAAGCTCAAGGAGTGGAACGACACGGAGACGCTCAAGCTGCTCCACTTCCACCTCGGCTCGCAGATCTCGGCGATCAAGAGCGTCAAGAACGCGCTGCGCGAGGCGGGGCGCATGTACGTCGAGCTCTACAAGCTCGGCGCCAAGGGCCTGGCCTACGTCGACGTCGGCGGTGGGCTCGGCGTCGACTACGACGGCTCGCAGACCAACTTCGCGTCGTCGATGAACTACACGGTGCAGGAGTACGCCAACGACGTCGTGTTCGCGGTCAAGGAGATCTGCGACGCCGACAACGTGCCGCACCCGAACATCGTCTCGGAGTCCGGGCGCGCGGTCGCCGCGCACCACTCGGTGCTCGTGGTCAACGTCCACGGCGTCACCGAGTTCACGACGCACGTGCCGCAGCAGCTGCAGAAGCCCGTGCCGCCGCTCGTGAACAACATGTGGGAGACGTACCAGGGCGTCTCGCAGAAGAACCTCCTCGAGAGCTATCACGACGCCGTCGAGTACAAGGACCAGGTCCTCCAGCTCTTCAACTTGGGGCACCTCTCGCTCGAGAACCGCGTGCTCTGCGAGAACCTCTTCTGGGCGATCTGCGAGAAGGTGCTGCACCTCTCGCGCCAGATGGCGCACGTCCCCGAGGAGCTCGAGGGTCTCGAGAAGGCGCTCTCCGACACCTACTTCTGCAACTTCTCGATGTTCCAGTCGGTGCCCGACTCGTGGGCCGTGGACCAGCTGTTCCCGATCTGCCCGATCCACCGCCTCAACGAGGAGCCCACGCGCCGCGCCACGCTCGCGGACATCACGTGTGACTCCGACGGCAAGATCGACTCGTTTATCGATCTGCGCGACGTGAAGCACGTGCTCGAGCTGCACAACAAGCCACCGGGTCAGGACTACTACCTCGGCATCTTCCTCGTCGGTGCGTACCAGGAGATCCTGGGTGATCTGCACAACCTGTTCGGTGACACCAACACCGTGCACGTGCAGCTCTCCCCGGAGGGCGATTACGACGTCAAGGAAGTCGTCGCGGGCGACACGGTCAGCGAGGTCCTGCAGTTCGTCGACTACTCGCCGAGCGACCTCCTCGGCCGCCTGCGCAACAACGTCGAGTCGGCGCTGCGCAAGAAGCTCATGACGATCGAAGAGAGCCGCACGCTCATCAATCGGTTCCGTCAGGGCATGATCGGGTACACGTACCTCGATCGCGAGTAGGCTCAGCAGAAGCTGCTCGAGCTGACGAAAGATCCTCGGCAGCAAGGAGACCGCTGAGGTCTTCGTGCTCGCCCCCGATGGCTCTGCGGCGATCGGCCCGGTGTGCCGCTCCCTCCGCAAGCGCCTGAGCATTCTCGCCGACAAGTTCGTCAGCTGAGACGTCGGCGCGCGTCGCCGCCCGGTTGCCCGCAGCGCGCGAAACGTACTCCCGCGAGTCCACGCGCGCGCACGTGGCACGACCGATGCGTATGCGGGTTCTCGGAGGCCTCCATGATGAAAGAGTTTCGCGACTTCATCTTCCGCGGCAATGCGCTCGACCTCGCCATCGGCGTCATCATCGCCCTCGCCTTCGGCGCGGTCGTCACGGCGCTGACGGAGGGCGTCCTGATGGCCCTGGTGGCCGCGATCTTTGGCAAGCCCGACTTCAACAGCCTCGCGTTCACCATCAACGGTGCGACGATCCAGTACGGCCGCGTACTGACGGCGATCGTGAACCTCTTCATGGTGGGCATCGTGCTGTACGCGCTGGTCAAGGCCGTCAACCGGGTGCGCGGGCAAACAGTCCTCGTGCCCGAGACCGACCACGATCTCCTCGCGCAGATTCGCGACGAGCTGCGCAATCACCCGCTGCAGCGGGACATGGGCCCGCAGGTGAAGCCCGCAGGCACGCACTGACGAAAGGTTCCACCGTGGTACACGTGCGGAATGCACGACGCGATCGTCAGCATTCCGACTCCGATCAACGAGCCCGTCCTCGGCTACAACCCGGGCAGCACGGAACGTGCGCGCCTCAAGGCGGCGCTCGCGGCGATCGAGACCACGACGGTCGAGATTCCCTGCGTCGTGGGCGGAGAGCGGATCACCACGGGTGTTCTGCGCGACGTCGTGATGCCGCACCGGCACGCGCACGTCGTGGCGCGATTCCACGCCGCGACCGAGGATGTCGCACAGCGTGCGATCAAGGCGTCGCTGGCTGCGCGGCGCGAGTGGTCGGAGATGCGCTGGGAGGCGCGGGCGGCGGTGCTGCTCAAGGCGGCCGAGCTGCTCGCCGGGCCGTGGCGCGCGCGGATGAATGCCGCGACGATGCACGGCCAGTCGAAGACCGCGCACCAGGCCGAGATCGATTCGGCGTGCGAGCTGATCGACTTCTGGCGCTTCAACGCCCAGTTCGCGCAGGAGCTGTACCGGCAGCAGCCCCAGAGCGCGCCCGGCGTGTGGAACATGACCGAGCTGCGCCCGCTCGAAGGATTCATCTTCGCGCTGACGCCGTTTAACTTCACCGCGATCGCCGGGAACCTACCGACGGCGCCGGCGCTGATGGGCAACACCGTCGTGTGGAAGCCTGCCGAGACCCAGGTGCTCGCCGCATGGGAGATCTATCAGCTCCTCGAAGAAGCAGGCCTACCACCGGGTGTCATCAACTTCATCCCCGGCTTGCCGCACAACCTGACCAACCTCTTGCTCGATCACCCGGCGCTCGCCGGCATCCACTTCACGGGCTCGACCGACGTGTTCCGCATGATGTGGAAGCGCGTCGCCGACAACATCGATCGCTACAAGAGCTATCCGCGCCTCGTCGGCGAGACCGGCGGCAAGGACTTCATCCTCGCGCACCCGTCGGCGGATCCAAAGGCGCTCGTCACCGCGATCGTCCGCGGCGGCTTCGAGTATCAGGGCCAGAAGTGTTCGGCCGCCTCGCGCCTCTACATCGCGCAGAGCGTGTGGAACCAGATCAAGACCGAGCTCGTCGACACCGTCGACGCGATCAAGATGGGCAACGTCGCCGACTTCTCGAACTTCATGGGCGCCGTGATCAAGCAGGGCGCGTTCGACAAGCACACCGCCGCGATCGCCGAGGCGCGCGAGACCACGGGCATGAAGATCCTCGCCGGTGGGACCACCGACGGCCGCGAGGGCTGGTTCGTGCGCCCCACGCTGATCACCACCGAGGACCCGATGGTGCGCCACATGCGCGACGAGTTCTTCGGCCCGATCGTGACCTGCCACGTCTACCCGGACCGCGCGTGGGGCGAGACGCTCGAGCTCGTCGATCGTACGTCGCCGTATGCGCTCACGGGCGCGATCTTCGCGCGTGACCGCCGCGCCATCGTCGAGGCCACCACCTCGCTGCGCGACGCGGCCGGCAACTTCTACATCAACGACAAGCCGACCGGCGCCATCGTCGGGCAGCAGCCGTTCGGTGGCGCGCGCGCCTCGGGCACCGATGACAAGGCGGGCTCCGCGCTCAACCTCCTGCGGTTCGTCGCGGCGCGCACGATCAAGGAGACCTTCGCGCCGCCCACCGACTATCGGTACGGCTTCCTCAGCGAGCCGTAAGCCGTCCCGTCGCGGCGGTCAGACCAATTCTGATGCCCGGGGTGTCGCATGTCGCAGGGCTTCCCCTGCGCAGACATCGTCCGCATGATGCCGCGCGATGAATCGGAAGCTCCTCGGCGGCCTGATCGCTCTTGTCGCCGCGTTCGCTGCACTCTGGTTCTTCGTGCTCCGCGGGGACGGCGGCACGAAGAACGAACCCGCTAATCCCGCCGGTCGCACCGGTCAGATCAAGAGCGAGATCGCAGACAAGCCCAAGGCCCAACCTGCACGCCCCGCTCCGCGTGCGATGAGCGCGAACTGGACGCTGGACGAAGACCCGGAGGGGCACATCCTGCTGCAGGGTCAGGTACAGGGCCCGGACGGCAAGGGCATCGGCGGGGCCAAGGTGTGGATCACCTCGGTCCCGCCGCGCACGACCACGAGCGAAGACGACGGCTCGTTCGAGTTCGACAAGCTCGTCGGGCGCACGTACTACCTCGGAGCGACGAGTGGCGACATGGTCGGTGGCCCCGTCGGCTTCAAGGTCACCGAGAAGCCCGATCCGGTGATCATCCGCATCGCCGAAGGCGCGACGCTGATCGCGACCGTTGTCGACGAGAACGACAAGCCTCTGGAGGGTGCCAGCGTCAAGGAGGGCGATGACAGCGACAACGTCGTCAAGACCAACGCCGAAGGCAAGGCGACGATCAAGCCGGTCCGTCCCGGCTGGCTCAGCGTCCAGGCGAGCGCCGAAGGCTACGCGTCGGCGATGGCGGTGACCACGATCGGTTCCGGTGGCGCCGTCGGCAACATCAAGCTCACGTTGAAGAAGGGCGTCGCGGTCTCGGGCAAGGTCATCGACGAGGCAGGGCAGCCGGTCGCCAAGGCGCGCATCACGGTGGCGCCCGGCCTGTGGGGCTGGAGCGAGCTCCGCGCGCAGGCGACCTCCGACGAGAAGGGCGAGTTCACGCTCACCGCCCTGCCCGCGGGCTCGCACATCCTCGCCGCCGTCGACGGCGAGCACGCGCCATCGCGCAGCGCCCCTGTCACCGTCGGCACTCAGCCGGTCACCGGCATCATCGTCACGATGAAAGCGGGCGCTTCGCTCGCGGGCATCGTGGTCGACACCAAGGGCAAGCCCGTCGCGGCCGCCGCGGTGCGCGTCGCCGGCAAGGGCGCCGACGTGTGGTGGCGCCAGCAAGCGCGTCAGACCACCACCGACGCCGAGGGCAAGTTCTCGCTGCGCGGCCTCGGGCGCAGTCCCGTGCAGGTGCGCGCCGAGTCTGACACGGTCGCGAGCAAGGTCGCGGACGTCGATCTCACCGACAAGGCCGACGTCAAAGACCTGAAGCTCGTGCTCGACGTCGCCGGCACGATCTCGGGCATCGTTGTCGACGACAAAGGCGCCCCGGTCGCCGAGATCCAGGTCAACTCGTTGCCCGACTTCCTGTCCGGTGCGGGCAACACCGACGGCATGGCGCTCACCGGCATGTCCTCGGCGACCACCGACGGCTCGGGCGCGTTCACGCTCACAGGGCTCGTCGACGGAGCCTACAAGGTGTGGGCCGCGCGCTCGACGGACGTGTGGCAGGAGTGGGGTCAGAACGGCATCGCCGCGAAGACCGGCGACACCAACGTGCGCATCGTGCTGCCGTCGCCAGGCGAGATCAAGGGCACGCTCGTGCTCGACGGCGGAACCAGCGCACCGTATCCCGCGACGGTGCAGGTCGGCACCAAGCCGCCGACGCCCGTCGACAAGGACGGCAACTTCCTCGTGCGCGAGGTGACGCCGGGCGCCCACGACGTGACGTTCCAGGGCTCGGGGTTCGCGCAGCTGGTGAAGCAGGACGTGAAGGTCGAGCCCGGCAAGACGACCGATCTCGGCAAGGTCACCGTCGCCCGCGGCCGCCGCCTCACCGGCAAGGTCGTCGACAAGAGCGGCACGCCCGTCCCCGGCGCGAAGGTGAAGTTCGGCGACATGTTGTTCTCGGCGGAGGGCGGCAACCAGACGCAGGCCGAGCAGTTCGAGACGATGG
The DNA here is from genome assembly GCA_033763475.1 of Kofleriaceae bacterium. Classification (GTDB taxonomy): domain Bacteria; phylum Myxococcota_A; class Polyangia; order Haliangiales; family Haliangiaceae; genus JABFXX01. The sequence goes on from JANRKM010000037.1 coordinate 14,787, forward strand.
CGGGCGTGCGCTCGGCGGTCACCGACCAGAGCGGCCAGTTCACCATCATCGGCGTGCCCAAGACCGCGGGCAACGCGATCGCCGATCATCCTGACCAAGGTCGCTCGGCGGGCGTCCAGGTCGCTGCCGGCAACGACGATCCTCCGCCGATCACACTCACGCTGCGCGGGTTCGGGTCGATCACGGGCAAGGTCACCGTCAAGGACAAGCCTGCATCGGGCGTCACCGTTAGCCACGCCATCAAGGGCGCGACCGGCGCGGCGACCTTCACGCAGACTGCCGAGGACGGCACGTTCACGATGAACAAGGTGCCCGAGGGCCAGATCGTCGTGCAGGCGATGCAGCAGCAGATGATGTCGATGCGCTCGGCGTCGACGACGGTCACCGTCATCGCGGGCAAGCAGACCACCGCGAACCTCGCGATTCCGCTCGGCGCGCTCGCACTCACGGTGACCGTGAAGGCGATGCCGAACAACCAGGTCGATGCGGCGCAGGTATTCCTGTTCTCGGGCCAGGTCGGCTTCCAGGACGCGCGCCAGCTCACCGACGGCTTCATGCAGGGCGCCGCCCAGGGCATGAAGTTCTGGCTCGGCAAGGACGCGCCGATGCCCGTGTTCGACGAGCTCGTCGCGGGCGACTACTCGATCTGCACGATTCCGATCACCGGCAACCTCTCCGACAGCACGTTCCAGCAGCGCCTACAGCAGAATCTGCAAGCGCTCAACGTCTACTGCAAGGCGGTCAAGCTAAAGCCCTCGCCCGACAAGCAGGAGGTCGTGCAGGAGGTGCCGGCGATGAAGCCGCTGCCGACGGATCCCTAGCGCGGACAGGGAAGCAGGCGCCTAGGCGATCACGGTCGGTCGAGCAATCCACGCCCTTCGTACGGAGATCCACGGACGAGCCGAACATCGTCGGCCGGCGCGCCGAGGTCCTCCCACGTCCCGTTCAGCGAGGTCGACGGTGCCGGATCGCCCGCACTCGTCGCCGTCAGCGCGCGGTACATCCGCCCCTCGTCGAACACCATCGTCCCGGCTGCGTACGTGACGGGGTTGTTGCCGGCCCACGTTCCGGTCTTGGCCGTCCAGAACTCGAGCGCGCGGTGATCGGTGCCCGCGGGCAGGCCCGTGTTCACGAACTCGACGGCCTCGACCGCGCCGCCGGAGGTGTTGTTGCTCTGCGTGAGGTACGCCGGGCTGCCGAACGCGAGCGTGCGCGAGCCCGACCAGGTGTTGCCGACAAACGAGATCGGTGCCATCCAGTTGGTGCCGATCGTGAGCAGCGTGGTCGATGGCATGCGCGCGGTGTAGTACGGCGCCGCGAAGTAGCCGTACGTCTCCGTCGGGTCGAGGTTCCGAAATACGTTGCCGGTGAACGAGTAGTTGATCGCCGTCTCGGCCGTCTTGCCCGGTCCGCCGAAGTAGATGCCGAGCCACATCGCGTCGGAGAAGTAGTTCTCGTCGAGCGTCACCGTGCCGGATGCGTCACCGGGCTCGGGCGCACCGAAGAAGTTCAAGAGCGACTCCATGCCGCGCAGGTAGATGTTGTGCCGAATCTCGACGTCGCCCGTACGGAACACGTGCTGCGAGCCGTTGTCCTGATGTTCGGCGAACGCGTCACGCCACTGCATCCCGCCCCACGCGAAGACGTTGTTGTGGATGCGCGAGCCCGACGCGAGGTGCTGCAGCTGAGCGACCTCGTTGGCCGTGCGCAGGATGCGGTTGTTGTAGAGGTGCAGCCGCACGAACGACGCGTGCAGGTACGGCGAGCCCGAGGTCATGCCGAAGTAGAGTCCCTCACCGCCCGTGTCGTGGATGTACATGTCGTGGACGGTGACGTCGGTGAACGGGCTCGGCGGCGGATCTCCGCTCGCGACGGTCACGTCGTCCTTGGAGATGCGAATGCCGGCGTAGCTCGACCGGCGAATCTCCATCCACTCGAGCTCGAAGGCATCGGCACTCACGTTGAGGCCCATGTGGTTGTGGGTCGTGTGCAGGTTCATCATCTCGTCGTCGCTGACGAAGCCGTAGGTGCCTTGCGAGTGCGCGTACGCGCCGCAGCGGTGCCCCTGGAAGCCCTCGTCACCGGTCTGCGAGATCGGGTCGTAGCGACCCGTCAGGACCCAGTTGGAGCCTCCATCCATGACCCAGAGGTAGCCAAACGCGGCGCTCGGCGCGGGTCCGATGTGCACCTGGCCGCCCTTGTTCGTGATGACGAGCGGGTCCTCGGCCGTGCGGTCCGGCAGGTTTCCGATCCAGATGTACGCGTACTGACCGGCCTCGATGTACAGGCGATCGACGGTGGACCAATCGGTCTGCGGGAACGCCGCCTGGATGTCGGTGTAGTAGAGGCCGCCCTCGGCGTTCTTCGCCGAGTACGGAATGGTCACCGTCGTCGTGGGCGCGGGCCAGCGACCGAACTCGTAGCAGCCCGACGTCTCCGCAGCGTCGACCGTGATGCCTCCGTCGCCTCCGCCATCCGGTAGTCCACCATCGACGGGCGTCCCCGTGTTGTCCGAGCAGCCGACGTACAACGCGAGCGCGAGGGTGGCCTTCCACATCTACATGGCAACGTAACGTCCGCACGTCTCGCATCGTGTCGTCGATCGCCGTTGGCTGATCGTATCGGCGCGCGACCTCACCACCACCAGTACCAGTCGCTCGCCGTGTAGCCGGGAAGGCTCTGCGCCATGACCTGCCCCAGGTCGTCGGTGCGGTGCACGGTGATGGCCTTGTCACTGATCGCGTAGAGATAGTCGCCCATGAAGAAGCTGCGGCGGATCTGCAAGTACGACCAGTACTGGTTGCCGTTGTAGTAGTTCGAGTGATCGATGGAGCCGCGGCGGCTCAGCGCGCCCGTGGTGTCGTCGACCTCGATGACCTCGAGCTTCGACAGATAGCGGTAGTTGTACCCGTCGTACGCGTAGTTCGACTGCGGCACTGCGAGCAGCTTCTTGGGCGCGAAGTACTGGAACGCCTTGTGCTCCCACAGCGCTTCCGACCAGCCCCAGCCCTGCTCGCCTTCGATCGGCAGCACGCTCGTCTGGGTCGGATGCGCGAAGTTGGAGACATCGAACGTGGAGATCGTGGTGCGCCAGTTGGCACCATTCTCATCACCACCGACGCCGATGGTCAGCAGCTTGTCGGGGCCGAGGGGATGCAGGTACGTCGAGAACCCGGGGATCTCGAGCTCTCCAACGATGCGCGGGTTGTACTTGTTCGAGAGATCGAGCGTCCACAGCGGGTCGGTGCGCTCGAACGTCACCAGGTAGCCCTTGTCGCCGAGGAAGCGCGAGGCGGTGATCTGCTCGCCGAGCGCGATGCCACCGATGTGGCCGAGGGTCACGAGCTGGGTGCCCTGGAGCTCGAGCGTCCACACGTGGTTCTCGATCGGCGGCACCTCCTCGTCGCCGTTGCGCCACCAGCGGAACAGATTCGTCGTCGAGGCGACGCGATACACGCCGTTCTCCTCGTCGAGCGCGAACTGACCATTGATCTGCCCTTCCACACGGCCCGAGCCGACATAGCGACTCTTGCCGACCTGCGAGATGTCGAACACGTGCAGGTTGAGCTGGTCCGGATCGTCCTGGAACCACCAGAACCACCACCAGTCGTGCGCCGGCTCGGCGAGCAGGATCTTGTCCTGTGACGAGTAGAACGTGGCCCAGTTGGACACCACGTGGTCCGCGTCGAAGTGCAGCTGGTCGCCGAGTAGATCGAACGAGATGATCGACGCGATGCCGCGCGCGTGGCTGTCGGTCGGGCGATAGAACGATTGACACGACGCCGTGCTGAGGCTGGTGGTCGTGATCGTGCCGCTCGGATGTCGCACGTACATCTGCGGGATGAGGTCGGCGAGGGACAGCGCGCGGATCCGGCGCGCCATCTCCTGCTTCGTCCAGCTCTTGTTGAAGCCCGAGGCCTGGAGCAGGTCGTACCAGCCGTAGGTCTCCCACCGCGAGATCGACGCGTAGGTCGAGACGCGCACCGACGAGTCGACCTTGCGCGCGGTCTGGTACCAGCCCTCGTAGAACACCTCGCGCACGAGGCGCGGCGCAGTGCGGTTCGCGATGTCGAGCACCGTCATCTTGGTGACGAGCGGCGAGCGCCAGTACCACTGGTCGTTGTCGTCGCCCTCCCATCCCGTCAACGCGCGCAGCGGATGCTCCGCGGGCAGGTTCGCGACGTAGATGTACGAGAACACCACCGCGCGGCCCTCGCGATCGATCAGCATCTCGCGCGGATGCCCTTCGATCGGCGTCACGCTCTCGGGCACGAGCTGGCCGAATTGCGGGACGCCGAAGATGTGGAGACGATTCCCGTTGAGCGCGTAGATGTGATAGCCGTCCGTCTTCACGAGGTCGGCCTCGTCGACGCCCTGCTCCTGGTTGTTGGTGCCGGAGTAGTCCTCGCCTTCCTGCCGGTCACCGCCGCTCTCACCACCCGCGGAGTCATCGGCTTCCGGGCTGCCGAAGCCCCACAGGTTGGTGTCGTAGCGCTCGATGTTCGCCCACACCTCGCGGATCAACATGTCCTCGAGATCGGTCTCGAGCGCCGAGCACGATCCGTACTGGATCAGCGAGGTGGTCGCCGACAGCACGTGGTCGGTAGGCGTGTCGTCAGCATCGGTGCAGCCCGTGAATGCGAGGACGGCGAGCGCCGTCCAGGAGGCAAGGGTCTTCATCGCGGCCACTACCCAGCAAGATGGCGGCCAGCCTCCGGCCAGCGATCCCGGGGAGTTAGCCCCGTGCGCCGGCGCGCCTCGACGAGGGTTCCGAGGCCGCGACGGCGAGGACGCTCAGAAATCTGAGGCGTCACGCGTCTTCGCGGCGGTGGGCAACAGGTCCGTGAACACGAGCGCGTACTGCGAGAGCAGCTCGTCGAGCTCGGGGCTCGCGCCGGCGAGCAGCCCGTGGATCACCAGCTGATTCTCCGCGGCCGCGGCGCGCTTCACCGCGAGCGCCTGCTGGGCGGCGGCATACGCCTTCGTCGCCTCGCCGGCCTCGACCGGGCCGATGACCGCCGCGTGGATCGTCTGGATCGCCTTCGCGCGCGCCGCCTCGAACGTGCGCGTATCGTCTGCGTCGCCGTCCTCGAGCACGTCTTCGAGCTCGATCGGCACCACGCGACGTGGCGCCCCACTCGTGATCGCGAGCTCGCCGCGCACCACCACCTTGTAGGTGCGATGTGCGACCTCGTTCGGCACGTCCTGCTCGACGTCCTCCTCGGATTCGATCTCCTGCTGCTCGCGGCCGTCCTTCATCACCGTGCGCGTCTTCACCACGTGCTGCTTGACCTTGACCATCTCGGTCGTCGTCCATTTCTTCTCGGGCTCGATGGTGCACGTCAGCGTCGACGTCGCGCGCACGGTGCGCCCCTTCCTCATCTCGGGCCGGATCGACGCGCACGCGGGGACCAGCTTGTCGATCACGAGGGAGACGCGCGCCGTGCTGTTGAGCTTGGCGAACGCCGCGGCCGATGCGTTCGCCTCGACCATCTGCCCCGGGCCCGCAACTCGCTCCGCGAGCGCCGCGTACAGCCACACGCCGCCCGGCCCGCGCGCCGTCTTGCCGCGCTTGCGCACCTCGGCGAGCGCACGCGTCCGCAAGCCCTCGAGCTCGTCGAGCAGCGCATGCCCGCGTGGCGCCAGCAGGCGCACCGCCTCGTCGATCTCGATGTACGCACCGATGATCGACGACTCGCCAGAGAGCCATGTCACGAAGGGATCCCATTGCTGCGCGACCGCCGTAGCCGCCGCGGCATCCGCCTGACCGAGGCGGCGCTTGCGCATGTGAGCGAGCAACGCGGGCCAGTCCTGGTTGCTGGCCGCGGCGACGAGTTGCTGCGTCGCCTCGGCGTCCGCGGCCTTCGCACGTGCCACGCGGGCTTCCTCCTCGCGCTTCTTCAGCTCCGCGGTCCGCTGCGCCTCGCGCGCGGCCGACGCGGCAGCGGCATTGGCGCGCTGGTTCGCCTCGAAGATCGCGCGGGCACGCCCGGCGACGGCGTTCGGGATCGATGCGCCGCGCAGCTCCGCCTTCGACACCGCGCACGCGGCATCGCCCCCGCTCACGCCGTAGACCTTGGCGACCTGCTCCGCGAAGGCGGTGTCGGGGGTCGCCCGCGCGAGCTTGCACGCCGTGGCGTAGCCATCGATCACGTCGGTCTTCGTCCAGCCCGCGAGCAGCTCGTTCGCTTGCGCCAGATCGCAGTTCGGGCCGCACCGCCGCACGCGCTCGTCTTCGACGAGATCACCGAGCACGAGGCACGCACGCTGCCGGGCTGCCGGCGATCCTCGCTCGGTCGTGCACATGCCCTGCAACACGGTGCGCGCCTGCGCGCGGGGGCCTTCCGCATCGGGGCCGTTCCACCGCGGCAGGCTCTGCAGCAGCTCCTGGGTGACGTTGTAGTCAGCGAGCAGGCCCACCGGCTCGTCGCGCAGCAGCACCGCGACGCCCGCGAAGCAGCTCTCCTCGGCGTGCACGTCGAGGCACCGCGGCGCGGCGATGATCGCCTGCACGGTGTTCTCCATGTACTGCTGGACACCGGTCTGGTCGTGCCGCGCCAGCCGATCGCGCGCGACCGCCAGGCACGCGCCGGGGTCCGCGCCCCTCGCGCGCTCGCACGCCGTCACCATCGGCTGGATGCCACCGTGACCACACCCCACCGCGCCTACCAGGACCACCCACGCCGCTCGCATCCGCCCAACGTAACACGCGCATCTCGTCGACGCGGACGTGCGCGCGACGGCCTAGCTCACGCATCACGGTCGATAACGGAGTAGCTCAAGGATCGGATGGATCGCCTGCTGCTCGACGACCGGAGAGAGCGAGTAGACCTCTTCGTAGTGATCGCCTTCGGCTTCGACGATGTACGGGTTCTGCGCGTCGAGGACGTAGTTATACGCGGGGACGATGTAGCCGATGTAGCTCTCGGCAACACCGTTCACGATCGGATAGCGGACGCCCGGATGTGCGAGCACGAGATCGCGCATGTACGGCGGCGCCGGCGCCTCGGCGAACTTCGGCAGATTGGGCTTCGTGTCGTCGTACAGCGGCCAGCCCCACGACCACGAGCCGTCGTACCCACCGACCCACAGCTCGGGGTGCAGCTCGCCCGGCACCGAGACCAGACCGAGCGGACCGATCTGCACGTACGTCGCGCGGAGCCGCAGCCACGGATAGTTGCCGACGTCGATCGCCTCGTCGGGATCGTAGCCATACGTGGGCTCGTCCGCGACCAGCCCGATGAGGAAGGCGACGTGCAGGAACGTGTTCTCGATGCGCGCGTGAAACTGCGCCGACTTCAGCGAGAGCGGCAGCTCGCTCACCGACTCGCCGGCGTCGAGCAGCGCCTTGAGTGCGAGCGCGGCGGCGTTGGTGCCGAGCGCCTGCTCCATTTCCTCGCTCTGCTCGGTGATGGGCACGCCACCCGGCCCCGGCGGATGCGTGCCGCGGATCGAGCCGATCTGCCCACCGAGCGCGCCCTGCACGAACACCGTGATGCCGCCGAGGCCCTCGAGCGCGATCGTCGTGTACTTGGTCTCCGCGGGCATCACGCCCTGCTCGATCTTGTCGCGCAGGTAGTGCGGGTAGTGCGCCGTGATGCGCGCCGGCTGCGTCTCGTCGAAGTTCGCGACCTCGGGATGGTCGGCCCAGTTGACGAGGGTGCCGATCGTCTCGTTCGGTGCGCCCACCTTCACGAACCGCGCGATCGTCAGCGTCGGATCGAAGATCACCGGATCGCGGACATCCTTGTTGAAGTCGTCCGTGCGGCTCATCGGGTCCGCGGGGTCGTTGATCAGCTTCGTGGACGCGATCACCATCTGCGCCGGCTGCGCCGTGGTCACCGCATCCTTCACCGCGGCGGCGGCCTGTTCGTACAACCGCTCGAGCACGAACGGCTGGCGCCCGGTCGCCGTCGCCGTCGGGCCCCACAGGCCCATCGTGTCGGGCGCATCGTGCGCGTGCGTCGCCGAGATCAAGACGTGGTCGATCGCGAGCCCGCCGAGCGACGCGTGGTTGCGGATCCTGTCCTGATCGACCGAGAGCAACCCGATGCAATCGACGACCAGGATCACGACCGTCGTGTCGCCCTGGACGAACGCGATCGCGCGCGCCTCGACGTCATTCGACACGCCGTTCGCCGCGCGCCCGCCGCCGAACAGCCACACACCGTCGAACTTTCCGTTGTTGTTCTTGTCGGTGTACGGCTCGTTGTGGTTGTACTCGCGGTCGTTGTTCTCGTCGGTGAACGTCTCGAAGTCCACCGGTGTCCACGCACGCTTGCCGACGCCGACGCGCAACATGCCGTCGCCCGTGGTCGCGCAGCTGGGGCTTCCCGGACACACGATGTCGGGCGCGGTGAACCCTTCGAGCGGCGCGTCCACGCCCGCGTCGTGCGGCGGCGTGCCGCTGTCATCACCACAGGCGACGAGGGCCACAAGACCGACGACAGCTCCACGCTTCATGCGGCGGTCGTACCGCGGTGCCGCAGCGAAGTAAACGCCCGCGTCGGAAGCCGGCAGCCCCACGCGTGAACGCATTCCTGTGACAACTGCTTCGCGCTGGGCGGCACGCGCTAGTGCTTCGGCGGCAACCCGTGCGGCGAGCTCGGGATAGACGGTCCGCGTTCACCGAGCTCGTGCGCGCGCCGCGATCGTCACGCGGCGGTGATGCCGATCGGGCAGCTCACGCCCGTCCCGCCGAGGCCGCAGTATCCGCCCGGGTTCTTGCCCAGGTACTGCTGGTGATAGTCCTCGGCGTAATAGAACGTCGGCGCGGGCAGGATCTCCGTGGTGATCGTTCCGCCGTGGCCCGCCTTCACGAGCTGCTGCTGGTACATCGCCTTCGAGGCCTCGGCCGCCTTGGCCTGGGCATCGTCGAAGGTGTAGATGCCCGAACGGTACTGGGTACCCGCATCGTTGCCCTGGCGCATGCCCTGGGTCGGGTCATGGCTCTCCCAGAACGTCGCGAGCAGCTTCTCGTAGCTCACCTGCTTCGGGTCGTAGATGACCAGCACGACTTCGTTGTGACCGGTCAGCCCGGAGCAGACCTCTTCGTACGTCGGGTTCGGGGTGAACCCGGCCGCATAGCCAACCGCCGTCGAATAGACGCCGGCGAGCTGCCAGAACTTGCGCTCGGCGCCCCAGAAACACCCCATCCCGAACATCGCCTTCGCCATGCCGTCGGGGAACGGCCCGGTGATGTCGTGACCATTGACGAAGTGGGTCTTGCCCACGCGCATCGCGGTCTGCCGGCCGGGGAGCGCTTCCTCGGGGCGAGGCATCCGCAGCTTTTTCGACGAGAAGAACATGCTCATGCCTACCATACGCTGGCGGCGCCGCCGGTTACGGGCCCTCCCCGTTCATCCGGGCCCGCATGATAGGGTGCGGCTCACATGGTCGCTCTCGTCGGCATCTGCGGCAGCATGCGCAAGGCCTCTCTCAACCGCGCGTTGCTCGCGACGGTCGGCGAGACGCTCCCCGACGGCGCTTCCCTGAAGATCCTCGACGGCGCGGTCGACCTTCCGATCTTCAACTCGGACCTCCCGGACCCCGAGAAGGTCACGCACATCAAGGCCGAGCTCGCCGCCGCGGCGGGCGTCGTGTTCGCCGTGCCCGAGTACAACTACAGCATTCCGGGCGGCCTCAAGAACCTGCTCGACTGGGTCTCGCGCCCGCCCGCGAGCTCGCCGCTACGTCGCAAGCCCGTCGCCATGGTGGGCGCCGCCACCGGGATCAGCGGGACGATTCGCGCGCAGCTCCACCTGCGCAGCATGATGCTGTACAGCGACGCGGCCGTCCTCGGTCAGCCCGAAGTGCACATCCCGCGCGCGCAGGAGCGGTTCGACGCCGACGGCTGGCTCACCGACGCCTCCACGCGCGCGCTCCTCGAGAAGTTCGGCGCGGCGTTCGTGCAGCTCGTCGCGCACCACACGCCCTAGCGAGGCGGTGTCGGGGCTGCTGCGTCGCTTCGAACGCGTGCTCGGTACACCGATGTTCATGGCACCGGAGAGTCGCGCTCGGTGTCGGAGCGAATGAACCGATCGGCTACAGGAACGAGTCCTGGTAGCCGAGATCTTCCACGTTCACCGCCGCGGGCGTGACCGCGAGCGGCTGGAACAGATCCACCATCACCGCGAGCTCGTCGGCGCGCGAGGTGCCGATGGAGCGCTCGTAGCTACCCGGATGCGGACCGTGCGGCACGCCCATCGGGTGATGCGAGATGCTGCCCGACGAGACGCCCTTGCGCGAGGTGAAGTTGCCCTCGGCGTAGAAGATGATCTCGTCGCAGTGCGTGTTGCTGTGCGGGTACGGGCACGGAATCGCTTCCGGGTGGAAGTCGACCGGACGAGGCACGAACGAGCACACGAGCGCGCCCTTCGCCGCGAACGTGCCGTGCCACGTGGGCGGCAGGTGGATCGACGACACGCGCGGCTGGAATGCGAGGATCGGGAACGCCCACGGGTACACCGTGCCGTCCCAGCCGACGACGTCGAGCGGCGAGGTTTCCATCGTGAAGCCGTGCCACGTGCCCGCGCGGCGCACGACGAGCTCGCGCAGCTTCTCGTCCACGGGCCCGGTGAACGCCGGGCGCTTGAAGTCGCGGTGCGAATACGGCGCGTCCATGCGGAGCTGGCCGACGTCGTTCCGCCACTGCTTCGGGATGTGGACGCCGCCCGTGAACGAGAACCACAGCCAGTACTGGTCAGGCCCCGCCGGGAGGAAGCGGTGCAGGAGCCCGCGCGGCACGAACACGTAGTCACCTTGGGCGAAGGTGATGTCGCCGAGCAGCGAGCGCAGCACGCCGCCACCCCTGTGGATATAGAGGAGCTGGTCGGCATCGCCGTCGGCGATGTAGACCGGGTCCTCGGCGGTCGGGAACACGACGCCCGTGATGCAGTCGTCGTTGAACACGAGCGGGATGCGGGCATCGATCTGCGGGCCCTTCTCGCTCGCGAGCTCGAAGGACTTGTAGTGCCGTTTGGCGAGCGACGGCTCGGGTGCGGCCGTGGGCGCGTTCCAGCCGTGGCGGGCGGGCGCGATGCGATGCACGTGCGGCCGGCGCTGGTGGTACATGATGGTGTACGGACCGTCGAAGCCGTCGCGCGTGAAGCATTCCTCGAAGCGAAGCTCGCCGTCGGCGCCGCGCAGCTGGATGTGATGCTTCCTGGCGACGTCGCCAACCTGCATGCGGTCGAGCATTAGAGACGTCCCGTCTTTTGCTGCTCGCGCTCGATGCTCTCGAACAGCGCGCGGAAGTTGCCGGCACCGAAGCCGCGGTCGCCTTTGCGCTGGATGATCTCGTAGAAGAACGGTCCCGCCGAGGGGTCACCGTAGAGGCCGGCCGATTCCTTGAGGAAGATCTGCAGCATGTACTCGTGGTGGTGCGCGCCGTCGATCAGCACCTCGAGCTCGCGGAGCGTCTCGATGCTCTCGTCGATCGTCTTGATGCCGCTCTTCTCGATCCGCTCGGGCAGCATCTCGTAATACGAGGGCGGCGTCGGCATGAACGTGACGCCCGACGAGCGCAGACCTCGCACCGCGGACAGGATGTCGCCGACGGTGAGCGCGACATGCTGCACGCCGTCGCCGCGGAGCTCCTCGTTGAAGATGTTGATCTGCGAGCTCTTGAAGAACGGGCGCGCCGGCTCGTTGTTCGCGAACTTCGTGCCCGACTCCGGGTCCCACATCACGATCGACTTGAGGCCCGAGCCCGTACCGCGGTTCGGGTCGACGTCCGAGGTGTGGAACGCGACCTCCCACATCTGCTCGAACCCGAGCACGTGCTCGAGCCAGAGCAGCATCGGCTTCATGGTCTGGAAGTTCGACGTGACGTGATCGATCTCGCCGAAGCCGAACTTGTTGCTGCCGCCACCCGCGTGAGGTAACGCGCCGGGGAACAGCGCCTGATAACCACGGCGCTCGCGGAACCGAAATGTGGTGGCACCGAAGGGCGTGGTGATCGTGAACTGGCGCAGCGTGCCGCCGTCGTCCTTGAAGGTCTCGATATCGCAGATCGGCGTGCCACCGCGCTCCTCGAGAAGAGCGAACGTGCGCGCCGCGTCCTCGACCTCGAAGATCAGCGTGCCGACGCCGTCGGGATGTTTCGACAGGAAGCGCGCCGCACGGCCACCCTCGCCGAGGGGAGCGCTGCACACCACCTGGATGTTGCCAGCCGCGAAGCACGCCGACGTCTGGCGGCCGGTCTTCTCGAGCTCCGGCGACGAGCGCCAGGTCTCCGCGAAGTCGAGCTTGCCCGTGTAGAACTTCCGCGAGCGCTCGAGATCGCGAACGTAATAGTGGATGCCTTCGAGGCGTTTGATTCCGAGGGGCGCGAGCTTGGCCATGGGACGACTCCTTACGACGTGACCGCATCGACCTGGCGGTCGGGGGCGGCAGCAACGAATGCGGGCAATGCGAGGCAACGCTCCTCGATCGCGGCGAGCAGAGGGAACCGGGCGATGTCGAGGCTGAAGCGCCGCGCGGCGTAAAGCTGAGGGATCAGTGCACAGTCGGCGAGCGTCGGCAGATCGCCGACCGAGAAGTGACCGGCGACGTCCGCGGCCAGCCGCTCGTAAGCCACGAGGCCGCGCTCGATGTAGCCCTGCGCGTACGCCTGCTCGTTCACGCCGAGCGCCTTCAGGCGCTTGAGCGTCGCGAGATTCTGGTGCGGTTGGATGCCGGAGTTGATGATCTCGGCGAGCGCACGCGTCCGCGCCCGCAGGTACGCATCGCGCGGCAGGAGCGGCGCCTCGGGCCAGCGCTCGTCGAGATACTCGAGGATCGCCAGCGACTGCGTGAGGGTGCGCACCGTGCCGTCGTCCTCGACGATCTCGAGCACGGGCACGAACTCGAGCGGATTCTTCGCCTTGTGCGCGTCGCCGTGCTGCTCGCCGTCGCGCAGGTTCACGGGCACGTACGCGTACGCGAGCTGCTTGAGCGCGAGCCCGATGCGGGTGCGGTAGCTCGCCGAGGACCGCCAGTAGTTGTGGAGGACCAGTTTCACGCGTGCCCTCCGGCGGCGACGACCCGCTGATCGATGCGGCCGAACCGGCTCACCCCGGCCGCGTCGAACGCCTCGATCTCGATTCGATCCCCGACCGACATGAACGGCGTCGTCGGCTTGCCGCCTTCGATCGTCTCGATCATCCGGCGCTCCGCGAGGCACGACACACCCCGCGCGCGATCCGCATTGGACACCGTGCCACTGCCAAGCACCGTGCCCGCGACGAAGCGACGCGTCTTCGCGATGTGCTGGATGAGGTCGTAGAACGAGAAGTGCATCTCCGGGCCCGCGTCGCAGTCGCCGATCACCGCGCCGTTGTACGTCGAGCGCACGCGAAGCTGCGCGCGGCCGTCCTTCCACGCGCCGGTTGCCTCGAGCTCGTCGAGCGTGACCGCAAACGGCGAGAAGGCGGTGGCCGGCTTGCTCTGGAAGAACCCGAAGCCCTTCGCGAGCTCGTCGGGGATGAGGTTGCGGAGCGTGCAGTCGTTGGCGAGCATCACCAGGCGCACGTAGCTGCCGGCCTCCGACGCGCGCGTCCCGATCGGAACATCTCCGAGGACGACGCTGACCTCCGACTCGTAGTCCAGGCCCCACGCCGGATCCCGCAGCTCGATCGGATCGCGTGGCCCCATGAGATCGCCCGAGCCACCCTGATAGATGAGCGGGTCGGTCTCGAGCGTCGCCGGCGGCTGCACCCCGCGCGCCTTGCGCACGAGAATGACGTGGTTGAGGAACGCCGAGCCATCGACCCACTCGTACGCGCGGGGAAGCGGCGCACCGAGGCGCACGGGATCGACCGGCGTGCCGTCGATGCTGCCGCGATCGAGTTGCTCCAGCAGCAACCGCAGCGCGGGCTCGGCGGCACTCCAGTCATCGAGCGCGCGCTGCATCGTCGGCCAGGCATCGGGCGCCGGGGAGAACACCTCACCGTCGTTGCGAACCACGACCAGGCGACCGTCTCGGGAGCCATCACGCAGCGTGGCAAGCTTCATGGCGAAGCGACCTTATGCCGGGGATCATCGTCGGTCAACCGACGGAAATCATCCCGACCAAGCTGTGCTCCGAGACGGTGAGCTACCGGGACGACCACGACGCAACCTTTGCGCGTTTTGGCGATCGTCGAGCGAGAGGCCACGCAGCTCGCGGCCGCGCATCGGGACTGACTGCCGAGCGGGCCGCGGCCAAGGCTCGGCGGACCGCGGAAGAGTGCTCGCGGGATGGGAGTGTGGTCGTGTTTGCCGTTGGTACGATCGCTGGCAGCCATCTGGAGCGGCTCCGACAATCGCGGCCAGGGACGGATCGAGGTCCGGGCCTGCCGATAGATCCGGCCAGGCGCGCGTTGGAGCTCGCTATGGATCGTGGACGTGCACGTGCCGGGTGCACGTCTACGCTACTCAGTCGCAGGTCGGACCGGGCGGCGGCTCCGCACACGCATCGAGCCCCGAGGCCCCGCCATCGCCGCCGCAGGCGCCGAGCGCGGTACACAGAGAGAGCACGATCGAACGCATGGGTCTACCTCGCTGAGAGCCGCCTCGCGACGAGCTGGCCGACGCGTGTCGCAATTGTAGGCGCAACTCGGGTGACGGCGTGCAGAACCCCTGCATCTTTACCAACGGTGCGTACGGCGGGATTGGTTCGTACCGCGTCGATGATGGCGTCGGCGACGAGCGACGGCGGCGAGCCCCGCTTGTAGAACCGCTCGACGATCAACTGCTTACGATCGCCGACACGCCCGAGCATGCGGCCGTCGCTCACGATCTCGGTGCTGATCAGGCCCGGGCAAATAGCGGTGACGCCGATACCATGCTCGGCGAGCTCCGCTCGCAGCGACTGCGACATCCCGAGGACGGCGAACTTGCTCGCGACGTACGCGCTGACCATCGGCGCCGGATAGATGCCGAGGATGCTGGACACGTTGATCACGTGACCGCGCCGCCCCGCCTTCACCATGGGCTTCGCGAAGAAGTGACAGCCGTGGACCACCCCGCGCAGGTTGACGCCGAGCAGCCAGTCCCAGTCGTCGAGGGAGGTGTCGAGGAAGCTCGCGCCGACCGCGACGCCCGCGTTGTTCACGATCACGTCCACCGCGTCCGTGTTGACGTGGACAGCGTCGGCGAACGCGGCCATCTCGTCGCGGCTCGCGACGTCGACCGTGTGCGCGAGCACCAGGCGCGAACCGAGCTCTGCACGCAACGTCTCGAGCCGCGCCGGGTCCACGTCGCATGCGATGACGCGGGCACCTTCCGCGGCGAATGCATGCGCGGTCGCACGGCCGATGCCACTCCCCGCTCCGGTGACGACGGCGAGCTTGTCGGTAAGGTTCATCCCGATCGAGCCTAACCGGTATTGACCCGTAGTCAATAGGGCTAGATGATGCGCCCGTGGCTCCCGCACGGCGCGTAGTGAAGAAGCGAGTGCGCCTCGATATCGACGAGCGCCGCGCGCAACTCCTCGCGCTCGCACGCAAGATCTTCTCGGATCGCGCGTACGACGACGTCTCGATCGATGACCTCGCGAAAGCGGCGAAGATCTCGAAAGGCCTCCTATATCACTACTTCCCGACCAAGCGCGATCTGTACGTCGCCGGCCTCCGCGAGATCGCCGGCGAGCTCGTGCAGGCCGTGACCTCGGTGCCCACGGACCTCCCGCCGATCGAACGGGCACGCGCCGGCATCGATGCGTACCTCGATCACATCACGCGGCACGCGCGCGCGTTCGTGGCGCTGATGCGCGGCGGCATCGGCAGCGATCCCGAGGTCGCCGCCGTGGTGGACGGCGTGCGCGCGCAGATGTTCGACACGTTCCTCCTCGGCTCGCCGTTCGCGCCACTGCTGGAAGGGAACGTGCGATTCGCGATCGCCGTGCGCGGCTGGATCGGCTTCGTCGAGGCCGCGACGCTCGACTGGTGCGCCACGCCGCGAGTCACGCGCACCGAGCTGCGCGAGCTGCTCGTGCAGGTGCTGTTCGAGGTCCTGCGCGTCGTCGCGCCGCCCGTGTTCAAGACGTGAGCTACTCGATCGCTTCGCGCATCAAGCGAGCGAAGCCGGCAGCGGTCGCACTGGCGATCGTCTCGACCACGGATGCGTCGACCGAGCGTCGGCTCGCAACAACGAGGACCGAGATCGCGCGCGCAGCGGTGATCAGAGGCGCGGCCAGGAGTAGCCCACCATCGAGACCGAGCCAGGTGAGCAGACGGCGGTCGGTCTCGGTGTGGTCGGGCCCGCGACGAACCAAGGCCTTGGTGCGCAACGCACTGGCCGCCACATTGTCCTCGCCCATCGCGAGCGCGATGGAGCGCAGCTTCTGGCCATCACGACGAAAGCTCGCCGAGGCGACGACGATGGCGCCCCGCAGGCTGAACAACACGACACCTTCGGCGTCGGGCACCATGCTCCGGATCACGGCGATCGCGAGGCTCGCGACCTCCTCGCGATCTCGGCCCGCCGCGATCATGTCGACCACGGTCGGCAGGTCGTCGTCGGGGATCTCCTCGAGATCCGTGTCGGGGTCGATCTCGATGACGGCCTCCTTCTCGCCTCCCAGCTCGCCCAGCGTCGGGACGTAGCGCCGCCGCTCCGCGGTGTCCTGCGGTGAACGGCGGGGAGGCTCGTCGACGTCATCGAGCGCGAGCACGCCGACGTCAGGGAACGCGTACGAGGTGGGCACAGCCCGCGGGGCGCCCGGCGCGCGCAGGAAGCGCTGAGGCCGCGGGATGTTGTAGACGCGCTCCAGCGTGGCGCGGATGCGCAGCTCGGGCGCGACCGCCACGAGCAGCCGATCGACCGACAGATCGAGATCCTCGGCGATAATCGCGAGAGCACGGGGCTCCAGCGGCCCGGTGGCGGCGATCACCGCCGACCGTTTGCCGACGCGAA
This sequence comes from Kofleriaceae bacterium, assembly GCA_033763475.1. Lineage (GTDB taxonomy): Bacteria > Myxococcota_A > Polyangia > Haliangiales > Haliangiaceae > JABFXX01. Next base: position 31,665 of record JANRKM010000037.1, read on the forward strand.
ACAACGGCACGCATGCGTAGCGCTCGGCGAGGTTCGCGTCGAGTGCGAGCTGCAGCGTGGGGTTCGCGCGCTCGAAGTGACTCGCAAGTGCAGCGGGCAGCCCGTGCTGATGCGAGAGCGCATTCGCGAGCCCATCGAGGTCGATGAGGCCCAGCTCCACGAGGCACGTCCCGAGTCGCGCGCCAAGCATGACCTGCGCTTGGAGCGCCCGCTCCAGCTGTGACTGGTCGATGATCCCCGCAGCAACCAAGATCGCGCCGAGCCGCACTGCGCAATAAGGGTACTAGAGCTCGGCCCCGGTAGATAGAGTTCACGCGAGATCGAACACGAGCACTTCGGCGTCCGCGATCCCCTTGAGCGATAGCTCGCCTGGACCGACCGCAGCGAGTGCGTCGCCTGCATTCAGCTTCTGTCCGTCGACCTCGATGCTGCCCTTCGCGACCTGGATCCATCCGTAGCGATCGGGAGCAATCGCAAGTTTCGTCGCCTCACCCGCTGCGAACAGCCCGGCCGAAAGGGTCGCGTCTTGATGGATGGTGAGCGAGCCATCACGCCCGTCCGGTGAGGCGACCAGGCGCAGCTTGCCCTGGCGCTCTTCGCGCGAGAACGCCTTCTGCTCGTAGCTCGGCTGGTGTCCGCGCTTGTCGGGAATGATCCAGATCTGTAGGAAGTGCACGCCCTCCTTCTTCGACGCGTTCATCTCGCTGTGCTGGACGCCGGTGCCCGCGGACATCCGCTGCACGTCCCCCGGCTTGATGACCGAGCCCGTGCCGAGGCTATCCTTGTGCTCGAGGCCGCCCTCGAGGACGTACGAAATGATCTCCATGTCCCGGTGGCTGTGCGGTGGGAAGCCGCCACCCGCCGCGACGCGGTCTTCGTTGATCACGCGCAGGGCACGGAAGCCCATGGCCTGGGGGTTGTAGTAATCGGCAAACGAGAACGTGTGATAGCTCTCCAGCCATCCATGGTTCGCGTGGCCGCGTTCGTTGGCTCGAAGGATTTCCGTTTGCATGGGCGGAACGGTAGGTCGCGTGGAGCGACGCCACAACCGAGCCATGCAGGAACAGTGCTTCTCAACCGCGCTCGAAGACGAGCGGCAGCGTGACGCGCGACGCGCCGCGCTGGCTGCCAAAACGCCAGGTTGCGATGTCGTCGCGAATCCTTCGCACCAGCCGTTTGCGCGCGCTTTCGTGGGAGCGCGGCACCCTGGTGGTGTCGCTGAGCGCGCGGACGTCACGCACGTAGCCGCGGCGATCCACGTCGAACGCGACCGAGTACAACCCCGCGATCGGAAGCGCGCCGAGCCAGCCGCCAAGCCGGCCGCCGAGGTCTTCGATTCGCGTGGTCAGCGCGCGCCCCGCTAGCGGCCCGCGCACGAACGGGCGTGGCTGCACGAACCAGCCGTGGATCACGATGCGCCCCTCGCGCGGGTCGTGCGTGCCGGTCACCTGGCGCACGCCGTGTGGGAACCGTGGATCGAACACGGTGAGCCGACCGAACCGGGGCTCGATGGCGCGGATGAGCTCACCCTCCTCGACGCCCTGCACCGACGCGAAGTCGGCCCAGAAGTCGAGCACGTGCTCGCGCAGCATCAGGGTCTCGCCACCACGAAACACGCGCTGTCGCCAGTTGGTCAGCGAGAACACGAATGCCCACGGGCCATGCGGCAGGTCGCCATGCAGCTCCTGGCGGCAACCCTCGACGTAACACGAGAGCCACGGCGGCGAGATGTCGTGGCAGCCGAGCGTCTCGCGCCCCCACGCGACGAGCCTGCGATGGAATGCCTCGTACAGCTTCGTCGGGAAGTACGTCCACGCGGGCGTCCGGAGCGCGGTGTATTGGCCGGGCACGTGCCACCAGTCCCAGACGAAGCGATTCGCGCCGGTCCCGCGCGGGTTCGCGAACCGGGCATCGAACACGGCGCGCAAGGCGTCGGCCTCGGGGGCGAAGGCGTCGACGATCTGGAGCTCGCGCGCCATCAGTCGCCCACGCCCCATCGCAGCAGCTTGCGATAGAGCGTTTTCCGATCGAGATCGAGGACCTTGGCCGCATCGGTGCGATTGCCTTCGCAGGCCTCGAGCACGCGTAGCACGTGGCGCCGCTCGATCTCCTCGAGTGTGAGCATCTCCGGGCGATCACTGCCCGACATGGCCGCCGAGCGCCGCGTCTCGCGCACGCGGATCTTCTCGGGGAGGTCCTCGACCTGCAGCTCCTCGAACTTCGCGAGGGCCACCGCGCGCTCGATGCAGTTGCCGAGCTCGCGCACGTTTCCCGGCCACTCGTAGCCGAGCATGCGCTCCGCCGCCGACGCGGAGATGCCGATCACCTTCTTGTCGATCACGGCCGCGTAGTGCTTGAGCATGTGGTGCGCGAGGAGCAGCACGTCACCACCACGCGCACGCAACGCGGGCAGCGGGATGTGGATGACGTTGATCCGATAGTAGAGGTCCTCGCGGAACCGCTTGTCGGCGACCATCTCCTCGAGGTCGCGGTTGGTCGCGGTGATCAGGCGAACATCGGTCGAGACTTCGTCTTCGCTCCCGACGGGCCGGATCTTCTTCTCTTGCACGGCGCGCAGCAGCTTGGGCTGCGTGGTCAGCGCCATCTCGCCGATCTCGTCGAGGAACAAGGTGCCGCCAGCAGCACGCTGGAAGATGCCGGGGCGCGTGTGGCCGAACAGCTCCGCGTCGAGCATCTCCTCGGGGATCGCGGCGCAGTTGATGGTGACGAAGGGGCCGTCCTTGCGGCGCGAGCGATCGTGGATCGCGCGCGCGACGTGCTCCTTGCCGGTGCCGCTCTCGCCGGTGAGCAGCACGGTGGTGTCGGTCGCGCTGACCTGATCGATCAGCTGATAGACCTGCTGCATCGCCGGGCTGGCACCGATCAGATCGCCGCGGCCGCGCGTGTTGGCGACAACCTCGTGGAGGCGCTTGAGCTCACCGCGCAGCGCCCGATGCTCGGCTGCGCGCCGAACCGCGATCGCCAGCGCCTCGATCTCGATGGGCTTGGTGACGAAGTCGTACGCCCCGGCGCGGATCGCACCGACGGCGGTCTCGAAGCTGCCGAACGCGGTCAGCACGAGCACGGGGATGTCGGGGCGATCGAGCGCGACGCGCTGGCAGACCTCGAGGCCGGTCATCCCCTTCATGTTGAGGTCGGTGATGACCACGTCGACGTCGTGGGTCGAGATCGCCGCGACCGCGTCGGCGCCGGAGGTGAAGGTGTGGATGGAGAACCCACGCTTCTTGAGCCCAAGCGCGAGGAGGTCGACCATCTCGCGCTCGTCGTCGATCACGAATACCGTCGTCATGCTGCGACTCCTCGCGAGGGTAGATACACGGTGAACGTAGAGCCCTCGCCCTGGGTAGAAGCGACATCGATCCAACCGCCGTGCTCGCGGACCAGGCCCCAGCTCACGCTGAGCCCGAGCCCCGTCCCGTCGCCGACATCCTTCGTGGTGAAGAACGGCTCGAACACGCGCGCGCGCACCGCTTCGTCGATGCCCGCACCCGTGTCACGCACGTCGATGGCGATCCAGGCGCGCACGTCGCCACCGACGTATGGCGGGGGCACGGTCGTCACGGCGCGCGCCGCGAGCGTCACCGCGCCTCCGGCCGGGGTGGCCTGGATCGCATTGACGACGAGGTTGGTGAGCACCTGGGTGAGCTGGCCATCATCCGCTTCGAGACGCAAGCCCTCCCCGGCCGCCGGTGGCACCAGCTGGACATTCGCCTTCTTCGCGATGGTGGCGACTAGCTGGCACACGCGCGCGCACAACGCGGTGACGTCGAGCGGGGCCTTCACCAGGTGGCGCGGGCGCGCGAAGTCGAGCAGCTGGCGGATCAGCGCCGTCATGCGGTCGGCCTGTTCGACGACGATGCGCGCCGAGTCCTCGACATCCTTGCCTTCGACCTCGTGGTCGACGATCAGCTTGGCGCGCCCCGCGACTACATTGAGCGGCGTGCCCAGCTCGTGGGCGATGCCCGACGCGAGCTTGCCGACCGTGGTCAACCGATCGGCGTGGCGCAGCTGTTCGGTCGCGAGCTCGCGCGCGCTGCGCTCGTTCTCGAGGCGCTCGCACATGACATTGATCTCGTTGGCCAGCTCGCCAAGCTCGTCGCGCTGGTCGAGCACGAGCGGATCGGACAGGTCACCTGTGCCGACGCGCCGCGCCTTGGCCGCGAGGCGGTTGATCGGTCGGCCGATGAACACCACACCGAGGCCGAGCGCGAGCAATGCCGCGACCAGCGCTGCACTCGCCGACCCGAGGATCTCGCTGCGTAGCGAGGCCTTGATGTAGCTGTCGCGCTGCTCGAGTGACTGGGATATCTCGAGACCGCCGGCCCGCGCCTCCGAGACCTCCACGAGGATGTAGGTGAGCAAGACACGCCGCGTCGTGTCGGCCAGCGTCACCACCTGGTCCTCCTCGAGCGATGCGAGTGCGAGCGGCGAGGCACGTGGCGCATCGGGACCTTTCGCGTCGAGCCACACCCAGCGCGCGAGCAGACTCTCGCGCTTGCTGGTCGCGGTCTCGAGGAACTCGCGCGCGGCTGCCTCGCCGTCGCGCTGCCAGACGTGGGCGACGCCGCGGGCGAGCGCGCGTCCGAGAGCTGCTGCCTCGCCGCGCATCTGGCGGTCGAACACGCTCCGCTCGCGCTGATAGTTCAGGTAGCCCTGGATCAGGGCAACCAGCGCGACGCCGATGACTAGCGCCGCGATGAACTTGCGTGTGAGCCGCATCGGCGGGGCCCCAGTTCTACCATCGGCGCCCTACCGCCGAGCGTGCGGCCTCGCCCACACGCGCGCGTTCGCTCGGATCTCGTACGCCTCGCCGCGACCCTTCATGTCGCTCCGCGCGGCTACGCGCTAGCGCGCACCACACCTCGTGGCCCGGTTCGTGAACTCCGCCTACGGGGAAGGAGAACGCCGATGCTGCCGAAGGAAATCCTGGTCCCGACCGATCTCAGCGAGGGCGCCGAGACGGCGCTCGACTACGCCTGTGATCTCGCGAACCCGCTCGGTGCGCGCGTTCACCTGCTCCATGTCATCGGGATCCCCGTCCTCGGCGTCCCCGAGCTTGGCGTCGCGCTGACCAGCACCGTCATCGACTCGCTGATCCAGGACAACCAGGCCGCGCTCGACAAGATCGCCCAGGCGAAGGCCCAGACGACCACCATCGGCCAAGTGCTGCTCAAGACCGGCGATGCGCGCGACGTCATCAACCAGACGGCCAAGGAGCTCCAGATCGATCTCATCGTGATGGGCACCCACGGCCGGCGCGGCGTCTCGCGTGCGCTCCTCGGTAGCGTCACGGAGACGGTCGTGCGCTCGGCACCATGCCCGGTACTCGCGGTGCGGATGGCCCCGCATCTCGAGAAGGGCCGGCGCGCGGCCTAGCCCCGTAGCGAGGGACGGTTTCAACTTCGCCAACATTGTCGGCGCTATCCGCGCGAGATCGTTCGAACCAGCGGGGACGGTTTCAACTTTCGCGGCAACATGCAGGCACGGTGCGTGCGTTGCTGTCTTGCTGCTGGAAGTTGAATCCGTCCCCTTGAGATCTAATGATTGCGAGCAAGTACGTCGTACGAAGTTGGTGATGTTGAAACCGTCCCCGTCTTCAGCGGGTAAACTCGCAAGGTGGTTCGGCTCGCGATCGTGTGCGGTGCAGGCGCCGTTGGCTGCGGTGCGCGCTACCTCGTGAGCGTGTGGGCGGGCCGGCAGTTCGGCACGAGCTTTCCGTACGGCACGTTGATCGTGAACGTCGCGGGCTCGTTCCTGATCGCGCTAGTCATGGAGAGCTCGATTCGCGCGGCAGACTTCTCCCCGAATCTGCGGCTGGCGTTGACGACAGGGCTGATGGGCGGGTTCACGACGTACTCTTCGTTCAACTACGAGACGACGACGCTGATGATGGGCGACGCACCGATGCGTGGCGCCCTGAACATAGTGGTCACGGTCCTCGGGTGCTTGGGGGCGGGGTTGCTCGGGCTGTGGCTCGCGCGCCGTATCGTGTGATGCCGCGGGTGACGCCGAACGACGCGCTCCGCGACAAGATGATCGCCAAGCACCTGCGCGCGCGGAACATCACCGATCCGCGCGTGCTCGACGCGTTCGCGCGCGTGCCGCGTCACGAGTTCGTGCCGTTCGCGATGCTCGACCACGCGTACGACGATGCACCGCTGCCGATCGGTAACGGGCAAACCATCTCGCAGCCGTACGTCGTCGCGTTGACCACCCAAGCGCTGGAGCTCGCGGGCAACGAACGCGTGCTCGAGGTCGGCACCGGCTCCGGCTATGCGGCGGCCATCCTCGGCCAGCTCGCGGGCGAGGTGGAGACGGTGGAGCGGATCGGCGAGCTCGCAACGATGGCCGCCACGCGCCTCGCGAAGCTCGGCTACACGAACGTGCACGTCCACCACGGCGACGGCACCCATGGCTGGGCCGCCCACGCGCCCTACGACGGGATCGCGGTGGCGGCGGGGGCGCCGGGGGTGCCCGAGGCGCTGCGCGCGCAGCTCGTCGACGGCGGGCGGCTCGTATTGCCCACCGGCCCCGACGGGAAGCAGCACCTGGTACGGATCACGCGTCGCGGCGAGGCGTTCGACGAGGAAGACCTCGGAGAGGTGCGGTTCGTGCCGCTACTCCCCGGAACGCTTTGATAGCAACCTTGCAACAGTCCGTTTCCTGCTGGGACAGTGGCAACGGTTCGTTCCTGTTGGCGATCTTGGTGACAACGCCACGCGTTCCCAATATTCGGCTCATGACGGCAAGCAACTGGAACTTCGACCTCTCCCACTCCAGCATCAACTTTCACGTGCGCCACCTCATGATCGCGAAGGTGCACGGACGCTTCACCAAGTGGGGCGGCACGCTGCTCCTGGACGAGGCCGACCTCACCAAGTCCAAGATCGACGTCACCATCGAGACAGGCAGCGTCGATACCCGCGACGAGAAGCGCGATGCGCACCTGCGCTCCGCGGACTTCTTCGACGCGGAGAACATCCCGACGATGACCTACAAGAGCACCTCGGTCACCAAGCTCTCGGACGACGAGCTCGAGGTCACCGGCGACCTCACCCTTCGCGGCGTGACCAAGGAGGTCAGGCTCAGGGTCGAGCTCAACGGCAAGCAGAAGGACCCCTGGGGCGGTACGCGCATCGGCTTCTCGGCGAAGACGTCGCTGAACCGCAAGGACTACGGTCTCAACTGGAATGCGGCGCTCGAGGCGGGCGGCGTGCTCGTGGGCGAGAAGGTCGAGATCACCCTGGAGATCCAGGCGATCCAGGCCGCTGCCGAAGTCGCGGCGTAGCTTCTCGGTCGTACTCGTAGGCGTGCTCGTTCTCGTGTCTCGTGCTCGAAGGCGAGGTGATGCCGACCGGGACCGCTGCGCGCGGTCCGACGGGCATCGAGGCTTCGAGCACGAGCAGCCTTTGCCGCCGGCGCGTGGGATAGTGACGGGGTGAGTACCTCCAGTCCCCAGCGCCACGACTTCGACTACGTCGTGGTCGGGTCCGGCTTCGGCGGAAGCGTCTCGGCCTGCCGCCTCGCGGAGAAGGGCTACTCGGTCGCGGTGATCGAGATGGGGAAGCGGTGGACGGCCAAGGACTTCCCGAAATCGAGCTGGAACGCGCGCAAGTTCCTCTGGCGCCCGGGCGCGAAGCTCTTCGGCTTCTTCAACATGCGCCCGTTCAAGCACGTGATGATCCTGTGCGGGAACGCCGTCGGCGGTGGCTCGATCACCTACGCGAACACGATGCTCGTTCCTCCGGACACGGTGTGGCAACAAGGGTCGTGGAAAGGCCTCGCCGAGTGGGAGCGGGAGATGCCCGCGCACTACGCGAGCGCGCGCAAGATGCTCGGCGTCACCGAGAACCGCATCCTGGCCGACGCCGATCATCTGCTGAAGAAGATCGCCGACGACCAGGGCGTCGGGCACACGTTCTACAAGACCGACGTCGCCGTGTATTTCGGCAACGAAGGAGAGGCCCCGGGTACGCCTAACGCCGATCCGTACTTCGGCGGTGAAGGCCCGCCGCGCGCGAGCTGCACCGGCTGTGGCGGCTGCATGGTCGGCTGTCGATTCAACGCGAAGAACACGCTCGACAAGAACTACCTCTACTTCGCCGAGAAGCGCGGCGCGAAGGTGCTCGCCGAGACCCAGGTCGTCGACATCTGCCCGCTCGGCGCGCCGGATGGCTCAGACGGCTACGCGATCGAGACCGAGCGCTCGACGGCGTGGCTGTTCAAGCAGAAGAAGACGATCACCGCAAAGAACGTGGTCCTCGCCGCCTCCTCGCTCGGTACGATGGATCTGCTTCTGCGCGCCAAGCAGCGCGGGTCTCTACCGGCGGTGTCGGAGCGGCTCGGTCACGACGTGCGCACGAACTCCGAGTCGATCGTGGGGGTGAAGTTCCCGGGCACGGCTCGCGATATGTCCAAGGGCATCGCGATCGGCTCCGGCATCCACATCGATCAGTTCACCCACATCGAGGCGACACGCTATTCGCGGGGCTCGGATGCGCTGGGCCTACTCGCGACGCTGCTCGTCAACGGCAAGGGGCTCGGGCGGATCGCGCGCTGGATCGGCAGCGCGTTTCGCCACCCGATCAAGTTCGCGCGCGCGGGATGGCCGTTTGGCTTCGCGCAGCAGACGCTGATCTTCCTCGTGATGCAGACGATCGATGCGACGCTGCAGTTCCAGCTACGCCGGCGCTGGTTCTGGCCGTTCTCCCGCTTGCTCTGTTCGGCGGGCGAGCGCATCCCCACCAACATCCCGGCGGCAAACGTGTTCGCCGAGCGCGCCGCGAAGGCGTTTGGCGGGATCGCGATCACCTCGGCCTCGGAGATCCTGTTCGACCTGCCGATGACCGCGCACTGCATCGGCGGCTGCGTGATGGGCGCCGACGCCGAGCACGGCGTGATCGACGCCCAACATCGCGTGTTCAACTACCAGGGCCTGTACGTCGTCGACGGCGCGGCCGTTGGCTCCAACCTCGGCGTCAATCCAAGCTTCACGATCACCGCGCTCGCGGAGCGCGCGATGTCGTTCATCCCGCCGAAGTGAGGAAGATCGTGCCATAGCGGCGGGCGCTGTTCGGATGCCAGCGCAGGTACGGCTCGAGGCCATAGTAGTAGTTCCACCAGCGGTCACCGATGTGACCCCGCGCTTCGCCGTGGATCTCGCGGATCTTGAAGTCGAGTGGGATGAGCCCGCGCGCCGATGTCAGCTCCTCGCGCAAGTCGAGGTCCATACCGTCGATGAACAGCGCCGCGCGCGGGCGCAAGCAGCGCGTGACGTGGCGAAACGCGAGCCGGGTCTGCGCGGGCGAGAGGTGGCAGAACACGTTCTGCGCGAACACGATGTCCGCAGGATCGACCTGGTCGGCGACCGCCGGGTCGAGCAGATCGGCGCGCTGGATGCGGACGCGCGTGCGGAGCTCGCTGCGCACGCGATAGCTGTCACCGTACCGCTCGAAGGTATCGGCGAGGAACGTTGCGGGCGGCGCCCGGCGCAGCACATCGCGGACCGGGTAGATCGCGGTGCGCGCCAGATCGACCATCTCCTCATGAAGATCCGACGCGGTGATGTGGAAGTCGAGCGCCGGCGCGTGACGCGCGAGCACCGACGCGATCGTGTAGGGCTCGGCCCCCGTCGAGCTCGCGAACACGTGGATGTTCAGCTGCGTGGGCGCCAGCCATGCCAGCACCGGCCCGACGAGCGCCTCGAGCTGTCCCGGCGAGCGATAAAAACAGGTGTACGTGTGGCGCTGGCTGCGCGTCGCCTGCTGCTGGAGCTCGCGATGGCGCTCGACGCCGTAGCGATACAGCAAGGTACCGAACAGGACCTCGTCCTTGAGAAAGCGGTAAGCCGCACCGAGCGGCGAATGTTCACGCATCGATCCTCCTGATCCCGAACGGCTCGAGCTCGCGCGAGAGATGCACGCTGAACCGACGGTTCGTGCCGACGAGCAAGATCGTTCCGAGCTTGCGATAGCCGCTCTTGGACTGGCCGCGTCGTGAGCTCCAGTTGATCGCCTGCACGAAACCGATCATCCCCTTGCGATCGCGCCACTCGGGCTGGTTGAGCACGGCGTGGTGACGGTAGGGTTGCAGCCCGTAACCGCGAAACTCCGGCAGCGTGTACCCGGCGTAGTTGTAGAGGTGATCGGGTGGGATCTCGATGTAGAGGCCTTGAAAGATCTTCGGGCGGCCGCGCGTGTGCACCCACGTATAGCCCGCGGGCTTGTCGTCGACGAAGCTGAGCAGGCAGCGGTCACCGGCGCGATAGTCCGAGAGTAGCTCGTCGCCAAGACTCCATTTCGAATCGCCGCGCATCGCCAGCAGCTCGCGCTCGGTGGCGATCCGCGACGAGAGCCGCGCGGTCTTCACGAGCTCGAGGGGTTCGAGGCGCTCGCGTGAGAGATGGATGATCTCGAGGCGGCGCAGGCAGACGTACTTGTTGACCACCTCGTACAGCGACGCTTCGAGCGCGCGCGCATAGCCCACGCGCAGCGCCTGGTCCTTGAGCTTGTCGATCAGAGAGGCATTGCTCATCCGAACCTCACTCGGGCTTCGCCCACGGCGACCTGAGCTCCGCGGGGATCGAGGATCTGCACCGCGCACTCGACGACCGTTCCGTCGGCGGTCTCGGAGACGCGCGTCACCGCTCCCTGACAGCGCAGCTCCTGATCGGGAAAAGCGCTCTGGATGACCTTCCACTGCAAGCGCTCGAGCCGCCCCGCCGCGCCGGCCCAGCGCGCGACCGAGCGCGCGAGGAAGTTGCCGAGGAGGCCGCGCTGGACCACGACGTCGTCGTGCCCTTCGGCCTGCGCGTGCGCGCGATCGAAGTGGATCTTGTGCCGGTTCCACGTGATCGCACCGAACGTGAACAGCTGGATGCGGCTGGGCGTAACCCGCAACTCGAATGCAGAGGGATGGCTGAGTGACCTCATCGCTTCACGTAGGTTGCGGTCTCGCGCGCGACCGGTTCGCCGTGCTGGTTGTGGAAGACGGTCTCGACCACGACGAGGAAGAGTGTTCCGCGCTTGCCTTCCTTGGCGACGACGTCCTTGAGCGTGGAGTGCACGGTAATGACGTCGTGCTCGCGCACGCGTCCGAGCACCTCGAACTCGCTCGCGCCACCCACCGTCCGCGTCGCCGGGATCGGGAGCTCGAGCTCCTTCGGCGAACCGTCCGGCGGAAGCTCCTCGGCCGGCACGTCCTCGAACATGAACACCTGGCAGAACAGCGCGGGCGCGACGAGCCTGCCGTCATCGCCCACGACGGGTTCGTCATCACCAATCGCTTGCGCGAAGCGCCGGATGTCACGGGCCGTTACCTGGTAGCTCCGCGCCTTCTCGACGCCGATCCGTTCGCGAACCTCGCTAGGTATCACCGTCATCGATCACCGTTGTGTTGGAGAGACGCGTCCAGCGCGCGCTGGATCACCTCGGGTGACTCACCACGATGCACGCGACACGCGAGCTCACCGATCAGCGCCACGCGCTTGGCGGGGAGGTCGTGGCCGACGTGCGCCGCCAGCGGAATGAGCGTATGCACCGGGATGGCGCGCGCCACGGCCTCCGCGTTGGCGAACGGGACCGTCGCATCCCCCCTCGACCACACCAGCCACGTATGAACGCGAATGGAGGCGAGCGCGCGCGCCCACGCGTCCCCGTAGGACGCTGTCACGGTAAGTGCATGCAGCGCACGACTATCAGGGTACAGCCAGCGATAGGCGCTGGTGTCGGCGACCCACGTCGCGGCGCGGCTGACCAGGCCATTGCCGAGCAAGTGCCCGAACGGGCCCTTGTACTGGAGAGAACCTGGATAGCCCGATGGCGCGACCAGCACGAGCCCTTTGATGCGCGTCGGATAGTGGGCGGCGAGCCATGCCGCGAGGGAGCCGCCCATGGACACGCCGACGAGCGTCACGCGTGTCAGGCCGAGGGCATCGATGAAGGTCATCACCCGCGCGGCCTGGTCGGGCAATGCGTAAGACGCCGCGGGCCACGTCGATCCGCCGTAGCCCGGGATGTCGATGCGAACACTGCGGCCGCACGCCGTGACGTGGGGCCACACGTCGCTCCAGATCGAGAGCTGACTGTTGAAGCCATGCAAGAACAGCACGGCCTCGCTCCCGCTACCGGTGCTCTGATAGCGAACGAGGCCGCCTTCGACGGCGAGCACCTCCGCTCCGGGCACCGGCACGAGCGCGGGTGCACGTGGCGCGATCGCGCCGAGGGTTGGCACCATTGCCACACACACGCAGCTCGAGACCAAGAAGCCGGTACGTAGGCGTCGGGAGATCACATGCTGCCCGCGCGTGTCACGACCTCCGGCGCTCGGTGCGCGATCGTCCACCGCGGACGGCGCGCGAACGCGGGCGTGCAAGGCACCTGGGTCGCTCATACCGCGAGGACCAGCAAGCGCCGCACCCGTCTCGGAGTGGGATCGAGAGTCGCTTCCGGCGTACGCTCGCGATCGCACTCGCGCGCGCACGAACGGCGCGCTGCGTTGTCGTCCGGGTACACGAGGGGGAAGCCCTCCCTGTCACCGTCGTGCCCCGCCGGCCGCTAACTGGTTTGCGGCGCGGGGACGGTGAACGAGATCTGCGCCCCGCGATCCGGCTGCCCCTCGGCCCATACGCGGCCACCGTGGCGCTCGACGATCTTGCGCACCGTGGCCAGCCCGATGCCGATGCCGCGGCGAGACGGGTTACCGTCGATGCACGCGAACGGGGTGAACAGGCGATCGGCGTGCGCCATGTCGAAGCCCTCGCCGTTGTCGCGGACGTAGTACACGGGCTCGTCGCCCTGATGTGACACGCCGAGCTCGATCGTCGGCCGCTCGCACTCCGCCGTGAACTTCCACGCGTTGTCGAACAGGTTATCGAGGAGGATCCGCATCAGGCGCGCATCGGCGTCGACCTCGAGATGCGGCGTGACGATGATGTCGACATCACGCCTCGACTCGCCTCGCGCGAGATCGTAGATCGCCGCCGTCGCCAGCACCGACAGATCGATGCGATGACGACCGAGCGGCACGCGGCTGATCCGCGCGAGCTCGAGGAGCGAGTCGATCAGGTCGCCCATCCGCGACGACGCCGCGAGGACGCGGCGAATGTGATCGAGGCTACGGCCTTCGAGCTTTTCGCCCAGGTCCTCGACGAGCGCGAGCACGAAGGCATTGATGGTGCGGAGCGGCGCGCGCAGATCGTGGGAGACCGAGTAGCTGAACGCCTCGAGCTCGCGATTCGTCCGCACGAGCTCGGCGTTGGTGGCCTCCAGCTGATCGGCGAACGCGGCGCGCTTCTCGGCCAGCTCGCGGGCGGCGCGGGCCTCGGACGCTTCGAGCTCGCTGCGCAGGAGGCGATCGCGCACGAGGCGCTGCTCGTCCTCGATCTGCTTGCGCCGGATCTGGGCCTGCACGCGCGCCGTCAGCACCTCGAAGCCACTGCCCTTCGTGAGGTAGTCGTCGGCACCGGCGGACAGACCTTCGAGCACGGCTTCGCGCTTGTCGGTCGCGGTGAGCATGATAAGCGGGATGTCGCGCACCCCGGGCGCGGCCTTGAGCCGCTTGCAGGTCTCGATACCGCCGATGCCGGCCATCGAACGATCGAGGAGGATGCAATCGGCGCTCTGCAACGACAGCAGCTTGATCGCATCCTCGCCGGACTCCGCGCGCACCACGTCGTAGCCGCGCTTGCGCAGGCGATCGCCGAGCAACTCGAGGTAATCGGGGTCGTCGTCGACGGCAAGGATGCGCTTGGGCGCCAGCGTGCTGCCGGTGATGCGCAGGCCGCTGGCACCGACGGAGCGAAGCAACGCCCGGATCCGCGCCACCACGACGGCCAGGTCATCCTTGCGCACGAGGCCATCTGCACCTGCCTCGAGCGCGCGCACCTCGGCATCCTTGGCCTCACCGCTGGTCGCGAGGAGCAGCACCGGCGTGGTGCGTAGGCCAGGATCGAGGCGCAGGCGGCGTACGACACTCGGGCCATCGACGTCGGGCATCGTCGCCGCGACCAGGACCGCCGTCGGCCGTACGCTCGCCGCGAGCTGCAGGCCCTCGGCGCCACTGCGCGCGACCGCGGTGGCGAACCCCGCGCCCGCCAGTGCTTCACCGACGTCTTTGCGATACAGATCGTTGTCGTCGATCACCAGCACGAGGTCGCGCACCGGCGGGCCACCGATCAGCTGGCGGATGCGGGCGATGACATGCGTGGTGTCGTAGGGCTTCCCGACGAAGTCGCTCGCGCCGGTCTGCAAGCCACGCACGCGGTCCTCGACGTCCGCCTCCGACGACAGCATGAGCACGGGTAGCTCGCCGATCGTCGGATCACGCCGGATCTTCTGTAGCAACTCGATGCCATCGCCATCCGGCAGTCGGACGTCGAGGATCGCGAGTGCGACCTGCTGCGACCGAAGGGCGCTACGCGCTTCCGCGATGGTGCCGCATGGGATTGCACGAAACCCCGCAGCTTCGAGGGCCTCGCCGAGGTCCGTACGAACCGTGAGGCTGTCGTCGACGATGAGGATCGCGGGCACTCTCTCCAAGCGTAGGGCCGAACGCCGCGCGCGGCACGCTTGTCCTCACGCCCGGAGGCCGCTCAGAAACCCCTCTATCGCCGCGTTCACGGCCCGCGGCTCCTCGACCGTGGACGAGTGGCCCGCACGAGGGATCTCGACCAACGTGGCCCCCGTAATCCCCGCCACGATGCGCTGCGCCTTCGCGAGCGGCGTTGCGACATCCTCGCTGCCCACCAGCACTACCGTGGGCACGCGGATACGCGACAGCTCGTCATGAATCCCCGCACGGTCGATGACACCGTTAACGGCACGCCAGATGTCTTTCCGGCGTGCCATGAGCTCGATGTAGCGATCGCGCTCGGTGCGCCGTGAGGCATCCGTGAGGATCGTCCGACCGAGCATGATCGGCGCGACCCGCTTCATCACGACTCGCGGCCCTAGCATGCGCACCACGCGCGTGAGCACGCGGTAGCGGCCGACGTTCTCGGGGGGCTCCGGATCCGCGGAGGTCTCGATCAGCACCAGCGAGCGCACGAGATCAGGACGGCGCGCGGCCATCCGCATGCCCACGAAGCCGCCCATCGAGAGCCCGCAGAAGTGCACGGGCCCGCCCGCCACCGCCTCGAGAAACGCCGTGGCGTCCTTCCACACCAGCTCCATGCCGATGTCGTGACGGTGCGGATCCGCCGCACTGCGGCCTTGCCCGCGGTGGTCCCAGGCAATGCACCGGTAAGAACCTCGCAGCGCCCCGATCTGTGCGGCGAACAGCTCGGTGCCCCAGAGTAGCCCATGACTGAAGGCGATGGTCTCCCCGGTCGCCCCCGGCCCCGTGTCCTCGTAGTAGAGCGTGGTCCCGTTGACCTCGATCGTCGCCATCGCTGCGAACGTACTACTGGGCGGGGCGATCGCGAGGCTCTGGGCGCAGCGACATCAAGATGGTCGCGATGACGACGGTAAATGCGAGCACGCTCAGCATACCTGCCCTCCGAGCAAGGCGCGGGCCGCGGCTATCTGCGCGACATCACGCCGGGGCTTCCCGGGAGACCACTCGGGTAGCCGGGTCTGTTGTCAGCCCGCCGTGTCCATAGACCTCGGCGCGTCGAAACCCACAGGCGATCGCCCACCGCAGCCACCGCGGTGGTGTCGCGGCCGGGTAACTTGCCCAGCGTGGTCCATGCGGCGCTCTCGCCATCCCCGATGCGCAGGCCTTCCATCGTCGACGCGTACAGGCGCTCGCCGATCCACGTGAGGCCACCCGGGTTGATCCAGCCGTCGCCCAGCGCTGTGGTCGACACGCCGGCCGCACCGTAGGCAAAGCGCGTGACGCCACCTTTGTACGTGCCGACCCAGACCGCGGAGCCCTTCACCGCGAGCGCCATCACCCAGTCATCGCGCAGGTGGCCCGTCGCGACCGAGTAGCGCGTCCACGCCGCATCGCTCTCGCGGCCGCGATAGACGCCGGTCGTAGTGCCGAGCCACAGATACCCGTCCGCATCTTCGGCGACCGCCCACACGTTCTTTACCTCGACGTTCTGCTTAACGCCGAGTGGCACCGGCCGACCATCACCGATGATGACGGCGCCGTTCATCGTGCCCGCGAGGATGCGGCCGTCGCGCAGCTGGGCGAGCGAGAGCACGCCGCGCGCGGGGAGACCATCGCGCTTGGTCAGCTGGGTGACGTTGTCTCCGTCGATCAGCGAGATGCCGGTCGCGGTGCCGACCCAGATCCTCGACGCCATGTTCGCGCGCTTTTCGACGAGCACCGCGTTGACGCGCGGGTCGATGTTGCGGCTCCCGAGCGTGCGCCACGCGCCGCGCTCGAGCACCGCGACGCCGTGATCGAACGTGCCCACCCACAGGCGGTCCCCGTCGGCCGCGATCGCCGAGACGTCGTTGGCTGGCAACCCCGATGGGCGCTTCGCGGAGATCCACGCGGCGTCCTTGCGCGGCCGCAGATACAGACCGTCGAGCCCACCCGCACACGCGGCACCGTCGCGCTCGCTGATCGCTTGCGGCATCGCGAGGCCACGCGCGAGGTCGGTGCGCACGAGGCGGCCGCGCTCGACGCGCACGAGCTCGCCGCCGAAGCCACCGACGACGATCGTACCGTCGACCCGGGCCACGCGCCGCAGGTCACCACCGCCGTAGCTGCGCACGGTGGAGCCCTCGCGCGTGTACAGGCCCGCCGTCGTCGCGATCCACAGCGTCTTGCCGTCGCCGAGCAGCGAGGTCACCTCGTTTGCACCGGTCGCGATCGTGACGAGCTCGAAGGTGCCATTGGTCAGCTTGTACAGGCCGCCCGAGGTGCCGGCCCACAGCGCACCGTCGGCGACCGCGAGTGACGACACGCGCGAACGATTCGGCGGATGGTTGCCGCCGCGGAACGGCATCGCCTTCCCCGCCTTCTTCACGCCGCCTTCCCACGTCGCCACGTAGGTCGCACCGCCGAACGTCACGACGTCGCGCACCGGCTTGGTCTCCACGATCCGCGTGATCGCGAGGTTGTCACCGTCGAACGTCACCGCCGCCGCGCCCGCCTCGGTGCCGATCCACAGCTGGTCACCGTCCTTGGCGATGGCGTCGATGCGCGTGCCGGGGAGACCATCGACCGCCGTCCACACCGCGCGCGCCTGGCCGCGCTCGTCGACGCGGACCAGACCGCCACCGGTACCGACGAGGAACTCGCCCCCGCCGAGCGGGTAACACGCGCGGACCTCGGTGATGTTGGTGTGCACCGCAGCGAGCGACGCGACGACGACCAGCGCGATCATTGAACCACGAGCTCCTGCGTCGCCTGGTTGAGCGCATTGTCGCGCGCCACCACGCGGAGGGTCACCGGGGCAGCGAGCGGGCTCGCCGGCTGCCACGTGCCCTCGAACCGGCCCCACGCGGTCATCTTCAATTGCATGACCGTGCCGTCGGGGAGGAGCACCTCGACGCGATCGGCGTCCTTGCGCTTGTAGTCATCGGCGGTCTGGCGCGCCTTGATGAGGTAGCCCGTGCCCTGCTTGATCGCCGTCACCTCGACGAGCGGTGCCTTGGTGTCGACGGTGTACGGCAGCTCGAGCACCTCGATGTGGCCATCGGCGTGCGTGATGGTGACGCGCACCTTGTACACGCCGTCGGCGGTCTGTTGATCGATCAGGAACCGCACCATCCACGCCGCCTGATCGTCGTCCCACATCGCGAGCTTGGTCTCGCCAAACGGGAAGCTGACGACGACGGAGCGTGCGTCGCGCGGCGCGGGGATCTTGATCTCCGGATCGCCGGGCTGGATCTCGTCGGGCGACAGGCTCGCTTGGCGATTGCCGAGCGTGTCGAGATCACCACCGGTGACGGTGGGGGCCTGCGCGAGCTGCTGCGCCTCCGCCTGCTTGCGCGCGATCTGGTGCTGCTTGTAGGCTTCGTCGTTCTCGAGGACGAGCAGCGAGGTGTACTTGCTCATCACGCCCATCTCCGTCGACAGCGCGACGATGTCTTCCTTCGTCGCGTCGCTTTGCTCCATGCGCGCGAGCTCCTGACGTGCCCACCGCTGCGCCACGCGATCCGTCGCCACCGCGGCCGTGAGGCTGATCTTCTCGGTGTACGGCTTGCCGGCGAGCATGCCGGTCAGCTCGAGGGTCGTCGGCAGCGGCTGATCGATCGGCGTCTTCATCACGGCCACGATCTCGTCGCCGTTGAACAGCGTTGCCGCCTGCTGCGGGAACACGAGCGAGCCCGCGGGGGCCTGCACGCGCGCGCGGGTGAGGCGCGGAGCTTCGGCCTGGGTGGCCGCGAGCGCGAACCGCTGCTGGTCGATCTGGCTCTTCACGATCATCGCGCGCCCGCCGGTGCGGCCTGACAGCTCGCCCCACAGCGAGGTGCTCGCGCCCTTGCCGATCAGCGCGGCCTCGATCGGCGCGTTGATCTTGTCCGCGAGCTTGCCGAGCTCGGCCGTGCGCAGCTCGCCCCAGGTCGCGATGCCGTCGCCGATGTAGATCACGTCGGTCGGGTCGCGCTGGTCGAGCGCGGCGAGCGCCACGCCCACATCGCTCGCACCGTCGGGCTCGATCGCCTTCAGCTGCTCGACCGCGTGTGCGATCGCCTCGTTCGTCACCGGCACGAACGTCTCGCTCGTCGGGCGCACCTCGATGTCACTCGCGAGCACCACGAACGCATCCGTCGGCGACAGCTGCTTCAGCGTCGACTCGAGCACCTCGAGCGCCTGCGCTCGGCCCTCGAGCGCCGAGCGCGACGTGTCGAACACCACGGCCACCTTGCGGCCACTGAACGGCGGCATCGACAGCGTCGTAAGATTGGGCGCGAACCGCACCGCCGTGTACACCGCGTCCTTGCGTGTCTCCTTCATCACGGCCGGCACGCGGGCGGCTGAAACGGGAACGACGAGGTCCACGCCCTGGGCCACGGCGCGCTGCGTGAGCGCGACCTGGCCATCGACGGTAACCGTGAGCTCGCCGAGCGAACCCTGGTCCGGCGTGCTGACCGCGTATGCGTACTCCCAGCCGGTCGCGCCACGCGTGAGCGGCGTGACATAACGGATGACGACCTTCTTGTCGGCCTTCGGCGGCAGCGGGAACACGCGGAGCTTGAACCAGTTGCCCTGCTCCCACTCGAGCAGCGCCGGGTCGAGCATCTCATCGACGATCTTCTCGTAGACTGCGCGCGCCTTCTCGCGCTCGACGATCTCGCCCTCGACCATGCGGCCCTCGATCTCGAGTGCCATGCCGACGAGCATCGCCCCCTCGGGCAGCGGGAACCGGAACGTGCCCTCGCGCTGCTCGTCGACGGCGTTGTGGAACACGTGGGTGACCTCGGTGACCGCGAGGTCGCCCGCCGTCTTGACGTCGACGTGCAGGGCCTTCAGCTCGAGCGGATCCATGCGGTCCGCCGTCGCGCGCGCCTCCAAGCGGCCAAAGCCCGCGCCGGTCTCGGGCAGCGCCAGCGCGAAGCTCCACTCGGCCGCCGCCGGGCGGGCGCCGGTGGGCACGATGTCGGCGCGCGATGCCGGCAGCGCATCGACGAGCACGTCGCCGGTGACCACCGCGTCGCCGCTCTCGGTGTCGACAAACACCGTGGTCTTCGCGCCGTGGCGAATGCGCGCGCGGCCCTCGAGCACGGCGAGGTGGACGTTGATGCCTTCCTGCCCGAGCGCGAGCCTGCTGTTCCCGCGTAGGTAGACGAGCGGCGACGTAGGCGCATCACCGAGCGCGATGATCGCGCCACGGCGCAGGCTCTTGACCTCGCGCACGCCCGCGAGCGACCCGCCCTCGGTGAGCGGCTCCCACGCGGCGTCGCGCTTCACGAGCAGGTCGCCGCGCACCGTGATCGCCGATAGCGGCAGAGCCATCGCGGGCCGGGCGGCCGTGGTCAGCACCGAGGCATGCTTCTCCTCGCCACGGTTGGTACGGCCGCACGAGATGAGCACCGTCGACAACAGCACGGAACGGAGGGTCTTGGTCAGCATTACTTGGCTCCTACCTGGATGCGGGCCACGGTGACAGTCTGCTTCTCGTCGAACAACTTGTAGGGGAGGACGTGCTTCTGCTCGCTCGGCTTGCCTTCGTCGAGGACGACGACCACTTCGCCGCGCGCCTCGCTGAAGTTCGACCGACCGCGGCCGAAGTAGTTCACCTGCACGACATACGCGCCGCGCGCGGCCGTCGGGGCGGTGAAGCTCTCGGGGCCGTAGCCGGTCGTGACGTCGTCGTAGAGAGCCTCGCCGAACTTGCCCTGCTTGTGCGAATAGAACACCTTCTCGCCGGCGGGGTTGGTCACCCACAGATCGACGTCGGAGTGGTCCGTGTCCCAAGTCAGGTAGACCTTGATGTCGTTGGCGGTGCCGCCCTTGAGTGCGAGCTCCTTCACCGCCGTGGTGTTGCCGAGCTGCTGATAGATCTGCGCGAGGCGCTGCTTCGCCGGATACCGCACGGCCTCGGCCGTCTCCGGGTCGGCGATGATCGCTTCGAACCGCGTGCGCGCCTCGTCGACCTTGCCGAGGCGCGCGGCGACATCGGCGAGCTCGAATGCGAGGCGGCGATCCTTGGTGTTCTGCTCCGCCGCGGCGGTGAGGCGGTCGTACGCGCCCTGTAGATCCCCCGCTTGCTTCAGCACGCTCGCGAGTGCGCGGTGCGCTGCTGCATCCTTAGGCAGCAGCTCGACGACCGCCGAATAGGCGCGGCGCGCCTTCGCGCGTTCGCCGAGCTCGCTGTAGATGTCACCGAGCAGGCGGACGACGACGAGGTTGTACGCGTCGACGGTGCGCCACGCCTGCGCAGCGGTCAGCGCCTCCTGCAGCTTGCCGGCCCGCTGCAGCGCGCGCACGAGCTCGAACCGCGCCGCGCGATCCTTGGGATCGGTCGCGACCTTCTCGCGCAATGCCGCGAGCTCGGTATCGTTGGTCGTCGCGCGCGAGCCCGCAGGCTCTTGCTCGGCAGGGATGAGACGAAGCCGCGTATCGCTCGCGACGGCGGGCGATACCGTAGTCGCAATGACCAACGCAGCTGTGATCGAGCGAAGCATGCCCCCGGTAGTGCAGCCGCGATGCCACGCAAAACCCGGCCAGGGACGCCTAGTTACACGGCCCGTGGACTGCCGGCCACGCACCGCGTCCAACGGCAGACACGGTCCCTTGGCCTACACTGCGCCGATGCCCGACCGCACGCGCACCGTCCAGTGGTCCGATCCGCTCCTCACCGCGCAAGGCGCCACCGGCAAGACGGGGCGCGCCTTCCTCCAGGCGATCATCGATGGCGAGCTGCCCCCAGCGCCGATCCAGTACACGCTCGGCTTCCGGCTCGCCGAGGTTGGCGACGGCATGACCAGGTTCACCGGCACGTTCGCCGAGTACATGTACAACCCGATGATGGGCGTGCATGGCGGGATGCTGTGCACGCTGCTCGACTCGTGCATGGGCGCGGCGGTGATGTCGGCGCTCGACGCCCAGCACGGCTACACCACGGTCGATCTCAACGTACACCTCACCCGGCCGGTGACGGCGAACACCGGAGACTTCGTCGCCGAAGGCCACGTGGTGCATCGCGGGAGCCGCATCATGACCGCCGAGGGCAAGCTGTTCGACACCGCGGGCAAGCTGCTCGCGCACGCATCGACGACCTGCCTCGTCGTCGAGCGGTGAGCGGGTTCTTGAGATTAGGGTCGGACCCTACTTGCACAACCTGGAGCGCACTTACGTCAACGCCAGGTTGTGCAAGTAGGGTCCGACCCTATTCGGAGGTGTTGCGCACGATCGCGATGTTGTTGGACGTCGCATTCGCGATGGCGAGGTCTGGCTTGCCGTCGCCGTCGAAGTCGCCCGCCGCGATGCCATACGAGGTGCCACCGATCACGCCACCGGAGACCACCGCCGAGAACGTGCCGTCGCCGCGCCCGACCAGCACCGACATCGAGCTGGTCATGAAGTTGGCGGTCGCGACGTCGGGGTTGCCATCGAGGTTGAAATCCGCGATCGCGAGCGAATACGGACCCGTGTTGAAGCCGGTGCTGGTGACGATCGCGGTGCGGAACGTGCCATTGCCGTTACCGCGCAGGACGCTGACGTCATCGCTGTTGCGGTTGGCGACCACCACGTCCAGGTTGCCATCGCGATCCATGTCGTGCGCGAGCAAGATGTGCGAGCGCACGCCGCCGATCGCGGGCGTCGTCCCCACCGTGAACGTCCCGTCGCCGTTGCCGAGGTACACGCGCACGCGGCCGAGGCGGTCGTCGGCGATCGCAGCATCATTGCGGCCGTCGCGATCGAAGTCGCCGATCGCCACCGAATACGGCTCCGCGCTTCCGGGCGTACCGAGCACGATCGTCTGCGCCACGATCAGCGTACCGTTCGCCTGCCCGAGGAAGACGCTCGCGGATGCGCGCTGCGGATTCGTGGCGATGACATCCGCGATGGCATCGCCATCGATATCGCCCGCCGCGACGTTCGACGTCTCGCCCCCGGGAACGGTCGGATAGCTGGTCGCCATGAACAGCGTCGCGTCGCCGCGCCCGCGCAGCACGCTCACCGAGTCACCACGATAGTCGGCGGTGATCACGTCGAGCCACCCGTCGCGGTCGAGGTCCACGAGCGCGGCGCCCGTCGGATACACGCCGGTCGGGAACTCGGCTACCCGCACGAACGAGCCACCAGCGTTGCGGAACACGGCGACCGCGCTCGCCTGTTCGTTGCCGACCACCAGATCGAGATCGCCGTCACCATCCAGATCGCCGGAGCGCACGAAGTACGGCTTGTAGCCGGACGCGTAATACACGGGGGCAGCGAACGAGAGCGACGAGACCGGGTTGACCGGTGGGGCATCGATCGCCGCGTCGACCGGCGCATCGACCGCGGCATCGGTCGCCGCATCGACCGCACCATCCACGCGAGCATCGACCGCCGTATCGCGCGCGCCATCGCTCACGACCTCCGCATCCCCGGCGGCGTCGTCGACGATCACGCCGATCGAGCCGTCCGCCGCGTCATCACTGCTCGAATGCCCGCAGGCCGCGAACACCAACAACGCCGCTCTCAGGGTTTCCCTCGGCATCCACGACCCAGGTAGCAGGGCGAACACGAGGGCGCCGGCAGCGCTCGCGCGAGGCCACCGTGAGCGCGGTCCAACGCACGCGGGAGCTAGCAGCCGGGGAAGCAGGCCGTGCCGAGCTTGACGGCGGCCTGGGCGCGCGCCGCCGTCGCGATCTCCAGCACCTTGCCCACGGTCGCGCGCGCCGCGTCTTGCAGCGCGGGCGTCGTCGCGTATTTCGCGAGCAGCTTTTGCCCGAGCTCTTGATGCGCGCGCTCGTCGGGCTGGATGTACTCGCGATAGATGCGCACCGTCTCGTCGTCGCCGCGCTGCGCGCAATACGCCATAAAGTTCTCGTTCACGTTGTAGGCCAGCGACTCCAGCGTGAACAAACCGCCGGCGATGCGTGGCACCGTGCCTTCGAGCCCCTTCAGGAACGCGAACAGCGCGTTGTCGGGCGGTGGCGTGAACGCGGCGACGTCGATGCCGAGCGCGGTGAGCCGCCCCGCGACCAGCTGGAAATGCCCGGCTTCGTCGCCCGCCTGACGCGCGAACGCGATCTTCACGTCGACCTCAGCGGTCGTCGGGATCCACACCGCCGCGAGCTCGCTGACGCTGATCTCGTTGACGAGCGCGACCTGGAGCAGCGCCTTCGGATCGCCCGCGGGGGCGCCATCGAGCGAAGTGCGCCCGGCACCGATGATCGGAGCGAGGCGCTCTGCCTTGTACGCCTCGAGGTCGCGAACGAATGCCGTGGGGTCCATGGAGCAGAGCATACGCGCACGACGTGCGGGAATCCTCCACGTGCGCCACGAGCGCACCGCCTGGCACGACGACCCCTTAGGGAGCGCGCTCACCCGCGGCGTGAATCTCGCATCGATCGGTGCGTTACCCGAGAAAGGAACGACATGAAGCTCGGAGCTCTTCTCATCAGCGCGTCGGCGCTCGCCGCCTGCGGCGACGACGACGGCACCATCGACGACATCGGTGTCGAGGTCGACGAAGCGCGCGACTTCCAGGTGCGCATCGAGAACGTCGCTCCGTGGACCGTCCTCAAGGCGGGCGCCCAGGAGACGCAGCCCGATGAGTCGTACGGCTTTATCGAGCGCGGCGAGGCGTTCATCATCCGGTTCAGCGGCAACACCGGGCACGCTGTCACGTTCGCAGCCATGTTCGGCGAGTCGAACGACTGGTTCTTCGCCCCCGGCCCAGACGGCATCCCGCTCTACGTCGACGGCCAGCCCAACACGGGTGACGTGACGTCCTACGTGCGCGTATGGGACGCTGGCACCGAGCTCGATCAGGAACCGGGCATCGGGGACGCGACCGGTACCAATCAACCGCAGCGCAATTTCGGCGACGCAGATCCCGACACCACCGTGCGCGTGGTCCCCCAGACGGTCACGCTCACTGACGGCAGCACGTTCAGGCTGCCCGGCGTGCCCAGCATGATCCGCGCGACGCTCGAGCTCGGCGCCGATCAAGTGTTCACGCTGCGGATCGAAAACGTCTCGAGCCCGACGACGCTTGTCACCTCGCGCGGTACCCGCCAGATCACGATGTCCCCGGTCGCGTACGCGGTCCACCGTGGCAGCGCCGTGATGTTCGAGCCCGGCAAGCCGGCCCCCGAGGGGCTCGAGGATCTCGCGGAGGGCGGCGGCGCCTATCCGATCAGCAACACCCTCCGCTACGAGCGCGGCATCGCGACACCATTGTCGGCGGGCGTGTTCGTCGTTCATACCGAGGCAGCGCCGCTCTTCACCGTCGGCAGCGCGGACTATGGCGTCGGTCTCGAAGCCCTCGCCGAGGACGGCAATCAGGTACCGCTGCGCGACGCGCTCGCAGCCAGCCCGCCCGCCGGAGTCGTCGCCACCGGCGAGCTGGTCACGGCGAACGGCGCTGCTGCGCCCGGTGAGGCCTTCGAGGTCGTCGTCCACGCGGCGCCCGGTGACAACCTGTCGTTCGCGACGATGTTTGGCATGTCGAACGACTGGTTCTTCGCGACGGGACCCGACGGCATCGCGCTGTTCAACGAAGAGGGCAGCCCGCGCTGGGGCGACGTGACCTCGGAGGTCGTGCTCTACGATCTCGGGACCGAAATCGACGAGGAGCTCGACGTGGGTCCGAACACGGCGCCGCAGCAACTCGAGCCGAATACCGGGCGCGCGGACAGCACCACCACCGTGCGCGCAGTGACCGTCGAGCGCTACGAGCCGCTCGAGGAGCAGCACATCCGCGTGACCGTCACGCCGCTGTAGCGCTCACTTCGCGGGCTTCGCGACCTTGGTGAACCGAAGCGTCATGCGATCGCTCTCGCCGATCGCGGCGTACTTCTCGCGGTCCTTGTCGCCCTCGCGGAAGTTCGGCGGCAGCGTCCAGACGCCCTTCGGATAGTCCTTGGTGTCCTTCGGGTTCGCGTTGATCTCCGACTTCTCCGCGAGCTTGAACCCGGCCGCCTCGACCTTCGCGATCACCCACTCCTCGGCGAGGTACCCCGACTCGGCGGTGTCCTCGCCCTTGGTGCCCGGCTTCGCGCGGTGCGCCTCGAGGCCAAACGTGCCGCCATCGACGAGCGCGGCGTGGACCGCCGCGAGGTACGCATCGAGCTCGCCGCGGCGCTGCCAGTTGTGCATCTCGCGGATCGCGATGACGACGTCGGCCTTGCCGTCCTCGCCGAGCTTGAGCGGCTGCGACAGCGTCACGCGTTGGACCTTCTCGAACAGCTTGGACTTCGCGAGGAACAGATCGAGCGCCTTGCCGTACGCCGTGGCCATCTTGTCGGCGGGACCGTTCGCATCCGCGCCAGCGACGATCAGCTTGCCCTTGCCACCGACGAGCGGCGCCAGGATCTCCGTGTACCACCCACCGCCCGCGCCGAGCTCGATCACCGTCGACGTCGGCTTCACGCCGAAGAACACGAGCGTCTCGAGCGGATGGCGCGCGCTATCGCGATCCTTGGCGCCCGGCGTGCGGTGCTCGCTCGCGAGGATGGCGGTGAGTGCCGCGGTGGTGTCCTTGAACTGCTTCTCGCGCAGCTCGATCGCCGCCTTCTCCAATTCGGGCGTCCACCGCGCCTTTTCCTTCTCGGCGGCCGCCAAATTTTCGGCGATCTTCTTGGCCACCTTCTCCGCGTCGGTCGGGCCCGCGTCCACAGGGGGCGCGGCATCCGCAGCGGCCACCGGCAGCGGCGTCTTGGTCTCCGGCTCGGACCTGGGCGGCTCCTTCTTGCTGCAGGCACCGAGGGCGAGCGACAGGGCAACCAGCGACGTGCGTAGCTTCATGCGCCCGGGTGTAGCCCTGCCCCGTCGCCTCGTCACGCCGGAACGTCGCGAGTTTGCGCAACTTTGCGTTGCTTCACAGAAGGCCCCGACAGCCAGATCAGAAGGCCCATCGATGCGAACACGCGGACCATGATCGTGTTCACGAGCGACCGCGAGATTTCTCGCCGCTCTTCGGTCGATGCGCCGCTCGAGCTGCCCGTGCCCCTGACCGAGATCAATACGCCCGACACCCCCAAAGATGGGCGCCTGGATCTCCCCCCCGGATGGCCGGTACCTCCACTTCGTCCGCGCGGACGACACGGCGATGACGACCAAGCTCGTGTACTAGAAGCGCGAATAAATGCCATGCTTCCAGACAGGATGCGGGGGAACCCATTCCTGGCGCCGGGCAAGCGCAAGCCGATCGTCGTCGGTCATCGCGGCGTTCCGCGCCTGCACCAGGAGAACACGCTGGCCGGGTTCCGGCGCGCCGTGCAGCTCGGGCTCGATGCGATCGAGCTCGACGTCCGCCTCACCGCCGATCATCAGGCGATCGTCCTGCATGACCACAATCTGCGCAGGCTCACCGGGAGCTCGTTCGACGCCGACCACCTGACCTGGGACCAGGTGGCCAAGCTCCGCATCCGGCGCGAGCTCCCGATGGGCATCGACGCGAAGGGCGCACCGGTCGTCGTGAAGTACGAGCGCGAGGAGCCGATTCCGCTGCTCGCCGAGGTGCTGAGTGAGGTCGCCGGCAAGATCGCGATCAACATCGAGCTCAAGCTCGACATGCCGCGCTGGTGGGGTGTGGAGATCGGCGCCGTCGTCGCCAACGTGATCGCGAAGGCAGGCGTCGAGGACCGCGTGATTCTGACGTCGTTCGATCCGCGCAAGCTGCGCGCCGCGAGTCGCGTCCGCCCGTCGATCGCCCACGGGTTCTGCTTTGACGACACGATGCTGAACTTCGCGCGGCCGCTGCTCGATCGCCTGCCGTTACTGCCCACCGAGCTGCCCGCGCATGGTGGCTACGGCAAGGGCATCCGCGCCAACGCGCATCGCCTCCTCAACCGGATTCTCGAGACCAACTTCGCCGGGCGCCTGCTCGGCTCGCGGCTGGTCGGCGCCGAGCACACGCTCGTCGGCGGTGAGACCGTGAAGCGCCTGCACGCGCGCGGGATCGCGATCGGGACGCACACGATCTTTCCGCTCGGTTCGACGACCGGCAAGCGGATCGCCGAGAGTGCGAACACGACGGCCGAGGTCGAGCGCCTCGTCGAGCTCGGCGTGGACTGGATCGAGTCCGACGACCCCGAGCGCCTGAAGAAGCTGGTCGGTTAGTTAGCGCGGGGGTAGGACGAGCCGCGCGAGGAGCTGGTCCAGCGCGGCGGTCGGGTCGTCGCAGAGCCCCGTGTGCACCGGTGAGGTCTGGATGATCGCGCTGCGTGGTGCGACCAGCCAGTGAAAGCGCTCGCTGCGCGGCAACAGGGCGATCGGGCCACCTCGCGGATCGGCGGCGGCGATCCATGGAATCGCGGCGAGCGCCGCATCGACCTCGGCGATGTCGATCGATGGATCGAGGGCGCGCAGGCGTGCGGGATCGAGCGCGAGCTTGGCGCCGAGGAAGTCGCGCGTGGGACACGAGACGATCACGCCGGCGTTCACGAGCTCGCCGCGCTCGACGCGCGGGACGACCCGAATGATCGCGTAGTCATAGCTATCGCGCACGCAGAGCCTCCTCGACGAAAGCGCGCGGCCCCGTGACCCGCGCGAGGAGATGCTCGACATAGCCGCGGCGCGTGGCGTCGGGCGTGGGCTCGGCGGTCAGCCAGTCATCGGGGACCGCGGCGACAATCTCGGTCAGCAGCGCCTCCGTGACCAGCGGCGCGAGCGCGGCATCCGCAGCGCGGAGAGCGCCGGCGCGCGCGAGCAGCACGTGCTGGCGGATGGGCGCGAACGGCGAATGCGCACGCGCCAGGTGATTCGGCCAGTCGTGGTGGAAGTACAGCGCCGCACCGTGGTCGATCAGGTACAGCTGCTTGTGCCAGCGCAACATGTTGGGGTTGCGCACGGTGCGATCGACGTTGGAAATGAACGCGTCGAACCACACCACGCGCGCGGCCAGCTCGGCGTGGGGCGGCGCGAGCGTGGGCTCCCAGTTGAGCGCGCCCGGCAAGTAGTCGAGCCCGACGTTCATGCCGGCGCTCTTGCGGAGCAGGTCCTGGATCTCCTGATCAGGCTCCGACCGCGCGAGGAGCGGATCGATCTCGACGAGCACGAGCTGCGGCACGGGAAGCCCGAGGGCGCGCCCCAGCTCGCCGCCGATGATCTCGGCGACCAGAGCACGCGGCCCCTGCGCGGCGCCACGGAATTTGACGACGTAGGTGCCCTCGTCGTTCGCCTCGACGATGGCCGGGACCGATCCGCCTTCGCGAAGCGGCGTCAAGTAGCGCGTCGCGCGGACGGTGCGCATCGGCGACAAGCCTACCACTCGCTTACCAGCACGCGTTGCGGTACGACGTGGGGTGCCCAAACGCGTTCTCACCGGCATCAAGCCCACCGGCAGCCCGCACGTCGGCAATCTCCTGGGTGCCATCCGCCCCGCCCTCCGGCTGGCCGACCAAGGCTACGAGGCGATGTACTTCATCGCCGACTACCACGCGCTGACCACGGTGCACGACGCGAGGCAGCTCGCGCACCTCACGCGCGAGGTCGCGGCAACGTGGCTCGCCCTCGGCCTCGACACCGACAAGGTGACGTTCTACCGGCAGTCCGACATCCCCGAGATCTTCGAGCTCGCGTGGGTGTTCAACTGCTTCACGTCGAAGGGCTGGATGAACAAGGCCCACGCCTACAAGGCGATCGTCGACGCCAAGGAGAAGGACGGCGAGCAGGACGTCGATGCCGGCATCAACATGGGCATCTATGGCTACCCGGTCCTGATGGCCGCCGACATCGTCGCGTTCGACGTCGATTTCGTCCCTGTCGGCAAGGATCAGGTCCAGCACGTCGAGATCGCGCGCGACATCGCGCAACGGATCAACCACATCTACGGCAAGGACGTGCTGCGGTTGCCGCAGGCCAAGCTGGAAGAGAACAGCGCCATCGTTCCCGGTCTCGATGGCCGCAAGATGAGCAAGAGCTACGACAACACGATCCCCTTGTTCGCGTCGGGCAAGGAGCTGAAGAAGATCGTGAATCGCATCGTCACCGATACCTCGCCACCGGAGGCTCCCAAGGATCCGGACACGTCGACCATCTTCCAGATGTTCCGCGCGGTGGCGACGCCGGCGGACACCGAAGTGCTCGCAGCGCGGTTCCGCGCCGGCATCGGCTGGGGCGATGCGAAGAATGCGCTGTTCGAGAAGCTCGAGGCCGAGCTCGGCCCGGCCCGCGAGCGCTACACGGCGCTGATGGCCGATCCGGTGAAGATCGACGCCCTGCTCGAGCAAGGTGCGGCGAGGGCGCGTACCACCGCACGCCGCACGCTCGACCGCGTTCGCGAAGCGCTCGGCATCGGGCGCTGAGCGCCGCTGTCACGCTCGGCGATTGCTGGTTGCCGGATCACGGATCCGGTGACCACAGTCCGTTCACGTCCCATGTCGAAACACGTGCTCGTGGTCGAGGATGAGGCCGATCTCGCCGAAGCCCTGCAGGTCATCCTCGAGTCCTCGGGGTTCGAGGTCGAGATCGCACGCAACGGTGCGGAGGCACTCCGTGCGATCGAGGGCCGGATGCCCGCGCTGATCATCCTCGACATGTTGATGCCGATCATGAACGGCTGGGAGTTCGCCGCCGAGTTCGAGCGTCGCCACGGCCACGCGACCAACATCCTCGTGGTCACCGCCGCAGACAACCCACGGCAGCGCGCCGACGAGATCGGGGCCGACGCCGTGTTGCCGAAGCCGTTCGACATCAAGACGCTGCTCGCGCGCGTGCACGAGTTCGTCAATGCGCCGGTGCACGCCGGTTAGTTGGCCAAGAGCTACTTCTTGGTCTGCGCGGGCGCGACGGGCTTCGCCGTCGGCGGCGGAGCCGCCGCCTTGGTGTCCGCGTTCGCGGGGATGGTCGGAGCCGCCTCCGCACCCTCGGTTGGAGGAGCGGCCACAGCGGCCGGCGCGGGCGCAGGCGGCGATTTCTTCACGGCGTTGAGGAACTTCACCACCTTGCCGCGCAGCGTTGCCGCGTCGGGGTTCTTCTTCACCTCGATGAAGAGGATCGCGACCTTCTTCTCCTTCATCCACGTGTCGAACTTCGCGCGAACTTCCTTGGTGAAGTAGTCGGAGTCGTAGTCGAGCTTGTCGACGTACTCGTAGCCTACGTTCTTCTCGGGATCGAAGGCGTCGATGTTGAACTTCACGCCGTCGAGCTCGAAGGCGTAGTTCGTCTTGAGGTTGAGCTTGCCCTCCTTGGCCATCGTCCAGTTGATAAAGGCCTCGACCTCTTCCTCGTTCCACATGTCCTCGGCGGGACCGATGCCACCGCCCTCGCGGTAGACCTTGAACTTCGGCGCGGTCTTGCCGAGCTCCTTGCCATCGACCGAGCCCTTGCCGGGCGGCGGAGGCGTCGCGGGCTTCGGCGCGCCCTCGCCCACCGGGGTGGGGGCAGGTGCCGGCGCGGTCGGCGCGGGCTTCATGGCCGGCGCGGACTTCGCGGGTGCCGACTGCGCGTGCGCGAGGCCACCGGCGAGCAGCGTCGCTCCACCGATCATGCCCGCCTTGCGAGCGAGCTCGCTGCGGGTCGGGAACTCGGGACGGCTCGTCGACTTCACAGGCTTGACTGCGAGGTCGCGCTGGGCTGACGCTGGCGTGTTCTTTACTACCGGCAGCTTCTTCTTCATGGGTGGTTGGCTCCGTCGTCAGTAGGCTCGTTGCGGTCCGTTCGAATCTGGATCAGCTCCGACGCTGGCGTCAGCGGGTAGAGCTTCTGCATGAACACGGGATTGCGCTCGCGCCACAGGGTGTTTCCGACGCGATCCGCGATCGGCACCATCACGCGCTCGTGCTCGCACAGCGCGGGCGCCGGCGTGTCGATGCGCCCGGTCGCCGAGTAGTGCTCGCACGCGCACTCGTTGGCGCAGCGACCATCGTTGTACGAACAGTCACCGCATGGCGACTTGGGCGCCGCGGCCTGCGCGCGGATGTCGGCGAGCCGATCCGGGAGGAAGCCGGTGAACACGTCGCCGAGCTTGGGGACGGTGTCCTCGTCTTCCTTCACCCAGCGCACGCACGGGTAGAGGTTGCCCGACGGCGAGATCGAGATCTGCGAGCTGCCGACGTCGCACCGGATCGAGAGGCCCTCGGCGCCCTTGGCGTGGTTGATCCACTTGTCGTCGAGTAGGTTGAGATACAGGTCATCGCCGCGGCGCGTCCGTGCGAGGTAGTCCTCGGCGACGCGCTCGTACTGGCGCTCGAGCTCCGCGACGTCCTCGCGCGACCAGGTCTGCGTGACGTCTGGCTTGATGATCTGGTACCGGAAGCCCTGGTCGAAAAGGAACGCGATGCCGTCGGCCGCGTGCTTCACGTTGGTGGGTGTGATGACGACCGACGCCATCAGTCCCGGGTTGTGCTCGAGAAAGCGCGGCAGCTTCTTGGCGAGCACGTCGAACGAGCCGTAACCGCCCTCGGTCTTGCGCTCGGCGTCGTGCATCTCTTTGTTGCCGTCGATCGACAGGATGAAGATCAGGTCGTGCTCCTCGAAGAACGCGAGGTGCTCTTCCTTGATCAGCATCCCGTTCGTGTTCATGCGGAACAGTGCCGTCACCCCGGCGGCCTTCGCGGCCTCCTCGGCGTGCAGCACCATCTCCTTCAGCA
Source organism: Kofleriaceae bacterium (assembly GCA_033763475.1). Lineage (GTDB taxonomy): Bacteria > Myxococcota_A > Polyangia > Haliangiales > Haliangiaceae > JABFXX01. Next base: position 63,782 of record JANRKM010000037.1, read on the forward strand.
TCGGCCACGCCATCATCGGCTCGCCGCCGAAGAACGAGAACACGGCGCGCTGGCCGTGTTGCCTGGCGTAGTCGACCACGAACTCCGCGGTCCGCTTCACGGTGTCGATCGACATCTCGCGATCGAACTTTTTCCCCGTGAAGCAGTACGGGCACCGCAAGTTGCAATCGTGCGTCAGGTGCACCAGTGCGTTCATGTCGCCACCCTTTGCGAACCTATCACCTGACACGAGACGCTGGGTGGCGCCGGTAAATTCTCTTCCGTGACGTCTGGGGCGTCTTGCCCCCGCTGGGGCGCTTACTTGCTGGCGCGCGTACTGGGAGCAGTAGTCGCGGGTGCGTTGGTGTCCTTCAAGTTGACGTCCACGGTGACGTGGATCGGCTCCACCTGGACTGGTTCGACCTTCAGGCTGCCCGCGCAGCCGGCCAGGGAGATCGCGACGAGAGCGGACGTGAACAACTGCTTCATGAGGGCTCCTAGCGGGACACGCGACGGGTGAGCTTCTGCAGGACGTCGCGTGCGCCGTGCAGGTTGATGACGAGGTCCAGCGACTGCTTGATCAGGCGACCGCGGCCGCGAGTTACCAGCTGCACCTCGGGATGCTCGCCGGGCGGCGAGACCATGAAGGTGAGCGAGGTGTAGTTGAAGTCGGCGAGGGCACCGTGGACGCGCCCCGCGATCTTGGACGTACCGGCGGCAGCCCACTCGGCGCGCAGCTTCGGATCGCGCACGCGCATCACGCCGCCGTCACGGGCCCACAGCGACAACCGGTGCAGCTCGCACTGCCCGGGTGCTTTCGACGTCACCTCGACGATACCGTCGAGCACCCCGGTGGCCTCGACGTGGGCATCCGCGAACGCGAGCACGCGCGGCAGCGCGAGCCCGTGCGCGTCGAGCGTGAGCTTGCCCGACGGAGACTGTGGTGCCGCGACCGTCAGCGTGCCGCCGAGCACCGCGACCTTGCCGGCCGTTAGCTGCGAGTCGTTGCCGACCTCGCGGAACTTGGCGAAGCCCGGGCCGAGCTGGAGGACTCCGTTACCATCGATCCGCTGCCACGCGATGTGCTGGATATCCTGGGCGGTGACGAGCGACAGCGTCCCGGTCGGCGCGACGAACGTCCGGCCCCGCCAGTCGATCGACGCCGCCTTCCACGGGATCTGCGGCGCGGGCTCACCGAGCGTCGCGATCGGTAGTGGCCCCTTCGGGCGCAGCGAGATCGTCGGCTTGGTCGCGCGCAGCGGGGCTTCGTTGACGAGGAGCGTCGCTTCCGCGGCCGTCGCCACCGCTGGCTTGGTTGCGACCAATGTCAGCTCCCCGTGCCGTGTACGCGCGTAGAGCCCGAACGGCATCGAGACCCGCGCGAGACGCGTACTATGCGATCCCTTCACCGTCGCGCGGCGCGCATGGGCCTTACCTGCGACGGTCAGCGCGGTCAGCGCGCCAGCCACCGTGCCGTCGATCCGCACACCAACGAGACCGAGCTTGCGCATCGATGCCGTTGCGGCGGTGAGCCCGAACCTCGAGCGCGCGATGCGGATCTCGTGTGCCGCGGTGACCGCACCTGCGACCGAGGCGTCGATCTGGAGGTCACCGACGCGTAGATCATCGACGGCGGCCGAGTTAGCAGCGATCTCGAGCTTGGTGCGATCGACGTGCACCTCGTTGCTCGGGGTCACGGTGCCCGAGGTCGTGGCATGCACGCGCACTGCGCCGAGCGTGAACGCACCGATCCGCGCCGCAGGCGCGCGCACGTCGACAACAGCGTCCTCGATGCGCACGCCGGCGTCCTTCCACGCGACACGTCCACGCCCGTTCGCGTCCCACGCGAGGCCCATGTGTGACGATGCCGACCACGCGAGATCGAGCGCGCGCGTGTCGAGCAGGCCGGCGCGTGGCACCGTCGTGCAGCCCTCCACCGCGGCGATGCCGTCGACCTGCCCCGACGCACAGGCGCGAATCGCGTCGCCGGCGTCCTTGGCGGTGACGGCCACGCTACGCAGTGCGAGCGGGCCTATGTCCCAGGCCTCGGTATGCGCGCGCAGGTGCACGCTCGACGACCGGAGACCGATCCCGCCCGACACGGTGAACCGGGTGGCCCCGAGATCGACCGTGCAGTCGGCGAGCCGCAGCTCGTCGATGGGCAGGCGCCCGATGGGCCCCTGGACGCGCTGCGCGCTCGTCATCCCACTCCCGGAGCGTGCCCACCGTTCGATCGCGGAGCGCGAGATCTGCGCGCCGCGAATGGTGAGCGCGTGCGCCGGTCGCCACAGGAGCGACCATCCAGCATCGAGCTCGACCTCGCCGAGCGACATCCCGTCCCCGAGCGTCACGTTGGTGAGCTCTACGCGATCGACACCGACGCTCCTTACCTCGAGTCGCGCCGCCGGAAATCCTCGCTCGGCGAGCTCGTGACGGAGATAGCGCCCTACCAGTTCGGGGATGGCCCACGCATGCGCGGTACCGCCCACGGCAACAGTGAGGGCAAGAGCGAGTCCCCATCGACACGCCCGGTGGCACCACGTGCTCATCATCGGCCTGACGGCGCACTGGAGCACATCGGTTGCCCGTGGCCATCGCGAATTACCCAATCTCGTGGTGCGAGAGCACCTTGCGAACAATCCCCTCGGCCGACAACGTGGATTCTTGCGCGGTTCCGGCTAGCATTGTCGGGGTGTCGACCCGACGCATTCTGCTGACCTTGGTCCTCGCGGCCTGTTCGTCGAAGGCCACCAACCCCGGTGACTCGGCCCGCCCCGCGCGCGACCTCAGCCCCACCCCTCAATCCTCCACGGCTCCTGGAGAGCCTGCGCTTCCCCCACCCGACCCACGTGAGGCAGCCCTCGCGTCGACGGTGGGCGAGCTGATCCAGGACGAACACCTGCTCCGCAAACCGATCGACGACCGCGTGTCGAAGGACGCGTTCAAGACGTATCTCGATCGGCTCGACGGCGCGAAGATGTTCCTCCTGGCATCGGATCGCGACGCGCTGGCCAAGTACCAGGATAAGATCGACGACGAGCTCAAGTCCGGCCGCCTCGACCTCGCCCATGATGGCGCGAAGATCTTCGCGGCACGGGTCGCGGTCGTCGAGAAGATGGTCGAGAGCTTGCTCGCCGCGCCTCTCGAGCTCACCAACGAAGAGTCGGTCGAGCTCGATCCGAAGAAGGTCGAAGCGGCCAAGACCGATGCCGAGCTCAAGGAGCGATGGCGCCAGCGCCTCGAGCTCGAGGTCCTCGAGCGCGTTGCCGGCATGGAGGATCGCCTCGCTGCCGAAGCCAAGAAGAAGGATCCGAAGGCGAAGGCCAAGGACGAGGACAAGGACAAGAAGGACGACGACAAGAACAAGGACGCAGCGGCCACCATGCCGCTCGCGCAGATCCCGACGACGCCCGAGGGCCGCGAGGCCAAGGCGCGCGAGGACCTCGCGAAGACGTACAGTGGCCGGTTCGCGCGCCTGAAGACGCAGGGCCCGCTCGACGCTGCGTCCGACCTCGTCAACGCGGTGACCACCGCCCTCGATCCGCACTCGGCGTACCTGCCGCCCGCGGACAAGGCAAACTTCGACATCGCGATCACCGGCTCGCTCGAGGGTATCGGTGCGGTGCTGCGCGAGAAGGACCACTACATCGAGATCGCCGAGCTCGTGCCCGGTGGTGCCAGCTGGCGCCACGGCGGCATCGGCCCCGGAGACCTCATCCTCGCGGTCGCGGCCGAAGGCAAAGATCCCGTCGACACGTTCGACATGCGGATCGACGAGGTCGTGAAGATGATCCGCGGCCCCAAGGGCACGGTCGTGAAGCTGCGCGTGCAGAAGCCGGCCGGCTCCGAGGAGACCGTCGCGATCACGCGCGACAAGGTCGAGATCGAGGAGGCCTACGCGCGCGGCGCCGTCATCCAGAAGAAGGGGAGCCCCGCGTTCGGCTACATCCACCTGCCGAGCTTTTATGGCGGCAAGGGCAACGGGCAGCGCACCGCGGCCGGTGACGTGAAGCGCCTGCTCAACGAGCTCAAGGCGCAGAAGGTCGCGGGCGTGGTGATCGACCTGCGCAGCAACGGCGGTGGCCTCCTGTTCGATGCCGTCGAGATAAGCGGCGAGCTGATCGACAAGGGGCCGGTCGTCCAGGTGCAAGATAGCCGCGGCAAGAAAGAGGTCCTCAAAGACGACAAGAAGGGCACCGAATACGACGGGCCCGTTGTCGTCCTCGTAGATCGGTTCAGCGCCTCGGCGTCGGAGATCTTCGCCGGTGCGATGCAGGACTACGGCCGCGCCGTGATCGTCGGCACCGGTCCGACGCACGGCAAGGGCACGGTGCAGACGCTCGCCGATCTCGATCGTGCGACCGGCGGCAAGGTCGAGCTCGGCGTGCTCAAGCTGACGATCCAGCAGTTCTTCCGCGTCACCGGTGCGTCGACGCAACGCGAGGGCGTGGTGCCCGACATCGTGCTGCCCGATCCCGCGGGGCATATCGAGTCGGGCGAGCGCGAGCTCGACCACGCAATCGAGTGGTCGAAGATCGACGCGCAGCAGTTCGACAAGGTGCCGCACACGTGGAAGACCGACGTGCTCGCGCAGAAGAGCGGCGCGCGCATCGCCAAGGATCCGCTCCTGTCGAAGATCGCCGCCACCACGCAGGTGTTGCGTGCGCGGCGCAACGACACCAAGGTCCCGCTCGCTAAGCCGGCGTGGGAAGCGCGTCGCAAGGAGCAGAAGGCCGCGCTCGAAGCTGTGTCGCCCGACGTGAAGGAGCTGCCGCCGCGCAACACGGTGAAGCCGCTCGCCGACGGCAAGCCGGTCCCACCAGGGCCCGGTGCGAAGACCGATGACCGCGCGGCCCGCTGGGCCGACGGCATCGCCCGTGACCCGTGGATCGACGAGAGCGTGAACGTGCTCTCGGATATGACAAAGCCGTAGTCAATGCGTTGGGCCTCATCCCGCGCGTGACCGGCCATCCTTCGCTACGGCGAAGGCTTGACGATCCCCACGCGCGCCATCACCCGGCGCGGAACCCCATACAGATCCAGCGCAGCCTGATGATCGAACATCTTCAGGCTTTCGCGCACGATCAGGAAGTTCCACACGGCAGTCGCGAGGGCGTCGAGGCTCTCCTCGGTATCCGCGAGCGCGGCGACGGCTTTCTCCAGCGCCCGCCCCGCCTCGCCGAGCGCGGAGGCTCGCTCGCTCTGGAGCTCGTGCTCGATGGCTTGCATGGGATCCACCGGGCGAACCATGGACCTTGGATGACATGGAACCCCGAATCGGTCCATCGCCGATGAGAGCACGCCCTGGTAGGCGGCGGCAGTCGCGGGGCCGAACCGCGCGACCGCATGCTCGTAGATCGACCACCGTTGCCGTGCCCGCCGATCGCCCACACAAGCCGACCGACATAGTGACCATTGCGATCCCACTGCAGTCCCCAGGAGAGCCTCATCACGTGCCCGGACGGTTCCCGTCGACCGACAGTCGATCCGAGGATTGCGGAATCGCCTGGTATGCGCGCTGCACATCAACGATCCATGAGCCGCCCCCTGACCTCCCTGCTCGCGTGTGCGCTGGCGACATCCATCGTGGCCGCCCCGATCGCGACGGCCTGTACGCGCGTTCTGTGGAACGACAACGACAAGGCGGTCCTGGTCGCGCGCACGATGGACTGGCCGGAGTCCACGCAGCCGGAGATCATCGTGTTTCCACGCGGCATCGAGCGGGACGGCGGACACCTCGGCCCCGTGCTGGTGGTGAAGAACCACCCGCTGGTGTGGACCTCGAAGTACGGCAGTATCGTGACCGGCGTCTACGGGCTCGGCGCCGCCGATGGCTTCAACGAGCGTGGCCTCGGCGCCCACATGCTCTATCTGAACGCCACGGACTTCGGCCCGCGCGATGAGAGCAAGCCTGGCGTGCAGGCCGGCCTGTGGGCGCAGTATCTCCTCGACACCGCCGCTACGGTCGAGGAAGCGCTCGCCCTCATCGACCAGATCCAGCCGGTGATGGTCGAGCACCGCGGGCGTAAGGCCACCGTGCACCTAGCGCTCGAGGACGCAACCGGCGACTCCGCGATCGTCGAGTACATCGACGGCAAGCCGATCATCCATCACGGACGCGACTACACCGTCATGACCAACGATCCGCCCTACGACCAACAGCTCGCGCTGCTCAAGAAACAAGACTTGTCGAAGCCGAGCAGCGAGCTCGCGCTGCCGGGCAACGTGAACCCGCGTGATCGTTTCGTGCGCGCGACGTACTTCCGGTCGCTGTTGCCGGAGCCCAAGACCGAACGCGAGGCCGTCGCGAGCATGTTCGCGATCGCGCGCAATGTCTCGGTGCCGTTCGGAGCGCCGTACAAGAACATGGGCGTCTACGACACCGAGTACCGCACGGTGATGGACCTGACGAACAAGCGCTACTTCTTCGAGCTCACGACCACGCCCAACGTCATCTGGATCGATCTGACGAAGGTGAGCCTCAAGCGCGGTGCGCCGGTGCGCATGCTGCATCCCGACGACGTCGCGCTCTCGGGCGACGTGACGGCCAAGCTGAAGCGCGTCGCGAAGGCGCCGTTCTAGCTACATCCACATCCGTCCATCCGCCCGGGTGCCGCCGGGCCCGAACAGACGTCGCGATGAAGCCCTGCGCCCATCCGGCGCCGGCGCCGGCACGCGGCCGCGACGAGGAATGAAGCGAAAGGCGAGATGCCAACGCCGTACTACGTCGACGAGCTCTCCATCATCCGCAGCAGCGCCGTCGTCGTGTTCCAGTTGCGGATCGTCATCCGCTGGTAGATGGGCATCGCGACCACCTTGGATAGATAACTCTGCGTGGCCTTGGCCTCGAGCCGCGCGTGATACAGGACGCCGCGTCCCGCCCACACCTCGTCGACGCCCTCCCTGCACGGCACCAGCTTGACCACCGTTGCGCCTGTCAGCGGCGGCATCAGGAACAGCACGTTGTACCTGTACTTCGCGGCCTTGCCCCCGAAGCCCTCCGGCGCCTTACCGACGATCGTGCGCATCTCGGACAGCGACCGCACCACCAGCGCCGCCTCGTACGCGAACGTCTTGGCCAACACGACCGCGATCTTCTGCTCGACCACCGCCTCCTTCGCCACCGCCGTGAACACGACGTTGCCGCTCTGAATGTACGTGCCCACATCGGTGAAACCCTGCTTCTCGAAGCAGGCCTTCAGGTCCGTCATCTTGATGATGTTCTTGCCGCCGACGTTGATGCCGCGCAGCAAGGCGACATAGCGCCCCATCGCTACCTGTTCAGCTGGTGCAGGATGATCGAGTTCCCCTCGCTATCGAGGATGTTCTGCATCCGGCAGTGCGGCCCGTGGATAATGTCGCCCATGAAGCGTACGCCCGCCGCCTGCAGGCGCCCGCGCGTGTAATCGAGGTCGCTCACTTCGAAGGCAATGCTTGCGCCGCCGGTGCCGCGCTTGTATTCGGGCTTCGGCGGCAGGAACAGCGCGAGGCAACCACCGCCCGGCAGGTCGTATTCGGTCCACTGGCCGTTCGGCGCTGCGAGCCCGCGCGTGAACCCCAGCACGTCCTCGTAGAAGTTGCGCGCGCGCTTCGGGTCTTCGACCTCGAACATCGTGAACGCGACCCGCTTGAGCTCGGGTCCCTTGGCCTTCTTCGCGACGGCCTTGACCTTGGGCGTCGCCTGCTTCGCGACGGCCTTGACCTTGGTCTTCGCCGCCTTCGCCTTCACTGCCTTGTTCGCCATGGGCGGTTGATACCACTCGGCACGTGGAGCCCGTGGTCGCTCTGGAAGGTAGACTCGCGGCGTGCGCCCGCCCCCTCACCCCCTTCTTCGCGAAGTGATGCGGGCAGCGATCGCGTGCCTCGTGCTGCTCGCGTGCAACGAGCAGGCTTCCGAGACCAAGAGCTCGCAGCCGGCGTCCGAGACCAAAGTCTCGACGCGGAGCGGCAACGTGGAGATCGTGCCCGCGCCGGCCGCAGGTGGGATCCAGGAGCTCATCGCGCAGGAGGTGGCGCGAGGTGAGCGCGATCAGGTTCCGGTGGTCGTCTATGTCGGCGCTACGTGGTGCGCGCCATGCCGCGATTTCCACGCGGCCGCCGAGGCCGGCACTCTCGACGCTGCGCTCGGACCGATGCGGTTCCTCGAGTTCGATCTCGACCGCGACGGCGATCAGCTGAGGGCCGCCGGGTACCAGTCGAAGCTCGTCCCCCTGTTCGCACGCCCGCTGGCCGATGGGCGCGCCTCGGGTACGCAAACCGACGGTGTGCGCAGCGGAGGTCAGTATGTGGAGCAGCTCACACCCAGGATCCGCGAGCTGTTCGCGCGGTGATTGCCCGACGGAGAATGCCCGAGTCACGATTCATTGACTTCCGCCGCGAATGAATCGATTTTGATTCGCGATGCGCAATGCACTGCTGCTGTTCATGTTGTGCCCGCTTGCCGCGTGCGGGGACGACGAAGGCGACTCGTTCCCTCTTCACGCGTGCGATGATCCGGATATCGAGAGCGCCACGTGCGTCGAGGTGACGGATGCCAAGGGGCTGCTCGCGGCGACGAACTCGCTGTCGGCGGACACCACGATCGTGCTCGGGAAGGGCACGTTCGCGATGAACAACGAGGTCAGCATCCAGAACGTAGCCAACGTTCATATCCTCGGGCAGGGCACCGAGCTCACGATCCTCGACTGGGCCGGGACGACCGCCCAGGTCAACGGCATCGCCGCGTCGGGCACGAACGGCCTCCTCGTGCAGGACTTCACCGTCAAGAACTCGGTGAAGGATGGCATCCGCGTCGAGGCGAGTGACGGCGTCACCTACCGCAAGATCAACGCGACCTGGGACACGCCCGAGGCGCCGACCAACGGCGCGTACGGCATCTACCCGGTGAAGTCGAAGCACGTCCTCGTCGAGGACAGCTCCGCGTCGAATGCGTCGGACGCAGGCCTCTATGTCGGCCAGTGCCAGTACGCGATCATCCGGCGCAACGAAGTGTTCGGCAATGTCGCTGGTCTCGAGATCGAGAATACGCAATACGCCGATGTCTACGAGAACAACGTCCACGACAACACGGGTGGCCTGGTGATCTTCGATCTTCCCGGCAACCCGATCGTCGGCCGCGACATCCGCGTGCACGACAACAACGTGCACGACAACAACGGCGCCAACTTCGCGCCGGGCGGCACGGTCGCCGCGATCCCCGTCGGCACCGGCACGTTCGCCATGGCGTCGCGCCGTGTGGAGATCGTGGACAACATGTACTCGAATAACGATACGGTCGACATCGCGATCGTGAGCGGCCTCATCATCGAAGGCGACATGTCGAAGTGGACGCTCGACACGTCGAGCCCTGCCTTCGTCGGCGGTGTGGACGGCCTGAACCTCCTGCCCGGCTTCAACATGGACGGCTCGCCGCGCGCCGAGGCGAACCTCGTGTCGAACTTCCGCAGCGAGAACATTCGCATCGCCGGCAATTCGCACGCGATGTCAGGCGACAAGATCGACCTGTTCGACCCGAACATGCTCGGCATCATGCTGAACGTCATCTACGGCGGTCTGCAGAAGCCGGTCGACAGCATCGTCTACGACACCATCGGCGAGACCGACCTCGACTCGAACGACAACCACCTCTGCGCCGGCGGCAACACGAGCGGCACGTTGGCGAGCCTCGACTTCGCCGCGCAGGCAGTGCAGATCGGTTCGCCGTATCGCCGGTTCGACGCTCCTCCGTTCGGTCCGGCGGCCGGACAGCAGTTCGATTGCAATACGATCGCCGGTGGCGCGATCGTCGTGTGGGACGGCAACTGAACGATGCGCACGCGCCTGGCCCTCGTCGTCTTGGCGGTCGCGGCGTGTGGCGGCGCCGAGGATGGTGGCGTCGACCTGACCAGGCCGGTTCAGGTGGATGTCAGCAGCACGATGCCCGACCGGCTATCGAGCCTGAATCTGTTCACGTGGGATCCGGAGACCGCGGCGTACACCTATAACGACGAGGTCATCCCCTACGACATCAACACGCCGCTGTTCTCCGACTACGCGTTGAAGGACCGGGCGATCTATGTCCCACCGGGCGCCGAGCCCGCGGCCTACGATCCCGTGCACGCGTTCAACTTTCCGGTCGGCAGCGTGGTGATGAAGAGCTTCGCGTTCCCGGCGGACTTCCGCGCACCGACGGAGAACGTGGCGCTGGTCGAGACGCGCCTGTTGGTACATTTCGAGGACGGCTGGCAAGCGTTCCCGTACATCTGGAACGAGAACCAGACCGACGCCGTCCTATCTCCCGCCGGCGAGGTGCGCTCGATCTCGTTCGTCGACGATAGTGGCGCGACGACCACCTCGAGCTACCTGATCCCGCAGAAGAACCAGTGCGGGAACTGCCACAACCGCAAGCCCGATCTAGCGAGCACGCCGGTGATGGGGCTCATCGGTCCGTCGGCGCGGCAGCTGCAACGCAACGGGCAGCTCGAGCAACTGGCAGCGGCCAACTTCATCACCGGCTTGCCGGCGCTCGACGCCATCACGCCGACGACCGATTTCCGTCCGATCGAAGCTGGTGGCCTCGCGGCGATAGCGTCCGGACAGCTCGACCGCGCCGCGCGTGACTACCTCGACGCGAACTGCGCGCACTGCCACAACCCGAACGGCGTGCAGGGTATCTCGTCGCAGCTGTTCCTGAACCACGACAACACTGACCTCCAGCGCCTCGGCGTGTGCAAGCAGCCGGGGAGCGCGGGCGCCGGCACCGGCGGCCTCAAGTACGACATCGTGCCCGCCAACGCGGCGTCGTCGGTGTTGTACTTCCGCGTGAAGACCACCGAGCCCGGCGCGATGATGCCGCTCATCGGGCGCTCGCTCGAGCACCATCGCGGCAGCGAGCTGGTGAAAGCGTGGATCGACGCGATGCCGCCGACCGATCCGCCGAACTGTGGCCAGTGATATGTGAGCGCCGCGCTGTCGCACGCGTCGCACACGTCGCGGGCTTTACGCGCACGGCACCGACGGCAATCATCAGGTGATGGCCGCGACCACGCCCTCGCCCGGCGCACAGCGCGTCGCGATCACGGCGTGGTCCGCGATCACCTTTGCGGCGCTCCTCGCAGGCTTCGCGGCGTTTCGCCCGGTGCGCGATGCGCTGGTGCTCGATGGCAGCCCCGATGACATCCCGTGGCTGTTCACGGCGACCTTCGTCTCGACGGTGATCGTGTCACCGCTCTGGAGTCGGTTGCTCGCGAACCGACCGAAGCGGCGCGTCGTGCCGCGCGCGTTCCACCTCGTCGCGTTCGGTGCGCTCGTGTTCGCCGCCCTCGTGCAGTCGCACTGGCGGCCCGTCGGCGTCGGTCGCGCATTCTACGTGTGGTCCTCGGTCTTCAACCTGTTCGTGGTCTCGGTGTTCTGGAGTCTGCTCGTCGATCTGATCGGTCCGGGCTGGGCGCAGCGGCTGTACGGGCCGATCGCCGTCGGGGGCACCGCCGGTACGCTGGTGGGGCCGGTGCTCGCGCGCGTCGTCGCCGAGTACTTCGAGGTCTCGGCCGTGCTCGTGCTGTGCGCGATCCTGCTCGAGGTGGCGGTGCTCGGCGCATGGCGCGTACGGGTGGTGGGGGAAGCGCTCGAGCGGGAGGACGGCGATGCCGAGGCCGCAGCGGACGCACCGGTCGCGAGCTCGGCCTGGGTCGGCTTTCAGCGGGTCATCCACTCGCGCTACCTGCTGATGATCGTCGGCTACGTGCTGTGCACCGCGACGGCAGCCACGTTCCTGTACCTCGAGCAGGCGTCGATCACGAAGGCCGCGTTCGCGACCCGCGAAGCGCGTACCGAGTTCTTCGCCGAGCTCGACACGTGGATCGCCGCGGCGACGATCGCCATCCAGCTCGTGTTCGCCGGACCCTTGCTTCGATGGGTCGGGCCCGGCATCGTGCTTTGCATCCTGCCGATCGCGCAGGCCGTCGGCATCTCGACGCTGGCGCTCACGCCAACGGTGAGCGTCCTGGCGATCGTGCAGGTCATCGCGCGTAGCTCGACGCACGGCCTCACGCGCCCCGCGCGCGAGCTGCTGTTCACCGTCGCGACCCGCGAGGACAAGTATCACGCGAAGAACGTGATCGACCTCGCCGGCTATCGATTCGGCGACTTCGCGTCGAGCTGGGCGAAGCGCGGGTTGGTCGCGCTCGGCGGCGGTGCGGCCACGCTGATCGCCGCGACGCTGGCGCTCACCGGGATCTGGCTCGCCCTCGCGATCGCCCTCGGCCTCGGCTTCCGTAACCGAACGAAGGAACACCATGACGATCGATCGCCGTAGCTTCCTCACCGGTTCGCTCGCAGCCCTGGCGGCGTGCGGCAGCAAAGCCTCGCCTACCACCGCGAGCGATCCACGCCCGGCGCCGACCGCGAAGCCGGAACCGCGCTCGATCCTCGTCCTCGGAGGCACGGGCTTCCTCGGGCCGCACGTCATCGACGTCGCCGTCGCGCGCGGCCACACGGTCACCATGTTCAACCGCGGGAAGACGCGCCCCGGCCTGTATCCAGAGCTCGAGAAGCTCCACGGTGACCGCGATGGCAAGCTCGAGGCGCTCGCCGGCCGCACGTGGGACGCTGTCGTCGATACCTCGGGCTACGTGCCGCGCGTCGTGAGGATGTCCGCGGAGCTGCTCGCGCCGAACGTGCAGCACTACCTGTTCGTTTCTACGATCTCGGTCTACGACGCCGATCGGATTCCAAACGCCGACGAGACAGCTCCACTCCAGAAGCTCGCCGATCCAGCGAACGAGGACGTGCGCGCGAACTACGGTGCCCTCAAGGCCGCGTGCGAGGTCGCCGCGGAGGCCGCGATGCCCGGGCGCGTCACCAACATCCGTCCCGGCCTCATCGTCGGCCCGGGCGATCCGACCGGCCGGTTCTCGCACTGGCCTACGCGCATGGCCGCGGGTGGCGAGGTGCTGTGCCCCGGCGACGGCTCCACGCCGACACAATGGATCGACGGCCGCGATCTCGGCGCGTGGATCGTGAAGCTGATCGAGGCCCGCACGCTCGGCACCTACAACGCGCTCGGCCCGGCGAAAGCGACAACGATGCGCGAGGTGCTCGAGGCGACCAACGCCGCCGCCGGTAACAAGGCGAAGCTGACCTGGGTACCGAACAGCTTCCTCCAGCAGCACGACGTCTCGCCGTGGGCCGAAATGCCGATGTGGGTCGACCTCTCGGACATGCCCGGCTTCGGCACGCTCGTGAACAAGCGCGCAGTCGCTGCGGGCCTCACGTTCCGGCCGATCGGTGACACCGCGCGCGACACGCTCGCCTGGCTCGCGACACTCCCCGACGACGAGCGCACCAAGCTCCGCGACTCGGGCATCAAGCCCGAGAAGGAGGCCGCCGTGCTCGCCGCGTGGGCTAAGCGACCTGCGCGGTGAGCCACGCACGCCACTTCGGCTCGAGGTCGGCCGCGCGCGCTTCGGCGTCGGTGCCGTAGAAGTAGCGGCACACGCTGGTCGAGAAGCCCGCGGCCCTGCCGTACGGCCCGACGAGCGCGAGCCCCGGCGCAGGCCCGGAGCCGCACCAGCATGTAGCGGACATGGCTGTCCTGATAGACGTGCGAGCCGCTGTATCGCGTCCACGAATGCGTGTTGGGCGTGCTCGCGCTCGAGAGCGAGCCGGTCGACCCGCGCCTGGAAGGCGCTAGGATGTGCGCGTGATCGATCTCGACGCCTACTTCGCACGCATCGGGTACACGGGGGCGCGCGCACCGACCCTGGACGTCCTCCATGCCTTGTCCGCTGCACACGTGACGGCGATCCCCTTCGAGAACATCGACGTCGTGCTCGGCCGCCCCATCGATCTCGACCTCCCCGCGCTCGAGCAGAAGCTCGTCCACGCTCGGCGCGGTGGCTACTGCTTCGAGCAGAACACTCTGTTCCTTGCCGTGCTCGAGCAGCTCGGCTTCCGCGTGCGGCCCCTCAGCGCCCGCGTCCGCTATCAGCGCCCGCGCGACTTCACCCCGGCGCGCACCCACCTGTTCGTGCGCGTCGAGCTCGACGAGTCCTACCTCGCCGACGTCGGCGTGGGCGGCATGTCCCTCACCTCCGCCCTGCGGCTCGCCTCGCACGAAGAGCAGCCCACGCCCCACGAGCCACGCCGCCTTCTGCGCGAGAACGGCCTCATCTATCACCAGGTGCGGCTCGGCGACGCGTGGCACGACGTCAACGAATTCACCCTCGAAGAGATGCCGCCCATCGATCGCATCGTCGCCAACTGGTACACGAGCACCCATCCGCAGTCGCACTTCAAGCACCGCCTCCTCGTGGCCCGCGCCGCGCCCGACGGTGGGCGCATCACCATCGCCGACCGCGAGCTCTCGCTCCGCGCACGTGATGGCTCCGCCACCAAGCGCACGCTCGCGAATCACGACGAGCTCGTGAGCGTCTTGCGCGAGCACTTCCACATCGCCGTCCCCGCCGGCGCGTACATCGACTGGGGCAACGCCTGGGCCTAGCGTTTTCGCGCGAGCCGTTCCGCGACCAGCGCCTTCGCGCGATCCAGCACGATCTGCGCATCTGTCTCCGAGTGCGGCACCGCCACCCGTACCACCACGCGATAGTTCGACTCCAAGACTTCCACCTCGGCGCCAGACACGATCGTCGGATCGCCCGCCAGATAGTCTGCCGGCCGGCCCAGGATCTCCCAGCGCGCCTGGTGGCACGCGATCGCCCGTCGCATCCACGACACGGTCAGCCCCGGAATCACCTTGAACACGATGTGGGCCCCGATCACCGAGGCCCCCAACCGGTGCGGCACGATCTCCTCGATCGCCTCGCGCTGCGCGAAGGGGGACCGCTCGAGCGCCGCCGGGAACAACCCGACGCACTGCTCGGCTTCCACCTGCGCGAGCTTCGCCGCGGTCGCCGGGTCCGTGTGCACCACGTAGCGCGCGCCCCCCTTGCTGTCGTCCCAGCACGGCAGCCAGTACCGCATCAAGTCGCCGCTCGGCGCGCGCTTGTCCGTGCTCGCCGCGTTGTAACCACACTTGCGATTCTCACTCGACAGCTCGCGGCCGTCGATCGAGCTCGCGTGATAGCCCTTGGTTCCACACGCGGCGAGGCCGAGCACGAGCAGCGGGAACGCGCGCATGCCTGCTCACGTTGCATGCCCGAGACCAGCGAATCTCGCGTCATCACGGCGTACGATCGCGCGCAGGGCGCTCGCTGTGACGTCGCCGCTCGGGCGCGTCGCCTCACCGCGGCCTACGGGGTATCGGCGCTTCGGCGAGCGGTTCGTCACGCGCGTGTTGCCCGCCGCTGCCGCCGACCCGAGCCCGCCGCCGCATGGCTCGACGCGAACCGCGTCACGCACCACGAGCCTCCTCGAGGTCGGCCTTTCTGCCTCGTCGAGCACCTCGCGTTCCGCGCCACGATCTCCGCGGAGCCGTACGCGCAGCTGCGCGCGTTCGCCGCCCGCCCCTCGGCGCAGCGCACGCCTTCCCACTTCGACCAGCCCACCTGAACGCCTGCACGTTCAGGGCGTCCCCGAAACAAGCTCACCCGAGCTTGCGGCACATCCAGACACTCGGAATCGCGCGATCGAAGCCTACCTTCTCGTACGCGCGGCGCGCGGGTGCGTGGCTCGCATCACCGCCGGTCGCGACCGTCGCGACGCGCATCCCGGCTTCGCTCATCTTGGCAAGGGCTCGCTCGTACATCGCGGTGCCCACGCCCTGCCCGGCGCGCGCCGGATCGACGGCATTGAGCCCGATCTCGCCGACCTTCGTCGCGTGGTCGAGCCTCACCGACACGAAGCCGACGACGGTGCCAGCCTGCTCGGCGACGTAGACGTCCCAGCCCGAGCCCTCGGCGAGCAGCGATGCGAGCAGCTCGCCCTGACGCCCGTCCTCACGCGCCTGTGCGGCTTCGTAGATCTCGTCGCCGAGGAGCGCGCGGAACGAGGCGAACACCGGAGCGAAGGCGCCCTTGCGGATCTCGTCGAGGATCGGCAGCTGCTCGAGACGCGCGGGCAAGAAGGTCAGCTCGGTCGACATTTACCGAGTTTACCGAGTCTACCGTCACAGCGCGATCAGACCGAGGGCCACCGCGATCGGCGGCACGATGAAGCCGATGTAGATCGCGACGGCCAGCGCCGGGCCGCCCGTGCCGATCAGGCGGTTGGAGCGCGGGTGTTCCAAGCCGAGAGACTGCGCCGTCGACGCGATGCCATGCACCAGGTGCAGCGTGAGCAGCGTCATCCCCGCCAGGTAGAACCCGAGGATCCACGGGTCCTGGAAGCCGTGCACGAACATCGAGTACGCGTCGTAGCGGCCCTGGGCGTCGCGCACGTGAAAGTACTCCGGCTGCACGAGACCGGCGGTGAAGTGCACGATGTGAAACACGAGGAACGCGAGCACGAACAGCCCCGTGTAGATCATCGCGCGCGCCCATGGGCTCGACGTGCGCGGCCGGTAATACGCGTAGCGAATCGGTCGCGCGCGGCGGTTGATCACGGCCAGACGCACGCCGGCGACTGCATGGATGACGACAAGCCCGAGGAGGCCACCGCGCAGGAGCCACTTCACGCTGCCGTGCCCGAGGTTCTGCGCCCAGTGCGCGTAGTCATTGTAGGCGTCGCGGCCGGCGAACATGAGCAGGTGGCCGGTCATGTGCTGGATGGTGAACAGCGCCAGCAGGACGCCGGTCACCGCCATCGCGTGTTTGGCGCCTACCGAGGAGCGCAGATATCCGAGCATCCAGCCCATCAGATGTCTGCTGTCGCGTCTTCGGGCCATCAGCAACCTCCTTCGGGGTTCACCCAGAAGACGAGCTAGTGCGCGCCCCTGTGACATGGCCAAGACGGCGGATCTCCAGCGGTGTACCGTCGAGCGCATGCGCCCTGTGGCTGATCTCGCTCCCCACGCCGCCGCGCTGCGCGGTGTGTTCTCCGATATCGACGACACGCTCACCCACGACGGCGCCGTGGTGGTCGACGCCTACGCCGCGCTCGCGCGTGCACGTGCCGCGGGACTTCGCGTCGTGCTGGTCACGGGGCGGCCGGCCGGCTGGGCCGAGGTGCTCGCATCGGTGTGGCCGGTCGATGCCGCGATCGCCGAGAACGGTGGCATCGCCTACCTCAAGCGTGGCCGCCGCCTCGAACGCGTGTACTTCGCCCCTGGGGATCCCGAAGACGACGCGCGCCGCCTCGCCGCGCTCAGCGCCGACATCCTCGGCACGTTCCCGTTCGCGCGCAAGAGTGACGACAGCGGGCTGCGCATCACCGACGCCGCATTCGACATCGGCGAGACCCAGCACCTCGCGCCGGCGGAGATCGAAGCGATCACGGCGCGTTGCCGCGAGCTCGGTGCGCGCACGCTGGTGTCGAGCGTGCATGCGCATGCGTGCTTTCACGACGCCGACAAGGCGCAGATGTCCGCGCGCGTCGCCGGCATCCTGTGGGACGAGCCACCCAGCGACGTCGCCGAGCACTACGCGTTCGTCGGCGACTCGCCCAACGACCAGGCGGCGTTTGCGTTCTTCGCCTCGTCGATCGGCGTCGCGAATGTCGCGCGCTACGTGGACGTGTTGCGCCCGCCTCCGCGCTACATCACGACCTCCCCCGCGGGGCACGGCTTTGCCGAGGCGCTCGACGTCATTCTCGCGGGCGGCGCGGCCACGGCGGCGTAGATCCTGCGCGGCACAGAACACGAAGCCGCCTGCTATGAGGAACGTGCGGATCCGCCAGTCGCGCACGCCTAGAATCAGGCACGTCCCGATGAACGCGGGCTCCAGGCCACCCAATCTACCGGGGGCGGCCCGTCAGGTAGAGCGCCTGGCCACCGCGCCCAGCCTCCCAGATGTAGCTATCGCCGCCGGGCACCGAGCGCGCGATCTCCAGCAACTCCTCGGGCGCATACACGCGCAAGGCCGAAACGGTGCCGTCCCACGCGAACAGGATCGGCACCAGTGGCAGGAGGTAGGTGAGGAGCCAGCGCGACGCGCGCAGGGGCCGCACGAACGGCACCACGAACAAGGGCACGAGGAGCAGGAAGGTCGCGTTGACCATGGCGCCGACCGGTATCAGCAGCAGTGGCACGCGCCGCAGGGCCGGGCTCGAGCCACCGTCGAAGAACGCGACATGGGAGCGCGCTGCGACGGCACTCGCGAGCAGCGCCTTCACTTGATCGGGGCGAAAGTGATGCAGCGCGCTGAACATCGTGCGCAGCCCGCGCAGCTCGGCGGGCACCGCCATAGCGTCGACGGGCGTGGGGTGATACGCGAGTCCTTGCTCGGACCCGATGCGCTCCCTGGCAGCTTCGTTGGGATGCAGGTCGGTGAGCACGAAGCGAACGTCGGTCTGGCCGCGCTCGCGCAGCACATGGGCCAGATAGAGCGCACCGCCCCCACCGCCCGAGCACAGGTCGACGACGGTGCGCGCACCGGTCGCAGCGAGCGCCTTCGTGAAGACGTCGACAAGCGGCCGGTAGAAGTGCACGCGGGCGAACAGGTAGTCGAGAACGTCGGTGGCGCCATCGCGCACCGCCCGCGGTACCCATGCGAGGTCCTCGAGCTCGACCAAATGCACGCGCTGCATGGGCTCAGCCTATAGCAAGTCAGCGCGCGGCGACCTCGAGCAGCTCGTCGGCCTGCAGCTCAGAAAATCACAGCCGCGACGCACGACGCGACGTCGAAGATCGCCCTCGGGCCCGAGTAAAGACGCGCGTACCGGCCCCCACGAGCCCCTCGCGAGGTGTGCGCGAGCTCGTGGGGTGCAGGTGAACTGAGCTAAGCTACGGCGGTATGCAGATCACCGTCGGCCCGCTCTGGATCGCCATCATGGCGTTGGGCGCCATGGGGTGCGCGAGCTCTGCGAGAACCGCATTTCGACCGAGCGATCCCTTGTTCGTGGCAGCACCTGGACCGGAGCCGCGCGTGTTCGATGCGCCCGACGTCGAACAGCTCCCGGAGGGCCCGCTGCGCTCGGTCGGCACCATCGAAGTGACCGCGCACGCGTCCGACTCGGCCGCCGACGTGGCCCGCCGCGCCGCAGCGCACGGCCGACAGGTCGGTTGTTCGATCCTCGTCGAGCAGGAGGCGTTCCGGCGCATCGGCCCGCGCTCAACGTTGCTGCATGGCGCGCGGTTCGAGCTCGCGTGTGCCGTCCACGGCAACCTGCGTCACGCCCCTCCCCCGCCGCATCGCACCATCTCGTTCGAATGCGTGGTTGTGGGCGGGCTCGCGACGACGCGCGCGTGAGTTGCGGCGCTAACTCCTAGGCTTCGCAGGTAGCCCCGGCACCGGCGGTACGTGCGGATCATTGGGCGAGTAGTCGCGGTGGTACATGCGCAGCACCGCGAGGAACGCCGCGACGATCAGCGGACCCGCCACGAGGCCGATCGCTCCGAACGCGGCGATGCCGCCGATCAGTGCGAAAAACACGACGGCACCATGGAGCTCGAGGCCGCGCTTGATCAGCAGCGGCTTGACGAGATTGTCGACGATCGCAACGACACCGAGGCCCCACAGGGCGAGAAACAGCGCGTAGTACGGGTGCCCGGTGACCAGGAGCAGCAGCGCCGCGAACAAGCACACCACCGTCGCGCCGATCGCGGGAATCAGCGCGAAGAAGAACGTGAGCAGCGTGAAGAACAGCGGGCTCGGCACGTGCGCGATCAGATACCCGACGAGCGCCGTCCCCGCCTGCACCGCCGCGGTGATGCCTGACGAGGCGATGACCGCGTAGGAGACCTTTCGGAACGTCGTCAGGAGCTCGAGCGTCTGCCCCTTACGCAGCGGGGAGACCCCGTCGATCCAACGCACCATGTCATCGCCGTGCATCAGCATGAAGAACAGGGCGATCAACATCAGCGCGGTACGGAACGCGAGTGTCCCCGTGGCAGCGACCGCCTTGCCAACCGTCGACGCCGTAGTCGCGCTCGTGTCGCCGAGAGCGCGCCCGATGTCGTCGATGTCATGCGGCAGGCGTTCGATGCCATGCATGACCACGGTCTGCGCGCTCGACGGCAAATGGCGCATGAGCCTGGCGACCTCTTCGCTGTGAAGCGCGTCGAGCATGAACCGCACGCCGTCGGCGCCGTCGTTGATCACCAGCGCCAGCAGCGCAGTCACCGGGCCGAGTAGCAGCACGAGCAAGCCGAACGTCAGCAGCCCGGCGCCGATCGCGCGCCGGCCGCGAAACCGCTTGTTCAACCAGACCTGCACCGGCCACAACACACTCGCGCTCACGGCCGCGAGCAGGAGCGGCGTTACGAGCGGTCTCAGCACGAGCGCGAACAACACGGCAGCGGCAGCCATCAGCACAAGGAAGAACCACGGCACCGGTTCTTCGGCCGAACGGACGGGCTGTTCGCTGTCTGTCATCCGGGCACACTCCGCATTTCGCCGAGTCACGCGCAGGCGACTCGATCCATGCGATGCAAGCGCCCGGCCAGCCGACTATGCGAAGCGCTTGTCGAGCTTCGTGTGCTGGCTCGTGAAGCCCTCCTCCTGCATCTTGGTGAGCTCCTCGCTGTGCGTGCCGTGCAGCGTGACCACCATGCGCACGCGATCACCTTGGGGGATCAGCTCGACGGTGATGTCGTTCTCGTACGCGGCGACGCCCGGGATGAAATCGATGACGCTTGTCATCACGAGCCGCTACGAGCATCGAGCTCGTGCACGTCGACGCGGGTGCGCCTGCTGAGTCACCGCGACCGGCGCCGCCGGCGTCCTGCGAACAGCGCCACGAGCGCCGCGCCGAACGGCGCCCCTGCGAGGCCACCGACCGAACAGCCGCTGTCGCTGCTTTTCGCGGGTGGGTCCTGTTCCGTGGGCTGCCCCCCATCACCAGGAACGTCGGGCTCCTCGTCGGATCCGTCGCCCGGCTCGTCGGGCTCGGTGGGCGGAACGACGGTGCCGTTTCCGTCCTCGCCGATCTCGATCGTCGTGTTCGCGGTCACGCCCTTCAGCTCGACGCGCTTGCGCGATGGATAGAACTGCACGGCGACATCCACGGTCGCACGCGCGCCGAGGCCGTAGTGGCGCTCGGTCTTGGCGAGCCCGTAGTAGTTCTGCTGCGCCTGCTTGCAGAAGGTCGCGATCTCCTCGTGCGAGAGCAGCTGGTTGGTGCCCGCGGCATAGATGAAGACATGCGCGCCCGCTGCGCCTCTGTTGCCGGCGAGCCCCACAGGCCGTACGCGGAGCCAGTTCTGCGCCGGGAGATCGTTGCGATACAGGCTGAAGTACCTGTTCGGCCACACCTCGCGGTAGCCGGCGAGATCGAGGTCGCCGTCACCATCGATGTCGGCGAAGGCGTAGCCGTTGTCGACGCTCGCCTCGGCGATGTTCTCGATGCCGCCCCAGGTTTCGTTCATGTAGCGGAAGTTGCCGCCGCCGGTGCCGCGCAAGACATGGAGGTAGTTGCGGCCGGTGATGACGAGATCGACGGTGCCGTCGTTGTCGAAATCCGTGGACGTGGCGACGCCCCAGTCGGCGTAGTTCGCGCGCGTGCCGGGAACGCCGGTGATCGCTCCTACCTTCTTGGCGAAGTGGCCGCGGCCGTCGTTGATGAAGATCGACTGCGGCAGCGCCTTGCTCTCGAGGCCGATCAGGTCGGCATCGCCATCCTGATCGACGTCCGCCACGCCGATCACCGCGAGCCCCGCCTCGTAGAGTCCGGCCGAGGTGGTCGCGTTGGTGAAGTTCATGTCGCCATCGTTCAGATACAACCGCGTGCGGCCGTTCTCATCGTCGTAGCGTCCCCACTGCACGACGAGATCGATGTCGCCGTCGTCGTCGACGTCCGCGGGGATCGGCGCGATGCTGTCGCTGCCTGGGTTCGCGAGCGTCTTGCTGTTGTTCGCGAAGCCGCCGTGACCGTCCCCGAAGTTGAACTGGACGCCGCTGCTCGAGCAGTGAAGCCAGTCGACCTTGCCGTCGCGGTTGATGTCAACCATCGCCTGCTGACGCGACAGGGTCCGCGTCTGATCAGTAGCGACCAGATTCAGCGAGCCAGGCGTCGACGCGTTCTTCCACCAGCGGCCGCCGCCGTCGTTGTAGGTCATCGATAGGTCGACCTTGCCGTCCTCGTCGATGTCGTACGGGACATGGATCTCGGTCTTTGGATACGTGCCGTTCGACAGCATGAAGTGACCGTTCCCGTCATTGAGCGCGGCGAGCGCGCCGTAGGAGCCGTGACTGCTCATGAAGAAATCGAAGTCGCCATCGGCGTCGAGATCCACGAAGTGCAGGCCGCTGACCCACCAGTCGGCGGGGCGCGTGGCGCGGATCCCCGCGAGGCCGCTGCTATCCGAGATGTCCACGAAGCCTTGCGCGTGGGCCGTTCCTGCCAGCAGCAGAGCGCAGACCGAGAAACGCAGCTGTGTAGCTTTCATTCGTACTTCCTCCGATGTGAACCTTTGTCCGGTTCTCGGACGGACGACGCTACGCGCATTCTTCGACGACGATCCAGTCTTGAGGACGCGTCGGGACAACGGGGTTCCACTCTCTCGCCCCCCCGGTTACCGCCGTTACATCGCGCGCAGATTGCGAAGATTCCCGGGTCAGGATCGCTCGTCGGCGACCGCAAACGTCCGTCGCCGAGCACGCGGTTCCGCGCCCACCTTGCTCACATGGTCAGGTCACCGGGACCGGCGGCGGCCCCTTGCGCACGTGCTCGAACGTCTCCGCCATCTCCTCGATCTCGATATCGATGGTCAGCCCCTCGAGCGCCGATGCAGGCAGCGCGAGCGCCGCGGCGAGCTCGCGCAGGTAGTCGTTCTCCGCCATCGCGATCTCGTCATCGGCTTCGCACACGGTGCTGACGAGCAGCAGTAGCTTCCGCCGGTCTTCTTCCGGATCCGCACGGAAACCGGCGGCGGTCGCGCGCATGTCGAACCGCTCCGGCTCGAACGACGCGATGCACGCCTCGACCTCGACGCGCATCTCGCCCGCGAGCTCGGTCAGCAGCGCACGGACCTCCATCGTCTCGCGGCGGTGGAGCTCCTTGTCCGCGTAGGCAGCTCCGAGCAACAGCTCGCAGAGCGGAAAGATCCGATCGGAGATCTGCATGGGCCCGACCGTAACAGATCAGCGCGGATGCGCGGCGCGTAGCTGGTCCATACGCTGGTTCCACACCCGCGGGCCGCCCTGTACCTGCGCATCCCGAAGGCCTCGGAGCGGGGCCGATAAGGGCGTAGAATGGGCGGGTGCAACGCTTGCTCGTCATGTCCATCCTGCTCGCCTCGACGCCTGCCCTCGCCGGCGATCTTCCCTCGACCGAGGTCTCCGCCACCGAGCTGCCGGCGAAGGCCAAGCCGCGCGGCTCCTTGATCAAGCGCGTCCTCAAGTTCACGGACAAGAACGGCACCAACTACATCGCGTTCTCGACGACCAGCAGCGAAAAGAAAGCGCCCGACGGCGCGCGCTTTCAGACCCGCTGGCTGTACATCGACCACTGGGCGATCGCGCAGGGCAAGGCGCCGCGCGAGTTGCTCCCGGCCCGTGACTTCGTGCAGGACTGTCCGCTCGACATGACAGCCAACTTCGTCGATGACGCCTTCCACCTGACCGACCTCGATAACGACGGCATCGCCGAGGTGACCTACGGGTATCAGCTCGCCTGTCGCGGCGACGTCAGCCCCGCCGCCTACAAGCTGCTTCTCGTCGAGAACGGCACGAAGCACATCCTGCGCGGCGAGGCGAAGTACGAGATCTCCGGCCTCGATCCGATGGGCGGCACCTTCACGCCGGAGCCCGAAGAGAAGAAGTGGCCGGCGAAGTTCTACGCACATGCGGTCGCGCTCTGGAAGACAACGTCGCGCGACGGCCTGAGCCAATAGCGACGTCGCGTCGGCTGCGTTCGATGACATCTTCCCGGCGTTCGCCGTGTACAGCGGAACCAAGGCATTCGTGACGCATCTGTCGGTTCACCTGCGGGCGGAGCCGCGGCGCCAAGGGTGTCCGCGTGTGCTCGATCGAACCCGGCATCGTCGGCGCGGAGCTCCAGAGCCACGTCGACTTTCAGGGCGCGATCGACTGGCTTCAGGGTGTGAAGGCTCAGATGGAGTGGCTTGCCCCTGAGGACATCGCCGAGGCGATCGCGTTCACCGTAGGCCTGCCGAAGCGCGTCAACCTCCAACAAGTCACGATCATGCCAACGGGTCAGGCCTCCTGACCGCGCCTCGCTTCGGCGCGCGGTCCGATCACGCGCCAGGTGGTCCACGGGTTGCTAGTCGTCTGACAGTGCGCGCCTTCCTCGTCTGCACCGCGATCCTCGTGCTAATCGGGCGCGCGCGTGTCGCCGACGCGCAGCTCCAGGACCTCGGCCACCGACTGCCGGCGGGCGCCGGTGTCGATGCGGGCACGCAGGCTGCGCAGGGCCTCTATGTCGCAGACCGCGTCGTGTGGTTCGCGTCGAACGACGTGCACGATCGCGATGGGGAGGAGGTCCCGCTCGCGGGCTTCGACCTCGACACGTTCGCCAACGTCATCGGTATCGCGGGTACGCTGAAGCTCGGCCCGGTGTACGCGAGCGCAGCGATCGCCGTCCCGGTGGTCGACCTGTCGATCTCCATCGACGACCCGCGTGCCAGCGTCGATCGGCTCGGCCTCGGGGACATCTACTTCGAGCCCCTGAAGCTCGGCTCGCGCAGTACGCACCTCGACGTCGTCGCCTCGTACAGCCTCTATGCGCCGACGGACGAGAACGCGACCACGGGCATCGGACGCCCGCAGTGGTCGCATCAGCTGGCCGCCGGGGGCACCGTGTTCTTCGACGATCACCGCGGCTGGCGCCTCTCTGCTCTCGCGAGCTACCTCACCAATGGAAAGAAGCGCGGCATCGACATCACGCGCGGCGACACGTTGCTGATTCAGGGTGGCTTCGCCGTGCCCGTGCAGCCGTGGCTCGATGCAGGCGTCGCGGGCTACGCGCTGTGGCAGCTGACCGATGACCGCGGCGCCGATCTGCCGGACGTTCTGCGCGGCGCGCGCGAGCGTGCCTTCGGGCTGGGTCCCGAGATCGGCGTGACGATCGAAGCGCTGCGCTCGCGGGTGACCGCGCGCGTCACGTGGGACATCGACGGCAAGACGCGCCCGGTCGGCACCATCGTCATCGTCGGCATCGCGTACCTCGTGATGTGAGCTCGCTCGACAGAGCGTGCGCTGTGCCTGGCGCCTCGTCCATGTGCCGATCGTAGCTGCGACGAGGTATGGTCGCTTGTGAACATGCCTGACGAACACGCTCGGCCTCCGCTCGTGATCGACGTCTGGAGTGACGTGATGTGCCCGTTCTGCTACATGGGCGACGCGCTGCTCCAGAAGGCGCTCGAGAGCTTTGCGCACGCCGACGCGGTCGAGGTCCGTTATCACAGCTATCAGCTGATGCCGCACTTGCCGGCGGACTGCGCGATGAACGTCAACGACCTCCTCGTGCGCGAGAAGGGCCTTCCGCGCGCACGTGCCGAAGAGCTGAACGCGCAGATCACGGAACGCGGCAAACAGGTTGGCCTCGACTACCGCTTCGACAAGGCTATCGCCGTCAACACGCGCGCTGCGCACCGGCTCAGCCACTTCGCCAAACAACACGGCAAGCAGCTCGTGCTGATGCGGCGCGTGTTCCGTGCGTTCTTCACGGAGGGACTCGACCTCGGCAAGCACGAGGTGCTCGCCGGGCTCGCCGCCGACGTTGGGCTCGAGCGCGCAGCCGCCCTCGATGCGCTCGCGAGCAACGCGTTCGAGGAGGACGTGAGGGCGGATGTGAACGGTGCCCGCGCGATCGGGATCCAGGGCGTCCCGTTCTTCGTGCTCGACGGTAAGTTCGCGGTCTCGGGAGCGCAGCCGGTCCCCATCTTTACCAAGGCGCTCGAGGCCGCATGGACCGCGAAGCTCGGCGCTGCCTAGCTCGAGCCGGCCGCGCACCACCACGTGTCCGTGGCGATCACGTAGCTCGCGACTTCTGCTACCTTGCCGGCCCCATGAGCAAACGCTTCACCAAGAAGACGGCCACCAAGTCGGACCTCGATCCCGCCACGCTCGCCCAGGAGAAGATGTACGAGCGCCTGCGCAACCGCTCGAAGCGCGCCCTCCGCAAGCGCCGCCGCGCGAAGTCCCACCAGTAGTAGCCGCGTCGCCGCGGAGGCAGGAGCGGCTCGTCGCTCGAGCCGGGAGGCCCCCAACCGGGCCTCACTCGCCCGCCGCTACGGGTTAACGCGCGCCCGAGTCACGCAGTTGCTTGCCCTCCTTGCGGCAATCGTCGCGTACGTGCGAGGCGCGGCGTAGCCCGTCACCCGTTCAACGCTGTTCCAGATCGTTCCGATAACGTTCGCATGCCCTCGGAACACCCGCGCCGCGCGTCGCCTCAAGCGACGTTGGGTGCCAGATGCGCGTTGTCGCGCGGCACGAGCCATCCAAACAAGACCGCGCCAATGACCGCGCCCGCCGCCTGGGCGGCGACGTACCCAGCAACGTCCGTCGGTCGGATGCCTGCATAGGTGTCGCTGAAGGCCCGTCCGATGGTCACGGCCGGGTTCGCGAACGAGGTCGATGCCGTGAACCAGTACGCGGCCACGATGTACGCGGCGACTGCGAACGGAGCGACCGCCGCACGGGTCCGGCCGACGCTGATGACGACGCCGACCAGGCCGAACGTTGCGATGCCTTCGCTCAACAGCTTGGGAAACCCGGCCCTCACCGTGGTCGAGAAGGTGACCGGCGCGAGATCGAACATCGCGTTAGCGAGCAACGCGCCGAGGATGCCTCCGGCGATCTGGACGACGATGTAGCCCATCACGAGGCGTGGCCCGAGTTCTCCAGCGAAGACGACGGTCACAGCGGGATTGAGCTGCGCGCCCGAGATCGGTCCGAACGTCAGCAGAATCGCGACGAGCGCTCCGCCGGTCGCGATGGTGTTGCACAAGAGCGCGACCGCCGGATCCTTCGCCAACGACTGCGCCATAATGCCGGAGCCGACGACAGCGGCAACGAGCAACGCTGTCCCGAGACCCTCGGCGACGAGCTTGCGCGCAACCGTCACTTGCATGCGTCGGGTCCGCACGACTTGCGCAGCTTCGCGTGGTCGGCGCGGATCGCACGCTCGGCACCAAACGCCTTCGTGAGCGTCGCGAGAACCTCTCGCACCGCCTCGTGCTCTTGCGCGGCGAGCTTGTAGTAGACCCACGTTCCATCGCGGCGCGCGTCGACGATTCCGGCCATGCGAAGGATGCCGAGGTGACGCGACACGTTCGGCTGGCTGAGTTCCAGCGCCTTCTCGACGTGGCAGACGCACAGCTCGCCGTGTGAGAGCAGCGCGACGATTCGCACGCGCGTCTCATCACCGAGCGCACGAAACAACCTCGTCAGCGGACGCACCCCATGGTCGTCGGTCATGAGCGTCGATTGCATCCGTCCTCCTGGGCCAGCTCTGTAGCAATGAACTGTTCGAGCTTCGCGCGAATGGTGTCGCGAGCGGTGCGGAACCGGCCGAGCATCTCCTCTCGCGACAGCGTCGGGTCCGTGCTCGCTGGATCTGGAATCGGCCAGTGCAGCCGCCGCAGCGGACCGAGGAACACCGGGCACACTTCCTCGGCGCACAGCGTGACGACGGTGTCGACGCTCGACGGCTCGATCGTTTCGACGGACTTCGACGCGTGGCTCGCGAGGTCGATGCCGATCTCCTTCATCACGTCGACCGCGTAAGGGTTCACGCGCGACGGCTGGCTTCCTGCGCTCTGGATGAGCGCGCGCTCTCCCAACATCATGCGCGCGAGTCCCTCTGCCATCTGACTACGCGCTGAATTGGCTACGCACAGGAACAGGATTCCTGGCGTTCGCCCTGCGGATGCCATAGACATGTAGATATCGTTATGTCCTGATGGCGTCAAGCCCGTCGCCAGCCCACGCAGAAAGTCTGCGTCCTTTCCGAACCAAGCCCGTCTTGCCATACAGGAGGCACAACAGATGAGCGATACGAAAGCTGATGAAGTGCGGACCGTTGTCCGCGAGCACTATGCAAGCGTGGCGCGCACGGGCGCGTCGGCGGGCTGCGCCCCAGGTTGCTGCGCGCCGGGTTCGCTAGGATCGGCAGGCGGCACGTCTGCCGGCCTGCTCGGGTACGGCGCCGACGAGATGGGCGGAGTGCCGGAGGGGGCCGACCTCGGTCTCGGTTGCGGTAACCCGACGGCCATCGCTTCTCTGAAGCCAGGGCAGACGGTCCTCGATCTCGGGGCCGGCGGTGGCTTCGACTGCTTCATCGCGGCGCATCAGGTCGGGCCGAACGGCAAGGTCATCGGCGTCGACATGACGCCGGACATGGTCACGCTGGCGCGCAACAACGCGCGGAAGGTCAACGCGAGGAACGTCGAGTTCCGGCTGGGCGAGATCGAGCATCTTCCCGTCGCCGATGCGTCGGTCGACGTCATCCTCTCGAACTGTGTGATCAATCTGTCGCCGCAGAAAGGCGCCGTCTTCGTCGAGGCGTTCCGCGTGCTCAAGCCGGATGGTCGGCTCGCGATCAGCGATGTCGTCGCCACAGGGCCGATTCCCGAGGAGCTTCAGACCCAAGCCGCCGCGCTCGCGGGGTGCATCGCCGGGGCCGCGCCGATCGACGACGTGCGCGCCATGCTCAAGACCGCCGGTTTCGTCGATGTTGCGGTGACCATCGCTCCACGTAGCGCCGAGATCGTCGGTTCGTGGCTTCCGGGGATCGAGAAGTTCGTCGCGTCGGCGACGATCGAAGCGCGGAAGCCGCGCGCCGACGAGCCCTGCTGTTCTCCGGGGTGCTGCTCGTGAATCCATCGCCCGAGCTGTGGCGGGACGTCGCCGCACGACTGCGCCCGTTCGTCGTGCGGCAGGTTCCGCCTACGGAGGTCGACGACGTGCTTCAGGACGTGTTCATCCGTATACAGCGCGGGCTCTCGTCGCTCCGGGACGAGGAACGTTTCACGTCGTGGTTGTTCCAGGTCGCGCGCAACTCGGTCGCCGAGCACGCGAGAGCGCGCGCCAAGCATCCGATCGCAGCCGATGCAGACGTCGAGCTTCCAGCGCCACCGAGCGATGACGACCGAGACGCCTCGCGCTCGCTGTCCGCGTGCGTGTCGCTCTTCGTTGCGCAGCTCGCGTCTCCCTACCCGGAGGCCGTGACGCTCGTCGAGCTGGAGGGCCTGACTGCCCGCGAAGCGGCCGAGATGGTCGACGTCTCCCTGTCGGCGATGAAGTCTCGGGTCCAGCGCGGGCGCGCGCAGCTACGCGACATGTTCGATCGTTGCTGCGAGATCGCGCTGGACGCGCGCGGCAAGGTCACGGACTTTTCGCCGCGCCGGACGTCGTGCCGGTCGTGCAAGTAAAGAGACGCCGTGGAACTAAGGGCGCTCACGCGGAAGGAAGACGACGCGGCAAGCGCGCTGCGCGAAGCCAACGGGCTTCCCACCGATGACGTCGCCGACGCGACCATCCAGCTCCTTGGCGCGTTCGACAACGGCGCTCTTCTGGGCATGCGGACGCCTCGGCCTCCTGCGGTCCCTCGCCGTCGCTCCACCCGCCGCAAACGCGGCGTCGGTCGCGTGCTCGGCGAGCGGATCTCCGAGCTGGCGTTGGAGCACCGTCTCGAAGGGCTCTGGTTGCTGACCACCTCTGCGACGAGCTACTTCGAGCGGCTCGCGTTCGTGGTCGCGGACCGGGACACGACACCGTCGGGGATCAAGGCTACTGCGCAGTACTCAACGCTCTGCCCGTCGACGGCTGTCGTCATGCGTCGCCTTCGCATGGGCCAGCCCGAGGAATAGAACCTCGGGTTCTCGCTACCGACGTTGGATGGGCTCGCCAGCGGTCCCGGAGGTCCCCGCGTTCGCACGCTTCGGGACGACGGTACGTGGAACGGCTCGCATCTCGCTCGACGGAGTCCTTCGGGAGATTCGTGCGTCCGTGCGGTACCTCGACTCGATAACCGTCGAGGAGTGGACGGTCAGCCGACGTTGACGTGCGTAGTTCTCGCTACCGTCTCTGAATGGGCTCCGGAGGCGGCTTCGAATGTCTCGTCCGGGATCAGATCGACCATCTCGGCGAGCTCGTGCTTGAACCCAGCGTGCTTCCCCTCAGAGGTGACGATCGCGCGGATGATCTTCTCGGCCGCCTGCTCGCACAGCACCGTCGAGATCTTCGCTCGCCACCCGCAACATGTTCGCGATCAGGAGCTCAACGCTCATAGATCGTGACGCCGTGGTGCGCCGCTTCGTATGCCAGCGTGTTCGGCGTGTCGCGGTCCGCAGGCGGGTGGTGCGCCGATGCCGCCGTCAACTGCGGCGTCTCCCGCAGCGACGGCGGCCGTCGCACCGACACCGGCACCCAGCGCGGCACCCGCGCCGACCGCCTCGGCGGGCGCCCTGCCGATCGCGATGGCACGCCGCGGTCGGATGTTCGCGCGGCCTGAGTCGCCGTCGTCGTCTGGGCTCCCCAGCGGAGCCTGTAGCAAGAACTTCGAGTCCGAGTTCGTTCTGGACCTGGAAGCGTACAGAAAATCCAGGCGCCCACGCGAGTTGAAGCTGCCGCCGGTTGTCGGTCATCTGAAGCTGGCCGAGGAGTTCCATCGACTGCTGAACGACGGCGAGGCCGCGAATCGTGCCTGGCTGGCGCGTCGGTTCGGGTTTACACGCGCTCGCGTAACTCAGCTCCCTGAGCTTGCTGCGGCTTCATCCCGATATCATTGGCTACATCCGCAACTTGCCGCTCGGCACCCCCGCGCGCCTGGTAACCGAGAGGCGACTGAGGACGCTCGCAAAGGAGACGCTTTCCGCGCAGCTCGCCCTCGCGGCGAAGCGAGTGCCTGGGTTCATCGCGTGGCTTGCCGGCACAAGCTCGACGAATGCGACGTAGCCGCATTTCAGTTCATAGGGCCCATAGCATCAGCAGCGAGAGCGCGAGGGTCGGGACCAAGATGATCGTCCCGAGACGGAGAAACCGCCCGACGCCGATCTCGATCCCGTTCCTTCGCAGCAGATCCATCCAGAGCAAACCCGCGAGTGAACCGATCGGCAACAACCGTGGTCCGATGTCGCCGCCGACCAGCGCTGCAAGCAGTGGCTTCGGATCATCGCCGGACCCGATCGCCATCATGTTCAGGATCGACATCGGATGGTTGTCGATGAGCGCTGAGCCGGCGGCGGACGTGACGCCGATCCTCGCGAGCTGCTCGCCGCTGCCGGTCGGTGCACCGTAGATCGACGCCAGCCAATCGACCGCGCCGACGCCACGGAGTCCCTGGACGACCAGGAAGATGCCCCACAGGAACGAGAGGATGTCGATCGACACGTGCCCGGCGACCTTGCGCAACGGCGCGATGCGATACATGCGCGCGAGGACCAGCGAAGCGCCGGCACCCGCAACCGCGACGAACCAGACCTCCCCGCCGAGGGTCGCTCCGATCGGATAAGCAAGAAAAACCATCACGAGCAGGATGACGGTCGGACGTTCGGCAGGATGTCGGTGGATCGTCGTCACGGGGCCACCATCAACCGGCCGTGCAGCCTGGAGCACGCTCCGATAGACCCGTCGAAGGATCAGGTAGGTCAGCGCGGCTCCCGCGATCGAGATCGGGAGCATGACCGCCGCGTACGAGTTGAAGTCGAGGCCTGAGAACTCGGCCACGATCATGTTCATCGGGTTCGACACGATGAACGGTGCGACCCCAGGAGCGAGGAATACGGCGAACGCGAACGCCATCGTCACGGCCGGATTACCGGGATACAGCCTGCGCGTGAGGGCGACGACCAGAGGCGTGAGGATCAGGATCGCCGCATCGTTGTTGAGCAGGGACGGGGTAACGACGCTGACCACGAACACGACGGTGAACGTGTGAACGACGGTGCGCGAGCGGGCTCGGGTCTCGATCCGGGCAGCCAACCGCTCGAACGCCCCTACTTCTTGGACCACGCCGGTCATCACCATGATGCACGTCAAAGCCAGCAACGGACGCCACTGGAGCCGTGCCGCTTCCACGAGGTCGTGGGGGCGCAACAGGTTGGTCGCGAGCAGCACGATCACGCCGAGCACGGCAGCCCGGCCCGGGGAGAACCGAAACTCACGGACCGTCGGGCGCAGTACCGCGAGGCCGACCGTCAACCCGAGCGTGCCGCAAGCGATCACGAGAGAGCTGTCCACGCTTCCAGCATCGGGTTCCGGTTCGGCGGCGAGTACTCGCCGCTCCCCATTGTTTCTTTCAGGCACCTTCAGCGACTTTTAGTTACCTTCAGACGTGCCCGGCGACATGCTGACCAGCCGCGAGGTCGCGGAGTACCTCGGGATCCACGAAAAGCAGGTCTATCGGTTGCTGCGCCAGGGCCGGCTGCCCGGCACCCGTATCACGGGCCGCTGGGTGTTCTCGAAGCGACTCGTCCGGGAATGGATCGAAGCGTCGTCGCGCGAGCTGCTCAAACAGGGCGCGGGCGGACGTGACGCCACCATCCGCACCGTCCAGCCGCACCACCTGATCGTCGTGGGTGCCGACGACCTGTTGCTCCAGATCCTCCAGCGCGAGTTCAACCGCAGACACCCGTCGCTGCTCCTCACGTCGGCCGCGATGAACTCCGCCGCCGGAATCTCGGCCGTGCGCGAGCATCGTGCCCACGTGGCAGGTCTCCACCTGCTCGATCGAGCGAGCGGCGAGTACAACCGGCCCCAGGTCTTGGCAGCGTTCGCCGGCACGCGCGCGTTGCTGGTGACGCTCGCACACCGCCAGGTGGGGTTGATGCTGCCGCGCGGGAACCCTCGGCGGGTTGCCGGGCTCGCCGATGTCGTGCGGCTCCGCCTACGGCTCGCGAGCCGCGAGGTCGGCTCCGGCGTGCGCACGTTGCAGGATTGCCTGCTTGCCGACCTCAAGCTCGGCAAGCGACGACTCCCCGGCACGGAGCTAGCGTTGGCGACTCACCTCGAAGTCGCGACCGCGATCGCGGAAGGCCGAGCCGACGCGGGCCTCGGCACGGTCGCGCCCTCGCGCAGTCTCGGCCTCGACTTCGTGCCGCTCGTCTGGGAGCGATACGACCTGCTCACCACCGACGAGGCGTTCTATCACCGGCCGACGCAGACGTTCTTCGAGATGATCAAGTCCGACTGGTTGCGCCAGCTCGTCGCCACGCTGCCCGGCTACGAGGCGCGGCAGACCGGGCTGCTCACCGTCGTGCAGTCCGACGAATAAGTTTTCGCTACCTTATCTTCCTGGCTCCGAAGGCAGGTTTCGAACCTGCGACCCGCCGGTTAACAGCCGGCTGCTCTACCACTGAGCTACTTCGGAATGGGTGCCTATAGATGACAGAGCGCCCCAACGACGTCAAGACGTTGGGCGCGGATGGTGGAGCCGCAGTGGCGGACGTGATGGGCACCGTAGGTTAGTTCATGAAGGCCAAGGACGCCGAGGCCTTACACCTCACCCGGAACGAGCGCGAGCGGGGGCCGTGACCCAAGCGCGCATCGGCCACCGCGCGCGTGAGGCGCACGAAGCTCGACCTCGAGAAGCTGCGGATGCAGCGGCGCATGTTGGTCGAGAGGATCGCGAAGCTGAGGAAGGAGCGCGAAGCTCGGCGGGCACAGCCTCCAGCTGCGCCGCAACGTGCGACGAAGATCGCCGTCATCGGACGCGGTAGGCTCATGCGCATGGCGGAGCAGTTCGAGCAGGACGGCGCGCACGGGAGCGGTCCCTAGCCAACATGCTTCGCGGACGCTGGATCTTCGCGGCTGGTGGCGCAGCGGTCATTGCGATCGTGATGATCGCCTGGCGTGTCACGCGCGAGCAGCCCGCGACGCCGCCCCCTACGGCAAAGC
The DNA here is from genome assembly GCA_033763475.1 of Kofleriaceae bacterium. Lineage (GTDB taxonomy): Bacteria > Myxococcota_A > Polyangia > Haliangiales > Haliangiaceae > JABFXX01. The sequence goes on from JANRKM010000037.1 coordinate 97,531, forward strand.
CCGCGCCGACGAAGCGCGTCGAGCGCATGGCGGTCGACGTCGCGAAGTACAAGGCGATGCGCCAGGTGCTGATCGATCGCGCGAAGGCGCTGGCCGCCCGCCGCCCTGCTCCGCCGCCGGAGCGACAGGTGCCCGAGAAGGATGCGAAGGGGCGGCCGGCGGTGTCGTCGCTGGTCTCGCCGATGTGCAAGGTCGGGCCGGCGGAGCTGTGCGAGACGATCGCGAACATCGCCGCCGACTGCGACGCGCTCGATGGCCAGGCGTGCCTCGCCGTCGGGCAACTGCTCGCCGATACACCACCGCGCTCGATGCTGGCGCGCGTGTTCTTCGCGCGTGCGTGCGAGGCGGGTGAGCAGGAGGCTTGCGCTCGCGTGAAGCTTCTCGACGGCCCGGAGCCGGTGGCGTGCGAGACGGACGTGTTCGCGTGCGGCTGGCGCGCGTGGAAGGCGCAGGATCCGGTCGCGCTCGAAGAGGCATGTGCGTATGGGGTGTCGGAGGCGTGCATCCAGCTGGTGCCGCTCCGCGACGGCGACCCCGTGAAGGGACGCGCGTATCTCGAGCACGGGTGCCAGCTCGGCGATCCGAATGCGTGCGAGGGGCTGGGGTTCATGTTGTCGGCGGCGTGCGACGACCCTGCGTGCTTCCCGCCAGATCCCGAACAATCGAAGGCCGCATACGCGATCGCGTGCGCCGCCGGATGGGAGTCCGCGTGCAACAAGTGACGGTCGAGGCAGGGCTCGCGGCGCTCGAGCAGACCGAAAAGGTCGAGGCAGAGCTGGTGCCTCGCCACGAAGGCCGCGCAGCAGCCGGCTAGACCTTCTGCTGCTTCGCGCGGTACTCGATGAGCAGCGCGTCGATGCCCGTCACGACCTTGCGCGGGCCGCGCTTGCGCGCGAGGGCGAACTCGACGATCTCGCAGATCGTTTGCGCATAGGTGCGCCCGCTATGCCGCGAGCTCGCAAAGAACGCGCAGCTCTCGGCGAGGTCGGGGTTCGGGTTGACCTCGAGGATGTAGGGCTCGTTGGTCTTGGCATCGATGCGCATGTCGACGCGCGCGTAGTCGCGGCAGCCGAGCGCACGGTAAGCACGTAGCGCCGTGTCCTGGATCCGCTGAGCAAGCGCGGGATCGAGATCGGGGACCGGGCAGACGCCGACGACCGCGTAGTGATCGCGGCTGTAGGGATCCCACTTGGCGCGGTAGGTGATGATGTTGGGAAGCGGCGTGCCGTGCTCGTCGGTGCCGCCCTTGAACTGCATCTCGTACAGCGGCAGCGGCGTATCCCCGAGGATCGCGCAGTGGATCTCGCGGCCCTCGATGTACTCCTCGACCAGCGCGGCCTGCTTGTGCTCCACGAGCAGCCGCTGGACTCGTACCGTGAGCTGGTCGCGATCGTGGACGACGGAGCCCGCGTCGATGCCGCCCGACGCGTCGTCGTATGCGGGCTTCACCATCATCGGGAACGTGAGCTCGACCGAGCTCAGCTTGTCGAGCGTGTCGACGAGCACGCCACGCGGCACCCGCACGCCGTGCGCCATGAGCAGCGCCTTCGCCTGCGGCTTCTTCTGGCACAACGACAGCTGGAGCGGCCGGTTGCCCGTGTACTCGACGCCGAGCAGCTCGAAGAGCGCGGGCACGTCGTGCTCGAGCTCCGCGTCATCCCGGAAGAACTCGACGAGGTTCATGATCGCGTCGGGCTGCTCTTTGCGGATCGCCTCGAGCATGGTGTCGAAGCTGTCGCGGATGTTGACCATCGCGACGTAGTGCCCCGCCTCCTCGATGGAGCGCTTGATGAGCTCCATCTCTTCCTCGACGGTCTCCCACGGCTCGATCTTCAGCGTGGGATCCCAGTCCACAGTCCGCCGATCATCACGACGGTAGTGCGTGTACACGTCGTCGTCGACTTGGTTCCAGAGGATGAGGATCCGCGAACGCTGCATGCGAGACGTTTATCCACAGGTACCACTGTGCGGGAGCAATGTCGATGTCACATGTCGCTCCGCTTCGCTGGCGATCCCAACGTTCCGATCGCGATCGCGTGATCACGCGCGCGTGGTGCCGGGGCGTGTGCCCCACGGCTGACGCTCGATGAGCTCGTCGGCGCGCTGGCGTTGTGCGGGCGTCAGGTTGCTGTCGATCGCGAGCGCGAACCACTCGGCGAGCTCGAGCGCCGTCGAGAAACGGTCCTTCGGTTCTTTCGCGAGCCCGAGCGCGAGCACGCGATCGATATCGGCGGGCAGCTCCGCCAGCAGCGTCGGCTGCGTCGGAATCCGATAGACGACATCGTAGAGCGTCGTCGGCACATCTTTGCCCGTGAACGCGGGGTGTCCGGTGACGGCGCGAAACAAGATCGCCGCGAGCGAGTACACATCGGCGCGATGATCGACGTCCTCGCCGCGTGCTTGCTCCGGCGCCATGTAGGCGGGCGTCCCGATGACGTGCCCTTGTGTGAGCGTGCCCGAGCCGCCAGATTTGCTGACCCCGAAGTCGAGGATCTTCCACGTGCGGCTGCCGCCTTCCTCGGCGGCGAACAAGTTATGAGGCTTGAGGTCGCGATGCACGATGCCCGCCGCGCGCGCGGCCTCTAGTCCGACCGAGACCGGGCCCACGACCGCGTTGGCCGCCTGGAGCTGGAGCCTGCGGTGACGGCGGAGCTGGTGCGCGAGGTCGTGACCGCGCAGCCGCTCCATCGCGAGGAAGGGGATCTCGCCGCCGGTAGTGCCGACCTCGAGCACGCGCACGACGTAGGGGCAGTCGAGCTTCGCGGCGGTCTGGGCCTCACGCATGAAGCGCGCGACGCTGGTCGGATCCGCCAGCGTGCCGGGATGCAGGAGCTTCACGGCGGCCTCGCGCTTGTCGGTGACTCCGTGGGCCTCGTAGACCTCGCCCATGCCGCCACGGCCGATCAGCACGCCGAGGCGGAACGAGCCCACGATCTGCTCGGTGAACCGCCCCGGACCACCGATCTTGAGGGCGCGATCGAGCTCCGCCCGCGCCTCGGCGAGCAGGGCCTCGCGCTGCGCCACGCCGCGCGTCGCCTGCTCGAGCTTGTTCATCGCATCGAGCGTGACCTTCTGGCTGACGCGCGCGGTGATGAACGCGACGAAGTAGAGGCACTCGACGATCGCGACGATCGCGACCTGATCGAGCGGTCGCAGGGCCTGCATGCTGATCACGCCGCGATCCGCGATGACGCCGGTGATGATGCCGAGGCCGAGCAAGCCGTGCAGTACGGCGACGGTCAGATACATCCCGAGCGTGACGCGCTTGCTGGCGCCGAGGCTGAAGAAGTAGATGCCGTAGACGACCATCGCCGAGACCGGCGACGCGGAGCCCCAGTAATAGACGCCCGACATCGCGCCACCCGCGATCATCAGCGCCGGCACGACGACCTTGCCCTGCTCGTAGTCCTTGTCGGTCGCGAGGACGCGCAGGATCCACAGCGCGCCGAGCGCGGCGATCGTCGAGCCGACGATCACCACCCACTGCGCGATCATGTCGCCGCTGGTCAGCAGCGCGACGATGACCCCGCCGACGCACATCGAGAGCGCCAGCTTGGAGAACACCCGCGTGCGTTCGATCTCGTCGAGCCGCATCGCCTCCACGGGTGAGCTCGTGGTCTTCGAGTCCGAAATGCGCGACATCGAGCCCGTGCTCGAGCGGCGCCGCGGCGGCAGCTGCTGCGTCGGCTGGTGGTGGAGCGCATCCGCCCCCGCCGCGGATCGTGCCGTCGCAGCCGGGGTCGGCGGGTGTGGCGCGGACGTGAGGGTTGCGCTCGGCGCATCGACGTCGTCGGCGCCCAGCGCCTCCGGCGCTTCATCGTCGGAGGGCCGCGGGCCTAGATCGACCGTCGGTCGGTCGTCGTCGAACACCCGGTCACCCACTGGCCCAAAAGCATAGCGCTCGTATCCGGCCCGGGGAAAAAACCTTTCCGCGATCCCGGTGCAGCCCGGGCCGCGGCGTCCGCAAAGGCCTTAGAGAGGCAAGGGCATCGAGCCCGACGAGCAGTGGTCGAACACCAGCTCTTCACAACCGCAAGCTGGATCACAGGTGCAATTGTTGCCGGTGTAGACGGGCTGGCAGTCAGAGCGCGCCGAGCACGCCAACTCGGACGTCAGCTGCTCGCACGCCGCCGCCGGGCAGGCCGAGGCCGGAATGCAGTAGCCCGTCCAGCAGCCATTGCGCGTGCCACCGACGGTTCCGGCCGGGCATGCCGGACCTTCCGCGTCGCAGGCCGCGGGCTCGCAGCCGCCCGGGTCCGCCGGATTGCACGCCGCCTCGGGGATGCAGTAGCCCGTCCAGCAGCCGTTCGCGATGCCGGCGACGGTGCCCACGGGGCACGCCGGCGCGATCGCGTTGCAGTAGACGTCCCCCGTGCATGCGCCCGGGTCACCAACGCCGGTCGGCACACACGTGGCCTCGCACTTCCACGGGGACATCGTGCCGCTCTCCGTCGGGCTGGTGCCGCTACAGGTCTCGACGCACGTGTAGCCGGGGGCGCAGTCGACGGCCGCACACGCGTTGTAGTCAGGCACGCAGGTCGGCGCGCACGGGCACATCGCGTCAGGGCCAGCGCACGGCGCACACTGCAGCTCGCAGTGCGAGCCGAAACCGCAGTCGACGTCGTCGCAACCGTTCGCCACCGGCTCGGGTGCACAGCGCGCGAACTGCAAGCTGCCGTTGTAGGCGCCCTTCGTGAAGTACGCGGCGCACGTGTCATCGCTCGCGCAGCCCCACGCGTCGCGGTCCCAGCACTGCGTGTCCGGCAGCGGGCCCGGCGCGACGGCCCAGCAGCCGCTGAACACCTGGTAGGCAGGCGCATCCTGGATGCTACCGTCCTCGTCGTAGGAGGCGTGGCAGCCTGCGGTATCGAGGCAGGCTTGCTCGTCGAGCCCCGTGCAGGTGCTCTCGCAGGCGCCGTACGGGGGAAGCGGCGCGAGGTCGACCTCCGGACACGGTCCGCACGTCGAGTCGCAATCGTCGCCGCCGTAGCCGTAGTCGGTGCACTGCCCGGTCTGCGGATCGCGGAGGCGAACGGAGCTCCACGCACCACCCGAGGGCTCGGTGCCGTTGGAGCTGCAAACATCGTCGCCGTCGCCACCGAAGTAGAAGTCACACCCGGCGAGGACGAGGAAGAGCGGAAGGAGGCGGCGCATGGTGGTTGATCCTTTCCTTCGACCTAGATCCACAGCTGCGATTCGCAGCGGGCAAACGACAGCTCTTCACACGTGCATCCGTTCGCGTCGCACGTGCAGTTGTCGCCGGTGTAGACCGCGCGGCAATCGAAGCGGGACGTGCAGGCCTGCTCGTCGGTAAGCTCTTCGCACAGCGCCTGCGGGCACGCGCTCTCGGGGATGCAGTAGCCCGTCCAGCAGCCGTTGTTGGTGCCACCGACGGTGCCCGGGGGACACGCGGGGCCGGGCGTCGCGCAGATCGCGGGCTCGCAGCCACCCGGATCGCTCGGGCCGCAGGCCGCCTGCGGGATGCAATAGCCCGTGTAGCAACCGTTCTTGATGCCGGCGACCGTGCCCGACGGGCACGCGGGGCCGATCGCGTCGCACAGCACCTCGCCCGTACACTCGCCGGGGTCACCACCGTTGACGGGGACGCAGGTCGCGTAGCACTCGCCGGGGACGACCCCCATCGGGGTGGTCAGCGCGTCGGTGCAGGCCGTGATGCACTCGTAGCCGGGGCCGCAGTCCGCGGTGCACTGGTTGACGTCAGGCACGCACGTCGGCACACAGAACGCGGGGCACTCCTCGCCAGTGACGCTGTCGCAGGGGTAGCACTGCTCCTCGCAGTGATTGCCCGGCGCGCAGTCGAGCAGCTCGCAGCCCTGGCTCGACGGCTCGGGGGCGCACTGCACGAAATCACCGCGGCCGGCGTCGTAGAACATCGAGCAGTCGTCGTGGCGTGAGCACTCGTGCGCGTCGAGGTTGTAGCAGCTGCCGCCCTGAACCGGCCCCGACTGCGCCGTGTCCCAGCAGCCCGTGAACGCCGAGCCGCCGGTCATCTCCTCCGGGATGCCGACGAGCAGGTCGTACGACGCGTTGCATCCCGGCGCCGCGAGGCACGAGGCCTCGTCGAGCCCGGTGCACTCGCTGGTGCAATAGCCCCAGTCAGGGAGCGAGGTGTGGGCCGTGTAGCAGCCGCACGCGTCGGGCGGGCACATGTCACCGCCGCCCCAGCCTTCGCACTCACCGGTCTCGGGGTTGCGCAGGCCAAGCGCCGCGCCGCCGTCGATGGGCTCACCGTAGTAGACGTCCTTGCACGGCGGCGGGGCGTCGTCGCCATCGCCTCCGAAGTAGAGGTCACATCCGGACAGGGCGACGAGCAGGAGGAGGTAGCGGCGCATCGGGATAGGCTCCTTGTAGTCGCGCTAGGCCCAGCAAGCCCCGCGCCACCATCGACTATCAACGCCCACGCGGACTTGCGCCAGAGCGCATCAGATTTTCGAGGCAAAACTCCGCAGATCCAGGAGGTTTTGGTAGATCCGCCGGGATGCACCCGCTGCTCGCCTTCATCTACTTCTTCCGGATGTTGTTCGGCCGGAAGCTGCCCGCCGACGCCGTGCAGTTCCTCCCCGAGGGGGCGATCCCCAAGGCGCTGCCGGAGCCGCAGCCCAAATCCGAGAAGATCGAGAAGATCGAGAAGGTCGAGAAGCCAGTAGAGAAGCCGGCGAGGGCCGAGGACAAGCGCGGCCAGCACCATCGCGACGGCGCACTCGCGATGCTGGCGCTGTTCCAGCGTGAAGGTCGCCTCGTCGACTTCTTGCGCGAGCCGCTCGACGGCTTCGCGGATGCCGACATCGGAGCCGCCGCGCGCGACGTGCATCGCGGTTGCCGCAAGGTGCTCGAGCAGCACCTCACGTTCGAGCCGGTGATGCCCGGAGAAGAAGAGGCCAAGGTCTCGGTGCCCAAGGGCTTCGACCCGGCAGAAATTCGCTTGATCGGGGAAGCCAAGGGCGAGCCGCCGTTCAAGGGCACGCTTCGCCACCATGGCTGGCGCGTGGTAGACGCGAAGCTTCCGACACTGACGGAAGGCATCGATCGCACCGTGATCGCCCCGGCAGAAGTCGAGCTCGGCCCATGACCAAGTTCCTCGGAATCGACCTCGGAACGACGAACTCCGCCATCGCAGTCGCCGACGAGGCGCCCGCACGTCCCGTCAACATCCAGCAAGTCGTGGGACCTGGCGAGATCGCCGAGCGCCCTACCCTGCCCTCGTTCCTGCTGCTCCCGAGCGAGCTCGAGGTGCCGGCGGCGCAGCTGCAGTTGCCGTGGTCTGGGCCGCTCAAGTATGCGGTCGGTACGTTTGCGCGCGAGCGCGGTGCCGAGCTGCCGCATCGCCTGGTGTCGAGTGCGAAGTCGTGGCTGTGCAATCCGTCGATCGATCGCACCGCGCAGGTGCTGCCGTTCCGCGGTGCGCAGCGCGAGCTCGACAAGGAGATGGAAGGCGGCGAGCGCGTGTCTCCCGTCAACGCGAGCGCGCGCTATCTCGCGCACCTGCGGGCAGCGTGGGACGACGCGAACCCCGACGATCCTGCCGACGAACAGGAGGTGCTGGTCACCGTCCCGGCGTCGTTCGATCCGGTGGCGCGCGAGCTCACCGTGGTCGCGGCGCGCGAGGCTGGCTTCGACAAGGTCACGCTGCTCGAGGAACCGCAGGCCGCGTTCTACGCGTACCTCGCAGCGCGCGGCGATGCGTGGCGCAAGGATCTCAAGCCCGGCGACGTCGTGCTCGTGTGCGACATCGGCGGCGGCACCACCGACTTCTCGTTGATCGAGGTCCAGCAGGAGGACGGCGCGCTCGTGCTCGAGCGCATCGCCGTGGGCGATCACATCCTCCTCGGTGGCGACAACATGGACCTCGCGCTCGCCGCGATCGCGCAGAAACAGCTCACCGACGCGGGCAAGACGCTCGATGCGATGCAGCAGCGCGCTCTCGTCCACGCCGCTCGGCGCGCCAAGGAGCTGCTGCTCGGCGACAATCCACCCACGTCGTTCCCGATCTCCGTGCTCGGACGCGGCAGCAAGCTGATCGGCGGCACGATGAAGGCGGAGATCACGCGCGAGGACGCGGAGAAGATGCTGATCGATGGCTTCTTCCCCGTCGTCGGCGCCGATGCGAAGAGTGCGAAGCGTCGCGCCGGCGGTCTGCGGGAGATGGGTCTGCCGTACGCGCAAGACGCCGGCATCACGCGGCACCTCGCCGAGTTCCTCGGTCGGTTCGGCCGCATGCCCACCGCGGTGTTGTTCAACGGCGGCGTGATGAAAGCGACGAAGCTGCAGACGCGTATCGTGGAGCTGCTGCGCACGTGGGCCGGTCGCGATGTGACCGTGCTCGCTGGCGCCGACCTCGATCTCGCGGTCGCGCTCGGCGCTGCGCATTACGGTCAGGTCCGTCGCGGTAAGGGCGTTCGCATCCGCGGCGGCACGGCGCGCGCCTATTACATCGGCATCGAGAGCGCGATGCCGGCAATTCCGGGCTTCGCCCCCCCGGTCAAGGCACTGTGCGTGGCGCCGCAGGGCCTGGAGGAAGGCTCCACGGTGGAGCTGCCCGACGACGAGCTCGGCCTCATCGTCGGCGAGACCTCCAACTTCCGCTTCTTCGCCGCCGCGACGCGCAAGGACGACACCGCCGGCATACTCATCGACGCGGATGCTCCCGGCATCGCAGAGCTCGACCCCGTCGAGAAGCTCGTCGAAGCGGATGGCGAGCGTAAGGCTGGCGATATGGTGCCGGTGCGGCTCGAGGCCCACGTCACCGAGC
>JANRKM010000038.1:0-2446 GCA_033763475.1 Kofleriaceae bacterium
CCAGAAGCGTCCGGCAGTCACGACGCTGCCCGACGAGGCCACCACCGAGCTCCGCGAGCTGGTCCGGCTGCGCGACCGCTGGGTGCAGGAGCTCGGTGATCACGTCCGCCAACTGCATCGGTGTCACGGGGCACGCAATTCTCCCCACCCGTGGGCATCGAAATCTCCCCACCCCTCTGACCCGAGGGGTGACGAATGGAATCGGTTGACGACGTAGTGATCGTGGGGTCGCTGCCTCCGAGGCTCATGGAGCCAGGGGAGGTGGTGATGGTCCGGCAGGATCGCTGGGAGGAGATTCATCTGCTGTCCGACGAGCACGTCCCGATCGCGGAGATCGCTCGTCGGCTCGACCTCGATCGCAAGACGGTCCGGCGCTGTCTGCGGCAGGATCGCTGGCAGGCGTACCGGCGCGCCGAGCGCATCGACAAGCTGCTGGCGAAGCACGGCGACTTCCTGCGCCAGCGCGCACCACAGGTCCGCTATTCGGCGCGGATCCTCTTCCAGGAGCTCGTGCGCCAGCATGGGTACACGGGCGGCTACGACACGGTGAAGCGCTTCGTGCGGCCGCTGCGCGCCGAGCAGGCGCTCGACGGCATCACGCAGCGGCGCTTCGAGACGCCGCCGGGTGCGCAGAGCCAGATCGACTGGGGACAGGCGCGCGTGCACTTCCGCACCCGCCCCGTCGAGCTACACGTCTTCGTGCTGACGCTCGGCTTCAGTCGCCGCAGCTTCTACCGCGTCTGCGCCGACGAGCGGTTGAGCCAGTTCCTCGACGCCCACGAGCGCGCCTTCGAGCACTTCGGCGGACACACGCGCGAGCACCTCTACGACCGCCCACGCACGGTCTGCTCGGGCAGCGAGGGCGGCAAAGTGATCTGGAATACGACGTTCCTCGCCTTCGCCGACTACTGGGGCTTCGAGCCGCGCGTCTGCCGCCCGTACCGCGCGCAGACCAAGGGCAAGGTCGAGAGCGGCGTGAAGTACTTCCGGCGAAACTTTCTGCCCGGTCGCTCCTTCGTCGACCACGACGATTTCCAGGAGCAGCTCACCGAGTGGACGACGACGGTCGCCGATCTCCGCATCCACGGCACCACGCACGAGCGGCCGATCGACCGCTTCGCCCGCGAGCGCGACGCGATCGTCGCGCTCGGTGGACGCCCGAGCTTCCACCTCGACGCTCCGTGCAACCGCATCGTCGCGAGCGACTACCTCGTATCGCTCGACACCAATCGCTACTCGGTGCCCTTCCGCCTGATCGGGCAGACCGTCGAGGTGCTGCGGCGCGAAGATCAGATCCGCATCCTGCATCGCGGCGACGTCGTCGCGACGCACTCCGTCCTGAGCGGCAAGCACGAGCTGCGCATCGATCCCGCGCACGGCCCGGGCGCTGCGGCGCGAAACGCTCGTCAAAAACACTCGACACCTTGGCCGGTCGCGCTCGACGGTGTCGCCGAGCATCCCGACGTCGAGGTCCGCGATCTCGCCGTGTACGACGCGCTGTCTACGACGATCGAGGTGCGGCCGTGACGCCCGCGCAGCTGGAGCGCCTGATGGATCTCCTGCAGCGCCTGCGGCTCTTCAAGTCGCGCGAACGCCTCGAAGCGCTGCTGCAGGATGCCACCGCTCGCGAGCTGTCCTACGCCGACTTCCTCGACTCGCTGCTCGGCGAGGAGGTCGCCTCCAAGCGCGACAAGAATGTCGCCATGCGGACCAATCTCGCGCGCTTCCCCTTCGTGAAGAGCCTCGATGCCTTCGACTTCACCTACCAGCCGTCGCTCGACAAGAAGCAGATCCAGACGCTCGCCACCTGTCACTTCGTCGAGCACGGCGAGAATCTGCTGATCCTCGGCCCGCCCGGCGTCGGCAAGACCCATCTCGCCGTCGGCCTCGGCCTCAAGGCGATCGAGCACGGCTACCGTGTGCTCTTCACCACCGCCGCCGCGATGATCGCCAAGCTCACCGCCGCGCTCGCGGAGGGCAGGCTCGAGGAGAAGCTCAAGCTCTTCACCGTGCCGCGCCTGCTGGTCATCGACGAGATCGGCTACCTGCCAATCGACCGCACCGGAGCAAATCTCTTCTTCCAGCTGATCAGCCGTCGCTACGAACGCGGCCCGATGATCCTGACCAGCAATCAGAGCTTCGGCGCGTGGGGCGACGTCTTCGGCGACCGCGTGATCGCCACCGCGATCCTTGATCGCGTGCTGCATCACGCCACGACCATCAACGTCCGGGGCAACTCGTACCGGCTCAAGGACAAGCTGAAAGCCGGACTCGTCCGACCCGACGAGCACGGCGCATGAACCCGAGGGTGGGGATTTTTCATTGCCCCGAAGTGGGGAGATTTGGATGCCCGTTGACAATCTCGAGATCGCGCTCGGCGACGAGCTTCTTCAGGCGGCTGTTCTCCTGCTCGAGCGCGCGCAGCCGCTTCGTCTCGTCTGCCGTC
>JANRKM010000039.1:0-28163 GCA_033763475.1 Kofleriaceae bacterium
GCGACATAGACCGCCAAGGCACCGGCCTGTCGCGGCCGGCGCCGCGCGAGCGATCGGGCACGGGCACGGGCACGGGCACGGGCACGGGAGCAGGGCGCGAGAACCGCCGCGGTGCGGCGTTTCTCAGCGCCCTGCTAGAGCCTGCACCCGATGCGATCACCCGATGCGATCTGGCGAGATGCAGTAGTACCGCTCCAAGATCAGCGTGCACTCGGTGCCGCCGGGGCAGACAACGTCGGTCGTACCACCCCGACGCGTGTCCAGAATCTCAGCCAAGGTGGCGGTCGAGAAACGCCAGCATCTTGGCCCAGGCATCGGAGGCCTGCTGAGGCCGGTGGCGCTCGGCGTTCGTGAAGTTGAGAAACCCGTGCCCGGCCCCGTCGTAGCGATGAAATTCGTGCGGCTTGCCGTGGGCGGTGAGCGCAGCGTCGATCGTGTTGACGTCGTCGACAGAGGGGTTGGTGTCGTCGTTGCCGAAGAACCCGATCACCGGACATGCGATCTGCGGCGTGAGCTCGAAGGGAGAAGGGCCCTCGCCCCATGGCTTCATGATGTTGCCCCCGTAGAACACGCCGGCGCACTTCCAGGTCTGCGGGCGCGCCCCGGCGAGCAAGTAGCTATTGCGACCGCCCATGCAGAAGCCGAGCACCGCGAGCGACGTGACACCTTCCGCGTGGAGCTGGGTCACCGCAGCGTCGGTGTCCTCGATGATTTCGCGGTCACGCAGGCGACCGATACGGGTCATCATGTCGGCGCCATCGGCGGGCTGGCGGTGGTAGAGGTCGGGCGCAGCCGCCCGCAGGCCGTGCTTGCCGAGGGCATCCACCTGTGCCTCGATGAAGTGGTCGAGGCCAGGGCCGTGGATCATCACGACGACCCCGGCGCGTGCGGAGGCCGGGCCAGCGGAATAGATGCGCATGACGCGGACTCTAGCCGATGGGCAGTGCGTGTGAGAAACGCCACTCGCAGGCCGCCGCCCGTCCGTGATACATGCCAGCGCGATGAGCACACGTTCGCCTGTCCTTATCGGTCTCCTGGGATCGCTCGCGCTCGCGGCGTGTGGGCCCGACGCAACCAACAACCGCCCGGACGCGCCGGTGTTCGGCGGCCGCTGCGGCAACATGGTCGTCGAGCAGATGGAGCAGTGCGACGACGGCAACACCACGCCGGGTGACGGCTGCACGGCCGACTGCAAGGTCGAGCAGATCCCGCCGGTCGTGTGCGGCGACGGCATGGTGGCGCAGTCCGAGGGTTGCGATGACGGTGACACCGACGGCGGCGATGGCTGCTCGAGCACGTGCTCCGTCGAGACCGGGTTCACGTGCGCCGGTGCACCATCGGTGTGCACCGAGCAGCCGCAGAACGCGATGGGCACCTGCGCCAACCCGTTCGAGATCACGCTCGCGGCCGATGCAAACGGCAACCTGACCGGCAGCGGCACCGGCGACACCTCGACCGGCAGCAGCCAGGTCGCCGCGGCGCCGTGCGATGGCGGCGATCCCGAGCCGGGCGCTGGCAACGACCACGTGTGGAAGTTCACGCTGCCGGATACCCGCGACGTGCTGATCCTGATGCCGAGCACCGTGACGTTCGATGCGATCTTGCGCCTGCAGACGGCGCCGTGTGACGTGGGGACGGAGATCCCGGAGTTCACCGGCGTCGATGGCTGCAGCGACCAGAGCTTCGAGATGGACACCGAGGCGCTCGGCTACGTGAAGCTGCCGGCGGGTTCGTACTACGTGATCGTCGACGGTCTCGATGCGGCGGCCAAGGGCACCTACGAGCTGCAGATCGTCGCGACTACCACCACGTGTGGCGACGGCAACTTCCTCAGCGACATTCTCGAGTTCTGCGACGACGGCGATGGCGACTCGGGCGACGGCTGCAGCTCGAAGTGCGAGATCGAGGACGGCTGGACGTGCGACAACTCGGAGCCGTCGGTGTGCACCATGGGCGGTGGTGGCTCCGCGGTCCCGCCCGCGGCAGGTGACCTCGTGATCAACGAGGTGATGCTGGCCGATGGTGGCGAGACCAACAACGGCGTCGACACGAACTGCGACGGCTCGCTGAAGAACAACGCCGACGAGTTCATCGAGCTCGTGAACAAGTCCAGCAAGACGCTCGACCTCACCGGCGTCACCATCGACGACAGTGCGTCGCTCTCCGGTACCCAGGGCCCGCGCCACACGTTCGCGGCGGCGGCGAGCGGCTCGCTCACGCTGGCACCCGGCAAGGCGGTCGTGGTGTGGGGCGGTGGCTCGCCGGCGTGTGCGGGCGTCACCAACTGGTTCGTGGCGTCGAGCTCCGGGGGGCTCGGCCTCAACGACGATGGCGACACCATCACCGTGCGCACGGCAGGAGCGAGCCCGGTGACGATCACCGAGGCGGTGCTTCCGGGCTCGAGCGTGGTGGGGACGGACCGGTTCTCGAAGACGCTGTCGCCCGACGTGACCGGCACGTCGTACGGGAACCACCCGGCGATCGGTCCGCGCCACTGGTCGCCCGGTCGCAAGATCGACGACTCGCCCTTCTGAGCTAGCGGAACGAGCGCGCGAGCGCTTCCATCTCGGCGGCGAGCTGCTCGATGCGCCCGGGATCGAGCACGAGCGCCGCGCCGAGCGCCGTCGAGAGCTTGCGCTCTTCGGCGGTGACGTCGAGGTCCTGCACCATCACGAGGTACGCACACGCGAACGCGAGCTCGCGTGCGCCGGTGGGGACCAGCTGCTCGCCGATCTCGAACAGCCGGCGCTGATCGATCCTCGCGGCCGACAGCGGCAGCTCTTCATGGCCGGTCATGTTGGCGAGGAGCTTCTGCAGCGTCACGAGCGTCGTGATCTCGCCCACGTCCGACTTGTTGTCGGCGGCCGCGGCGAGCCGTGCGACATCGATGACCGCGATCGCCTCGTCGGGGGTGGGCCGGGCGTGAAGGGTTTCGAGGGTCGTCCTGAGCAGCACTTCGTCGATCGCCACGACGCGAAGCTACCACCGTGCACGCGCGTGCGGCCTGCGTGCGCGAACGCGTCTGCTCCGGCGCAAGTAGCTGGAATATGACGATCCGAGCTCGGCATCGGGCCTGCTTGAAGGTCCGGCATGACCAGGACCCCAGCGCTCGCGTACGCCCCCACCTGTTACCAGTCGAAGGCCCCGACCATGGCGTCTGCGGCCCACTCCAACACCGCGCGCGTCACGGTCCGGTTCCAGGGCGTGACGTACGTACTGCTGAATCCCGCGAACGACGCCGATCCGTGCGGCGCCCTCGTGAAGGATGGCGAGTAGGTCATGCACGCGCTTCAGACCTGCACGACCTGCGGCGCTCGGCTCACGTGGCGCGGTGCGCCTGTGATCGAGTGCGAGTACTGCCACACGAAGATCCAGGCCCCGCCGAGCATCCTGCTCGCGCCCAACCCGGCTGCGCGCTCCGGTGGCCGCGGTGGCTGGATGTTCATGATCGGGTTGACGGCGATCCTCGTCACCGTCGGCGTGATCAAGGGGCGCGCGTCGAGGTCCACCACCACGATCTCGACGACGACCGTGTCGAGCACGTCGGTCAGCAATACCGTGTCGGTGAAGGTCGAGAAGCCGTCGGCGCCCGCGCCCGCCAAGCCCGCACCTGTCGGCACGCAGGTGCTGCGCTTCGGCGAGGCCGGGACGAACGCGGGGCAGCTATCGAATGCCCGCGCGCTCGCCGTGACCCCGCATGGCGAGATCGTCGTGGCCGAAGCGTCGACGGGTCGCGTGCAGGTGTTCGATGCGAAGGGTGCGTACCAGCGCCTCATCACGTTGCCGCCCAGTGCGCTGACCAAGGAGCTGACCGTGTTCGGCGCTGGTGCGGGGCCCACGGGTGAGGTCGTGGTCTCGCGCGCGGGCGACCTGCTCGTCCTCGATGTCACCGGCGGCAAGGTCGCGAAGACGATCCGCGGCAGCTACCCGGACGTCTTCTTTCACGGTGACGTCGAGGTCGTTCCCGATGGATCGATCCACGCGATCACCGATCGCACGGGCGACCTCGATGTGGTGCACGTGTCGCCCGCGGGCAAGATCCTCGGCAAGGTCGCCAAGGTCAATGCGGACCACGTCGCCGTCGACGGAGTGGGCACCATGTTTCTCACCAAGCGCTTCGACGGCGTCGTCGATGTGCGCGATGCGAAGGGCGAGGTCGCGCGCAAGTTCTCGCAGGGCAACCCGGCGCGCGGCAAGCTCTACCACCCGGGCCCCATCGCCACGGACGGCAGGGGACACGTGTTCGTCGCCGAGAGCTCGCGCGTCCTCATCTTTGACGTCGAGGGCGCCTTCCTCGGCGAGCTCGAGGTGGGCGCGATCCAGGACCTCGCCGTGGATCGCGAAGGCAAGCTCTACGTGCTCGCCTCCGACCACGTGAAGAAGTACGACCTCGCGCTTCCTGCCAAGTCGCGCTGATCCAGGCGTACGATTTGCATGGCTTGGCTTCCACACGA
Organism: Kofleriaceae bacterium; assembly: GCA_033763475.1. GTDB lineage: Bacteria > Myxococcota_A > Polyangia > Haliangiales > Haliangiaceae > JABFXX01. Next base: position 4,455 of record JANRKM010000039.1, read on the forward strand.
TGACCACCGTCCTTCATGTGGAAGATGATCCGATGCTGGCGGAGATGGTGCGGCTCTCGTTCGAGACCTTCGGGTTTCGGGGAGAAAGCCTCGTCGCACGCGACGTGCAAGAGGCGCGGGAGATCCTCGCAGATTGCTCCCACTATCCGGGCTTCGAGCTGGTGCTGACTGACATGAACCTCCCCGACGGGACGGGGCTGGATGTCGTGCGAGCATTGCGTGCGAATCCATCGCGCGCGCACATCCCCGTGCTGATCCTATCGGGCGACATCGATCGCTCACGCGTCGATAGCGCATATGCGTTGGGCGCCAACAGCTATGTCTCGAAGGGCGCTGGCGCACGGTCGATGCACGATGTGCTCAGGGCTTTGTATGACCACTGGCTGCGGGATGCGCTGCTGCCGGCGAATGGCGCGTTCAGCCGAACGCATCGCGTGCTCAGGCGCGGCATCGGCCTGCGCAGTCGCGAGGCCGACTTCTATGCGCAGGTCAGCGCGGCGCTCGTCCACGATGGGGCGGCGTCCTCGTTCTGGATGTCGATGGCGCTCAAGCACGGAAACTTGGCGAACCTGTGGACGTTCCTCGATTCCCAGCTGGGGGGGAGAGAGCTCGACGACGCACTGCTCGACGAGGCAACGAGGATCCAGGACCGAGAGGAGCCGGTGCTGTTTCGGCTCGAGCGTGAGATGCAGGACCATCCGACCGAAACAGAGAAGATCGCGCGGCGCGGCCTGCTCGAGCTGTCGACGTCCTTCGCGGTCGATGACTTCGTACGGATCACGAGCCAGCTGTTTCCCGTGATGCCGACGGCCGCGAGCGCATTGCGCGACCTCGTGACCGGGATTTTCGATACGCTGGTCATCTGGTTCGATCACACCGAGCCAGACTCGGACAATCAGGCGAGGGTGGCGCGCTTGCGCGAGATGGCCTCGAACATGCGCAAGCTCGACGATCTGCCCTGGGCACCGTCGGCCCCGCAGGTGTGAGTTACGGCGACAGCAGGAGCGGCGCGCCGGTCTCGACGGTGAGCAACGCAACGCGACCGTTGTCACCGATGAACAGCGAGGCCGCGCCGCGACCGAGCTCGAGGGCGCGCGCGATCGTGGTGCGGCGCGCGGACGCAGCGTCGAGGTAGATCCCGGACAGCTCGCCGAACCGCGCCGCGAGGCCCATCGGCGACTTGTCCTTGCCGGAGAGCTCCTCGGTGCGCGCCGCGAGCCAGCGCGGCAGGGTCACGAGGGTCTCGCGGCGCCGCTCCTTGGTGAGCAAGCGATCGTGGATCTGCTTGCGCTTGTCGTCGACGACGAACGCCCGCACGAACAGCGACAGCGCGGCATCGAGGCCCCGTTGCTCGACGGGCGTGTCGGCCACTAGCGCTCCTGACGGCGGCCGGGCGCCCAGTCGACGATCTTGTCGGTGCGCGTCTCGAGAAAGCGGGCGAGGCGATGGTAGTCGCTGCCGTGCTTGATAAACCGCACCTCGGTCTTGAGGTTGGTCGGGTTCACGAGCTCGCGGAACGGTACGTACGCGAGATCGAGCTGGCCCTCGACCGAGACCAGGTGACCGTCGAGGTTCTCCTCGACGAGCGCGCGGTAGGCACCGATGCCGAGCTGGCTGCCTAGCATGACGTCGAACGCATGCGGCGGCGCGCAGCGCGACTCGTAGCCGAGCTGCAGGCCGGTGATCTTCTTCTTGCGCTGCGTGCGTTGCTCGTAGCGCTTGGTCACGAGCTGCGCGACGAGCTTGCCTAGATCCATGCGGCCCAGCGAGAGGTGGCCATGGTCGTCGCGCGGGAGGTCCTGGATCTGTTGCTCGGGCAACATCTCGGCGAGGCCCTCGGCGAGCACGACGGTGCCGTAGTGCTTGCCGCGCTTCTCCCGCGTGAGGATGAGCTCGACGATGCGGTCGACGAGTGCGTCGAGCGAGAGCTTGGTGTCATTGCTGCCGGGCACCGCGAGCGAGCCGCGCACATCCTCGACGGCGAGCACGAGGTTCGCCTCGCCCGCGATCGCGACACCGTATGACAGCCAGCCGGCCTTGCGGCCCATGGTCTCGACGACGAAGTAGCTGCCCGTCGACAGCGCATCGGCGCGCAGGTTCTGCAGCTCCTTCGCCATCACGTCGACGGCCGTGAAGAAGCCGAACGTGAAGTCGATGCCACGGTAGTCGTTGTCGATCGTCTTGGGCACGTGAACGATCTGCACGCGGCGCGCGGTGGGCGGCAGCCGCTTCTGGAACTCCACCATGAAGTTGGCGGTCTTCAGCGTGTCGTCGCCCCCGATCGAGATCAGTGCGTCGATCTCGAGGTCGACGAGCGCGTTGTAGACGTTGCGCAGGCGCGCCGTCTTCGCCGGGTCGTCGAGGTCGGTGGTCGTCTCGATGCCCTTCCCCGGGTTCGCGCGCGCGGTGCCGATGACAATACCGCGCGTGTTGCGCAGGCCGGACAGATCCTTGAGCTCGAAGATCCGGTAGTGCTCGTCGGGGAGCAGGCGGTGCGTGACCGGGTGGTAGTCCTGCAGGTTCGAGTACCCGTGGAAGAAGCCAATGACCTCGCGCTCGTCCTCGAGGAACGAGATCGCCGCCGACGAGATCACCGCGTTGGCCGCGGGGGCAGGGCCTCCCGAGAACACGAGCGCGACACGCTTGATGTGATCACCCTTCTTGGCTTCCGTCATGTTCGCGCCAGCCTACTCCAGTGAGCCACCACAGCAAGTGATTGGCTGAGCTGTCGGCCGCGCGTGCAGAGGCCGTGCGTGCGTATCTCGTGTCGCGCGGCGTTCCGCCCGAAGAGGTGGTCGCGGTCGCCAAGGGCGAGGACCAACCCGTCGCATCGATCGACAGTCCGGAGGGCCGCGCCAACAACCGGCGGGTCGAGATCGTGATCGCGCGTCCTGCGCCTCAGCTTCCGTCGCGGTGAGGCGACTCGATCGCGCCGGGCGTGGTCTTTGCTGGGTTCGATCGTATGCCCGCTATCGGCTCGAAGCTCAGGATCGCAGGTGCGCTCGTAGCCCTGTGCCTCGCCATGCCGGCGTACGCCGAGCCCCCGACCGTGCGTGAACGTTCCGCCGATCTCACCGAGGCGACGGTCGATATCGATGCGTCACCTCGGCAAGTGTACGAGGCGGCCACCAACTATCGGCTATGGCCGGCGCTCTTCACGGATATCACCTCGGTAAAAGTCGAGGGTGGGCCGCGCGATCAAGCGCGCGTGCGTTTTCGCTCGCGGGTGCTCGATCGCGAGGTCACGGTGCAGTTCGACAACATCCCGGATCGCGCGATTCGCTTCCTCGCGATCTCCGGCGCACCGGGCGGCAAGGCGCGGGGCGAATACCTGTTAACCCCGCTCGACGGTGGCCGCCGTACGCGGGTCACAGCGCGGCTGTTCCTCAAGATCGTCGGACCGGCGGCGATGGTCGTGAGCAAGGCAGAGGCGAGGTCGATGCGGCAGCGCAAGCTGCGTGCGGACCTCTCCGACACACAGCACTTCATGCACAAGCGAACTGCCGCCGCCGCGCTCTCTGCGAAGGCCGGTTAGTCACGTTGCAGATCGATCTGCGGGATACAGAGCACTGGTTCGATCAGCGCCCTTTCGTCGCTAGGCTTGATGCCTCTCCAGGCTCAGATCGAACCCGCCGAAGATCATACGCCTGCCATCGAACGGCATATCCGGCGTCATCTTCGTGCGCGGATCGTTCTGCGTCCGCTTGCTTGCGTGCTTGGTCATGAACCTCCTTTTCAGGGCTCGAGAACACGACGCCTCGTCGGACTTCGCAGCGACCGCCCGCTTGAAGGCCGGGAGGAATCGTCGATGAAGCTCATGCTGCGGTATGGATCCGTTTCGGGTCCCTTGCACGCCTAACGTCGCGACTCAGAAGATCTTTCCAGCTCGGGTCGAATTCGTGCGACTACTGGGCGACGTCCACCGTCCGGACGTCTTGTCCAAAACGAAAGTAGGCACCTGTGATTCGTAATCTACTGTTCAGCTGCGCCCTCGTGTTCTCGGCCACCGCGTGTGGTGGTGGTTCGGATGACGCGTTCATGGAGAAGTCGGTCGTGATGATGGAAGGGCTCGCAAAGGCGATCGGTGACGCCGGCGAAGACTGCGGCAAGATGGCCACCAACGTCGGCGACTTCGTCAAGAAGAACGAAGGGGCGATGAAGGAGATCAAGGCCAAGGGCGAGGCGATGAAGAACGACAAGGCCGCCGCCGAGAAGATGGCGAAGGCCGCTGAGAAGTACAAGGATCGGCTCGAGAAGGCGATGCCCGCAATGATGGGCATGATGAAGTGCGCCGACGATCCGAAGATGAAAGAGCTCCAGGACAAGCTCAAAGACTTCATGTGATCGAGAGGACGGTAGCGGAGCGGCCCCCCTGCTCCGCTGCCGTCTCTCGTCACGTGCAGTGCACGCGCGTGCACGCGTGCGCAGATTACCCTCCCCGATCGGCCCAGTAGGCGATGCCGCAGCCCGCCTTAGCCTTTGCGCATGGCCTGGTTCCGCGAACGTCGACGCAAGCGGCTCCTCGCGCACCCCTGGCCCGTCGAGTGGGACACGTACATCGACGACAACGTGGCCTTGGCCCACCGCCTCGACCCAGCGAGCCGCCAGCGCCTGCGCGAGCTCGTCCAGGTGTTCGTGGCGGAGAAGCACTGGGAAGGCTGCGGCGGCCTCGAGCTGACCGAGGAGATGCAGGTCACGATCGCCGCACAGGCGTGCATCCTGGTGCTCGCCAAGAGCGCCGAGCTATACGCGGACGTCGAGTCGATCCTGGTGTATCCGTCGACGGTGATCACGCCAGCGCGCAAGCTCGGCTTCTTCGAGCAGCCCCGCGCGCCCGTAGGCCACGGTTCGACGCTCATCGGCGAAGCCATGCTGGGCGGGCCTGTGGTGCTCGCCTGGGACGCGGTCCTCGCGGGCGGCCGCGGCGAGCTGCCGGGCAACGTCGTGTTCCACGAGTTCGCGCACAAGCTCGACATGGCGAGTGGCCGCATCGACGGTACGCCACCTCTCGCCAACAAGGCGGAGCGCGAGCGGTGGGCGCGCGTGTGCAGTGCGGCGTACGAGAAGCATCGCTACTTCATCGACGTAGGCTGGGCGACGTTGATGGATGCTTACGGCGCCACCAACGAGGCCGAGTTCTTCGCCGTCGCCACGGAGACCTACTTCACGCGGCCCGCCGAGCTCGCGTGGGAGCACCCTGCGCTGTTCCGCTTGCTCGTGGACTTCTACCGCCTGATCCCCGCGCCCTCTCCACTGTCGCACTAAACACAGTCGCATGACCTATGGATCACGTTCGTTGACGGGGTTCGAGGCCTGCGACCGCACGCTCATCGACGAGCTGAAGCGCTGGCGCTATCCGCTCCTTCCGGTCGACAGCGCGAAGGCGTGCACGGCGATCACGTTCCTCTACTCGCAGCGCTAGGTGCGGGCGCCCACGTGGGCGCTGGAATCCCAGGCGTGATACGAGTGGGAATGCGACGTGCGTTCGCGCTGCTTCTGGTCGTCGCGTGCGGCGACGACAAGCTCGCGCCCCCACCGCCGCCGCCGCCACCTGCGCCCCCGCCGTCCGCGCCCGCGCCCAAGCCCGCCGAGCCGGACTCCGTGTCGGCCGCATCTCCCGCGTGGACGCCCGGGCCCGCCGTCGAGGTGAAGCCGGATGCGCCGAGTGTGGATGGCGAGGCGTTGCGCGCCGAGCATCGCAAGCGGATCGCCGCCGACGTCGCGCCCGTGACGATGCTGCGTGGCGGGACGCCGGCCGAGCTCGGGCAGCGATTGTGCGAGGCGGTGGTGCCCAAGCGGCCGCCCGCGACGCCCGTGCTGCTCAAGCCCAACATGGGCGGCTTCAACTGGTTCAAGGATCCCAGGACGCATGGGGGCGACAACGGCGTGCAGGGGCGCACCACCGACCCGGAGTTCACCCGCGGCGTCGTGAAGTGCCTGAAGGCGCGCGGGCACACCGCGATCACGATCGGCGATGGGTTCACGGGGAAGGCCGCGGACTGGACGCGGCTCGCGCGCGTGTCGGGGTATGCGGCGATGGCGAAGGAAGAGGGCGTCACGCTGGTCGCGTTCGACGACGATGGCGTGTTCGATGTGATGGAGGGAACGCCGGGGAAGCCGTTGCCGGTGACCGGGCTCGAGAAGTCGAACGTGCCGACGCTGCTGATGCCGAAGATCGTGGCGGACCACCTCACGAACGGCCTGTTCGTATCGCTGCCCAAGCTCAAGACGCACCGGTTCTCGGTGTTCTCGGTGGCGGTCAAGGGCATGCAAGGCGTGGTGATGTATTCGGATGCGTCACCCGCGTTCCGACAGAAGTGGCGCACCCATCGCGAGCTCGACAAGGTGCTCGCGGCGATCAAGCGCGGCGACAAGGATGCGCGTGCGAAGTACGTGAAGGCGCTGGAGGTGTTCGCGGAGCGCATGGTCGACGTGCTGGAGCTCGAGGCGCCAGATGCGGTGCTCGTCGAGGGTGCGCCCGCGATGGATGGTGACGGCTTCGATCAGCTCGAGCCGCGCGGCGAGAGCGTCGCGATCGGCGGAACAAATCCGGTGCTCGTGGATCGTGTAGCGGCGGAGTACCTCGGGCTGTGGAACAACGAGGCACTTGGCAAGGAGCTCGGCGGTCATCGCACCTCGCCCCTCCTGACCGCTGCCGCCAGGCGCTTCGGCGTGCACATCGACGCGCCGCAGGTGATCGGCGACGTGACGACGAAGAAACACCGCGGGCACCTGTTCGGTATGGCGGGCTTCGAGATCGGCGGAGATCCGCGCCCGGATCTGCGTGCGCCCAAGGTGGAACGAGCGCCGGATATCGACGGTGCGATCGACGCCGTGTGGGATGCGGCACCGCCGCTCGCGTTCGCGACGGACTGGGCCGGCAAGGCGACCAAGACGACGACGCGGGTGCGCGCGCTGTGGTCGCCGCAGGGGCTATACATGCTGTGGGAGCTCGAGGGCACGAACGAGAACACGGACCGCACGCGACCGACGGATGTCGAGCGCGTTGATCTGTATCAGGAGAACTGCGTCGAGCTGTTTCTCGCGCCGGATGGAGCGACGCGAAAGAAGTACGTGGAGATCGAGGTCGGGCCGTATGGGCACTGGTTCGATCTGCTCGTCGATCGCACGGGCACGAAGGTCGTCTCGGATGCCGCGTGGTCGTCGGGCGTGAAGGTCGGAACGATGCACCACGACGACAAAGGCACGGTGCTGATCGAGATGGCGATCACGGCGCCCGAGGTGCTGGCGGCGCTCACACCCGCAGCGAAGCTGCCGGTCGGGTTGTTCCGCATGGAAGGCAAGGCGCCGCGCCAGTACCTCGCCGCATTTCCGACGCGCACGCCGAAGCCGAACTTTCACGTCCCCGATGCGTTCGGGACGCTCGTTCTCACGGATTGATCGGCGAGCCGCCCGCGGGGTTACCGGCGGCGCACGTGTCCTCGAGGCCGTGGCGAAAGTGCGTGTCGACGAACGTCTGTAGATACGGATCGAGACAGCTCGCCGTATAGAACGTGTTCCACGCCACCGCTGCGATCTGCACGCCCTCGGGCAGGAATGGATCCGCGGCGAGGATGATCCGCTTGGTGACCGGTGCCGTGCAGGTCGGGTCTACGGGCGCGGCGCGTGCGACGTCGTAGAGCGCGCCGACGACGTCGGGGCAACCGTCGGGGCAGTTGTAGAGCACGATCACGCCACCGTGCTCGGCGTTGTGCAGCCAGGTGCCGCGCGGGAGGTTCTCGTAGTGGCGGTCCCAGGCCGCCCATGATCCGTAGTGGGCACCGGTGGCAGGTGGGTTGGTCGACCATTCCACCGTCGAGCCCGTGGCGACGTGATCCGGGGGTTCGCCGGCCACGTGGGTGACGAGGCCGTCGCAGCCGCCGACCGGCACGGGGCCTTCGACGGTCTCCTCGCTGCTGCACGCGGCGAGGACGAGGAGAGGGAGGTAGCGGATCACGTGTAGATCATCTTACGCGTCATGCCGCCGTCGATGACATAGGTCGCACCGGTGATGAAGCCGGCTTCGTCGGAGAGCAGCCACGCGCACAGGCTTGCGACATCCTCGGGTGTGCCGACGCGACCCACGGGATGTTGCGCGTGATCGCGCTTGCTCAGCTTGGGGGCCCGGCGTTCGTTGCGCGGTGCGAATTCGTCGGTGGCGATCCAGCCGGGCTCGATGCAGTTGGCCCGGATCTCCGGGCCGTGCGTGATGGCGAGCGCATGCGTGAGAGAGGCGATGCCTCCCTTGCTCGCGGCGTAGGCGATCGTCTCTGGCTCGGACATCAGCGCGCGCGTCGAGCCGATGTTCACGATCGCGCCGCGCGCGCGTCGCAGGTGGGGAACTGCGTGCTTGGCGAAGAGGAAGGCGCCCGTCAGGTTGACGTCGAGGAACTGCTGCCAGCGCGCCAGCGACAGCTTCTCCGTCGGTCCGACGTTCGGACTCGCGAGGCCTGCGTTGTTGACGATACCGTCGAGCCGACCGGCCCATTTCACGGTCGCCGCGATCGCGCGCCGCACATCGGGTTCTTTCGCGACGTTGACCCGCTCGAACCGCACGCGTGCGCCGTATTCGTCGGCGGCGTCGCGGCCGGCCTGCACCTCGCGCTCGGCGATGCAGACGTGCGCACCCTCCTCCGCGAGCCTCTTCGCGACGGCGCGCCCGATGCCGCGGCCCCCACCTGTGACGACGTAGACCTTGTCGGCGAAGCGCATGCGCTCACGATAGAAGAGCAAGAAAGTGCGCGTGGGTTTCGGTGTCGAAACATGCAATCACGGTCCGCTCACGAGGCTGAAATCGCGGGGGGCCAGCTCACGTTTGGCGGATGCTCCCGGCGGTGCTCCGGATGATAGTTCCACTCCGTGAAACATGTGGCGATGATCGCGCATCAAAGCATGCTTCCTCGTCATTCTGCAGTTAGGGTGAGTCATGGAGGAGCAGGAAACGACCGCGGGTATGTTGGCCACGGTCGGGAGAATGTTGGCCAAGCTCGTGAGGTCGAGTGCGCTCGAACGTGGTGATGAGAAACTGGCGCTCGGCCAGCTCACGGAAACCGCGACGGCAGCGCTCGGTGTCGAGCGGGCAAGCGTGTGGCGATTCTCGGAAGACCGCAGTCGGTTGGACTGTCTCGATCTGTACGAGCGCCCGATAGGCATTCACTCCTGCGGTCAGATCAGCTCGGTGCAGGCCGCACCCGCGTACTTCAAGGCGCTCGACAGCGAGCGCGCGATCGCCGCGAGCGATGCGCTCGCCGATCCTCGGACGAGCGAGTTCGCGGAGACGTATCTGATTCCGCAGCGCATCGGCGCAACGCTCGATGCGCCGATCTGGGTGTCGGGGCGACTCGTCGGCGTGATCTGCCACGAGCACGTCGGCGAGGCGCGCGTGTGGCAGCCGTGGGAAGAGCTCGTCGCCGGTGCGTTCGCCGACTGCGCATCGATGATCCTCGCCACCTCCGAGCGCGTGCGGCAGGCGCAAGCACTCGCAGAGTACGGTTCGAAGCTCGAGCAGCTCGTCGACGAACGCACCAAGCGCCTGCGCGCCGAGCGCAAGCTCCTCGAGACCGTGTTCGCCACCGCGCCGTACGGCATGGCGTTCTTCGATCGCGAAGGTCGCTACGTCCGCATCAACGACTGGCTCGTGCGGCTCAACGGCGTCAGCGCCGAGGCCACGATCGGGAAGCGCCCCTCGGAGGTGATCCGGGATCCAGGAGGCGCCCGTGCGTGTGAGCAGATGATCGCGAGCGTGCTCGCGACGGGAAAGCCCAGCGAGCCGTTCGAGATGTCGAGCGATCACGTCGTGCCGCATCCGACGTTCCTGGTGAGCGCGTACCCGATCGCCGACGACGAGGACGTGGCCTGTGTTGGCTGCTTCGTCGTCGAGATCACGGCGCAGCGCGTGAGCGAGAGCGAGCGCGCGCAACTGCTCGAACGCGAGCGCGCTGCACGCGAAGAGGCCGAGGCGGCGAACCGCGCCAAGGACGAGTTCCTCGCGATGCTGGGCCACGAGCTGCGCAACCCGCTCTCACCGATCCAGACCGCGCTGTACCTGATGGAGCGCCTCGAGGACGTCGCCTTCGACGAGCGCGCGGTGATCGCGCGGCAGGTCAACCACCTGAGCCGCCTCGTGGACGACGTGCTCGACGTCGCGCGCATCACGCGCGGGAAGATCGAGCTGCGCGTCGACCCGGTGGAGCTGTCCGAGGCGGTCGCCAAGGGCATCGAGCTCGCGAGTCCTGCGCTCGAGCGGCGGGGGCACTTTCTCGAGGTAGATGTGCCCGACATCGGACTCGAGGTGCATGGCGACTGCGATCGCCTCGCGCAGGTGATCTCGAATCTCCTCAACAACGCCGCCAAGTTCACGCCCAAGGGTGGCCGGATCCAGATCCGCGGCTCGCGCGTCGCCGGGCATGCCGTGCTCACCGTGCGTGACAACGGTGCCGGGATTCCGAAGGAGCTGCTGCCGAAGCTATTCGATGCGTTCGTGCAGGGCGAGCGCCAGCTCGATCGCTCGCAGGGCGGCCTCGGCCTCGGGCTCGCCATCGTCCGCGGCATCGTCGCAGCGCATGGCGGCGAGGTGACCGCCGCGAGTGAGGGCAATGGCACGGGCGCCGAGTTCACGATCCGGATCCCGCTGCTCGTCGAAAATCCATCGGCGGTTCAGCCCGACGACGGCGATTACAGCGTGCCGTTGCGCGGGGGCCGACGCCGCATCCTCGTCGTCGATGACAATGTCGACGCCGCGCACATGCTGGCGCGCGCCCTCGAGCAGTTCGGGCACGAGACGACGACCGCGTTCGACGGCCCCACCGCCGTGGCGCTCGCGACCGAGTTTCGTCCTCAGCTCGCGCTCCTCGATCTCGGGCTTCCCGTGATGGACGGCTTCGAGCTCGCGTCGCGCCTCAAGGAGCTGCCGGGCCTCGGCGCGATCAAGCTCGTCGCGGTCACCGGCTACGGGCGGCCGGGTGATCTCGAGCGCACCAAGCAGGCGGGGTTCGCCGAGCACATGGTGAAGCCGATCGAGGTGTTCAAGCTCGAGAACGTCCTCGAGACGCTGTTCGAGCCGCAGGAGCAGTCCGCCTAGCGGAGCTCCTTCCAGCCGGCCTTCACCTTCAGGTACGCGCCGCCAAACGGCGGTGAGCCGCCGAGCGGACCGATCACGTAGTCGACGCGGCGATTGGCGCGCTCATCGGTGTTGTCGGCGGTCCTCACCTTGAGGACCTCCTCGCCGAACCCCTCGAACGCGATGGGTATCTCGATGCCCTTCTGGCGGAAGTAGGTCGCGATCGCGCGCGCGCGTTCGATCGAGAGCTTGCGGTTCTTCGCATTGGCGCCGACGGTGTCGGTGTGGCCCGCGATGTAGAGGCGCATCTTTACGAACTGCGACGAGCGCTTCACCACGTCGTTGATCTTCGCGAGGCTCGCATCGAGCTTCTTGGTCTCGCTTGCCTCGATGACGGCGCTGTCGCTCGGAAAGTTCACGTCCTCGTGATCGACCGTGACCGACCACGGCGTCAGGGTGACGGTAGACTCGATGCCATCCGCGGAGGTCGCGGTCAGCACCAACGACATCACGCGGGCGTCGGGCGGCTGGTCCCACGTGATGGGCAGCCAGGTGTTCGCCGGTTCCTTCTTGAAGGCAACGTCGCGGATGCTGAGCGTCTTGCCGTCGTCGGCGATCACGGTGAGCGACGCCTTGCCGGCAGGTCGCGAGAGCTTGAACTGCAGCACGCGCTTGTCGAGATCGAGGTGCTGCGCGTCGTACGAGATCTTCATCGGCGCGCGCACGAGCGTCTCGAAGATCAACTCGTCGCTCCACTTCTCACCGCCGCTCTGCGCCGAGATGGTGCCCTTGTACGACGCCTTGCCCGCGGCGCCGTCGCCGATGTCGAGCGTCACCACGCCGCCCTTCGCGAGGGCCGCGTGCTTGTGCGTGAAGTGCTTGCCGTCGTCGCGATCGACCTCGATGCGGACATCCGTCACCTTGGTGACCGCGGTGATCCGGATCTGCGGCTTCTGCCCCTGTGGCACGTCACCCTTGAGCTGAAAGCTCACGGGCTGCGCGGCCGCGGTGCCGACGGAGAGCAAGACGGCAAGGATGTAGAGCCACCTCATGCCGCCGAGGATAGCGCGACTACCGGGGCAGCTCGACCGTGACCGTGACCTGCGCGTCTCCGTCGAGCCTGATGTAGTGCCCGGCTGGGGCATTGCGCCACACCTTCAGCCCGTCGCCCAGGCTCGCGTTCAGCTTCTCGCTCACACACGTCGCCACCTTGTCGGGCAACGAGGCTGTGGTGATCGTGAAGTGCGCATCGTCGACGTGGGCGCCCGCGGAGACAGTTATCCGCGGCGGGAGCTGTTCGGCCGAGGCGCACTCGCGCACGGCGCGAGGCGTGTAGGCGGTGACCCACTCGCGCAACGATTGCGTGGTGACTCTGGGCACGAGCTCGAACGTCCGCGTGGCGGACAGCCTCCAGTGCCCCTTACCGAACTGCGCGAGGTTGTGTCGGATCGCGCCTTCGATGCAGCGATCGACCTCTTCGTTCGAGGGTGAGGTCGAGGCGTGCACCGTCAACCCCTCGAGGTTCGAGATCATCGCGACCGTGGCGCGCCGCGCGAGGTTGCCGGGGCGGGGCCAGCAGTCCGCGGGCCACAGCGCGGCGATGTGTTGGTCGAACATGCGGTGCAAGCTCGTGAAGCGGAGCTTCATCGTGAAGTCATAGGCTTCGGGCTGGCTATCCCAGGCACCATTCCCGGCCGAGAGCTTGGTCGCGCGGGTGACGAAGCACCGCGCGAATGGTTCGGTGCGCTTGGTCGCGACCGTCAAGCGGCCCGACTCCGAGCCGAACACACGCACCGTCAGCTCCGCGAGCGGCGGATGTTCGGCGGCGCACGCCAGAGCGATACGATCCTTGTTCTCCTCGATCTCCCGCTTGGTGTCGTCGCGGTTGGGTGGTGCATCATAGGCGGGCTGGATCATCGCCAGGTCGCGGATCGAGAACCCGTTCGCGCGCGCCCACGCGGCGAGGCCGGGCGTGGTAATGTCCTGGACATACGCGTATTCGTGCTCGGCGTTGATGGCGCGCGCGAGCGCGGGGGCGCCCGTGTCGGCGATCAGCTGACCCACCGCGCAGTGCACGCCGCGATCGTCGATGAAGCGCGGGCGGCGCCCGGCATACGTGTCGTCGGTGCGGCGCGGGAACTGGCCTCGCGCGATGTAGCGGGCGAGCGCGTCGAGGGCGGCCGTGCGGCGCACGTGCCCAGTGGGCGTGGTGGCGCGCAACTGCGCGAGCACGAAGGTCAGGTGGGTCGCGATCCGTGTGACCTCCGCGTCCGCCGCGGTAGGGGCACGACCGTGCGTGGCAACCCAGCTCGCATCGCCGATCGTGGCGTTGATCCCATCGGGCGCGGCGGCCGCGGGGCGTGCGGCGAGGACGAACAGCACGAGCAATGTCGCGGCGGAGCGCGTGAGCATGACGCAATGTAGACGCGCCGTGCCTGCGCCGTGGGAAGAAATTCTCGCGGCGGTCGTGGTTCGGCGCGTGCACCGGCCCTGGCAGTGGCTGACGTCGAAGCTCCCAAACCGCCCGCGCGCCGGCGCCGCATCTGGCTCCTCATCGCCCTTGGCTTGCTGGTGGTCGTGGGCGCCCTCGCGGCGGTCAAGTACGCGCAGATCGCCACATTGATCGGGTTCGGCAAGCAGGCCCAGAAGATGGGCCCGCCGCCGGAGACCGTGAGCACCGCGCGCAGCACGCAGACGCAATGGGAGAGCACGTTGTCTGCGGTGGGCACGGTGGCGAGTGTCGATAGTGTCGCGGTTAGCACCGAGCTGCCCGGCATCGTGAAGAAGATCCTCTTCGAGTCGGGCCAGAAGGTGAAGGCAGGGCAGGTGCTCGTCGAGCTCGATGTAGGCACTGAGCAAGCACAGCTCGATGCAGCGAAGGCGCGGCAGGAGCTCGCGCAGCTCAATCACAAGCGCACCGAGGAGCTCGTCGAAAAGGGTGCGCTCGCGCGCCAGGAGCTCGACACGATCACCTCGCAGCTGACCGCGGCGAACGCGGATGTCGCGGCGATCAAGGCTACGATCGATCGCAAGATCGTGCGGGCCCCGTTCGCCGGTCAGCTCGGTATTCGCAACGTCTCCGTCGGTCAATATCTACCGGCGGGGACGCCGGTGACCACGCTCGATGCTGGCGAGAACGCATACGTCGACTTCACGCTGCCGCAAGAGCAGATGGGGAACGTGCGCGTCGGGATGGCCGTGCGCATGGACATGCAGGGCGTGAAGGGTGTGCAGGACGGCAAGATCTCCGCGATCGATCCGACGATCGAAGGTGGGACGCGCAACGTGAAGCTGCGCGCGGAGGTGCCCGACCCGTCCTCGGCGCTGCGCCCCGGCATGTTCGGGCAGGTCACGATCGTGCTGCCGGAGCAGCCGCAGGTTGTCGTCGTGCCGCAGACCGCCATCGTCCACGCGTCGTATGGCGATTCGGTGTTCGTCGTCGAGCCCAAGCCGGCCGACGAGCCCGGCATGCGCGAGACGCCCGATGGCCAGACCGTGAAGGTCGTGCGCCAGCAGTTCGTGCGGCTCGGTTCGGAGCGCGGCGACTTCGTCGCGGTCCTCAAGGGCCTCGAGCCCAACCTCGAGGTGGTGAGCGCCGGCGCGTTCAAGCTGCGCAACGGCTCGCCTGTCGTCGTCGACAACAAGGTACAGGCCAAGCCCGAGCTCGCACCTCACGTCGAGAACCGTTGATATGGCATTCACAGATGTCTTCGTCCGCCGACCGGTCCTCGCGATCGTCGTCAACCTCGTGATCATCATCGCGGGTGTGCAGGCGGTCCGTACGCTCAAGGTGCGCCAGTACCCGCGCCTCGAGAGCGCGACCATCACCGTGCGCACCGTGTACGTCGGCGCGAGCGCCGAGCTCGTGCGCGGCTTCGTGACCACACCTCTCGAGCGGGCGATCGCCGCGGCCGATGGCATCGACTTCATCGAGTCGCAGAGCGTGCAGGGCCTGTCGACGATCAACGTGCGCCTCAAGCTCAACTTCGACGCCGCGGCGGCGCTCGCCGACGTCAGTGCGCGTGTCGCGCAGGTGCGCGCCGACCTTCCACCCGAGGCAGAGGTGCCCTCGATCTTGATCGAGCCCTCCGACGCACAGATCGCGTCGATGTACCTCTCGTTCAACGCGCCGATGCTCCAGGACAACCAGATCACGGACTACCTGATCCGTGTCGTCCAGCCGCGGCTCTCGGCCGTCGAAGGCGTGCAGCGCGCCGACATCCTCGGCGGCCGGACGTTCGCGCTGCGTGCGTGGTTGTCGCCGGAGAAAATGGCCGCGCTCGGCGTCAGCCCGTCGCAGGTGCGCCAGGCGCTCGCGGCCAACAACTACCTCGCGGCCGTCGGCCAGACGAAGGGCGCACTCGTGCAGGTCAACCTGACCGCGACGACCGACCTGTCGACGGCCGAGGAGTTCAAGCAGTTGGTGATCCGCAACAACGGCGACACCCTCGTGCGCCTGCAGGACATCGCCACGGTCGTGCTCGGCGCCGACGACTACGACTCCGACGTGCGGTTCTCGGGCGAGAAGGCCGTGTTCATGGGCATCTGGGTGCTGCCGAATGCGAGCACCCTCGACGTGATCCAGCGCGTGCGCACCGAGCTCAACGCGATCCGCGCCCAGCTACCCACCGGCATGGAGATGCGCATCGCGTTCGACGCGACGACCTACATCCAGGACGCGATCCACGAGGTCACGATCACGCTGCGCGACACGATCATCATCGTCATCATCGTCATCTTCTTGTTCCTCGGGTCCCTGCGCAGCGTGCTCGTGCCGGTCGTCGCGATCCCGGTGTCGCTGATCGGTGGCGTGTTCCTGATGCAGGTGTTCGGGTTCACCCTGAACCTCCTGACGCTGCTCGCGATCGTGCTCTCGGTCGGTCTCGTCGTCGACGATGCTATCGTCGTCGTGGAGAACGTCGAGCGCCACATCAGCGAAGGCAAGACGCGGATGCAGGCGGCGCTCCTCGGTGCGCGCGAGCTCGTCGGCCCGATCATCTCGATGACCATCACGCTCGCTGCGGTCTACGCGCCGATCGGCTTCCAGGGCGGGCTCACCGGCGCGCTGTTCCGCGAGTTCGCGTTCACGCTCGCGGGCGCGGTGCTGATCTCCGGCATCGTCGCGCTGACGTTATCGCCGATGATGTCGTCGCGCCTGCTCCCGGACTCGCATCATCGCAACTGGTTCGGCGATAAGGTCGATCGCGCGTTCGAGGCGGTGCGCCGCACGTACCTGCGCGCGCTCGGCGTCACGCTGGGCGCGCGCAAGGCGATCTACGTCGTGTGGATCGTGCTCGCACTGCTCGTGATCCCGATGTACGCGCTCGCGCCCAAGGAGCTGGCACCCAACGAGGACCAGGGCTACGTGTTCGGTGCCATCGACGCACCCGCCAACGCGAGCCTCGAGCAGATCGTCACCTACACCGAGCAGGTCGGGCGCATCTTCAAGTCGATACCCGAGTTCGCCCACAGCTTCCAGCTGTCACTCCCCTCGGGCGGCTTCGGCGGCATGCTGGTCAAGCCGTGGGAGGAGCGCGAGCGCAGCATCTTCCCGATCCAGCAGGAGCTGAACAAGAAGCTCGGCGTCGTCACCGGCGTGCGCGCGCCCGTGTTCTTACCTTCCGCGCTGCCGAGCGCGGGCTTCCTTCCGGTCGAGTTCGTCATCGCTTCGACGGCGGAGCACGAGGAGATCCTGCGGTTCGCCGACGAGATCGTGAAGCGCGCGGTCGCGAGCGGCCAGTTCGCGTTTCCGCCCATCGTCGACGTAAAGATCGACCAGGCCAAGACCGAGATCGTCGTCGACAAGGACAAGGTCGCGACGATGGGGCAGACGATGCAGCAGCTCGGCGCAGACCTCGCCGCGATCCTCGGCGGTGACTTCGTCAACCGGTTCAGCATCGAAGGCCGCGCGTACAAGGTCATCCCGCAGATCGAGCGCATGTCGCGCCTGACTCCCGACCAGCTCACGCGCATCCACGTCACCGGTCCCGACGGCAAGCTCGTCCCGCTCTCCGCGATCGCCACGCTGCGCTCCACCGTCGAGCCGCGCACGCTCAACCGGTTCCAGCAGCTCAACGCGGTCAAGATCTCCGGCGTCCCGACACGCTCCGTCGACCAGGCCCTGCAGGTCCTCGAGACGGCCGCCGAAGAGATCATGCCGCAGGGCTATCGCATCGACTACACGGGCGAGTCGCGGCAGCTGCGCCAGGAGTCGGGCCGCTTTCTTCCCGCGATGGGCCTCGCGATCGTCCTCATCTTCCTGGTGCTCGCGGCGCAGTTCAATTCATTCCGCGACCCCATCATCATCCTCGCCGGCTCCGTGCCGCTCGCGATGTTCGGCGCGCTGATCTTCAGCTTCCTCAAGTTCTCCGGCCCGCCCGAGCTGTCGTTCCGCCTCACCGAGGGCTGGACCACCACGCTCAACATCTACTCGCAGGTTGGCCTCGTCACGCTCGCCGGCCTGATCGCGAAGAACGGCATCCTGATCGTCGAGTTCGCCAACCAGATGCAGCGCCGCGGCCTGTCCAAGATCGACGCCGTGCGCGAGGCCGCGAGCATCCGTCTGCGCCCGATCCTCATGACCACCATCGCGACCGTCGCCGGGCACTTCCCGCTGACGTTGGTCACCGGTCCGGGCGCCGTCGCGCGTAACTCGATCGGTGTCACGCTCGTCGGTGGCATGACGATCGGCACGCTCCTCACGCTGTTCGTCGTGCCGTCACTCTACGTGCTGATCGCGCGCGTCCATGCGAATGACAGCACGCCGTCGCAGCGCTTGCCGCGCCTCATGCCCGACGAGCCGACGACGTAGATCGGTGGAAGTCAGTCGGCCGGGAACATCAAGTTCGAGAATGGCTTCCGATTCTTCCACCGGTAGCTGTGAAAGTCGCGACGGTCCGTCGAGAGGATCCGTCCGTGACCCAGGTCCTCAGCGAGGATCACGAGCGATGCGTCAGCGAGGTCCATCGGCAGTTTGACGTAGCGACGCATCAGGACCGCAGCGCGCTGGAGAGCGTCGGATGGCGTGTCGGCGATCCTGTACGCCCCGGCCTTGCCGGCCTCGAGCAAGCCGATGGCCGCTTCGGCGTGGACGCGTGCCGTCAGGAGATGGCACGCCTCGGTGAGCACCGGCCACGTGGTGACGTAGGTCCACGTCTTGGACTGGTGCAGCGAGCGCGCGAGCGCATGATGGCGGTCATTCGCAGAGAGCAGCGCGAGCCAAAACCCGGTATCGGCGATCGCAGTCTGCATCAGCGGCGGTGCTTCTTGGTGAGCGAGGCGGTCAGCGTTACCTTTGTCTTCTCGGAGAGGTCGCGCGGGCCCGCATAGCGTCCGACCAGCCGATCCAGCGCGTCGGTCGAGGGCGCGCGCTCACCCACCAGCTCGGCGTGCATGCGCCTCAGCGCTTCCTTCACTACGTCGGTGGTCGAGAGCTCCGTGCTCTGTTCCAGGGCGACGAGCTGCGCGTGTGTCGCGCTGTCCAGGCGCGCGTTGACGCGAAACGTCGGGGCGGGCTTGCGCTTTGGCGCTTTCGACATACGATGTAAGCTAGCAGACATACAGCGTATGACGCGAGCCGCCTCGGTCGCGCGTCAGGGCTTCTCGGGGCGCATCACCGCGATCATCAGGTTCTTCTCGTTGAAGAACCGCTTCGCCGCCGCCCTGACGTTGGCGCTGGTCACGCGAACGAGCACGGGCTCGAGGTTGGTGGCGTCCTTGAACTTCTCGCCGAACCAGTACGCCTCGCGCAGCTGTGCGCGCCACCACCAGTTCTCCTTGGCCTCGGTCTCGCGCCCGCGGCGCAATTGCTCGCGGACTTTGGCGAGGTACTCGTCGCCGATGCCGTTCTTCTGGATCTCGCGCAACACACCGAGGGCCGCATCGCGCAGCTTCTCGACGTTGGCTGGGTCGCAGCCGAACTGGATCGTCGCCTCGCGACGCGCGGTGGGCTGGCGGCGGAGCGAGAGCCACGAGCCGACGCCGTACACGCCGCCCATATCCTCGCGCAGCACCTCGCGCAGGCGGATGCGGAGCACCATGCCGAGGACCTGCGCATCGCGCTCGGCGTCACGCGTCCACTTGTCGGGCGCGCCGAAGGTCATCCACACGTAGCTCTTGGGCTCGCTGCCGCGCAGGATCTCCTTGGTCACTTTACCTGTCGCGTAGCGCACGCCGACGTCCTTCCACGGCGTCTTCTGCTTCTTGCCCGGGAGGCTGCCGAGGTACTTCTCGACGAGCGGCTGCAGCGTTGCGAGGTCCGCATTGCCGACGAACACGAACGTGAAGTCCGAGAGGTCGCCGAACCGTTGCGCGTAGGCCGCGTGCGCCTTGTCGAGGTCGAGCGTCGCGAGCAGCTCGGGCGTCACCGGCGTGCGGCGCGGATGGTTGCCGCTGTAGGCCGCGCTCATGTCGTCGTAGAACGAGACCTCGGGCAGCTTGCGGCGATTGCGCGCCCACTCGAGTTGATCCTCGCGCCACGCCTCGAACGCGCGCGGGTCCTTGCGTGGCGCGGTCAGCTTCAGGTGGAGCAGCTGCAGCAGTGCCTCGAGATCGGCCGGGCGCGTCGAGCCGTACACGGACTCCGCCAGCTCCTCGAGCCACACGTTGGCGTAGACTACCTTGCCGGCGAGGGCCTTCTGCAGGGCGACCGCGTCGAGCTCGCCGGCACCGCCCGTGGCGACGATCTGGGCCGCGTAGCGCGCGTGCGCCGGATCGGCGATCAGCGAGCTACCGCCCTGCTTCCAGCCTTGGAGCTCGATCGCGTCGTTCTGGAACGTCGTCGGCTTCACGATCACGCGCACGCCGTTCGCCAGCGTCCATACGGTCGCATCCGCGCCTTCATCGCGCGTGGTGGTCACCACCTTGCCCGGCACGGGCTCCGTGGTCATGAGTGGCTTGGCCGGCTCGTCCTTCCACGGTTCGAGCTTCGCGCTCGACGCTGTCGCGAACAACGTGCGGACCTCCGCCTCCGTCGGCATCTTCGCGCCCGTCGGGCCGGACAGCGAGATCACGCGGCCCTTGTCGCCACCCCACGTCGCGGCGAGGTGGTTGAGCTCGGCGAGCGTCACCGTCGGCAGCACCTCGCGCATGAGGGCGAGCTCGTACGGACGGCCCGGCATCTGCTCGCCCTCGAAGAAGTTGCGTGTCATCTCGTCGGCGATCTCGAACGCCTGCGTCTTGGCCCACTCACGCGCGCTCTGCTCCGCGTCGGAGAGCACCACCTGTTTGATGCGATCGAGCTCGCTCTGCACGAAGCCGTGCTGCTCGACGCGCGCGATCTCGCGCACCAGGAGTGACAGCGTCTCCGCCGTCTTGCCCGACTTCGCGTTCGCGGAGCGCATGAAGCCGTCGGCGGTGCGCGTCAGGTCGGTGGTCCACGAGGACGCCGACGTGAACGGTGCAGCGGGATCGCGCGCGAGCTCGTCGAACCGCGCGCGCAACATGCCGTGGTACAGGCGCTCGACGATGTTCTTGCGGTAGTCGGACTTCGTGCGCTCGGGCCGGTGGTCCATCTTGTCGATGATCTCGACCTGCGAGAACGGCATCTCCTTGTCGGTCTCGATCGACACCGCCGTCGGATGATCGTGCGGCACGGGTACCGGCGTGCGCGTGCGCTTGGTTCCCGTCGACGTGAGCGAGCCGAATCGCGCCTCGATCTCCTTCTCCAGCTTCGCCGCGTCGAAGTCACCGACGGCGATCACCGCCATGTTCTCCGGGCGGTACCAGTCCTTATAGTAGCGCACGAGCGTGTCGCGCGGCGCCGTCTTCAGGATCTCCGGTAACCCGATCGGGAGCCGCTGCGCGTACTTCGAGCCCTGGAACATCACGGGCCACTGCTTGTCGTTGATGCGCGCGAACGGGCCGCGCCCGAGGCGCCACTCTTCGAGCACCACGCCGCGCTCCTTGTCGACCTCGACGGGATCGAACGACACGTCGCCCGCCCAGTCGCGCAGGATGTCGAGGCCGGTCAGCATCGTCGCCTTGTCGTCGGTGGGGACGGTCAACATGTAGACGGTCTGGTCGAATGACGTGTACGCGTTGACGTCGGCCCCGAACTCCATGCCGATCTTTTCGATGTAGTCGACGATCGCCTGCTTCGCGAACCGCTTCGTCCCGTTGAAGGCCATGTGCTCGACGAAGTGCGCGAGCCCGCGCTGGTCGTCGTCTTCTTGCACCGAGCCCGCGTTGACCGCGAGCCACAGTGACGCCCGGTTCTCGGGCTTCTTGTGCGGCATCACGTAGACCGTGAGCCCGTTGCTCAACGTGTGCAGACGGATCTGCGGATCGAGCGGCGTCGAGGGCTCGGACGACACCTCGGGCGGCACGGCCACGGGCCGTGCTTCCGGCGCGGTGAGCTCGCTCGTGGGAACGACCGTCTTCGCCAGCGGGGGCGACCCGCACGCGACGGCCAACGACAGCAACACCACCAACGCAGACGCGAACCCTGACGCTATACGCATATCCACCTCGAACCCGGTTGCGCGCTGCGATTGCACTCGATGTGCCGCAAAACGACCGCGCCTACCGGCCGCTCCGAGGAGACTCTACGTCAAAACGTCAGAGCGCGCGGACGATCGCCGCCTCGGCCGCTGCCAGATCGTCAGCGCCGAGGTGCACGAGGCGGATGATGCCCTTCCGGTCGATGACCACCAGCGTCGGGACGCCGGCCACCATGAATGACTGCGTGATCGAGGAGTCGGCGTCGTGCGCGATCGTGTAGCCGAACTTGTGATGCGCGAGGAACACGTTGATGTCCTCGAGCGGCTCGTTCGACACGCCGACGACGCGCAGCCCCTTCGCGCCGTACTTCGCTTGCCACTTCTCGAGCACGGGCATCGTGATCTGGCAGGGGCCGCACCACGACGCCCAGAAGTCGAGCACGACCACGTTGCCGCGTAGGTCGTCGAGCTTGGCGGGGTGCGGCCCCGAAAGGATAGCCGGTGCGAACGCGGGGGCCGGGGAGCCCTCGAGCTCGCGCTTGATGATCTGCACGAGATCGGGCTTGGCCCCGAGCACGAACGTCACGTTTACCTGGGTACCACCGCGATCGAGGACGAGCTGGATGCGGTCGCCGACCGCGTGTGCGCGGATCGCCCTGACCAGCTGCTCGGCTCCGGAGGCGGGCTTGCCGTCGAGGGAGACGACGATATCTCCTGCCATCACGCCCCCCGCCGCCGCGGGGCCATTCTTGATGACGAGCGCGATCCGCGTGCTCTCTCCCGCGAACCGGATCCCGGCCCATGCCTGCTGCGGTTCGCTGAACGCGGGGGTGGTCTCTGCCGACGGAGATGAGGGGGGCGGTGCGGGGGTGGTGGTCGGCGGCGCGGGCTGGGCACACGCGGCTGCCACGACCAGCGCGAGGCTCGCGTACGCCTTCATTGAGGCAGGATAGCGCACGCCGCTGCGACGGCCCGCCGACGAACGGTGGCTTGACAGGCCGGGAGCGATTCCATACATCCGCGTCCGATGCGTCTCGTCGTGTGGCTGTGCGTGTTTCCCTCGATGGTCGGGTGTGGCGACGATGCCGGGCAGACCCCCGACGCGCCTCCGGTCGACGCGGCCCCCGGGATCGAGCAGGACATCGAGCTCGTGGCCCGCGAGACCTTGCCTTCCGGGTCGTGGCTGCTCGCCAACAACTGGGACAGTGATCCCAACACCGCCTTCGTGATCCCGACAACGGACTTCGCCGCGCCGCGCCGCGAGCTGTTCGCCGCGAATCGTGTGTGGTCGATGACGGGCGCCTCCGACGGCTCGACGATCTGGTTCTCTGCGTTCGACAAGGCGCAGGAGACGCACTTCGGGCTGACCTACAACGACGTGGTGCAAAACACGTTCGCCTACGACACGGCGACGCAGACCGCGCGCTCGGTCGCGATGGGGCCGTGGGCCAACGTGAATGACGAGTGCCACGCTCCGTCGAGAGATGGCACCAAGCTCTACGTGTGCCGCCGCTACGACTTCATCCCGCCGGGGGCGTCGTTCTCCGGCTGGCGGCTCGGCGCGTTCACGCTCGCCGACGGGTCTTTCGAGTTCATTCGCCCGGGCGACGGCAATACGCCGTTCGAGCTCAACCCCCAGGAGCTGCCGGGCGGCAGCAAGCTGCTGTTCGAGATGCGCGCGCGGCCGCCTCTGACCGGCTCCGCGATCCATACGCGTGACCTCGCGACCGGCACCGAGACCATGGTGCGGGCGAACGCGACTCGTCCGCTGCTCGCGCCCGACGGGCACCGTGTGCTGTTCCGGGACACCATGACGCGGCGCTACCGCACGCTCGACCTCGACCAGGCGGGAGCACAGCCCGTCGACGTCTCGCCCACGATGGATCCGGGGAGCGCCGCGTGGTCGCCCGACGGCAACACGATCGTGTATGCGGTCTTCGACGCGGCGATGTCGTGTGACCACCTCGAGCGGGTGACCTACTCCGGCGGGACGTGGTCGGCGCCGACCCGGGTCCGCGATTGCGCGATCACCGGCGAGTTCATCACTGATATCTCGTGGCTCACGGTGCCCTAGCACTACTGCGTCATAATTCGACGTCGAATTCCGGATCGATTTCGATCAGTTGTGAGATTCCTCGTCGAGACGATCGCGTGTGACCCTTCGTTGTGATCAAAGGGGGTATGGCGAATCTGATGAATGCTGCCGCAGAG
>JANRKM010000040.1:0-2527 GCA_033763475.1 Kofleriaceae bacterium
GCTGCGCGGGAGCGCGTGAGCGCTGCGCCTGTGAGACGAGGTGCACGATCTGCGACAGCAGCGTGTCGCCGCCCACCTTCTCGGCGCGGACCACGAGCGTGCCCGTCTGATTCACCGTCGCGCCGGCGACGCGATCGCCGATCTTCTTGTCGACTGGCAGCGACTCACCCGTCAGCATCGACTCGTCGACCGTGGACGCTCCATCGAGCACGACGCCGTCCGTCGGGATCTTCGAACCGGGACGCACACGGAGCCGGTCGCCGACGTGCACGTGCGCGAGCGGGATCTCCTCCTCGTGCCCACGCTCGTCGATGCGCACGGCGGTCGGTGGCGCGAGCGAGAGCAACGCGCGGATCGCGGCGCCCGTGTTCTGGCGAGCGCGCTGCTCCAGCCACTCGCCGAGCAGCACGAGCGTGACGATCACCGCAGCCGCCTCGAAGTACAGACCCACACGCCCGTCCTCCGCGCGGAATCCCGCGGGGAATGCGTCGGGGGTCAGGACAGCGAGCACGCTGTAGGCCCACGCCACGCCCGTGCCGAGCGCGATCAGCGTGTACATGTTCGGGCGCCACGGCTTCAGCGAACGCCAGCCGCGCACGAAGAAGCTCGCGCCGGCCCAGCCGACGACGATGGTCGCGAGGACCAGTTCGAGCCACGGCGCTGCGGAGGCAAGCACACCCTCGAAGTGCCACCCGAACAGGTGCGGCCCCATCGCGATCGCGAGTAGCGGCAGCGTGAGCGCGACGCTCGTCCAGAACTTCACGCGCACTTCGCGGGTGGTGTCCTCGACCTCGGCGGTCGGCATCACCGGCTCGAGCGCCATGCCACAGATCGGGCAGTCGCCCGCGCCGTCGCGCACGATCTCCGGGTGCATCGGGCAGGTCCACTGGCCCGCCTTCGCGGCCGCCGCAACCGACGGGGCGGCGTGACCGGCGTGGCCGCGCGCGTGGCAGTGGTCGTGATGACCGGCGTGAGTATCGTTCGAGGAACCCATGTGTCCGTCATGCGATTCGTGTGAGTGCGCGGTGGGCTTGCCCGTCGGCGTGTGGCGCCCGTCCGCGCTGGCGTCATCCGGCTGCTGCTGAGTAGCGCAGCGGGACTTCTCGGGTGGGCGTTCAGTGTTCATCGTTCGCGCTCGTGAAGGCGTTGAGGATCGGGCACTGCCCGGGGTCGCCGTGACCCGGGCAGGCATCCACCAGGTTCTTGAGGCCGACGTGCAGGCGGTTGAGCTCCGCCAGGCGTCCCTCGACGTCGGCCAGGCGCTGCGCGGCGATATCTCGTATCGCAGCGACCCCCGTGTCGCGCTGATCGCTGAGCAGCAGCAGCTCGCGGATCTCATCGAGCGCGAACCCGAGTTCCTTCGCCCGACGGATGAACCGCAGCCGGTCCACGGCGGCGGCCGGGTACATGCGGTAGCCGGACACCGCCCGTGATGGCGGCGGCAGCAGCTGTGCCCGCTCGTAGTAGCGGACGGTGTCGACCGACACGTTGGCTTGCCTCGCGAGGCGCCCGATGCGCATGGACTTCGACGTCATGGGTGATCTCCGTGCTCGAAGCGTAAACCCTGGAGTCGAGTCCAGAGTCAAGGCGTCGAGCCGTTTCGCAATTCGTGCCGGCCGCAACCGCGGCGGGCAACTCCAGCGGATCGACGCATGCCGGTGGCGAGCGTCCGATGAGGACTCGGCGTCGAAACCGATGCGCCAAGCGACGGCGGAATGCGCGTGCGCCGCCGTTGCCTTCAATGGCCCTGTTCGATCTCTTCCATCAGTCGTGTTCGTGCGGTCTTCATCGAATCGATGAACGCCATCGCGATCTTCGATGGCAGCCGGTGCTCCGGCATGCACAGCATGTATTCGAACCGCACCTCGGGTTCGAAGCGCCGAATCAGCGCGCCGTGGGGAATGAAATCGCGCGCGCTGACCGGATTCAGGATCGAGCATCCCAGACCCCGCGTGACGAAGCCGCCGATCGTCATCGCGTACTGTGTTTCTATGCGGAGGTTTCGCTCGACCTTGGCGTCCTCGAAGATGCGGTCGATCTTCGCACGCGACGGATCCTCGAGCGCGAGCGACACGAACGACTCGCCGGCGAGGTCCTGGGGCGTGATCACGTGCTTCCGCTTCAGGCGATGGCCGGGCGGCAGCACGCAAACGCCCGGCAACGTAAGGAAAGTCTCCATCCGCAGGCCCGTGTCATTCTGGGACGGCGTGGCTAAGCCCAAGTCGAACTGTTGCGCCGCGACCCATTGGCGTACGGTGGTCGAACTCCGCGACTGCAGGTTCACGCGTATCGCAGGGTACGCAGCGAGGAAGTCGCGGAGCACCTCCGGCATGAAGCCGGTCGCGAGCGCGGGCAGACACGCGATCCGCAAATTCCCGCTGCGAGCCGTTCGTATGTCGTTCGCGACGCGAGACAGGGCCTCGATGCCGAGGAACGAACGCTCGACTTCATGATGGAAGCTCTCGGCTTCGGGCGTGGCCCGCAGTGGGCTGCCCTTCGCGCGATGGAACAGCCGGAAGCCGACGGA
>JANRKM010000041.1:0-4590 GCA_033763475.1 Kofleriaceae bacterium
GGACGAGGCGGCCGGTTCCGTCGATCGAGCCGAAGTTCGTGGCCTCGACCACGACGAGGCCTTGGGCGCTCCGCAGGCGCCAGCCGAAGCGGTGGTGATCGCGCGCGATCTCGATCGCGCTCGGGACCTCCAACGTGCTGCCGGGCCGCTCCTCCTGAAAGCGCGCCATGAGCGCGTCGAGCGCGTCGCGGCCCACCACGTGATCGTTCGGGTCGCAGAAGGCCCCGTCCTCGGCCCACCCGGCCTCGAGGAGCGCACGCCGCTTCGCGGCGTCCTTCTCGATCCACGCAGCGCCGTAACGAACGATCGCCAGGACGTGATCTCGCTTCTCCACGCGTGCCTCCCGGAGCGCTCGGCTCCTTCGCGGCACGTGATCGCAGCTCGCCCCGCGTCGTCCTGCCTATCTCCTCGGGCACCACGAGCCCGGGCTCGTCCGGCGACGCGGCGAGGGCGAGCACACCGGCGTCGGCCGACGTCCGGCCTCGCGTCCCGCGAAGCGCGCGCTCCGACGATCACGAGTGGCGATCCGGCAGGCCGACCAGCGGCGTCGCAGCTCGGAGGCAGGACTCAAGTTGGGGAGCGCGAACCCCGGAGCACCTCCTCGGACGAACACCTCGGACCGAACCCATCATCAGGCCAAGGCGAGCAGACGTTGGCCTCACTCGACGAGCGTCAGCCCCGGCGCGACGCGCGCAAGCGCTGTCCGGACTTCGTCACCGGTCCGGAGCGCAAGATCGTCGGCGAGCGCGAGATCGTGGCGACTTCCTGTCTGCACCGACGGACTCGAGGTCGCCGCGATCGGCACGACACAACGAACGCGAGCGGCCTGCACATCGAACACGACGGCATGGCCGACGAAGCTGCCGGGTGTGAAGGTCTCCGTACGGCCATTCTCTGCCGGCACCACGCGAGCCGCGACGACTTGGGTTGCCTTGACGACCACCACGCTCTGCGCCGCGGTCATTCGATCGACAATCAGGCGGACGGCCTGAGCGGTGGCTTCGTGACGTCCGATGGGCGTCTGGTAGCGCGCGATCTCGAGAAGCGATCGAGTCCCAATGACCGATACGCCGCTCAGGTCGAGCGGAGCCGTGGGCGCGGCCGCTACTCGCTCGAGCGACTCCCAATCGATGACCAGGGCGGCGCCCGTCGGGGGCTCGCAACGATCGGACGCAAGCCTGGCGGGATCCGGCCACGCCGCGCGCACTGGTGCAAGCCGCCCGCGAAGCGCCACGATGTCGCTGTCCAAGCTGCTGAATACCGCGTCGCTACGCGTTTGCGCCTCCTGGCCTTCGCGCTCCAGCGCCTCGTCCGCGACGCGGTAGCGCTCGGCCATTTGCCTGATTTCCTCGTCGCTCGGTCCGCATCCGAGCGCAAAGCAGAGGAACACGAGTGCAGCACGCGTTTGCATGTCGTCCCTTTACGCAACGAGTGATCGTTTCTTCCCGCCACGAAGAGGATCCGTCCAAAGAGGATCCGTCCTCCGTGAAGAGGATCCGTCCGAGGCACGCGGCAAGTGGCAGGTGCGCGTGGCAGTGCAGGGGCGACGACGCGTTGATTTGCTGCGCGTATGTGAAGAGGCTCCGTCCGTCTCGGTGCCGCTCACGCTGAGCGAGACGTCGAAACCGACGCGCGCGCCGGGCGCGAGCGTCCACGTGCCGAGGCCGAGATCGGCGGCGCGCACGAACGCTTCGGCGACGAAGCCCGAGCTCGTGCCGAAGGTCGCGTACGCGCTCGACGACCACGCGCCGCGACCTTCGTCGGGCATCCAGACCGAGCCGTCACGGCGCATCTCTCCTTCGCTCGACGGCGCCCGCAGGATGAGCTGCCGCGTGCAGACCCTCGGGGTGCCACGCGATCGCGGTCGCATAGCCGGTGCCGGGCGGCAGCGGATCGCCGTCGCGCCACTGCGTGCTCGGCACGAGCTCGGCGGCCAGGCCGGCTCGATCACGCCGTCGATGGCGGGCACCGATGCGAGGCGGTGAGGGTTCCGGCACCCGTTCGTTTGGACTACCCTCTCAAGGAAGGTCCGGAAGCGAGCTCGGTGCGGGCGTCCCGATGCTGGAGTCGGTGGCGAGATTTCGCTCGTTGCCGGTATAGCGAACCTCTTCCGAGATCCTGCTGACGTCGTAGTCAGCCCGATCGAGGTTCACGCCGATGGGGTTGTCGCGCACCTCCCCGTCGCGAAGCGTCAGCTCGCCATCCACGACTTGCGCGCCGACGAGCGCGCTTCTCGCGATGACAAAGCGCTCGAGCTGAACCGTCGCCGCGTTGGCCAGAACGCCGACGCCAGCGCCGTACCCAGGGCAAAGGGTCGAAACACAGCCGCGCTCAGCGGTATCGAGTACCTCGACGTCCGATAGCGCGACCATGCTGCCTGCAAAGGCGGCCAGCCCGACATCGCGATTGGCTTCGATTCGCACGCGCTCACCGACGATCCGCGCTCCATCGATCGCTTCGATGCCGCGCCCGAACTCGCCCGTGTCCAACTCGCTCCCGGTCGCTCGGACCTCGACATCCGCAAGCGACACTTGGGCCCCAGCGCGGAACAAAAGCCCGTGACCCGAATTGTCCGTGACCCGAACGCGGGAGAGCCGAACCATTCCGTCGTCGACCACCATGCCGGCTCCGAAGTACCCGAACGCGTATCGAGTCCGCCCGAGCCAAGCGTCTTCGATGGTCACGTCGAGCCCTGGGCCACGCCCGATCAACGCCGCGGTCCCGTTGAGATCGATGGCGACTTGATTGAGGTGCAGCTCCGCGTCGTCCAGGTTGAAGCCGTAGCCTAGCTGGCTGTCGCTCGGACGATGCGCGGTATTGCGCACGACCAGAGCGCGGCCTTCGAAGCGTCCCTCGGAGACCTCAACGGCAGCGCTCACGTTGCGCTCGATCACGCTCTCGGAGGCCGCGACGCGAGCCCTCGATTGGATCGCGAGCCCGTACCCGAAACGCCCTGCGGAGCTCACCACTTGCTCGCGGATCACCGCGCGGCGCAGAACGAGCTCGCCGTTTCGGATCGCGAGCGCTCCGGTGTAGTTGCGCTCGAGGACCGCGCGGCCGAGCGAGACGCGGCCGTTGTCGCTGACGATCACCCCGAGACCGTACGAGTCGGCACGCGTGCTGGGGCGCTCGCGCGTCCGTCGCACCACGACGTCGTCCCCATTCACCACGGCGCCGTACGCTGCGGCAATCCCGAACAGGAACGCCTCTTCCACCACGACGCCCGAGAGCGTGACGTCCGCCGAACCGTCCTCGCCATTCACCCAGAGCCCGGCGCTCAAACCGCCGACGATGCGCAGATTCTCGATGCGCGTTTCCGGCGCGTAGACGGTGATCGTGCCATTGCGTCGGGCACTCGAGTTGGTCAGCACCGTCTCGGCGGTGCATGCGCCTCGAAGCGTTACGCCGCGAGGCAGGTCGACTGATTCGTCGTAACGCCCTTTGGCCAGCACGATGATCGTGCCTGCCGAGCTCCGCGTCACCGCATCGGCGATGCGCGCGAACGGTGCGGCCTGCGAACCATCACCACCGGCCGCCGCTCCGGGCATGACGAAGAGCGTCGATGTCCCGCGCGGCACATCGGTCGGAAAGGGACCATCGGGGCACGGCGAGCCGACGAGCCGACAGCCCTGATCGCCGGGGGTTCGCACCTGCCCCTCGGGGCACGGTTCGACATCGCTCGCCCACGGTTCGCAGTACGCGCCGCCTGCTTCGAGCTGCCATCCAGGCAAGCACTCGGTCAGCGCGGGAGGAGCGACGCGCAGCGAGCGGGAGGATGGATCACCGCCGTCGCTCCTTGAACCAGGCGCCGTCGCATCGGGGCTCGCTGGACAAGCCGGAGCGCTGCACGCGAGCACGACGCCCGCGACGCCGACGACGAGCGCGACGAGGGCCAGCCGATCAAGGCACGCGCCGCCTCGCGGCGAGCGAACTTTGGCCGCGCAGCGCGAGCCCCATCGGATGGCTAGCCGCCTGGCCATGACGCCCGGACTCAGGGGCGGACCGGCGAGGAGCAGCGCCATCACGATTGGCATCATGGGAAAGAACGCCATGCAGGAACCTCCGGAGGTGTGCAAGAGCAGAACACGTGCCGAATGCTTGCCGTGAGCGCGGCGAGAGATGCGTTCGTTGCAGAAGCGAAGGACTCAGCCCGCAGATTCATCGATCAAGTATCCGACCTCGCGCACGTCCCCGAGGTGCACGAGGACCTGCTCGTGCGATGGGCCTTCGACACTGCCGGCCCAGTAGCCCGGCTGCATGGACGGGCTCTTCACCCCGGCGCCTTCCAAGCGAACGGACACGTCGCGGGCGCGTATACCGCGAGCGTTCGGTCGGAGAAGCGCACGACTTCCGCGATCGGGGTCGATCTCGCGACCTGCACAACTCGGCGCTGGTGATGCGCGACGGACGCATCGCGCAGGTGATCCACAAGCAGCTCTTGCCGACCTACGACGTGTTCGACGAGGACCGCTGGTTCGAGGCCGGTGCTCCCCATCCAACGAGTAGAACGGAATCGCGTCCGCCTCCAACCCGTCATCGTGGGTCGCGAGCTCCCCGTCCGTCGCGCAGCCCGCCAGCACGAGGGCCCAG
>JANRKM010000042.1:0-78555 GCA_033763475.1 Kofleriaceae bacterium
GCGCGGCCTCCGCTACCGCCTCTCCGCGCTTCACCGCTGCGAGCAACTCGGCGCGCTGGCTCTGCTGTTGGTCCTTCTTCATCCGCGCAGGGTCGACGAGCTCTCCCCAACCCGCCATGTGGGGTTCGCACAGCGCTTACCCTCAAAGCGGTATGTTGCAGCGGATGAGACCGGACGTCCGATGGAAATGTGGAGCTGGCCATCGTCCGGGAACGCGACCCAGGTCTGGGCCATCAATCCGAGCGCGTGGGGCTTCGACACGAATCGCGTTGGCCCGGGTGTGTTCCAGCCGGTGCTTCATGCAGGACAGTACCAGGACATCGAGACAGTAGCCTTGCTGTCCGATGGCGCGACCGTGCACCGCCCAGGCTTGGCGCAAGATGGACTTCGCACTTACGACCCGTTCTCAGGAAACTATTTGCAACCCGTCGTCGACAGGCAGGCCATTTCAGCTGTTCGAAACAACTTCCCAATAGTTGAGATGGCAGCAGACGACTTAATAAAGAGTAATAACATGTCGCGAGGGTTGCCGTTCGGTGAACTCTGTGCCGTAGCGTCATATGGATTCCCCTCGAAATGCAACGTGGAGGGTCCAGTCGGTGGCATCGACGATCAGCAATTCGTGACATATCTGATAAGTAACGGCTCCTTCTGGTCCAGGGGCATGGGGATCGTTTCTGATCCCGACGGCTATGACTGTTCGAATTGCAAGTCTGCTTGTGCGCTCGTGGCGATCTATCTTTGTATTTTGACTGGAGATACGGATAAGGAAGGAAATTTAAAGGACTCTCGTCAGTGCTTATTGGATCAATACCTGACCTGTTCTGCCAAATGTCATATGTGTAAATTTATATAATGCAAATTCACATGACGTGGCTTATTGCGGTCGTTGTGGCCGCCAACTGTGCCTGCCTCACAGATGCCACACAGGGCACGATGGGATACCAGTCGCAACGCGAGCAACACGTTCCATCCCGTTCAGTTGACGAAAACAACGAAGCGTGGATTAGGAAGATTGAGAGCGCGTTTCGACGTACACAGCCAGCAAGTGCGCTGGTGGTTGGGAGTGTTGTGTTATTGGAGCAAGCCTCCAACACGGTACGGCTTGTATGTGGCGATGAGCTCTCTCAGCTGAAGTCTAGATGGGACTCGACAATATCTCTTTTGTTTCCAGATGTTCCGCGATGTAGGCTATCACGCGACGATACTTTGACGTGCCACATTACTGGCGTTAATACGAATGGCGATGTTGTCTTCCTAGCTTTTGTATTCAAAAGGATGGAACATTCCGCCGCTGGTGTGATTGAAGCGGTGGGAGTAGTGCAACACTCCACAACGGAGGCTGAGCGAGCTGCCTCCGCCTTCTTATCCGAAGCTATGCATCGCACTAGCAGCTGCGATGCTTCGACTACATTGGATCAGCCATGACTTCGATGGCACTTCGCTGAACCCTAATACACGCAAGAAAGAGTATGGGAGCACGCATACAATCTGGCTCCTTCAACTTCGCCTCCTCGCGTCGACTTCTGTCAGCGCGCGAGCGGCAGCGTGAACGAGAACTCGGCGCCCTCGCCCTGCTTGCTCGCGACCGCGACCTTGCCGCCGTGGGCCTCGACGATGCCCTTGGCGATCGCGAGCCCGAGCCCGGCGCCGCCCTTCTTGGTGCGGCCGTGCCAGTAGCGATCGAACACGTGCGGTAGCTCGGTCTCGGCGATGCCGGGGCCTTTGTCGCGCACGGCGATCACGGCCTCGCGGTCGCGGCGTGCGATGGAGATGTCGATCGGGGTGCCACGCGCGTGCTTGAGCGCGTTGCCGATCAGGTTGCCGAGGACCTGGAGGACACGGTCGCGGTCCGCCGAGACGATGGTGGTCTCGTCGGGAATATGAGCCGTGATCTTGCCACCGCTCTCGCGCGCGAGGAGCTCGTGATCGGCGGCGGCCTGACGGACGACGGCCGCGGCGTCGATGTTGCCGCGGGTCAGCGTCAGCGCACCGTTCTCGATCGCGCTCGCCTCCAGGAGATCGGAGATCAGGCGCTCGGCGCGCTGCGAGGCACGCTCGATCGCACCGATGTAGCGGGTGGCATCGCCACGCACCTCCTCGCGCAGGGCTTCACACGCGAGGCTGATCGCGTGGAGCGGGCCGCGGAGGTCGTGCGAGACGACGGCGAGGACGTCGTCGCGGGCCCTCGCTGCGAGGTTCGCAGCCTCGAGCGAGGTCGCCGACGAGTTCTCGGCCGACCCGACGCGGATCGCGAACCTCACGCGCAGTGAGATGCGCGACGGCGACACGTCGGCCTTGAGGATGTAGTCGCTCGCGCCGGCGTCGAACGCACTCTGCAGAATCGCCTCGTGCTGCGGACTGATGATCAGCAGCAGCGGCGTGGCGTCCGCGAGGGCACGGATGCCGCTCACCATGGCGAGCAGCGTGTCGGCCTCGTGGTCGAGCAGGATGCAGTCGTACCGACCGGCGCGGAGCTGGCGCAGCGCCGCCTCCTCGGACTCGGCCTCATCGATCGTGGCATCGAGCGCGCTGTCCTCGATCGCCTTCCGGATCGCGGCGCGGTCGGCCGCGGAACTATCGATCAGGAGGAGGCGTACGGGTGCTGCCATGAGGTGTCTCTAGACGGTCTCGGCGCCGCCAGGGTGGCCGGTGTTCGTGCTTGTCGGGCCACTGCCGATGCCGTTCGAGGATGGCACGGGAGGCGGTGTCGGTGCACCCACGGCGGGCGGTGCCGGCGGCGCGACGGGAGGCGCCGTCGGTGGACGAGCCTGCGGTGGTGCTGCTCCTACAGAGGGAGGCTCCGTGGGCTTTTGTTCGTGGCGCGGCTCCTCGAGGCGGCGGTACAGCGAGCGCCGATCGATCCCGAGGATGCGCGCAGCGTGGGTCTTGTTGCCACCGACCGCGTTGAGCACCTGACGGACGTAGCGACGCTCCATCTCGTCGAGGGTGATCAGCTCGCCCGGGCTCTCCGTCGTGATCACGATCTTGCTCGACTGGTGCTCCTGGACCTTGGCCGGGAGATCGTCGACGGTAATCTCGTCGAGGCGGCACAGCGCGACCGCACGCTCCATGCAGTTCTCGAGCTCGCGGACGTTGCCGGGCCAGTCGTAGTCCATCAGCAGGCGCGCGGCGGGACCCGAGATGCCCTGCACCGGCTTGTTGGTGCGGCCGGCGATGCGCTTCAGGAAGTACTGGGCGAGCAGCAGGATGTCGCCAGCACGCGCGCGGAGCGGCGGCACCGGGATCGCGACGACGTTGATGCGATAGAAGAGGTCTTCGCGGAAGCGCTTCTCGTCGACCTCGGTCTCGAGATCGCGGTTGGTCGCGGTGACCACGCGCGCTTCGAACGGGACTTCTTCGTCGCCGCCGACGGGGCGCACCTTGCGCTCCTGGAGGACGCGCAGCAGCTTCACCTGCATCTCGATCGGCATCTCGCCGATCTCGTCGAGGAAGATGGTGCCGGCGCCGGCCTGTACGAACAGACCTGCGCGCGAGCGCTTCGCGTCGGTGAACGCGCCACGGACGTGGCCGAACAGCTCGCTCTCGAGCAGAGGCGCGGGCATGGCCGCACAGTTGACCGCGACGAAGGGCTGGTCGCGGCGCGGCGACAGGTTGTGCAGCGCGCGTGCGACGAGCTCCTTACCGGTACCGGACTCACCGGTGACGAGGACCGTGGCGTCACTATCGGCGACGCGGCGGATCATCTCGATGGTCTCGCGGATCGCGGGGCTCGAGCCGGCGATGCCGTCGATTGGAATGTCGCGGTCCGCGGCCGTACGGAGGCGCTTCACCTCACGCTTGAGCGACAGGTGCTCGAGGGCGCGACCCACGGCGATCGCGAGCGCGTCGACCTTCACCGGCTTGGTGATGAAATCGTACGCGCCGACGCGAATCGCGGCGATCGCGGTGTCGAGTCCGCCCTGGCCGGTCAACACGATCGGGAGCAGATCGGGGTAGCGCTGGCGGATCTCCTGGCAGAGATCGATGCCGGACATGCCCGTCATCTGGACGTCCGTCACCACCACGTCCGCTGGGTCGGTCCGCAGGTGCTCGAGGCACTGCTGCGCCGAGTTCACGGCGTCGACATCGAACCCACGCTTGCGCAAGCTGTCGCGCAACAGGATCGCGGTGTCGTCGTCATCGTCGACGATCAGGATGGTTCCGTTCACAGCGAGGTCATACCTTTCTGCCGCCAACGAGTCCAGGCAGCGTCGGGATGCTGCCGGGGACCCAAGGGTCGACGCTCATACGGCGGGCCGGCGACCAGCCACGAGACTGACGATCGCCAAGATGAGCGCGACGATGAAGATGATCTTCGCGATCCCAGCGGCGGAGGCTGCAATGCCTGCGAAGCCGAAGAAGGCGGCGATCAGCGCGATGATGAAGAATGCAATCGCCCAGGAAAACATGGCTAACTCCCTTCGGCGTGTGCATTCGGTCGGTGCAGCGCATATGCCAGTCTGATGCCGAACTTCGTGTGCGCTTGGTTCACCAAAATCTCAGCATCTACGACGTGACGGCCGTGCGCGAGCGCTCACCGTGCTCTCGGGCGCGCCCAAGTGAGCGGCAACGACGCAATCGCGGCCTACAAGTGGTCCGGAGTCGAGTGGGAGAGTACTCGCTTGCCGGGATTCGCGACCCGGCTCACCAGATTTGAGCGAAGGGATCCGGAGCTCATTCCATGGGCTCGGCGCTGACGACCAAGCGGTCGACGACCTCGCTGACCTCCTCGATAGACGAGACCGCGCGAACAATACGTTCGATGGCGGACGGGTTCGCACAATGACCTCGTAAGGTAACGCGCGTATCTTCGACTTCGACGTTCACCCCACACATGTCGATGCCGGGCGTGTCGAGCAAGACATCGGTCACGCGCCCGAGAAGCTTCCGTTCGTCGTCCGTGAGGAAATGCCTGCCGGCGTAGGCGTCCTCTTCTTGTTGCTCGGTAGGACGCCACGACGAGTCTGGATTGGGGACGGTGCGACGCGTGATCTCGTCGTAGCTCCGAGGCGCCGGCGGATGCTTCTGCGGCATGCTGGGGTGGATTGCAGTGGTGATGCCATCGCGTCTCGACGGCGAATCGCGCGCTAGCTGAGCGCCACGACGCACGGTGTGCTGGTGCGCTCGCCACCAGATGCGAGGTTTCCGTGGACGAACGCTGCAAGTCCGCGGCATCTCGCAACGGGCGCGTTGGCCTTCGCCGTGCACTCGCTTCGAGAGCGTTTCGATCGGCGACCGAGTTGATGTTCCACCCGCATCATCGGCCGCCACTGACCCCCGCCACGTAGCGGGTCCCGCCGACAGCATCCCCCATGTTGTCGGCGGTTTTTTTTTCGGCGTATGACCTACGGTTGATTACCGAGTCTGTCGGGTCACCACGCGTCGGCGAGCGTGACGCCGGATGCCACGCGCTGGAGCGCCTTCTTCAGCTCGCTGTGATACGCGCTGGCACTGGCATCGCCGATCGCGTGCCGATCCATTGCCGTCTGGACATCGCTGTCACCCTCGCGCTGCTTGGCGCTGATCGCGAACAGTGGCACCGAGGCGACGTGCGTCCGGCACAACTCGCTCCCGGTTTCGACGTCGCGCAGCGACACCACGGCCTGCACCGTACCGCCCGAGAAGTCGCGCTCGCTCCCGATGCGTACCTCTGTGGTGCTCGGAGCCTCGAGCAGCGCGATCACGGGGGCCGCAGCGAGCCGCTCGAGTTGCAACGTCCACGCCTCGATCCGCGATCGATCATTGCGGTCCCCGGGCGGAGCTAGTGCCAGCCGGATGCCGAAAGTGCTCAGCCAGTCCGGCGCCTCGGGCTCTGGGTTCGAGGGCCGGTAGCCGCCGGCGAGGTGCCAGCGCAGGCGCGCGGGTTCGACCACCTCGAGGATGTAGCCCGAAGACGTCAGGCGCGGATCCGTGCACGGCTTATCGTCGGTCGTGGATGGGCCGAGCCGATCGAGCCTGCCTTGCAGGAGGCGCAAGCGCTCGAGCGCTTGGGCGCGCGCCCGAGCCTGGTGTGCGCGATCTGGTGCCAGCGATGCCATGATGTCAGCGGCCCGCTGCCGCTCGCGATAACGGTTGAACTTCGAAACACCCCAGACGACGCCGATGATCGCCGCCAGCGCGACAAGGAACAACAGGAAGGGATGGCGCCATACTGGTCGCGCCGCGTTCGCCGCGCTGTATCCGTCGAACATCCGTCGATGGTAGCCCAACCAGATGAGTGATCGCGGAAGCCTGGGGACTCGTCGGACGCTTCGAGCGCGTGGCGTCAGGTGCACGTTACGGCCGCTTGAGCAGCGCCGTTGTCAGCTCCGCCGTCGCCGCAACAGCGTCGGGACCGAGCGCGATGATTTCTGGATCATCGGCCTTCCGTATTCCCAACAGTACCTCGCGCCAGAGTGCGTGCAGCTTGCGAGAGCGCGGCGTGTCGACGGCGGGTTGCTCGAGGCCCGCGACCCACGCGAGGTCATCACCAAATAGCTCGAGGCTCACCCGGATCGGCTCCTCGGGGAAGTGCGGTACGAACCCGTAGAGGGGCGGACGCGTCGGTGACGGCGCCGAGGTCGCGAGCATCGCGAGATCCGCGGCGCGGAAGCGCGACGTGAGCCCCGCGGCGCGTGCGGCGGCATCGAGCCGCCCGGCGTTGGCCTCGTAGCGCGCACGAGTCAGCGCGAGCGTCACCGCTTGACGCTCGCCGATGGTGGATGCGTAGGTCGCGGGAGGCGGCGGAGGCACCGCGATCGTCGCCTGGTCGAGCTGGAGCTGGAAGCCGCGCCCACGTGGGACCGCACGCGACGGGTCGAGCCGACCGAGCGCGGGCTTGTCGGAGCCGATGATGTTCTTCTCGCGGAGATGGCGCACCACGACACCGTCGGCGACCTCGGGCGGCATCATCGGTGCGAGCACCAAATCCGGCCGCGCACCGGCGACCGCCTGCTCGTAGTTCACGGCGGACCACGGCGTGGTGCGCGTGAGCACGATCGCACCCGGGCCGGGCGGTAGCGAGCCGATCAAATCGTTCGCGAGCCGGCTCGGTGCACCGCGCGGATCGTCGACGCCAAGCGCCGGACCGACGAGCAGCGCCATGAGCACGAGCGGGACACCCGCGCCGCCGACGACGAGCTCGCGCCGACGGGCGTCGACCGCGCGGGCGATCGCGCGCACGATCGCGCTCGGGATCACGGCGATGCCGATGGCGAACACGGCGAGCAGTGGCGCGGGTGATGGATCGCCAGCGCTGGCGCCGACGAGCGTCGCGAGCAGCACGATGGCGACCCACCGCGCCGACGGCAGCCCAGTGGCCGCACCGAATGCGATGCCGAGGAGGCCACTGCCGACGACGATCGCGGCGGCACCCTGCGCCGAGCTCGCGATCACCGTGCTGAAGCGCAGCGCCGGTGACGGGAACCGGCCGATCGCGGTCGCCCACAACGCGATGGCGAGCACTCCGAGCGCGGCGACCGCGAGCGCGAGGGAGCTGCGGTTGACCCCTGTCTTCGCGAACCAGACGAGCGCGACCACCACGAGCACGAGGCCGAGCCACGGCGAGCTGCCGACGACAACGCCGGCCCACGCGAGGGCGGGCAGCGCGCGCTTGTCGAGTGCCATCGCGAGCATCCACACGACGCCACACGCCGCGAGGATCGACGGCGACGCGAATCCGACGGCCTCGCGGAACGGCGGCGCGAGCGCGAGCAGCACCGCCCCGATTACGCCGGCGACCGGATCGCGGGGGAGCCAGGCCCGCGCCGCCTTGACGACTCCCGCCAACGTTAGCGCGCCAAGTAAAGCGGACATCAGATTCACGCGAAACCCGACCTCGCCGACCGGGAGGTCCGCCGCGGCGGCGGCGAGGGCGCCAAAGAGAGGCGCCGCGGCGAGGTGATCGTGCTGCGCGGCGAGGGCGGCGTGGCCGGCCGCGACATCCCAGCCGACGCTAGGCGTGCAGAGCGCGAACAGGGCGAATGCGACCCCGAACACGATCGTGCTCGCCAGCGTGCTCGTGGGGCGCTCCACGTAGGCGAGGCTGCCACAGACTGGGTTATGATGCGGCGCTCGCATGGCGCAGATCCGGTTCGTCGACGTATGGCTTCGCGCGCCGGGGGCGATTCCGAGCCACTACCGCTCGGTCATGGTGA
The DNA here is from genome assembly GCA_033763475.1 of Kofleriaceae bacterium. Lineage (GTDB taxonomy): Bacteria > Myxococcota_A > Polyangia > Haliangiales > Haliangiaceae > JABFXX01. The sequence continues at coordinate 8,139 of JANRKM010000042.1, forward strand.
TCAGTGAGAAATGGGCCGAACAGCGCGTGCTGATGCGTGCGTACGCCGAGAGCCGCGATCAGACCCGCCCGACGATCGTCCTCTACGGCATCGAGCTCGCCATCGGCCCCGCAGGCACCGACGTGAACGGGCCGTGGGGCATCCACATCCAGCAGCAGGACGGTGGCCTCGCTCAGACCATCAAGGCCCAGCTCGAGGAGGCGGCCCGGCGCCTCGCCGGCAGCAAGGGGAACCCGCCGCGCCTGGCGGACGAGGAGTCCACGTTCGACCGCGAGCCCACTGGCAATTGGGGGCCGGGAGCGCCGCGCATCCTCCCCAAGCGCCCCGACCCGGCGACGCACCCGCAGGTCGACTTCGTGTCCCCGGTTGGGGCTGCCCGGGTGCCACACGCCGCGCCAGCGTCGTACGTCGCCCAGCATCAGGTCGCGGTCCATCACACACCGACGCCGGCGCCGAACAGGGCCCCCTCCAATCCGGAGCTGCGCCAAACCCCCGTGGCGCGCCAGAAAAACCGCACGAACAGCAACATGGTTCGCACCGCGCTGGGCTACTCGTCCGGATCCGGAGCGCAGTCGGCGATCGTGCGGCTCGGCCTCGCCCCGCACGTTTCCGCCCGCCTGGGATGGCTGGTCGATCGGGTGGTTCCCGCGGACTTCCACATCGATCCGGCCGAGCGCAAGGCCCTCAATGCCCTCGGGGATCACGAGCTGACGGCCAAGGCGCTGGGGCAGCTCCTCGACCTTACCGACGCCGTCTCGTTCATGGAGGAGCTCACCCGGAAGCTCGAGAGCTACGGGCTCGATCTCGTCGAGCCGGGCGAGCCACACGGCGGCGAGCCCACGTATCGCCTGCGCCGGTGATGTGGTAACCACACGTCGCCATGCAGGTTCGCATTGAAGACGTGTCACCGGTCGAGAAGAAGATGTTCGTCGAGGTCCCGTGGGAGACCGTGAGCGCGAAGCTCGGAGAGGCCTACAAGGATCTCGGTAAGGGCGTCGCTCTCAAAGGTTTCCGCAAGGGCAAGGTCCCGCGTCCGGTGCTGGAACAAGTGTATGGCCAGCGCGTGAACGCCGAGGTCGCGTACCAGCTCGTGCGCGAGTCGTTCTTCAAGGCGGCCGACGACAACAAGCTCGCCGCCGTCGCCGAACCGCGCGTCGAGGACGCTGCGCCGATCAAGAAGGGCCAGCCGTTCACGTTCTCCGCGATCATCGAGATCCGCGGCGAGATCGTTCCGAAGGACTACAAGGGTCTCGCGATCGAGCGCCGCAAGCTCGACGTGAAGGACCAGGCCGTCGAGGACGCGCTCGCGCAGCTCCGTCGCGAGCACACCGAGCTCCTCCCGATCGAAGGGCGTGACGTCACCGCGGCCGGCGACATCGTCGGCCTCAGCGTGACCGGCACGATCGGCGAGCACACGATCAACCAGCCGCAGTTCGCCGTCGATCTCGACGACGCCGAGCGCGAGCCGCTGCCGGGCCTCCGCGAGGCGCTGCTCGGCGTCCCGCTCGACACCAAGGACAAGAAGATCGAAGTCGACGTACCCGCCGACTACAAGGACGAGACCATCCGCGGCCGCCACGCGAGCCTGACCGTCACGATCCTCGAGGCGCGCGCCAAGGACGTGCCCGAGCTCGACGACGAGTTCGCGAAGGACACCGGCAAGGCCGAGACTCTCGAGGGGCTCAAGGCCGCGCTGCGCACCGAGCTCGAGAACAAGGAAAAGGAAGTGATCGATCGCGAGGCGCGCGAGGGTGCGCTGCGCGAGCTGATCAAGGCGAACCAGATCCCCGTGGCGCCCGCGCTCGTCGAGCGCGCCGTCGAGATGCAGTACCAGCGCCTCCGCCAGATGCTCGGCATGAAGCCCGAGCGCGGCAACGCGGGCCTCTCCGAGGATCTGCGCGAGAAGATGCGCCCGGCCGGCGCCGACGAGGTGCGTGGGCAGCTGCTCCTCGAGGCGATCGGTGAGAAGGAAGGCATCACCGTCACCCCCGAGGAGATGACGGCACACGTCGAAGCGACCGCGAAGGCGCGCAACACGTCGCCGCAAAAGCTCGCCGCCGAGTGGCAGCGCGATGGCCGACTCGAGAACGTCGCGTACTCGCTGCGCCAGGACAAGGTCCTCAAGTTCCTCGTCGAGAACGCGAGCATCACCGAGGTGGAGAAGCTGACCCAGCAGGGCACGCCGATCCCCGAGGCGCCTGCGCACGGCGAAGAGGGGCACGTCCACGGTCCCGACTGCGATCACGACCACTAGGTAGGTCGTCTGTGAAGTGGTGGCTGGTCGCGGTCGCGCTCGGCGCGTGCAAGGCTGACCAGCCCGTGCCTGCGACGAGTCCGCAGGTCGCGCCGACGACCATCGCTCCGCCGCCTGTTGTCGTCGATGCCGCGCCTTCCGCGCCCGTCGCTGCGGCGCCGATCGAGGTGCCCGACGCGGTCGGCTTGCCGCTGCCGCTCGCGCACCTGCGCCCGTACATGAAAGAGGGCGAGGTGAAGGGCAAGCTCGCGGCGTTCAAAGCGGCGGACGCTTGGCCCAAGGAGCTCGTGATCCCGGACGGTGCCGAGGTGGTCACCGTGATCCCCGGCGTGTTCGCGTACCCGAGCTTCTACGACGGGCGGCTCGTCGGCGTGACGCTACTCTCGCAGCCCGAGACGCTCCTGACCGGACCTACGCGCGCGAAGTGGGGCGCCGGTCAGGCGCTGATCGAGGATCGCTACATCTACGGCGAGGCCGAGGCGTGGACGGCGGCGGCGGGCTGGCGCGTCGAGCTACGGACCGGGCCCAACCTGGAGTTCCACAAGACGCTGTACGGAAACATCCCGCCGAAGCCTCCGTATGCGGAGCTTTTGTTCCACGTCGAGGAGCCCCGCAAGGCGGAGAAGGTGGCCGCGAAGGGGCCCTCCTTCGTCGCGATCAGCAAGCTGCTCGGGCAGCCGCTCGACGCGGCACTGACGCTGTTCGGCGACGATGTGCATCGCGAGATCGCCGACGACGCAGACGCAGTCGCCGAGGCGGACCCGGCGCAAGGCTACGGGCGCGTGGTGCTCGAAGACCTCGACAAGCGGTGGGAGGTGACGGTGCGCGTCGACAAGACGTCGGGACGCGTCGCGTACATCCTGCTCGCGGGCGACGCGGACGATCACGCGGCGCTGCTGAAGCGCCTCGAGGCGGCGTTCGGTCCGCGGCGTGCCGTTGTGAACGACACCGGCGACGTCGTCATCGGGTTCGGTGGCCGCGGCGACGTGCATGCGTCGAAGGTCGGCGACAGCTGGGAGATCGAGCTGAGCCGGTAGCCAGCGGCTCGAGAGCGATGCCGAAGACTCGGTCTGCTCGGGCCTCTCGTTCAGGGCTTGGCTGAGGATCCGTCGCTGAGCTCGCAACAAGCCGGCGCAACTCGGGCATGCTGCGCCGGATGAAACCTGCGCTCTTGCTGTTCTTGTTCGCGTGCGCCGGCACGCAGAAGCCCACCGTGATCGCGAGCCCGCAGGACTTCGAGCGGGAGACCACTGCCGTTGTCGACCGGGTGATCGCGATCTTCCGGGACGGTGGCATCAACTGCAACATGGTCTCCGGCGAGCTGCGCAGCGTGAACGACTCGCAGCGTGTCGCGGCGTTGCGCGCGTGGCGAAAGGACCATCCCGAGTCGGAGCAGACGGTGAAGTCCGTCGTCGCCGCGCGCAAGTCGGAGCTCGAGCAGGTGATGAAGCCGGCGGCACGGCAGTGCAGCGGGGGGCCGATCGAGCGGCTGGTCGGCGAGCTGACGCAGTAACGCGCAGCGCCGTCGATCCACGCGCCACCGGCGGGCGCAGGCGGCTCGATTCGACGGCGTCGATTGACGCTGGACATTTGTCCGTGATAGCGGAATAGGATGACTCACGTCCACGCGCGGCTCCTCGCCGAGCGCGAGCTTGTCTCTCCCACGCTGCATGCGCGGGGCGAGGGGCTGTGTCGCGACGTGGCGAGCTGGCTCCGCGAAGCGGGCATCAAGCTTCATTCGGTGACTGCGCGCGTGAAGGACCACGCGAGCCTCGCGCGCAAGCTCGCGCGGCCCGATCGCAGTTACGTGGAGCTGTGGGACATCACCGATCTGCTCGGGCTGCGCGTCATCACCTACTTCGAGGATGACGTCGATCGCGTGGGCAGGGTGCTCGAGGCGCGCCTGTCGATCGACCTCACCCGCTCCATCGACAAGCGCAAGCATGCGGAGCCCGGCCGGTTCGGCTATCGCTCGCTGCACTACGTGTTCGGCCTCCGCTGCGACGGTGTCCCCGAGAGCGCGCGCGCGGAGATCCAGATTCGCACCTTGCTCGAGCACACGTGGGCGGAGATCGAGCACGACCTCGGCTACAAGGCGCCCGGTGCCGTGCCCGCCGACGTGCGCAGGCGGCTCAGTCGCGTCGCCAGCATGCTCGAGCTCGCGGACCTCGAGTTCGTGGCGATCCGGGACGAGCTCGCGGCGTACACCAACCAGCTCCCACGCCGGATCGCCGACGGTGACGAGGTCGCGCTCGACGAGCTCGCGCTGATCGCGATCGTGCGCAGCAACGAAGTTGCGTCACTCGACTACGCGATCGGTGCGCGCCTGGGGCACGCGCTCAGCGACGACGTGTTCTTCCCCGACTATCTGTTGAAGATGCTGCAGCTGGCCGGCCTTGGCACGGTTGGAGAGCTACGCGCCGCGCTCGCGCGACATGCCTCGAAGCTGACCACGTTGGCGCTGCCGTATTTCGACTTCGCGTGGAGTGCGTGGCGCCTCCGGCCGAGTGGCGACAACAAGTTCTTCCGTGGGTATGCGCTGTTCTTCCTCGCGCATGCCTGCGTGCTGGACGGCACCGACCTCGCGCTGGACAAGGTCGAGCGGCTCGCGCGGATGTATCGCGAGCTCGATCATCCCGATGACCCTGCGGCAGCGCAGCGTATCGCGAGCGAGCTCGTCGAGGTTTTCCGTACGTCCGGCGTGACGGCGATCGTCGACGATCCGCACGAGCGCGCCGCGTTCGAGCACGGCTGAACGCTCAGGCGTGGCGGCGGCGGAGGTAGTTCACGAGGTCGATGCGCGTGACGAGGCCGAACAGCTCGCCGCGATCGAGGATCACGCCGACCATGCCGCGGTCGAGCACGCGCACGAGCTCCTCGAACGGGGCGTCGGGCGCGAGGGTCTCGACCTTGGAGGTCATCACGTCGTCGACGCGGCGGTCGAAGCTCGTCATCGCGGCGACGAGCAGGTCCGACTCGTCGATGATGCCGACGAGCGCGCCGCCCTCCAGCACGGGGAGCTGCGAGACATCGTGGAGGCGCATGCGCGCGTAGGCCACGCGCAGCGCATCGCTCGGCGACACGGCCACGAGCTGCGCGTCGTTGGCGCGGCGCGCGACGACATCGCGGAGGTCACCGTAGTGCGGCCGCTCGACGAGGCCTTGATCCTGGAGCCACTCGTCGCGATACGCCTTCGACAGGTACTTCGCGCCGCTGTCGCACACGAACGTGACCACCTTCCCGGGCCCGGACGTCTGTGCCCGGTCGCGGCACCACGCGAGCGCGGCGGCGACGAGCACGCCCGTCGACGTGCCGGCGAGGACGCCGCCCTTCGCGAGCAGCTGGCGCACGGTCGCGAAGGCCTCGCGGTCGTCGATGGTGTAGGCGCGCTTGACGCGGGAGAGGTCGCAGATCGGCGGCACGAAGTCTTCGCCGATGCCCTCGACGAGCCACGAGCCCGCCTCGCCGATCGTGCCGTTCGCGACATAGCCCGCGAGCACCGAGCCCTTGGGATCGGCAAGCACGATCTCGACGTCGGGCGCGGTCTTGGCGAAGAACCGCGACATGCCGGTGATCGTGCCGCCCGAGCCGACGCCGCACACGATCGCGTCGAGCTGGTGGTGGGCCTGCTCCCAGATTTCGGGCGCGGTACCGCGCTCGTGCGCGGCGGGGTTGGCAGGGTTACCGAACTGATTGACGTGGAACCAGCCGTGCTCGCGCGCGAGCCGCTGCGCCATGTCCTGGTAGTAGGCCGGGTGCCCGACGCCGACGTCGCTGCGCGTCCAGATCACCTCGGCGCCGAGCGCGCGCAGGTGGGTCACCTTCTCCTGGCTCATCTTGTCGGGGACGACGAGCGTGAGCTTGTAGCCACGCAGCGCGGCGACGAGGGCGAGCCCGAGGCCGGTGTTGCCCGCGGTTGCCTCGACGATATGGCCACCCGGGCGTAGGCGCCCATCGGCCTCGGCGGCCTCGATCATGGAAAGCCCGATGCGGTCCTTGATCGAGCCGCCCGGGTTGTGACTCTCGAGCTTGAGCCACAGTTCGCTGCCGCACGTCTCGAAGCAATCGACGCGGACCAGCGGGGTGTTGCCGATTAGCTCGAGCATGCGCCGCCCCATTGTATAACGTGCGGATGGAGACCGATCCGACCCAGCCCGGGATCGAGGGGGAGAAGCACCCGACCCTCGCGGAGCTGAAGGAGTCGTCCCTCCCGCACATCCACAGCCATCTCGCGAATTGCTCGATGTGCCGGTCGGTGGTCGAGTCGCAGCAGAGCGAGAAGTCCGTTCCGATCACGCTCGATCTGCCCAAGGGCCTGGTCAGCGAGAACGCGTTCAAGTGGCCCGCAGATCCCATGGCGCGCGGCGGCATGGCGCAGATCTTCGCCGGCGAGGACAAACGCCTCGGGCGCACGGTGATCCTGAAGGCGCCGCGCGACGGCGATGATCTTCCTGCCGGCGTGGGCGAGATGTTCCAGCGCCGGGTGACCGCGGAGGCGCGGATCCTCGCCAAGCTGCAGCACCCGTCGATCGTCACGATCTACGAGCTCGGCAAGTCGACGGTGGGCTGGCCGTTCTGCGTGCTCGAGCGCGTCGACGGACATTCGCTGCGCGATCGACTCGACGAGCTCGAGGAGGCCGAGAAGGACGGCACGCCGCGCACGCGCGAGCGGCTCGAGCTTTTGTCGAACCTCGTGTCGATCGCGGAGGCGCTCGCGTACGCGCACGGGCGCAAGGTGGTGCATCGCGACTGCACGCCCAACAACATCATCCTCGGCAAGCGCGGCGAGGCGACGCTGATCGACTGGGGCATCGCGCGCGACCTCGAGGCACCCGGCGACTCCGATTTCTCGCAGCTCGACCACGAAGCACCGTCGACGAGCGGCCGGATGGTGACGATCAGCGCCGGCACCCCGCCGTACCTGCCGCTCGAGCAGAGCCAGGGCCGCGCTGCGGATCCGAGCTTCGACGTGTACAGCTTCGGCATCACGCTGTACGAGGTGGTGTCGGGCAGGACGCCGTTCGAGTGGAAGGTAGGCGAGGGGCCCGGCGCGCGGACCAAGCAGCTCGACGCCTTCCTCGAATGGTTGCGCACCGATGCCCAGGTGGCGCCCGCGATGCCGCGCGATCCCGAGCTGTCGGGCATCATCGCGCGTGCGATGCACAAGGATGCGTCGCAGCGCTTCACCGCCGACGAGCTGGTGCGGGCGCTCAAGCAGTACCTCACCGGCGACCTCGTGTTCTCGCATCGCTACTCGCGCACGGGCCGGCTCGTGCGGTGGGCGCGGCGCAACAAGGCAGTGACGGTCGCGCTTGCGTCGCTTGTGATGTTCGCGATCGGCGGTGCCTTGGTGTGGGGCTATCTGTCGAAGCAGGCGAAGGAAGAGGCCGAGCTGCGCGCGATGACCGCCGCGGCGCAAGCCGATGCGAGTGAGAAGGGCCGCGCGGCCGACGAGGCGATGCGCGCCGCCGACGAAGCGCGGCGCATGGCCGAAGCCGCCGAGCAGCGCGGCGAGAAGGCCGATGCCTTGCGGATCGATGCCGAGAAGAAGCGCAAGGCGGCCGAGCAGCTGCGCAAGGACGCCGACGTCGCGGCCACGCAGGCGAAGGGCGAGGCCGACGACGCGATGAAGAGGTTCCAGGAGGCGATGAAGCAGAAAGAAGAGGCCGACCGCCAGCGCGACGCCGCGCACAGCGAGCGCAACGCGGCGAAGGCGGCGCAAGCCGAGGCCGAGCGGCTGCGCGATGCGGCCAAGCTGGCGCAGGCGGTCTCCGAGCGCGAGCGCGAGGCGGCACGCACTGCCCAGAACAACGCCGAGAAGGATCGCGATGCGGCGAAGGCGGCGCAGACCGCGGCCGAGCAGGATCGCGACACCGCTCGCGCGGGGCAGGTGAGCGCCGAGAAGGAGCGCGATGCTGCGCGCACCGCACAGGCGAGCGCCGAGAAGGAACGCGACGCTGCGGTGTTCGCACGCGCCACCGCCGAGAAGGAGCGCGACGAAGCGCGCCGCAAGATCTCCGAGCTCGAGCAACGGCTCCGCGACGCCCCGTCGCAGGCACCGCCGCCGTCGCCTCCCTCGCCGACGCCCTAGCTCGGAAGATTCGCCGCGCCGTCGGCTGCGACCGTCGCGGCGCGGGCATTTCGGGGCGTACGGCCGGTTCTCGCTCGGCCCGTGGAACAACCACGAGCCGTCGCTGCGCTTCCGGGCGTGCGCCCCGATCTGCCTCGCGCCGCTTGGTCTCGCTCGACGTCGTGGTGAATCTTCCGAGCTCGCAAGTGCTACCCTCGTCGCGTGGACCGCGCGCCGGCGAAGCACTCCAAGGTCGTATGGATCGTGCCGCTCGCCGCCCTCACCGCCGCGGGCATCGCGACCGCCCTCGTCGCGACCATGGAGGATCCCGATCCACCCACGTGGAATACGGATCCGCTCCCGGCGCCGAAGGCCACACCCGTGGATGCCCCGCCTGACGGAGCGCCATGAGCAAGGTCTTGACGCCGCGCGATTGGATCGAGCAGCCGTGGCGCAATAGCGGCGGCACGACCTACGAGATCTTGCGCCGTAGCGCACGCGGTGACGTCGACGACTACGACCTGCGCCTCAGCGTCGCCGACGTCGCGCGCTCCGGTCCGTTCTCTACGTTCCCAGGCTACCGGCGCTGGAGCTTCCTCGCGGATACAGCGCCGATCACCCTCGCGCACGAGACGGCGATCGAGCTCGTCACGCGCGGCGATCACATCGAGCTGCCGGGCACCGTCTCGCTCACCGCGACACTACCGGCCGGGCCGACGCACCTGTTCAACATCCTCGCGCGGATTCCGCTCGTCGCGGGCTTCGGGCCGTCGGCGCACCCGGTCGACTTCATGTTCGCCCTCGCGCATCGCGACGACCTCGCGCGCTGGGAGCTGCGTAGCCACGACAAGCCGACGGCGACGGACACCACGTCGTGCGTGTGGATCGTCCTCGGGCGTTAACGACTCCAGAGCGCGCCGACGTCGAGCTCGACGGCATCGAACGGCGCGAACCGCCCGCGGTCGTTGCCGCCGGCGACGGTGATGGTGTGATAGACCGGCCCGTGCAGCGCGAGCACCTCGAGCGTGTGGTGCACCGGATCGCCGAACCAGATATGCCCGACGCGACCCTGCGCGTAGATCTCGCGCTTGCGCCCCCGGTCGAGCCGCGCGGTCGATGGGGACATGCCTTCGCACACCCAGTCCGGCGCGAGCTCGAAGACGGTCAGATCAGGGATCTTGGGCATGCGCGAGCGGCGCCAGCCGACGAGGTCGGGGACGAGCAGGTGGGGGCCGAAGCGAACCTCGACGTCGGCGAGGATCACCCAGCCGTCGGGCCCCTTGTCGCGCGAGAAGGGCGCCAGCTCGTGTTGCAGCTCCGCGAGGACGACGGCATGTCCGCTGGCGGGACGCGGAAACGCCCACAGGTCCCCGTCGATGATCTCGCCGACATAGGTGTCGGGGATGTCGTCGAGATCCTCGTAGGTCGCGTTGCGCTTCCAAGGCTCCGGCATCTCGAGCAACTGTACCCCGCGCATCGCAGCGCGGATCAGACTTTCTGTCGTCGGGTCCGGCGCGCTCATAGCTCGGGTCCCATCCACTCCGCGATGGAGCGAAAACAGCGATCGCCGATGACGACGTGATCGATGATCGGAATGCCGAGCAAGGTTCCCGCTTCGCGCAAGCGCCGCGTGAGCGCGATGTCCTCGTGGCTCGGCGTCGCGTCACCCGAGGGATGGTTATGCACGAGCACGCCACCTGCGGCGGCCATGCGCACGAGCGGGCGGAACACCTCGCGCGGGTGCACCTCCACGCCGGCGACGCTGCCGCGCGCGACCTCGACGATGTCGAGCAGGCCATTGCGGATGTCGACGCCGACGACGATGAACAGCTCCTGCGCGAGGCCGGTGACGCGCTGAGCGACGAGCCGGTAGACGTCCTCCGCGCAACCGACGAGCGGACGGTGGTGCACGGCATCGAGCGCGCGGCGGCCGAGCTCGAAGGCGGCGGCGATGCGCGCGGCACGCGCCATACCGACGCCTGCGACCTGCGCGAGCTCGCGCAAGGACGCGCGCGAGAGAGCCCCCACGCCGCCCGCGGTACGAACGAGCTCTGCGGCGACGGCGTGGACTGGACGATCGCGAACGCCGGTGCCGAGGAGCACGGCGAGTAGATCTGAATCGCTGACCTCGTCGGTGCCCGTGCGCCACATGCGTTCGCGTGGCCGCTCGCTCGTCTCGTCCATGCGGCCGTGAAGAGCAACCCGTGCGCCAGGTGACGTGCACAGCGATCTTCACGCGTTGCGTGCGGTGCGTGGCCGATGCCCGGACGCGTGGCCGGATTCCGTCGGACGTCGGACAGCGTCGCAGGCACGGACGCGTTATGGTTGCTCCATGTTCGTGTGCCCCGAGTGCGGTGCGGCCCAGCCCGCGCCAGGTTCGTGCAGCACCGATGGGGCGCAGGTCAGGCCTGTCGGGGACGACGCACTCCTCGGCACCACGGTGGGCGCATATCGCGTCGCGCGGTTGCTCGGCGTCGGCGGTATGGGACGCGTGTACAAGGGCGTGCACCCGAACATCGGCAGCCGCGTCGCCATCAAGGTGTTGTCGCGCGAGTGCAGCGAGCGGCGCGATCTCGTCGAGCGGTTCTTCGCCGAGGCGCGCGCAGTGAATCTGATCCGCCACGAGAGCATCGTCAACGTCCTCGATCTCGCGACGCTGCCCGACGGGCGCCCGTACATCATCATGGAGTACCTCGACGGTGCGCCGCTCTCGGGCGTCGTCGAGGTGGCGCGGCTGCGCGCGCAGCCGTTGCCGCTCGGTGGGCTCGCGCGGCTCGCGGCCGAGGTGCTCGATGCGCTCGACGCCGCGCACGGCAAGGGCATCGTCCACCGCGACCTCAAGCCCGACAACGTGTTCGTAACGCCGAGCGGCCGCGCGAAGGTGCTCGACTTCGGCATCGCGAAGCTGAGCGACACTCCGCTCGGGTCGGCGACGCGCACGGGTTCGTTGCTCGGCACGCCGCACTACATGTCACCCGAGCAGGCCTCCGGTCGCCCGGTCGATCACCGCACGGACATCTACGCGATGGGCGTGATCCTGTTCGAGTGTGCGACGGGGCAGAAGCCGTTCAACGCCGAGTCCCTCTTCGACCTCTTGCGGAAGCACATCGAGGCGCCGCCGCCATCCCCGCGCGCACTCCGACCCGATCTGCCGGTTCCGCTCGAGCAGGTGATCCTCACCGCACTGGCGAAGGCGCCCGAAGCACGGTTCGCGAACGCGAAGGCGATGAGCATGGCGCTGCAACAGGCGACGCAGCAGTTGCCCCAGGGCCAATGGGCGACCATCACGGGTAGCGGTGATGCGGTGGTGACGTCACCGCAGCTCTGGGCGCCGTCGGTGCCCGCGAGCTGGTCGGGCTCGCGCGATCAGCAAGTGCCCGCCACGCCCTCTCCGCCGCCGCCGATGCAGGCGTCGGTACTGCCGAGCGGTCAGGTCGCGCCGGTGACCGCGGTGCCGATCCCCGCCTCGCCGAGGAAGGGCCTCTGGATCGGGCTTGCCTTGATGCTGCTCCTCGGTGGTGGCATCGCGGCGGGCGTGCTCGCGACCGGTGGCGCGGATAAGGCGCCCGACGTGACCGCGCCCCCCGTTGTCGCCGACCGGCCGGCCGCGTCGCCCGACGAGTCGAAGGCGCCCGACGAGCCGAACGAGCCGAACGAGCCCGGCGAACCCGACGAGTCGAAGGCCCCCGACGAGGTCGAGCGGCCTGCGAACGATCGCCTGCACAAGCTCCGCGACACGCAGGCACGGCTGGCGAAGAAGCTCGAGGACGACCTCTCCAAGGAGCTCGACGAGGGGCTCGCGGAAGCGACCGAGGTCCTCGGCGGAGGCTCGACCCGGGCGCCTGCCTCCGGTGGTGGATGGCCCACGCGTCAGGGGCTCTCGTTCGCGCTCGATCCCGCGCACGTCGACGTCGCGAAGTTGATCGCATTTGCGGTCACCGAGGCGAAGCGGCAGGTCCCGGATGCAGAGCTGTTCCGCATCGACGCCGACGGTGTCGGTCCCGATGGCTTCGCGAACCTCGAGCTGCCGTCGCTCGCGTCCGACCACGGCTCGATCGATCTGCGGTTTCGCTCGCCCGCGCGCAGCAAGCGCGATCCCGACGTGCCGCTCGGGGTGAAGCAGAAGTGGGAGTGCGAGTTCCGCATCGAGGCAGAGCCCGACGGCGTCCAGATCCGTCCTGTCAGCGGGCTCGACTGCAGCAAGGAGACGCCGGTCCCCGCTCCGAGGTGCACGCCGGCCGACCTGTGGAAACGAGCGATCGCCAAGAAGGCGCCGGCGACCAACGCGGTGGCCAACCTCGGCTATCGCGCGACGGGCAACCGCATCATCTGGTACTTCGACATCGGTGCCGGGACCGACAGGATCTTCAGTGCCACGTTCTCCGACGACTGCCGATAGATAGAGGCTCGCTCAGAGCTCGCCGAGAGCGCGCCGCAGCTGCACCCATGACGCAGATAGCTGCCACTCGGCCGAGATGAGATTTCCCTCGGCGGTGGTAACCGCGAACTGGGCGTCGGCCAGCTCGATCTGGCTGCCGAGACCCTGCGCGTAGCGCGCCTCCGCGAGCTTGAGCTGGGCGCGTGCGGCGACCACGGCTTCGGTCGACGCGGCGACGTTGGCGCGGTTCGCGAAGATGCGGGCACGCGCGGAGTCGAGCTCGGAGGTCAGCGATACGAGCAACGCATCGCGTTGTGCCTTCACGCCAGTCAGGTTCGCGTTCGCGACGCGCGTGTTCGCGCGGGCATTGCCGCCGTCGTAGATCGGCACCGACAACGTGATGCCCGCGTTCCACGTCGGGTCCGGGCCCCAGTCGTTCTCGTTCGGCAGCCACTGCGCGCCCGCGCTCGCTGACAGCACCGGACGGTTGCCCGCGCGGGCCGCTTCGACCGAGGCTTCGGCGGCGATGATCTGCTTGTCGAGCGCGAACAGCTCGGGGCGCTGCTTGCGCGCCTTCTCGACCAGCGCACTCAACGTCGCCGGATCGGTGTTCGGCGGGATCGGCCAGTCGAGCGAGACGGCGATCGTGGTGTTCGCGTCGAGGAAGCCCATCGTCTGGCGCAGCGTCGCGAGCGCCACCGCCGCGTCGCTCTGCGTCTGCGCGAGCGAGGAGCGTGCGGTCGCGGCCCGCGCGGCGGCCTGCACTTCTTCGATGGGATCTTTGGCCTGCGCGGCCACGAACCGCTTCGCCTGATCGAGGTGCTGCTCCTCGCTCACGACCGTGGCCTCGGCGACCGCGATCAAGCGCTGGCGCGCGACCGCCTCGAGGAACGCCGACGCGACGTTGGTCTGCACGTCGAGGGTGGTGGTCCCCATCTGCGCGGCGGTGGCCTCGGCGTTCGCCTCGGCGGCGCGGATGTTCGCCTTGGTGAGGCCGAAGTCGTAGATCCGATACTGCGCGCTCGCGGACAGGCCCGACGACAAGAACGGAGACCAGAAGCCACCCGTCGGATCGGCGACGCCGTTGATGAAGCCACCTTGCGTCGAGCGGGCGGCGAGCGAGCCACCGACGGTGATCGTCGGCCTCCGGATCACGCGCGCTTGATCGACGCGCGCGTTCGCCGCCTCGATGGTTGCCCGCTGCTGGCGGAGCGACGGCTGCTGCTGCATCGCGAGCTCGATCGCCCGCGCGAGCGTCAGCGTCTGTACCTGCCCCTCGGGCGCCGGCCGGGTGGTTTGCCCGGGAGGTTGCGCTGAGGCAGGTGCGACAGCGATCGCGACGAACAGCAAGGTGCGAAAGGTCGACGTCATGTCTCGTACCTCAGAGCGGTGATCGGATCGAGCTGCGATGCGCGGATCGCGGGATACAGGCCGAAGCCAACGCCAACGGCCGTGGATACGCCGAACGCGATGACGCCGGTCTCCGTCGGGAAAAAGAACTTGTAGCCAAACATGTCGGCGATCACGTGCGCGCCGCCGTAGCCGAGCGCGAAGCCGAGCGCTCCGCCGATGGTGGATAGCACGATCGATTCGAGAAGGAACTGCACCATCACGTCGCGCGGCTTGGCGCCGACGGCCATGCGGATGCCGATCTCGCGCGTTCGCTCGATCACGCTGACGAGCATGATGTTCATGACGCCGATGCCGCCGATCAGCAGGCACACCGCCGACACGATCGCGAGGAGCGTGGACACGCGCTCGGCAGAGGCCTGCCGTGCCTGCGCGAACTCCGCTGGGTTGCGGATGCGGAAGTCATCCTCGTCGGACGCGTCGAGCTTGTGGCGGTCGCGCAAGAGCGCCGAGATCTTCGCGATGGTGGTTTCGGCCTGGTTGTCCTCGTGGGTGGTGACGAGGATCTGGCCGGGGATGTACTTGCCGATGCCCTTCGAGAGCTTCTGCTGGTAGGTCTTGACCGGGATGATGACGAGGTCGTCGTTGTCACCCATCGGGCCCTGGCCCTTGGAGGTCAGCACGCCGATCACCTCGTACGGCTGGTTGGCGATCCGGATCGTCTGGTTGACCGCATTGCCGGTCTCGCCGAACAGCTGCGTCTTCACCGTCTGGCCGATCACGGCGATCTTCGCGTTCGAATTACCCGTGTCCTCGTCGAACACGGTCCCCTCGGCGGCGTCCCACGCGCGGATCTTGAACCACGTCCCCGTGGTGCCCTGGACCTGCGTGTTCCAGTTGTTCTGGTCGGAGGCAACCTGCTGGCCACGCGCAGTCAACGACGGCGCGACGTACTTCACCGTCGGCACCTCGTCCTTGATCGCCTGCATGTCGTCCCACGTGATCGACATCTGCGTACCGCCGCCGCCCATCACGCCACCCTGGCGTGTCGAGCCCGACGAGACCTGAAGAACGTTGGTGCCGAGGCTGGCGAACACTTCCTTGAGCGACGCTTGCGCGCCCTGTCCCGCGGCCATCGTCGCGATCACGGCCGCGATGCCGAACACGATGCCGAGCATGGTCAGCAGCGTGCGGACCTTGTTGCGCCACAGTGCGCGAAGCGCGAGCTTGAACGTCGTGAAGATGTTCATGCGTGCTGCTCGTCGGGCGGCGCTGCGTGACCCGACTCGGCCGGGTCTTGCCCCGGAGGCTTGGCGGCCGCGGCGGCCTGGCGCGCATCGAGCGGTTGTTGCGTGCGATCGTTGATGATGAGGCCGTCGCGCAACGTGACCACGCGTCGCGCGTAGGCCGCGATGTCGGACTCGTGGGTGACGAGGATGACGGTCTTGCCCTCCTCGACGAGGCCCTGCAGGATCGCCATCACCTCGTACGAGGTCTTGGTGTCGAGGTTGCCGGTCGGCTCGTCGGCCATGATCACGGGCGCCTCGGTGACGAGCGCCCGCGCGATCGCCACGCGCTGCTGCTGTCCGCCCGAGAGCTGGCTCGAGTGATGATCCTCGCGCCCCTTGAGCCCGACGCGCGCGAGGGCGGCCATCGCACGCTCGTGGCGCTTGCGCGCGGGGACGCCCTGATACATCAGCGGCATCTCCACGTTCTCGAGGGCGCTCGTGCGCGACAGGAGATTGAAGCTCTGGAACACGAAGCCGATCATCCGGCTGCGCACATCGGCGAGCGTCGACTTCGAGAGCCGGCTCACGTCGCGCCCGTCGAGCTTGTAGCTCCCGGCGTTGGGCTGATCGAGGCAGCCCATGATGTTCATCAGCGTCGACTTGCCGGAGCCCGACGTGCCCATGATGGCCACGGACGCACCACGCTCGATCGTCAGGTCGACACCGCGCAACGCCTTCACGACGTTGTCACCCATGTAGTAGGTGCGCTCGATGCCGCGCATCTCGACGAGGCCGGTGCTCACGTCAGAAGCCGCCCATCTGCCGTGTCGGCTTGGCGACGCCGTTGATCTCGGTGATCAGCTGGTCGCCCGGCTGCAGCTCGCCCTCGACCATCTCCGTCGCCGAGCCGTCGGTGACGCCGGGCTTGATCAGCACCATCTTGGGCTTGTTGTCGACGAGCTTCCACACCGGCTTCTTGTCGCCGAAGTCGCGCATGCGTCCGCCGCTCGCGCCCGTCATCATATCGGGGCGGCCGCCTCCACCGGCAGGCCCACCCGCGGGCGGCGGACCACCGCTACCACTCGCGCTGCCGCCCGCGCTGCCGACACCCTCACGATTGCGCCGCCCGCCGCCCTGGCCGCGCCCACCGGGACGCCCGCCGCTCTGGGCGAAGATCGCCATCATCTGCTCGCGCGTCGGCTTGAAGCGCAGCGCCGAGTTCGGAATCTTGATCGCATCGGCCACCTCGGCGAGCACGAACGTCACGTTCGCGGTCATGCCGGGGCGGAGCTGGAGCTCGGGATTTTCGACGTCGATCACCGCGTCGTAGGTGACAACACCCGACGTCGTCGTCGGCGCGTTGCGCACCTGCCGGACCTTGCCCTTGAACGTCTTGCCGGGGAACGCGTCGACGGAGAATTGCGCGTCCATGCCGTCCTTGAGCGCACCGACGTCCGCCTCGCTGACGGCGGTGTTGATCTGCATGATCTTGAGGTCCTCGGCGATCTTGAACAGCTCGGGTGCTGTCATCGACGCCGCAACCGTCTGCCCGACCTCGACGGAGCGCGACAGCACGACGCCATCGACCGGCGAGTAGATGGTGGCGTACGAGAGGTTGGTGCGCGCTTGCTCGAGCACCGCGCTCGCCTGCGCTGCCGACGCCTTGGCCGCAGCGAGCGAGGCCTTCGCGGTGGTGTACGCCACTTCGGCCGCCTCGACGGTCGCGCCTGCGACGAGCGACTGCTCCTGAAGCGTCTTCTGCCGCTTGTACTGGCGATCGGCATCGTCGACGGCCACTTCCGCCTTGGCGACATTAGCCTTCGCGAGCGCGAGCGCCGCCGACGCTGACGTGATCTGCGACTTGAGGAGCTGCTCGTCGAGCTTGGCCAGCACCTGGCCCTTCGTGACCTTGTCGTTGAAGTCCGCGTGCAGCTCGATGATGCGCCCCGACACCTGCGCACCGACGGTGGTCGTGCTGCGCGCCGACAGCGTGCCGTTGGCGGTGACCTGCGCGGCGATCTTCCCCTTGCCAACCGGCACGGTGACGTAGGTGATTGGCGTCGGCTGCTTCGCCCAGGGCTTCTTGACCCACAGGAATGCAGCCCCTGCCGCGACGATCGCGATGGCGATGATCCTCGGGATCCAGCGCTTCAACTGCACGATACCCAGGTTGATAACCCGCTACGAAGGCGGTTTTGCGTACGTATTGCGTTTTGTTTCACAGCAATTTCCTGCGGTTGTGTGCGTCACGGCGCCCCCAACCATCGCGCCAACGGTCGCTGATACGATCGCCTCGTGGGTCTGTCGGGACGCTTGTTCGTGCTCGTGATGGTGGCGGGATCGGTAGCGCATGGCCAACCGGTTGCCGAGCCGCCGGTCAGCGAGCCCGACCCACTCCCCGCGCTCGCACCACCCGTGCCACAGGCGCTGCCCGCGTCGGATCCGGCGTGGGAGGCCTACGATCGGGCTTTCACCGAGCTCGGCGCGGGTAACGAGGAGGCGGCCCGCGGGCAGCTGCGCGCGCTTACTGCCACGTGGCCCCAGCATCGTGCGGCGAGCCTCGGCGCGCTGCGTCTCATGGATCTCGACACCGCCGAACAGCGGCGCCTCGAGCGCGAGGCGACGGGGCCGAGCAAGCTCGCGCGTGGCGAGCTCGTGTTCTGGTCGACGGCAGGTGGCGTGCTGCTCGCGCGCGATCTGTGCGTCAACAACTGCACGAGCGATCGCGAATACGCGGCTGCATACACGTTCTCCATCGGTGGCTCGCTCGCGCTGTCGGTGCTCGCGAGTCGCAACGGCATCCACCGCGGTGAGGCGCAGCTCTATAACTCGGCACAGACGTGGGGCAGCTGGAACGCGCTCGCGATCAACGACGGATTCGCCGAGGACGAGCAGGAAGCGGCGATCTCGATCGGCGCGCAGCTCGGTGGCCTCGCCGCGGGTATCGGCCTGTGGCAGGCATGGCGGCCGACGCAAGGCGACGTCGCGCTCGCGAACACCGGCTTCGTCTGGACCACGGTCATGACGTTGTTCGGCCATCTCGCCGTCGACGCGGAGCCAACCCTGCGCACGGCCGTGGTCGCGGGTGACATCGGTATCCTCGCCGGTGCGCTGCTGTCGACGCAGGTGAAGATGTCGCGCGGTCGCACGCTACTCATCGATCTCGGCGGCGTGCTCGGCATCATGGGCGGAGGCCTCATCGCGATCGGCTCCGATAGCGAAGAAGCCGCCGGCAGCGCGCTCCTCATCGGCACGGGCGCAGGGCTCGGCATCGCGGCCTATGCGACGCGGCATTGGGACCTCGAGCCGCCGCCGGGCAATGCGCGCGTGGTACCGACGCGTGCCGCCGACGGCAATGGGTGGGGCCTCGCAGTCGCGTTCGATAACTAGTCCCTACCAGTCGAGTGACGACACGAACATCGCGCCGCCCCCGGGCACCGGCGCGAGCGCGGTGCGCATGGCGAGGGCATCGTCGTTGCGCCAATTGCGCGTGAGGTACGCCGCAGCGCCGAGGCCCGCGACGATCCCGACGGCAGCCGCCGCGTACGTGGTGCGATCCTCGACGCTGCCGGTGAGCATCACGCCGAGGCCGCCGCCGGCGACGCCACCGACGATGCCGCCCGCGTCGAGCACGAGGGTCTGAGCGCGGCTGACCCACGGATAGCGCGAAGCGAGATACGCGCCGACGCCGATGCCTGCATCTCCCGCGGCCATCAGGACGAGCGGGATGTTGCGGTCTGCGATATCCGGCTCGAACGTCGCCATCAGGAGGCCGGTCAGCGCGAGCGCCCACTGTCCACCGCTGTTGGCGAGCGCGACCTGTCCGGCGGTCGGACGACGTGTCTCGAGCGCGAGCGCGGCGCCGATACCGAGGCCCTGACCGGCGAGCAAGCCGAGCCCGACGGTGGAGATCGATTCCGGGTCGGTGTTGATGAGGATCATCCCCGCGTTGAAGGCACCCCATACCGTGCCCGAGTTGACCAGGGCACGCGTTCCGGACCGGATGTTGTCGCGCGTCAGCGAGGCAGCCGTACCAGCGATGCCGCCGACAAGACCGAGGAGCACGTAGGGCTCCGCGTCGTCGCATTGGGCGATCAGGCACAGCTCGATGCCGACGTGGATGCCGTGGATGCCCTGGAACAAGGCGAGCTCGGCACGTGCACCGTTGGTCGGCTGCTCGACCAGCGCCGCGCGTGGAGCCGGTCGTGCGGCGGTCCCGGGTGCATTCGATGCGAGTGCGTTCTCCGCCTGCCGCGTCGCCGGATGATCGGGATGCATCTGCTGCAGCACGGCCACCTCGGCGCGCGCACCATCACGATCGCCTTGGGCGAGTAGCGCGAACGCGTGGTGGTAGCGCTGCCACGCGGGATCCATGCGCGGGTCGACGAACGGCGGCGCGGGCTCCGGAGAGGGCGCGGGTGGAGGTTCGGGCGCTGGCAGTGGAGCCTCCGGGCTCGGCTGGGCCCGGGCGGTACCGCCTGCGATCACGAGCGCCCCCAGGGCCCATCCGATGCGAAGTCCCACGAGCCGATCCTATCGCGCCGGCAGGCGGTTGCGGTGCTCGACGGCGGAAAGGCCTGGCACCTCCGGGAGATTTGCGAATTGTGTAGGAACGTCTCCGTTGGCCCTGGGGCGGTATGGTGAGAAGGTGAGCGAACCGGCGGCGCAACCCACCATCAAAGTGCTCCTCGTCGAGGACGACGACCGTCTGGCCCAGCTCACGGCGCGCTATCTCGAGAGTCACGGCGTGGTCGTGACGATTGCCCGCGACGGGCTCGAGGGGCAGGCGGAGGCGCTTCGCCGGCAGTATGACTGCCTGGTCCTCGACTTGATGCTGCCCGGGCGCGACGGCATCGAGGTCACGCGCGAGCTGCGGGCACGCACCGATGTGCCGATCTTGATGGTGACCGCGCGGGGAGAGGAAGCCGACCGCGTCCTCGGACTCGAGGTCGGCGCCGACGACTACGTGACCAAGCCGTTCTCGCCACGCGAGCTGCTCGCACGCATCCGCGCCACCGTGCGCCGCGTCCGCGGACAGGCGGGGCCGGCACAACAATCGATCCAGGTCGGTGCGCTGGTGCTCGATCCGCAGCGGATGACGGTCACGCTCGAAGACAAGCCGATCGACGTCACCGCTTACGAGTTCGCGATCCTGCGCGCGCTCGCGCAGCGGCCGGGGCGCGTTTTGTCGCGCGAGCAGTTGCTCGATCTGGCGAAGGGCTCTGCCGAGCTGTCGTTCGATCGTTCGATCGACGTCCATGTCTCGCGCCTGCGCGCCAAGCTCGGTGACGATAGCCGCAGTCCGCGGATCCTGAAGACCGTGCGCGGCGTCGGCTATCTTCTCGCCGGCGGCGAATCATGACGGTGGCGCCTGCGCGGCGCCGACTGGCGCTCCGCGTCTACGGCTTCGTCGCCGTACTCACGATCGCGACGATGGTCGCGCTTCTCGTGTTGCCACGCTACATGCGCGGTGCGCGCTACCTCGAACCGCAGGCCGCGCTGTTCCAGTACATGGTCGATCGCATGTCGGTGAAGAACCCCGAGGAATTCACCGCGATGCTCGACCGCATTCAGCCTCGGTTGCGCGGCAACCTCACCATCTTCGACGCGAACGGCCGCATGGTCCGCACCACCATCGAGCCGCCGCTCGCGTGGGCGACGGGCAGCGAGCTCGCGGCGCTGAAGAAGGGCAAGTGGGCGCTCGACCTCGGCCGCATCGTGGTGCGCAGCGATGACGCATCGATGATCGGCGTCTATCACCCGAATCGCCCGAGCTTTCCATGGGCCTTCATCCTGCCGATGTGCGGCGCGATCCTGCTCGTGGTCGGCGGCGCGTCGATCTGGTTCTCGCGACGCCTCGCACACCCGCTCGATCAGCTCGCCGAGGCGGCGCGCAAGTTCGGTGCCGGCGATACCACCGCGCGCGCGGACCTCAAGCGCAACGACGAGCTGGGTGAGGTGGGCCGCGCGTTCGACGAGATGGCCGAGCGCACGAGCGCCGTGATCCAGGCGCAGCGGCAGCTGATGGGCGACGTCTCGCACGAGCTACGCACACCACTCGCGCGCATCCGCGTGGCCCTCGAGCTCGCCGCCGAAGATCCGGTCGCCGCGAAGGATGTGCTCGCCGACGTTGGCGCCGACCTCGACGAGATCGATCAGTTGATCAGCGACATCCTCACCACGGCGCGCCTCGACGGTACGGACGTCGCCATCGATCGGCGGCCCACCAACGTCGGCGAGCTCGCCGAGCGCGCGGTCCATCGGTTCGCCGCACGGCATCCCGGCCGGTGCCTGGAACCCATGATCGCGGGAGGCGAGCGCGACATCGAATGCGACCCGGTCCTTCTGCGCCGCGCCGTCGACAACTTGCTCGACAATGCCGTCAAGTACTCCGATGCGGGCACATCGGTGAAGCTCGCCGTCGTCCAACGGCAAGACCGTTGCCTTCGAGATCGTCGACACCGGCATCGGCATGTCGCGCGAGGAGCTCGAGCGCGCGTTCACGCCGTTCTGGCGCGCGGACTCCTCGCGCACGCGCCGCACCGGCGGGGTTGGTCTCGGGCTCGCGCTCGCCCGCCGCATCGCGCGCGTGCACGGCGGCGACGTCACGCTCGCGTCGGAGCCCGGCAAGGGCACGACCGCGCGCCTCGAGGTGCCGTTGCACTAGGGCTGTCGGCACGCATCAGACCGACTCAGAGCAGCAAGGCATCCTGAACTTCGTCGAAGGCACCAGCGCGCCAACGCGTCAGCGGACTACGGCCTTTCAGCAGATTCTCCGTCTCCACGAGAACGGCCGCGAGATCGACGAGCCAGCACTTCGGATCGACAGGAGACGGCTTCCCGACATCTTCGGGAACTTCCGTCGGTGGCATCCACGCCGCCATCTTGTGGTTCTCGCCGCCGATGAGCGCGCGCACGGCAACATTTCCAAGACGACTCGCGATCAAGCGATCCGCAGCCGACGGTCGCCCTCCGCGCACGACGTGTCCGAGCACGGTGACCCGCGTCTCGATCATGCTCGGATCCGCACCCGGTACGCGCTCGCGAAGGCGCTCGTCGACGGCGAGCTTGAGCCGCTCTGTCGGAATCGCGACACCTTCGGCCTTGATGATGATCACACGGCGTGACTTGCGTGACCGACTGCGCACCGTGATCACGGTATCGACGATCTGATCGACGATCGCCGACTCGGGCTTGCCAGACTCGGGGAACAACGCGAGGTCTGCGCCCACCGCGATTGCCGACGTCATCGCGAGGTACCCGCAGTCACGGCCCATCACCTCGATGATGAACGTACGGTCATGCGCGGTCGCGGTGTCCGCGATCTTGTCGCATGCCTCGACGATCGTGTTCATCGCCGTATCGACACCGATCGACATCCCGGTGAACCCGAGGTCGTTGTCGATCGATGCCGGAATGCCGACGACGTGGAGCGGCGGCCCATCCCCGATCTCCTTCGGGTCCGCGAGGTGCAGCGCGCCGGTGAGCGAGCCATTGCCGCCGATCACGATCAAGCCATCCACACCGCGCCGGCCGAGGATCGCGCGTGCCTTGTCGCGCACCTCCCGCTGGTGAAACTCCTTGCACCGCGCCGAGCCGAGGATCGTGCCGCCGTCGCGCAGGATGCCTTGCACGTCACCGGGAGCGAGGGGCACGAACGCATCCTCGAGGAGGCCCTTGTAGCCGCGCTCGATGCCGACGACATCAGCACCCAGTGATCTCCCGACGAGCGCTGCCGCCCGGATCGCTGCGTTCATACCGGGGGCATCACCACCACTCGACAGGATTCCAATGCGCTTCACGCCTGGCATGTGCCGAATGTATGCCAGACTCCAGGTGGTGACGATGCGTCCGCAAGTCCGCGTGGAGCGCCAGGGCCCGGTCACGACCGTGATCCTCGACCGCGAGACCGCGCGCAACGCCGTCGATCGTCATACTGCCGAGCTGCTCGCCGACGCGTTCCGGGCCTTCGATGCCGACGACAACGCGCGCGTCGGCGTCCTCTATGGCGACCACGGCACCTTCTGCGCGGGCGCCGATCTCAAGGCCATGGCGGCCGGCACGCCCAACCGCGTCGAGCAGGGTGGCGACGGTCCGATGGGACCCTCGCGCATGCTCCTCTCCAAGCCCGTCATCGCCGCCATCTCCGGTCACGCCGTCGCGGGCGGCCTCGAGCTCGCGCTCTGGTGCGACCTCCGCGTCGCTGACGAAGATGCCGTGCTCGGCGTGTTCTGCCGGCGGTTCGGTGTGCCCCTCATCGACGGCGGCACCATCCGCCTTCCGCGCCTCATCGGCCTCTCGCGTGCGCTCGACATGATCCTCACCGGACGCGCCGTCGGTGCGGGCGAGGCCCTCTCGTTCGGCCTCGTCAACCGCGTCGTCCCCTCCGGCACCGCGCGCGCGGCCGCCGAGCAGCTCGCCCACCAGCTCGCCGAGCTCCCCCAGGCCGCCCTCCGCGCCGATCGCACGAGCGCCTACCTCCAGCACGATCTCTCGCTCGACGCTGCCCTCGCGCAGGAGCTCGAGCTCGGCAAGCACGCCCTCGCCGAAGCCATGGCAGGCGCTGCCCGCTTCACCGCGGGCGCGGGCCGCAACGGGAGGCCCGCATGAAGAGCAGCATCATGCGCGGCCTCGTTCTGGCAGTCCTCATCACGGGCTGCGTCGTGAAGCGCTACCAGTTGCCGCGCCTCACCGGCACCTGCGAGGGCGCGTGCGCGCATTACGTCGCGTGCAAGTCCGGCCATTCCGAGGCCGACGCCAAGCGCTGCAACGCCGAGTGCCCCGACGTGTTCAGCGATCGCGACTCGATCATGGCGTTCGAGAGCCTGTCGTGCCGTGATGCGGTCGAGTACATCGACGGCAACGCGAGCCGCACGGCGACGCCCTAAGGCGTTACGCAGGGCGCCGCGCGAACCGAGCGCGTGCCCTGGAAGCCGATTGCATCGAGTACGCTCGTGACCTGACACGAAGGGAGAAGCGGTGCGTCGACGAACACATTGCCGCTGATCGACTGCAGCATCGGTGCGGAGAAGCTCGTCGCGGTGTCGGAGTAGATGACGAGCTGGCCCGCCGTCGTGAGGTTCGGCAGCGCGATGCCGGTGATCGGCATGTAGAGGACGCCAACGCTGCCCGTCGTGATCGTGCTCAGCGGGCCCAAGGAGGTCCACGGTACACGTTCGACCCAGAGGCCATCCGGTAGTCCCTGGACGGGGGGCAGCGAGAAGTCTTCCTGCGCGAGGTTCGGGCACGTCGAGACGTTCAGACCGCTCAGCGTTGCGAGCGAGGAGAGATCGACCGCCGCGAGTGAAGGCAAGCGCTGGATCCGCACGGTGCCGTCCACGCGCGCGAGCGCAGGTGCGACGATGCGCTGGAGCTCACTGTTCGTCCCGAACAAGAGGTCGCCACCGACGCTCACGAGCTCGGGCGTGTCGAACGCGACCCAGTTGCCATAGAACTCGATGAACCCACCGACCGTCTCGAGCTTCGGGATCGCCAACGTGTGGCTCGTCGCCGACGCTTGATGCCGGCCAAGCCTCGCACTGGCGACGACCGTTCTTAGCGAGGGCAGGGAGAGATCGATCTCGTCATAAACGATCAATGATCCGACGCGCTCGAGTGCGGGCAGGCTTGCGGAGGCGAGAGAGTCGGGCCAGTTGTCGATGATCAGCGGGCCCGTGATCTCCTCGATGTTCGCGATCAGGGCGACATCGAGGTTGTTTCGGACGTTGAAGCTACCGTCGAGGAGCGTTCCGTCGAAGACGCCATCGCACACGTACGACGTACTCGCGACCTCGTCCTCGTTCAGGATGCCATCGGCATTGCCGTCATCACCAACGAGGATCGCGGTGCCACCCGTCAGGCAGTTTAAACCCTCCGGCTCGGGCCGCGTCTCGACGAGCTGCCCATTGCACACGTAGGCTGTCGCACGAACCTCGTCCGCATCGAGGATGCCATCGCGGTTCGCGTCGGTCCCGGTCCTCACCACCTTGCCGCCGAGGGCACAGTTGGTACCGGGTGGCTCCGGCGTGACGACGACCAGTTCGGAGGTCACAGGCGCCGCTTCGCAGACGTATTGCACCGAGTCAATCTCGCTGTCTTGTAGCGCGCCATCTTGGTTTTCGTCGGCGCCTTCACGGATCGCGGTTCCGCCGTACGCGCAGTTGCTGCCTGCGGGCTCATCGGTTGTTTCGACCAGGTCGGAGACGGGCGTGCACGCCCCTGCGAGTAGTACGAGCGTGAGCGCGCGCATCATTGCGCCTCCACCTGGCCGGCGTTGCCGACCTGATAACCATCCTCGCTGCCATTCATGTCACATGTGGTCCACGTGCGACCGCCGTCTCCAGAGAATCGCGCCGCGACATCATGACTTCCGACAGGGAACATCATCGAAGCGCGGTACTCGTCGAACCCGACGGCGCTCGTGTCGCTCCAGCTCGGCGTCGGCGAGGCATCGATCCACGACCACGCGGCGTCGGTTGGCTGCGATCCGCGCGGGCCGCGCCCGACCTGATAGCGCATGACGACCGACGCATCCGTGCCCGCCGTCGTGTCCGTCACGCCCGGGACGCGAACGCGGCCGACGACATCCAGCGAGGCGCCGGTCGCGAGCGTTGCCGTTGTTGGCGTGTGCAGAGCGCAGCGATCTATGACGGCGCACTCCGGTGCTACCAACCAGGTGAAGCCGGTGTAGCCCACGCTTTCGACTATGTCGGCTACCAGGCATTTGGGCAGCCGCGGCGCGGACACGAACACCGAGTTGCCCATGATCTCCTCGAGGAGAGGCATCTCGATGTTCTCGAGCAGCGGATTTTGCTGGATGGTCGTGCGCCCAATTCGTTCGAGCTGGGGGAGCAGCAAGGACTTCAGCACCTGGGATCCAGCAATCCAGAGGTTCGAGAGCTCGCGGACAACCGGCACTCGAATTGACGCGAGTTTCGGCGCTTCCTCGAACTGCAGGCTGCCCGTCTCGAACGCCGGGAGATCGATTGCAGTCAACTCGGGGGACAACTGCATGCGGATGCTACCCGACTCCAGCAACGGCAACTCGAGACGTGTCAGCTGCAACGAGCTAAGCGTGAGGTCGACGTCGCGAAGCCCTTCGAGGCCCGAGAGATCGGTCAGCGGCGCCGTGATCAATATCGTTCCCGAGGTCACCTGCGGGAACGCGAGCGAGGTGACATTGGCTTCGATGCGAAGGTCGACGTCGCCTTCGAGCTGCGGCATCGAGAGCGTCGTGATCGGACCTGCGAACGACAGCGTGAATGCCGTCGAGGATTCGAGCACTCCGAACCCGGAGACGCTCGAGAGCTTCGTGTTGAACGTGAGAGCAACGGCGCCTGCGCTCCGCAGGGAAGCGAATCCCGCGACGCTCTCGAGTTCGTCGTTTTCGGTGATGAAGACGCTCCCGGCTTCTTCGAGCGCAGCGAAGCCAGCGAGCTGGGTAATGGCGCTTTCGGAAATGCGCAGCTCACCGGCCACCGAGCGCAACACGATGAAACCCGTCATCGAGGAGAGGTTCGGGTTCATGGCGATCACCAGCTTCGACGCAACATCGAGCTGATTGAAGCCGGTGACGGATGTCAGGCTGACGTTGCCATTGATCGTGATGTCAGTAGCGGAGGTCAAGTTGGCGAAGCCGTTCAGGCTCGTCAGCGCGGAACAACCGGAGATGTGGATCAGGCCCGCCGTCTCGAGCTGCGGGAGGTCGAGCGAGGTGAGGCCTGACAGCCCATACGCAGCGAATGAGCCGACGGAACGGACGGCTGCGAGCGGCGACAACGTGGACCACGGTAGGCGTTCCACCACGAGCATGTCGGGAACGTGAGTGACGACACCGAGCTGGACCTGCGCGAGTGAGAGTGCGGAGAGTCCGCGGAGCTCGATGGTTCGAGCGCTGGCGAGTGCGCCGAGATCGAGTGTCGCGAGCTGAGGAAGCTCAACGAGCTGGAGCGCATCGCGAACCGTGGCCAGTTCTGGAGCTACGATCGCGCTCAGCGGATTGTTCTCGATCGAGAGGGATTGAAGCTCGGTGAGGGAATCGAGCTCTAGCCTCGACGGCCCTGGCACGTCGATCTCGATCGACTCGACCGACGTGAGGGCGGGCAGCTGAAACGCATTGTTCGACGCCGCGCTTGTCGAGCCGGTGATCGTGATCGTGCCCGCCACGTCGGTGAGGGCAGGAAGCTCGAACAGCGGGAACGACCCGGTCGTCTTGATCTCGACGAGACCTGCCTGCTCGAGGCGGGGAAACGCGATCGAAGCGAAGCTCTTGCTGATGTAAAGCGAACCTGCTTCTTCGAGGTTAGGGACGGCGATGTCGGGCAATGCCGCCACCGGCTCGACGAACAACCTGCCGGTGACGCGTTTGACGCCCGCGAGCAACGCCTGATCGAAGCTGTTGCGGAGGACGAAGTCGCCCTGCACGACCTCGGCGATAGGGACCTGGCCCGTGCACACGTACGACGTGCCCGTCACTTCGTTCGGGTCGAGGACGCCGTCGTGGTCGAGATCAATGCCCGAAGAGACGGCGACGCCACCGAGCTGGCAGTTGGCGCCGGGCGGCTCGTTCTGCGTCGAAACGAGCGTTGGCGTCGGCGTCGTGTTGCACAGGTACGCGATGTTCTGCACCTCGTCATCGTCGAGCGTGCCGTCGTGATCGGTGTCGACGCCCGTGCGCACGCGCGTGCCGCCCGTTGCGCAGTTGGCACCGACGGGTTCGGGGGCCGAATCGACGAGCGCTTGCGCATCGACGCCGTTGCACAGGATCTCGGAGGTCTCGACCTCGTCCTCCTGCAGCTCGCCGTCGTCGTTGTCGTCGTCGCCCTGGCGGATGACGGTGCCGCCAGCCGGGCACTCGGCTCCGGGCGGCAGCGCGTCGACCTCGGCGAGGCGAGAGGTTCCACAAGCTGCAATTACGAGCGTGGCCAGCCACGCAGCGCGCCTCCAGACAACCAACATCGGGGGCTATCGTAGCAGGACAGGTGCTGCCGGTCGTGTGCCACACCGTCCGGTCGGATACGTCCGGACCTGTATGCGTGCCTGTCTCGTCGCCTTGCTCGTTGCCACCGCGTGCTGCTCGGCGTTGGCCGCCTGCTCGGCTGCGCCGTCGGCGGCCAGTGACCCATCAGCGCGGGCGTCGCACGGGAGGCAGCATCGTGATCTCGAAGCTTGTGAGGGCGGCGCCGAGCCCGGGCAGGCGCGTGGCCGTGCGCCAGCCATTCCACGCGTCGAGACCGTCCGCCGTTCGGACAGCCAGGCCACCGGAAGCCGTGCGCGCGGTGCCCCGGCCGCGGAACCGCACGAGGTCGGTGCCGCCGTCCTGCACGGTGCCGGCGCCGGCGCGCAGCGGGATCGACGGGCCGCGCTTGAACAGCGACAGCTCGACATGCGCGCCGTCCTCGGTGTCGATGGTCGCGTAGTTGTCGTCGATCGACTCTCCGCTCCGCCCCTCGGCGGCGCTGCGCGTCGAGGCTAAGCCGCGACTTGCGAACGCGAAGCGCGCGAGCTGTTTCGGGATCGCCCACAGCTCGCGCCCGCCGGCGACCGAGGCCTCGGAGTCGACGTACATCTTCTCGATGTAGTAGCCGCGCACGCCGCGCGCGGAGACCAAACAGGGCATCCAGGCCAGCTCCGCGTAGGTGAGCGGGGAGGGCGGGACGTATTGGATCAGCGCGAGGATGCCGACGCAGCGGCCGGCGAGGGTGACGGGGCGAAAGCCATCGGGCAGCGAGAGCGAGGACGCCTGCACCAGGTACGGCTGGATGAACGCGCGGCCGTGGGTGTGCCACGGGGCAGGCGGATAGGTCATGCGGCGAGCTTACCGCCAGCCCTGCTTCTTCATGAATGCCTCGACCGCGGCGAGCTGTGCGGCGGCCGGTTCGCCGGCAATGACGAAGTTCCCGCGCGCGGCGTCGACCATCGCGCGTGCGCGCGGTCGGTCGGCGGGGCCGAGCTCGAACAGCAGCTCCGCAAGGCGGACCTGGGTGCGGCCGAGCTCGACGGGCGGCGCCTTGCCGCGCTCGAGGAGGCGCACGGCACGCTCGAGGTGGGCGACACCGGTCGAGGGTTGCTTGTCGCGCACGGCGATCTCGGTGGCGAGGCGGAGGGCCATCGCCGCGAGGCCTTCGCGATGCTGGAGCGCACGGTCTGCGATGTCGGCCGCGCGCAGGTAGTGGATGCCCGCGTCGGCGTGACGCTGAACCTCCTCGAGCGACATGCCGACGAGGATGTGGCAGTTGGCGGCCTGTGCGCTGTCGGCCTCGCCGGCCTGGTCGAGCATGGTGAGTGCTTCTTCGAGGAGGGTGACGGCCTCGCGATGGTCGCCCTTGACCGCGATCGCATCGCCGAGGCCTTGCAGCGATTCGGCGACCTGGATGCTCGCGCCGGGGAACGCAGCCCGGCGGATCGCGAGGGCCTCGCGGAGCTGGGTGATCGCCTCGTCGAGGCGGTTGGCCGCGAGCTCCGCGATGCCGAGCGAATAACGCGCGACAGCGGTGTCGGGGTGACCGGGGCCGTGGATGCGCAGCGACTGATCGACGGCGGCGAGCAGCGTCGCGTGCGCGTCGTCGGCGCGGCCCATCAAGCGCTGGAAGTGACCGAGGCGGCTGCGCGACGCATTGGCGAGCGCGAGGCGCGGCGGCTTGACGCGCTCGGCGTGGGCGATCGCGGTCTCGCAGTGCTTCGCGAGGGTGGCATTGTCCTCGGACTTGCTGGCGTCGTTATTGCGGTTGCAGCGCGCAAACTCGAGCTGTAGGAGCAGGTCGTCACCGTCGGGCAGGCGCTGCACGAGCGCGGCGGCATAGCCGTCGAACACGTCCGCCTGATCGAGCGTGCGCAGGTCGTTGCCGAGGGTCTGCGTCAGGTCGATCCAGATCTCCGCGAGGAGCTCGAGGTCGCGTGCAGCGGTGGCCGCACGCGCTGCGGTGTGCGAGGCGGCGATCGACTCCTCGTAGTGTGCGCGCGCCTGCTCGAGGCGCGAGACGAGGAGATGCGCGCGGGCGACGAGCGGTGGGTGGTCGAGCGCGGTGGCGCGCTTCGCGATGTCGGTGACCTCGTCGATCACCGTGCCGCTGCGCCCCGCCAGGATCGCGGCCTCGGCGGTCGCGATCCGAGCACGCAACGCTTCGGCATCGGCGCGCACGCCCTCCCCGGGCGGCAGTGGCGCGAGCGCGAGCAGGGCCGAGGCATCGCGACAACGCTCGGGGGAGGGAACCCCGGCGACGAGCGACGAGGCCCGTGCGACGAGCGCGCGGTCTGCGGTGGTCGCGAGCGCGATCACGGGCTGCATGCGCTCGAGGAGCTGATCGAGGCAGGCCTGGCGGTTCGCGTGCAGCTCGGGCGGTTGCACGCGCTCGACGAGCGTCGCCTGGCAGCTCGCGCGCGCACCGTCTTGCCAGCGCGCGGACCATGCATCGAGCTGCGCGATCACTTCGGTGACCGCCGTCGCCGCGTAGGGCAGGTTGGTCCGCGCGAACGCGGCGCGCACCTCGGCGCGCTGGGCATCACTCCAGCGCTGTGCCATCGGATCGCCCGCGTGCGCACATGACGGCGGCGGTGCTTCCCGCGTGGCGAGCACGACGATCAGGGCTGCCGAGAGCAGCGCCCCGACGACAAACGTCGCGATCACCCAGCGCCTGCCGCGGCTGCGCGGCGAGAGCTCCAGGATCAGCTCGTCGAGCGTCGCGAACCGCGCCGCGGGATCGACGGCGAGACCGCGCCGCAGCGCCCGTACCACGCGCTCGGGCACGCCTTGCACGCTGGCGGTGGTGCCTGCCCTCGGCCGTTCACCGGCGAGCGCTTCCCACAGCGCCACGCACAGCGCGAACTGATCCGCACGCGCATCGACGCGGCCACCCTGCTGCTGTTCGGGGGCCATGTACGCGGGCGTGCCAGCGGTCTCGCCCTCGACGGCAACGCGCGCGCGTGCGAGCCCGAAGTCGAGCACGCGCGCGCGGCCGTCCTTGCCGATCATGCGGTTGCTCGGCTTGACGTCGCGATGCACGAGGCCGACAGCGTGTGCCGCGGCGAGCCCGCGCGCCGCATCGACGAACACGCGCAGGATCTCGGCGGGGGTGCGCCGGGCCTCGAGCCAGTCGCGCAGCGTCTCCCCGTCGACGTGCTCCATCGCCACGAACACTTCATCGCCGGCCTCGCCGACGTCGTGCACCGCGACGACGTTGGGGTGTGCGAGCTTGGCGATCGCGCGCGCCTCGTCGCGCAGGCGTTCGCGCGCCGTGTCGTCGGAGCGATGCAGCAGCTTGAGTGCGACCTTGCGATCGAGCTCGGGGTCGTAGGCTGCGTAGACCACGCCCATGCCGCCGCTGCCGAGCTGCGCGAGCAACACGTAGCGCCCGAGCTGCTCGCCCGGCGACCAGGTCATCGCGGGCAGCTCGTCGGGGCCGGCGGCGCCGAGCGAAGTCACCGAGCCGAGCGGGACCTTCTTGCGGACGCCGGCCTTGCCGAGGGCAGCGAGCAGCTCGTGACAGGCGCTGCACGCATCGAGGTGCAGCTCGAACGTGTCCCGCTCGCGGCGTGCGAGCTGGCCGGCGACATACGCGGCCACGGTTTCCTCCCCGGGACACACGTCAGTCACGCTACCATGGTGCACGATGCAACCTGCCTCGTCCGAGGTGCTGGCGCGCGCCCGCGCGGCGTGGCCTGGGGTCGACGTGTCCGACGACGCGTTCCTCGCCTACCTCGACGAGCGCCTCGAGCCCGGCGCGACCCTCGACGACGCACTGAGCTCGTTGTGCATCTCTGACCTGTGGCTCGCGTGTGGCGTCGCCCGGGGCGATGTGGCCGCCTTGCGCGCCTTCGAGCAGCACTGCCTCGCCGACCTCGGCGCCGCGATCGCCCACCTCGACGGTGGCACCGCGCTCCTCGAGGACGTGCGGCTCGCCGTCCGCGAGCGCGTGTTGACGGCGGCCGCCGGCGGCCGCGCGAAGATCAACGACTACCGGGGCCGCGGTGATCTGCGCGGGTGGCTCCGCGTCGTCGCGGTGCGCGAGGCCCTGCAGGTCCTCCGCAAGCGCCGGCGCGAAGCCCCGCTCGATGCGGCCGAGGCGCTCGCCGATCGCATCGACGCCGTCCCCGTCGACGCGATGACCACCGACGAGCGGCGCGTGTATCGCGAGGCGTTTGCCGCCGCCCTCGCGACGCTCACGCCGCGCGAGCGGAATCTGTTGCGCCAGCAGTACCTCTACGACGCCTCGATCGACGAGCTCGCGGCGCTGTACGGCGTGCACCGTGCCACCGTCGCGCGCTGGACGGCGCGCGTGCGCGAGCTGTTGCCGCAACGCACGCGCGCACACGTGGGCGAAGCACTGTCGCTGCGCGGCGACGAGCTCGACAGCGTGATGGGCCGGATCGCAAATCATCTCGATTATTCGCTCAGGCAGACGCTCTCGATCGAAAGCCCCGGCGCTGCTGGGGCGCGCAGCGGCGCCTGAGGGCGGCGCGGAGCGAAGATCGAACGCTGACTACTCGAGGATGCAGGCGCCCTCGGCGTCGTTGCACTTCTGCCCGCTCGGGCAATCGGCGTTGAATTCGCACGGCAGGCCGACGCAATACGCGTCCTTCGAGAAGCACTGCGCGGTGGCCTCGTTGCACGCCGAATTCGACGGACAGTCCGAGTCGAACTGGCAGCTCACGCCCGACGCGCACTGGACGTTGCCGAGCGCGATCAAGCAGTACATGCCGAGCGCGGCGCCCAGGTCGTTGTTGCAGTACGGCGCCGGCTCGCCGAGCACGCACTCGAAGTCGCCCGCGCTCGGCGTCTCGAAGCACGCGAGGCCCGCGGCCGGATCGCCGCCGCACAGATCGGCCTTGGTGATGCCCTTGCGGCACGCGGCCTCGAATGTCGCCGCCGCATTGCCCGGCAGCTGGGTGCCACACGTCTGCGCGGCCGAGACAAAGTTCGCCGCGACGCCGACGCAGTCGTTCGGATCGAGCGTGGTGGTCGGGTTGCCATCGGGGCGGCCACCGTCGACCGACGGGTCGTCATCGCCACCACCGGGCGAGCCGTTGCCACCGCAGGCGACGAGAAACAAAACGACGCTAAGGACAGGCTTGAAATGAGACGTCATGAGCATTACTCCTGGAATGCCCATGGATGCGGGGCGCGCCGGGTCGTCGCACAGAATCGACCGTCGCCGGATTCCCCAGTCGCTGTAGTAGCTTCGGCCGTCGCAGCCGCTGTCGCAGCCCGGCCGAGGTCACGATTCCATAGTACAACCGCTCGCCATGACCGGTGAGGCTCCCACCGAGGTCACGATCGACGGCACGCTCGAGCGTGTCGTCTATCGCGACGAGGAGTCGAGCTTCACCGTGGCGAGGTTCACGACCGCCGGCCATCAGCCGGTGACGATCGTCGGCGAGCTGGTCGGCGTGAACGAGGGGCTGCCCCTCCGGCTGCGCGGCACGTGGGTGAACGACAAGAAGTGGGGGCGGCAGTTTCGTGTCGCGACCTATCAGCTCAAGTCGCCCGAGACGCTGGTCGGCATCGAGAAGTTTCTCGGCTCCGGCGTCATCCCTGGCATCGGGCCGAGCTTCGCCAAGCGCCTGGTCGCGGCGTTCGGCATGGAGACGCTCGAGGTGATCGATCGCCATCCCGAGCGCCTCAAAGAAGTGCCCGGCATCGGCGCGGGCCGCGCCGCCAAGCTCGCCGAGGCGTTTGCCGCGCAGCGCCACGTGCAGGACGTCATGGTGTTCCTGCGCGGGCACGGCGTGTCGGCCGCGTTCGCCGCGCGCATCGTAAGGAAGTACGGCAAGGACGCGATCAACATCGTGCGCGCGAACCCGTATCGCCTCGCCCATGACGTGTGGGGCATCGGGTTTCGCAGCGCCGACGCGATCGCCGCGAAGCTCGGCATCGCCCGCGATGCGCCGGAGCGGCTCGAGGCGGGACTATTGCACGCGCTCGAGACGGCGAACGAGGACGGTCACATGCACCTGCCCGACGAGGAGCTGCTGGCCGCCACCGGCGAGCTGCTCGGCGTGGCCGTCGACAAGATCGCCCCGCGCCTCGGTGCGCTCGAGCAGCGCGGCCTGGTGATCCGCGAGACACTCGGCGATCGCGGCCCGTGCACGATGCTCGTCGACGAATACCAGGCCGAGACCAACGCCGCCGCGCTGCTCGCCGAGATCCTGCGCACGCCCGCGCGTGGCATGACCCTCGATGTCCACGCCGCGATCCACGCGTTCGAGGCAGTGACGGGCGTGACGCTCGCGACCCAGCAGCGCAAGGCGGTCGAGGCCGCGCTGATCGACAAGGTCGTGGTGATCACCGGTGGCCCCGGCGTCGGCAAGACGACGATCGTGAAGGCGATCGTGCACCTCGCGAAGCTCACGCACCGCAAAGTCGCGCTCGCCGCACCGACGGGGCGCGCCGCCAAGCGCCTGGGGGAGGCCACCGTGCACGAGGCGATGACGATCCATCGCTTGCTCGAGTACCAGCCACACGAGAACGGCTTCGCGCGGAATCCGCAGAACCCGCTCGACGTCGACATGGTGGTGATCGACGAGGCCTCGATGGTCGACGCGCAGCTGTTCCGCTCGCTGCTCGCCGCGCTGCGCCCGAGCGTGCAGCTATGCCTCGTCGGGGACGTCGATCAGCTGCCGTCCGTCGGCGCGGGCGCGGTGCTCGCCGACACGATCGCGTCGGGGGCCGCGTCAGTGATCCGGCTGACCGAGATCTTCCGCCAGGCCGCGGCGAGCAAGATCGTGGTCAGCGCTCACCAGATCAACAGCGGCGAAGTGCCGGATCTCGAAGCACCCGCGGCGGGCACGCAGTCCGACTTCTACTTCATCGGTCGCGACGAGCCCGAGGCAGCGCGCCAGACCATCGTCGAGCTCGTCGCCGAGCGCATCCCGACGCGGTTCGGCTTCGACCCGATCACCGAGGTGCAAGTGCTCGCACCGATGCATCGCGGTGACCTCGGCACCAGCGCGCTCAATGCGGCGCTCCAGGCTCGCTTGAATCCGGGGCAAGGTGCGCCCGAGCTGACACGTGGTGACCGCGTGTTCCGGCGCGGCGACAAGGTGATGCAGCTGCGCAACGACTACGACAAGAACGTGTTCAACGGCGACATCGGCGTGATCAACGTCATCGATACCGAGGAGCACCTCGTGCGCGTGGACTTCGACGGCCGCGTCGCGAGCTACGAGCGCGCCGAGCTCGACCAGCTCGCCCACGCGTACGCGGTCAGCGTGCACAAGAGCCAGGGCTCCGAGTATCCGTGCGTCGTGATCCCACTCGCGACCCAGCACTTCATGATGCTGCAGCGGAGCTTGCTGTACACGGCGGTCACGCGCGGCAAGAAGCTCGTCGTGATCGTCGGGGCCAAGCGGGCGGTGCAGACGGCGGTGCGCAACGCGGATGCGAAGAAGCGCTACACGTGGTTCGCCGAGCGCGTGCGCGCGGCTACCGCGGCCTGACCGTTCGTGCATAACTCGGGGGATGTCAGCGTCCGCCGTTCTGCAAGAGCTCGTGTCCCTGCTCTCGCTCGAAAAGATCGAGGAGAACTTGTTCCGCGGGCAGAGCCAGGATCCCGGGTGGGGCACCGTCTATGGCGGCCAGGTGATCGGGCAGGCGCTGTTCGCCGCG
Organism: Kofleriaceae bacterium; assembly: GCA_033763475.1. Classification (GTDB taxonomy): domain Bacteria; phylum Myxococcota_A; class Polyangia; order Haliangiales; family Haliangiaceae; genus JABFXX01. Next base: position 44,022 of record JANRKM010000042.1, read on the forward strand.
CTTGCGACGGTGTCGGAGGATCGGCCCGTGCATTCGCTGCACGCGTACTTCCTGCGCCCCGGCGACGTCGCGAAGCCGATCGTCTATCAGGTCGAGCGCACGCGCGACGGCGGCAGCTTCACCGCACGCCACGTGACGGCGATCCAGAACGGCCAACCGATCTTCGACATGTCGGCGAGCTTCCACACCACGGAGCCCGGCCTCGCCCACGCCAGCGAGATGCCGAAGGTGCCGCCGCCGGAGCACGCACCGACGGAGCCCGAGCGCTACGCGCGCCAGCTCGAGGGCTTTCCGCCACAGTTCCGCGAGCGCGTGCTCGCCGAGCGCCCGATCGAGTGGCGCATCGTCGACGAGCCCGACGTGTTCAACAAGACGCCGTCGCTGCCGGTGCGCCAGGTGTGGTTTCGCGCGGCGGGTGCGCTCCCCGACAACCCCGCGCTGCACCAGGCGATGCTCGCGTACGCGTCGGACTTCGCGTTCCTCACCACCGCGCTCAAGCCGCACGGTGTGTCGTGGCTGTCGGGCAAGATGCAGGTCGCCAGCGTCGACCACTCGATCTGGTTCCACGCGCCGTTCCGCGCCGATCAGTGGCTGCTCCACACCATGGAGAGCCCGTGGGCGGGTGGGGCGCGTGGCCTGGCGCTCGGCAGGATCTACACGCCCGACGGCGTCCTCGTCGCATCGACCGCGCAAGAGGGCCTGATCCGCCGGCGTTAGGGGTCGGACCCTACTTGCACAACTTGAACGTCACTTAGCTCAGCTCGATGTAAGGCGTCCCACTTTCGCGGCGCGTAACTGCGATTCAAGTTGGGCAAATAGGGTCCGACCCCGTATGAAGGCGGCGTGACTCTTCGCGACAAGACCTTCGTCATCACGGGTGCGAATACCGGCATCGGCCGAGCCAATGTCCTGGCACTGGCCGAGCACGGGCTCGGGCGGTTGATCATCGCCGTGCGCAGCGTGGAGCGCGCCGCGCCCGTCGTGGAGGAGCTTCGCGCCAAGAACCCGGAGGGCAAGGTCGAGCTCGTCGCGGTGGATCTCGGCGACCTCGCCTCGGTGCGCAAGGCGGCCGACGAGATCCTCGCGAAGGACGTCCCGATCGATGCGCTCATCAACAACGCGGGCCTCGCGGGTCTGCGCGGGCAAACCAAGGATGGCTTCGAGCTCGCGTTCGGCACCAACCATGTCGGTCACTACCTGTGGACCGAGAAGTTGCTGCCGCTCGTGAAGCGCGCGCCGCAGGGACGCATCGTCGTCGTGGCGAGCCGCGCGCACTATCGTGCGAAGGGCATCGACTGGGAGGCGATCCGCAGGCCGTCGGCATCCGTCAGCGCATTCCCGGAGTACACGGTGAGCAAGCTCGCCAACGTGCTCCATGCGACGGAGCTCGCGCGCCGGCTGGCGGGCACGAGCGTCACGACCTACTCGCTGCACCCAGGCGCCGTCGCGAGCGACATCTGGAAGCGCCGCATGGGCGTGTTTGCCGTCCTGCTGCGTCCGTTCCTGATCACCAACGAGCGCGGCGCGAAGACCCAGCTGCGCTGCGAGACCGCGCCGGAGCTCGCGCGCGAGACCGGCCTCTACTACGACAACGAGCGCCCGAAGCAGCCGTCGGCACGTGCGCTCGATGTCGTGCTGCAAGACGAGCTGCGCGCCCGCAGCGATGAGTACGTGAAGGCGTTCGTCTAGGACCTTAGCGGCGCGTGACTGCGATTCAAGTTGGGCAAATAGGGTCCGACCCTAGGTGGCGCCGCGCTCGACCTCGTCGAGGAGCGCGATCAGCCGGTGCACTCCTTCCTCGGGGAACGCGTTGTAGATGCTCGCGCGCAGCCCGCCCACCGAGCGATGCCCGCGCAGGCCCGACAGCCCCTGCTCCTCGGCGCGCGCGAGCATCGTCTCCTCGAGCTCCTTGGTCGCGCCGCGGAACGTGATGTTCATGCGCGAGCGGCTCGCCGGCTCGGCGTGGCCCTTCCAGACCTTGGACTGGTCGAGGAAGTCGTAGACGACCTTCGCCTTGCGTTCGTTGCGCGCGGCCATCTCGACGAGGCCGCCCTGATCGCGGATCCACGCCACGACGGCGCCGATCATCCACACGCCGAACGTGTTGGGCGTGTTGTGCATCGACTTCTCGCTCGCGAACGTCCGGTACTGCGCGAGCGGCGGCAGATCGCGCCGCCCGCCCTCGATGAAGTCCTTGCGTGCGATCACCAGGCTGATGCCCGACGGACCGAGGTTCTTTTGCGCACCCGCGTAGATGAGCCCGTGATTCGCGAGCGCGAGCGGCCGGCTGAAAATATCGCTCGAGGCGTCGCACACGAGCGGCGCGGGCGCATTCGCGGGCGGTGCACTCCACTGCGTGCCGTAGATGGTCTCGTTGCTGGTGTAATGCACGTAGCGGGGCGCGGCCGAGTACGTGATTGCCGTCGGAGTGGCCGCGTAGTGCGGGCTCGAGCTGCACGCGACGTGAACATCACCGTAGCGGCGGGCTTCTTCGATCGCCTTACCGGACCACACGCCGGTATCGCAGTAGTCGGCGGTCACGCCCGCCGCTAAGAAATTTTCTGGGACCATCGCGAAGTGATGCGTGGCCCCTGCGGTCACGAACAGAATCGCGAAGTCGTCACCGATGCCACCGACCTCGCGGATCACGGCTTCGGTGCGGTCGAGAACACGGCCGAACGCTTTGCCGCGGTGGCTGTGCTCCAGAATGCCGATGCCGGAACCATCGAGGTCCCAGATCGCCGTCTGCGCCGCCCGCAGCACCTCTTCAGGGAGCGCGGCGGGGCCGGACGAGAAGTTAAGCGTTCGCGTCGACGTAGCCGACACGACGGTCTAGCGCTTGGTGTCTTCCCAGTAGAAGACGGTGATCGCGATACAGTGGAATGCTTCGTCGGAAGACTGCGTCACGACGATGTCCGTGACCTTCAGCTGCGGATTCGAGTTCATCCAGGCGGAGACCTTCTCGCCAAGCTGATCACGATCCGCGACCATCGTGGCCGAGAACACCTTCACGCCGTTAAACTTCACGTCGCGGCGCAGAGTGAGCTGCCCGTTGGTGTTGCCTTGGCTTGCCGACATCGATGCCTCTCCTATAGCACAACCGCAAACAGTAGAGATACGTAGCTTACGTTACTCGTCGTCATCGAGCGCTTTATCGAGGGCGTTTGCCAGGCGTTCGGCATCCTGCGGAGACATGGTGGTCGGCGCGAACGACTTCTCCGCGTTCTCGACGAGGGCCATCATCCGAGCCTGCTCGACCGAGATGCCCGACCCGTCGGTCGTGATCCACTCGTCGAGCTCTTCGGTCAGCCGCTTCTTGATCAAGCGGGCTTCCTCACCCCGTGGCTGGATCCCCTGCGCGGGAGCGCCCTGCCGCCGGTAGCTGATGGAGCCATACGCCTGCGCGAGGTCACGACGGAAGTCCGTCATGTTCTGGTAGCGCTTGTTCGGGTCTTTTATCATCGCCCGGAGGATCACGTTCTCGGCCATCTCCGTGATCTCGCGGTGCGGTGCAAACGCGCGCGGCGACGGCGGCGGCGTGTGGATGTGCATGGACAGCACTTCGCTCGACTGCGGCGCCTCGAACGGCGGCCGGCCGCACAGCATGTCGAACAGGATCACGCCGAGCGAATAGACATCGGCGCGGTGGTCGACGTCCTCGCCGCGCGCCGCCTCCGGCGACATGTACTCGGGCGTTCCGAAGACCGCACCCTGCACGGTCTCCGCCATCAGCTCGTCCTGGATCATCACCTTGGCGATGCCAAAATCGAGGACCTTGACGAAGTCGTACGACTCCTCGCGCTCCGTGATCCACGTCTGATCCGGCGCCATGCGCACGAGGTCACGACGACCGGGCTTCTTGAGGAGCATGATGTTGTCGGGCTTGAGGTCGCGGTGGACCACGCCAACAGCGTGCGCGGCTTCGAGGGCGAGCGCGATCTGGTTGGCGACGTTGAGCGCGCGATGCAGCTCGACGGCACCGTCCTTCTCGATCAAATCCTCGAGGCTCTTGCCCTCCAGGTACTCCATGACGAAGTAGACCGGTCCGTCCTGCAGGATGCCGAAGTCGGTGACGTCGACGATGTTCGCGTGATTGATCGACGTCGCCGCGCGTGCCTCGCGCAGGAAGCGATGGATCGCCTCCTGGTAACGTGCGAACTGCGGGTGCAGCACTTTCACCGCGACCGGCTTCTTGATGTAAACGTGCTCGCCGCTATAGACGGTGCCCATTCCGCCGCGCCCGAGGATCTTGTCGAGGCGGTAGTTACCGATCGACGTGCCAAGCCGCGCGATGTCCTCCTCTTCCACGAGGACCGCCGAGTCGTGCAAACAGAACCGCTCTCCGTCCGGAAAGCGCGTGAAACATTTCGGACAGACTTTGACGGGCATCTACCGACCGACTCGAGTCTGCAGGAACAGCGCGAGGAATCGGTTATCGATCGGGCTCTGGCCCTCGGGCGGCTTCACGTTCAAGAGGGTGAACTCCAGCCCAATGTCGAACTTCTGGTTCGGCGAGAACTGGACGCGACCGGTGACCGGGACCTGGAACGCGCCGGCCGAGGTGTCGAAGTCGGGAATCCGCAGCTGGGCGAACAGGACGACCGACAGCGGCGGCACCGGGTTGGTCGAGATGCCGAGCGACGGGTTGAGATCGGGCTTGGCGCCGTTGCCTTTCACTGTCGTCATCGTCGTCGGCTCGCCCGGCGCCGCGCCCGAAATCGGGGTGACCTGGACGTAGTCCTTCTCCGCGCTGTTGAAGTCGATCGACATCAGCGTGTGCAGCGCGACGATCGCGACCTCGGGGCGGATCGCGTAGCGGAACGGGAACCCGATATCGACCGAGAACTTCATGCTGCCGGCGGAGTAGCCGCCGCTCGGCAGGTTGTCCTGGGTAGCGTCTGCGTTTTGGCACAGGCCACCGACCGGCTCCTCTTCGGGGGTGGCCGGCGGGTTACAGAAGATGCGGTACTCGGGGATCGCGTTCCGGTGGACGTTCGCCGCCATGCGGAAGTTGACCAGGTCATAGGCGAGCGCCGCCTCGAACCCGAAGTACACGCCAAACTGCTTGAAGTTGTAGGCGTTGGTAAGGCCGCCGATCAGCGCGAAGTTATCCTTCACGCCGTACGTGAACTCGCCCGAGAGCCCGAAGCTCTCGAACGCGCCCTTCGCGCTGATGTCCGTACCTGCCGAGAGGCGAAGCTGGAGGATCTTCTCCGTCATCGACAGCGGGCGCGAAATCTCGCGGACCGGATAGGTCTTCAGGGTGAACAGACCGCCGGCGGTAACCGGCGGCTGGTCCTTGGCGTCTTCATCCTCGCCATCCTCGCCGTCTTCACCGTCCTCGCCACCTTCACCTCCGCCACCACCTTCGTCGTCGCCGCCCCCCTCGTCGCCTCCCTCGTCCTCGTCCTCGTCCTCGTCGGCAAAGGCTCGTTGGTTGGTCCACGTGTCGTGGGCCGCCACGTAGCCGAGGCTTGTCATCAGTACCAGCGCGAGACGAAGCCCGCGGGATCGGCAAAGCATCACCACCTCAACGGAAATGCTAACTCAATCGCCCGCGCGCTGCTCGGATCCGACGACGAAACTGTGTGAGCCCCCTCCCGTCCCCCCGAAAACGCGAAGAAGACCCGTCGATCCACCGCCGCGCCACCCTCCGGCGGCACGGCGCGCCCCAGAAGAGCTGGAGCTTGCGGATCGACGAGCCCTCTTGCGTTTCGAACCAAACCTAAGGCGGCAGAGAGCAGTCCGGGCGCTGCGTGCCGTGCCGGGAGAACCGACACGGACGCTGCGCTCGTGACTACTTCTTCTTGCCCTTCTTGCCGCCGGCCTTCTTGGCCGGGGCCTTCTTCGCCGGCGCCTTCTTGGCGGCCGGCTTCTTCGCGGCGGCCTTCTTGGCCGGGGCGGCCTTCTTGCCGCCCTTCGAGGCGCGCTTGCTGCCACCGACCTGGCGCTCGGTGCGCTCGACGATCAGGTTGCCGCTGTTGTCAGTGCCGACGAAGTACATGTACTTGCTGTAGTCGAGCTCGACGCCCGTCGACGCAGCCTTCACCTGCTTGCCCTTGGGCTGGCCGGGCTTCTTCAGCGGGGCCGACCAGATGTCACCCTTCTTGATGAAGTAGAGGTGGCCCGACTCGCGCTTCACATCCGTCTTCGCAATCGTCTCACGCATGTTCGTAAATTCCTCCCTAGGAATTTCTGTGTGCGCGGACGGTACACGAGCCGAAAGTAAGAAAGTGGACAAATCGCAAAAAATCCTCGTCGGAAACGGAGAGATCTCCGTCGAGGATCGTGGCCCAAACTGATCGTCGACGAGAAACTGGCTGTGGATAACTGATCTCCGACGACGATCGTCTTGAGATCTAAATCCTCGTCGAGAAACGGGATTTCTTCGTCGATGATCGACGCGAAACCTCCCTTTTGACGGGCTCTACGACCAGCACCTGGCTTTCGGCGCCGGGGACCAGCGGGGACCCATAGAAGTCTCCAAACCGGTTCACCACCCGGAAGCCCGCATGTGCGACAAGCGCCTCGAGCTCGGCCGGGAAGTACTTCCGCTGGGTCAGCTTGACGATCTTCGTCGGTCCCTTGTCGTCGACGGGCTCGTAGTAGAGGCGGATCGACGCGATCTGGCTGATCGGATCGTAGTCGTGGTTGGTCGAGTAGAACATCTGCCGCTTCGTGGTCGGATCCGTGAACCGGGTCTTGGCCCACCGCTTCGACGGGTCGCGAGTCAACCACTCGAGGTCGGGCAGCTGCACGTCGAAGGCAAACGCCCCGTCGGGGGCGAGGTGGGCCGCGACCCGCCGCAGACAGGCATCGAGCTCGCCGCGCGTGTAGAGATGCTCGAGGACGTTGAACGCCGCGATCGCGAGGGAGAACTTCTTCCCCGGCACGGAGAACGTGCACAGCTCGCCGGCGCGTGGGGTGATGCGGGCCGCGACCGCCAGCGGCAGCTTGGCCACCCGGGCGCGCAGGCCGTCGAGCATCGCTTCGGACTGATCGACGGCGACCACCTCGTGGCCGTCCCGTGCGAGCGGCACCGTCACCCGCCCCGTACCCGCGCCCAGCTCCAGGATGCGGCCTGGACCCCCCAGCCGTCGCTTGGCGAGCCCGCGGTAATAGGTCACGTCTGCGCGCCGGCGGCGGTACTCGTAGTCGTAGAGCGCGGCGTCGGCGTAGTGCTCGCGCGAGCCGGCATCGATCAGGTCGGCGATCAGGCGCGGGTCGAAACGGCGGGGCACGTGCGTCAGCGCCTGCGGCCACCGCGGCGCCGGCGGCGGCGCTTGCGCGGCTGGTCGCCGTCCTCGCCGACCTCGTCGTCATCACGGCCTTCGCCGGGTGCGACCGTCGGGATCTTGGGGGCCTCGCGGCCGGCGGCACGCTCGAGGAGCTCGAACAGCAGCACCGAGTCGTCGATGAGGTCGCGGCCGCCTGCCAGCTCGGCCTGACTCTCGCGCTTCTTGGCAATCTGCAGCTTGCGCTGCGCCATCAGCAAGTAGCGCAGGCGCTCGCTGTCGCGACGGGTGATGTGGAGCTGGAGGATCACGGGATGCGCGAGCTCGTGGATCGCGCCATGGAGCTCGTTGCCGCGCAGGTCGTCGCCGCCGAAGATGAACGGCGCCATCAGCGCGCCGAACGCGACGGCATTCGACGGATCGCGATTCTCGGCGACCGCCTTGTCGATCTGCGCGAGGGTCGACCAGGCAAGCGTGCGCCGGCGAATCAGCTCGGCACCTGCGAGCACGAACGACAACCGGACCGGTGTCGCGGCGGCAGGCCGCGCGATCGGCTCGTCGGCCCACACCTGGTGCCAGGCCTGCTCCTCGGCATCGAGCTCGTCGAGGTCGACCTCGTCCTCGTCATCATCGTCCTCGTCATCGGCGTCGGCGGGCGCGCCCTGCTCGGCGGCCGCCGCGGCCTGGGCCATGCGCTCGAGCTCGTCGGGGTCGTCGGGGTCGTGCTCTGCCGGATCCTCGTCGACGTACTCGATGCGCGCGATCGTCGGGCGCGGCACGGTCTGCGTCGTGATCGCGGGGGCCACCGCCGGCGCGCCGGGGCCCTCGAGCAGGCCGGCGAGATGGGGCGACAACACGGCTAGCCCACCGGTCTCGACGAGCAGCTCGAACGACCGTCGCGCCGCACCACCGCGCAGCAGGCGATGGATCTCCTCGAGCAGGCGGGGCGGGGCGCACTTGCTGATCTCGCCGCGCCAGCGCAGCAGCGCGCGCCAGGTCGCCGGCTCGAACCCGAAGTCGAGGCGGGCCGCGAACTTGATCGCGCGCAACATGCGCACGGGGTCTTCTTGGAACCGCACGTCGGGGTCACCGATGGTGCGGATCAGCTTGGCTTCGAGGTCTGCGAGCCCACCGACATGGTCGATGACCTCCTCGCGCTCGACATCGTAGAACAGGCCATTGATCGTGAAGTCGCGCCGGCGCGCGTCCTCGGTCTCGGTGCCGAACACGTTGTCGCGGCGAATCAGCAGGTCGATCTCGTCCTCGTCGCGGGGGTTGGCGCGGAACGTCGAGGTCTCGATGATCTTGGAGCCGAAGAACACGTGGGCGAGCCGGAACCGGCGGCCGATGATCCGCGAGTTGCGGAACGTCGACTTGATCTCGTTCGGTGTCGCACTCGTGGCGACATCGAAATCCTTCGGCTTCTTGCCGACGAGCAGGTCGCGGACGCAGCCGCCGACGAGGTAGGCCTTGTACCCGGCGCGATTGAGCTTGCGGACTACCCGATCCGCGTCGGGATCAATGGCAGCACGGTCGAGCGAAGGCATCTGGCAAGGCAAGCCGTACCACGCTCGCTGAATACCGCGCAAGTATGCGAACCCTTTCAAGATCGAACCGAACGATCATCGGTCAGCGCGAGCGGATCCAGATCTTGCCCCAGGGGTCGAACGCCGCCGGGGTGTTCTCGTCGAGCCGGAGCTCGCCCTGGCCGATCAGGGGCTCGTAGCCGCGGGCGACGATCATCACCGTGTATGTCCCGGGCGTGGGCACCGGCTGCTTGAGCTGAACCTCGCCCTGCGTGTTCGAGCGGCCCCAAGCGAGCACCTGGTCGTCGAGGCGGTTGACGTCGACCTGCGAGGCTTCGACGTTGGGTCGCAGGATCATCACGAGCGCATCGGCGACCGGGGCTTCGTTGGCAGCGTCGACGACCTTGGTCGAGATCCGCACGCCCTCCGCGGGCGCCTCGACGGCGGACGGCTGGAGGTCGCAATCGTTGTGGCCCTCGCGCGGCGTCCATCCGACGGTGGCGATCGCGAGCAAGCAGCTCGCCGTCGACAGCGGGCGGACGAGGCCGGTCTGCGTGGCCTCACCGATGGTGCCGGTCGTCGATTGCGTGATGCGGAAGCGCGACGCGACACCGACGAGGCGGCCCTTGTCGTCGACGACAGGCCCACCCGAGTTGCCGTGCGAGATCGCGGCGTCGGTGCGGATGAAGTCGCGGCCAGCGGTGCCGTCGGGGCCGGTCCAGCCCTCGACGCTGCCCTGGTTGAGATCGAGGCCACCACCACCAACATCGGGGAACCCGAGCACCCACAGGCGCTGCCCGATCTGGATGTCGGCGATGCGGCCCTCGGGCAGGGTGGCCCATACGGTGCCGTCGACGGGGTTCCACGTCCGGCCGTCGAGATCGAGGTCGCACTTGATGAGCGCGAGGTCGATCTCGCGTTGCAGCTTGCTGCGGCTCGGCTTGCCCGCACACCAGAGCTGCGGCGCCCGATCCGGCTCGCTGAAGCGGCCGATCACGAACACGTCGTGGAGGCGGCCGTCGCGGTCGTGGATCACGTGATAGTTGGTCAGGATCGAGCCATCGCTGCCGACGACGACGCCGGAGCCACCACCGCGCGGGCGTAGGCGGCCGTCGACGAGGTCCGCAGCGACCACCATCACTGTCGAGTCGAACGCGCGCGCGACCGCATTGGGGTACGTGCGCTGCGAGAGCCGGCGCGTCTGCGGTACCAGGGGCTGCCCGGTCTGGGTGGGCACGCGGAGCGACGGCGCGACGACGCTCTCGATGCGTTCCAGCTCCGCGGCCGAGCCGAACATCGTGACGACGTAGATCTGGTCGCGATCGATGGTCGCGTATTCGATGGCGCGGTCGACGCGCGGGACGTCTCCCTTCTCGGCGACGTGCGCATAACGGTACGCGGTGCGCAGCCAGTCGTGGCCCGCGATCGGGCGCACGGAGCTGTCGTCGAGCGTGTACAGCTCGCCCCACCGCGTACGGCGATCGAGCTCGAGGCCGGTGACGATGTTGCTCCACGCCGGCTTCTTGTCGATCAGCACCTCGAGCCGCGCGTTGGGATCGAGCGAGGAGGTGAGCTCGACGTGATAGATGCTGCTCTGTGCCGCTGTTGCGCCGGGCACCACGGTGTGGAGGATGCGCGGCGACGGCGAGGTCATCGGCTCGGGCGACAGCCATGCGGCCGAGTGCTCGAACGTCAGGCCACGCTCGGAGAACGTGGTGTTCGGCGGGGTGACGAGCCTGCGGTGAACCACGCCCGCGGCGGCGATGATCACGAACGCGAGCAGCAACACGAGGATGTCGTGCTTGTGGTACTGGCCCTTCAGCTCGGCGAGGTCGCTGCGTGCGCGCTGGCGGAACCGCGAGATCGCGGCGGTCGCGATCGCCACCGGATCGAGCTGTTCGTCCTCCGCTTCGGTGGTGGGCGCGGCGTCTGGCACGTCGGTGCGCGCGATCACCTGGGACGAGGCACGCACCTGGGGCAGCGACGAAGACGATGCGCGAAGCCCCGGCTGGCTCGGCGCGCGGCCGGGCTGACTCGGCGCGCGTTCACCGGTGGTCGGGGCCTCGGTCTGGGCGGCGACCTCCTCGGCGAGCTGCCGCAGGATCCGCTCGCGCTGCATGCGCACGGTGGTCACCGGGTCGGCGGACTTGAGGTCCGCCGGCGGGGGAGGTGGTGCCTCGGCTGGCGGCTCACCCGCAGCTGCGCGGGCGCGAGCAGCCTCGATCGCGGCACCTGCGGCGGCGGCGGCGACGATCGCGGCGCCACCCGCAGACTCGATGTCGCCGACGATCTCGCCGACGATGCGCGCCGCCTCGATCGCGGCGGCCTTCGGGTCCGGCAGCGCCACGACAGGCACGGGTGCCGGCGTAGGATCGGCGGCAGGCGGGCGCACGTGCTCGCTCTCGAGCCCGCCCAGCATCCAGTCAGGCGACAGGGTCAGGCTGTCTGGCGGGCGGACGGTCTCGGCGCGCGCCGGCCGCTCCTCGGGCGCGGTCTCCGTAGCCGGCGGGGCCTTCGGCGCGTCGTCGGGGGCGTCGGGCTTGTCGTTCGGGTCGGTCACGCGTCCCTCCTGAACGGAGAGCTCGCGAGGAGCCGTTGTGCCACGAACCAGATCACCGCGAACACGAGGGTGGCGAACGTGGCGGCGTACGCGACGCCGTCCCACGGGCTATGCGCCATGCCGCCCGTCGCGAAGTAGGTCTCGATCACCGAGAACAGACCGTTGAAGGCCGCGGCGCCGAGCAGGCCGAGCATGACGAGCAGCGCGCGCATCGGGTTACTGCGACGCGAGAACTTGGCGCGGCCCATCACGAACCCGAGCACGCCAGCGAACGATGCGTGGGCGAGGGTGGTGACGACCGCCTGCGCCGCTGCGTTCGACAGGTTGACCGAGTGCCCCTGGCCCGAGAAGCGGTGGTAGTTGAGCCACACGGCGAATCCGGTGCCACACGCCATCATGTAGACGATGCCGTCCATCGGCTCGTCGAACTCGTCGGACATGTAGATCGAGTAGCGGACGACGGCGTACTTGCTCATCTCCTGCGCGAGGCCGGCGATCAGCACGGCGTATAGAAGGCGATCGCCCTGCGTGAAGGCCTCGATCATGCGCTCGGGCGGCAGGCTGTGTGCCTCGAGTGCCTGCGGCGGCGCGGCGAGGGACAGCACCACATCCGCGAGGGGCGCGGCGATCAACGCGCCGAGCACGCAGACACCGACCACCAGCCCCTTCGGCTCGGGCTCGTGGCGATCGAGCAGGTAGAAAAAACCGAGCCAGAACAGCGCCGGGATGCACGCCATCACGGCGGCGAGCACCGGGCCAAGATGCACGGACCGGCTATCGAGCCCGGCGATGAGCTCGACGAGCCACGCGATGAGCACGAACCCCACGAGGCCTGCGATCAACGCGAACTTGGATCCGACTAGGACCCGGGCTCGCCGGAGCGACCACCGTGGCCGTTTCATCCCGAAATCTTAGCGTGCTCGCGCCATAGCGCGCGAACTCGCTGCCTCTTATGATCATTCCCCTCTCGTACGCAGTAGAGCTCATGGCGAAAAATCGCGGAACCGACGCGCAGTTGCTGACCTTGCACGAGCTGGCGACGTATCTCCACCTCGACGAGGTGACGGTGGGCAAGCTGGTGACGGCGGGCAAGATTCCCTCGATCCAGGTCGATCGCCAGTGGCGATTCAAGCGCGAGGCCATCGACTCGTGGATCGAGGAGCAGCTCGTCGGCGACGACGAGAACTTTGCTGACGTTCCGGACGGGATGAAGCTCCCGCTCGAAGACCTGCTGCCGGACCAGGCGATCATTCCGACCCTGCGGGCGCGCACGCCCGTCGGTGTCATCGAGGAGCTCGCCGCGCGCGCGTATACCAACGGATGGCTGCTCGATAAGCCCTGGTTCGTTGGCGCAGTTGTCGAGCGCGAATCGTTGGCGTCGACGGCGATGGAGGGTGGCGTGGCGTTCCTGCACACCCGCGCTCGCGACAAGGGCAAGATCGGTCGTCCGTTCTTGATCGTCGGTCGGTCGTGGGAGGGCATCAACTTCGGCGCCCCCGACGGCAATCCCACGTACCTCTACTTCCTGCTCGGTCTCAAGTACGACCGGCTCCACCTGCCGATCCTCGGCCGCCTTGCGCGAGCGCTCCGCAATCCTGCCACGATCGCGCGGTTGCGCTCGCTCTCGTCACCCGACCAGATCCGCGCGTTGCTCCTCAAAGAGGACGCCGAGGTCCGTGCCGGCCGGGTGGACGAGGCCCTGCCGGCCGCTGCGTACGCACCCAAGCTCGACCGTACCCTGCGCCTGCGCGCCATTCGCCGCCTGCAACAGCAGAAAAAAGCCGAGGTCACGACGCAGGAGAAGCGCGCGGCCGCGCTGGGTGGCCCCGCGAACGCCAAGCCCAGGAAGCCGCGGGCGACCAAGCCCAAGAAGTAGCCTTTCCACTTCGGGGCCCGCGCACGTCTGGACGGTGGATGCGCCGGTGGTTCGCTCCTTGGGTTGCACTGGTCGCTTTCGGGGCTGGCGACCTTCAGGTGATCGGACCCGAGGGCGAACAGGTGATCCCGGTCATGCTCACCGAGCAGGCCCGCGACCACATCAACTAACGCCGCCGCGCGCCGCGCCGATTGCTATGCTGCGATCATGGGGCGCACTGCCCTGTATCGCGATCCGGTGCCGTTTCGTCCCGCACGTGCGGAGGTCCAGCTCGACCACGACGTGCTGAGCCTGCGCATGCCCGACGGGCGCCAGCGCAGGCACGTACTCGACGGCACGATGCCAACGTCGACCGACGGCTTCGTGCGCGCGCGGATCGACGCGCACGACGAGCGCCGGTTCGTGCGGATGCTCGTCCTCGAGAGTGCACGCGAGCGCACCGTCGTGATCACACCGCCCGATCAGGGGGCGGTGGCGCCGAACGTGGTGCGGGTACCCGAAGCGCCGGCCGAGGCCGCGATCGTCGACGAGCGTTCCTGGGATGCGCTCGCCGAGTGGGTGCTCGGCGGCGGGAGGTTCGCGGCGTGTGCGATCTCGGATCTCGCGCGGCTCGCTGCGATCGCGACGCCGCAGTTCGCGGTCTTGATCGGGGAGGTCGCCGCGCAGCGCGCCCTCGAGCTGGTGTGGGCGGGGCGCGGTCCGTTGCGCGGTGGCTGGGACTTCGATTCTGCCCTGCAGCCGCTGGCCGACGCTGCTCGCGAGTCGCCGCGCGCGGCCGAGGCGCTGGTGTCGGCGCTCGCGCATGCGGCGGGTGTGATGCGTCGGCGCCGACGGCCATAGCCGGTCCGAGCTTCGCCGACGAGCGATGGCGGCCGTATGCCGTGCGACGCGATCGTCGCCGCGGCTCGCGGTTCGCAGCTCCATCGGGCCGCACGCGGCCGAAACTGGCCCCGCCTCGACGGGCCACGCTACCGTTTCGGGCCATGCGCCCCGTCGCCTTTGCCCTCGTCCTCGCCAGCGCTGCGCCCGCGTTTGCCCAGGAGACGACCCGTGTGGGCGCGACGGCGCCGCCCGAGGATCTCGCAGATCAGGGCATCTCGGCCGAGGTGGGCATTGCCGCTGGAGGCCGGGTGACGCCGGGCGGGCTGCGAATCGGGGGGCACTATCTCTACCAGCTGTCGGCGACGGATTGGTTCGACGGCACCGCGAGCTTCACGTACGGCGCGCCGGGCCGCGGATGCTATGCCGAGGACGTGCCGGGGCAGATGAGCACCTTCTCGTGTGACCACGGGCTCGCCGATGGTCGCGCCGTCGAGGTCGCCGCCACGGTGCGCCGCATGTTCGGGCAACGCGGCGCCTTCCGGCCGTTCGCGCGCGCCGGCGTGGGCATCTCGCTGGTGCGATTCATCCACGACGACGTCGACGGCGTGGTGTTTCCGGTGCACCTCGGTGGCGGCCTGCGAACGACGTTGTCGCCGGCGGTCGCGCTCGTCACGCAGGCGGACTTCTCGGTCGGCGTCGGCGCGTTCGACAATGGCCTCGGCGCCGAACCACAGCTCGGGTTCGCGGTGACCGCAGGCGCCGAGTTCAACTTGCGATGAAGTACGCCGCCTTCGCATGCCTCCTGCTTGCGTGCGCGGGCGATAGCAAGCCGAAGCCCTCGACAACGACGTTGGTCGTACGGGTCACCGACGGTGGTAAACCTGTCGGAGCGCGCGTGTTGCTCGTGGATCGCAACGGTGAGCCCGTGCACATGGGCAACCTCGACGTCTACGGCGCACGGCAGGGTGGGGCGGCGTGTGCGATCGCTGCCGACGTGGTGGGCTCGTGGGATGGGTTGATCCTCAGCCGCGGCGTCGGCGAGGTGCCGGTCGGTGCTGACCGCTGCGTGCCGTCACCTGCGATCCCGTACGGGACCTACAAGGTGATCGCGTGGCGCGGCGTCGAATACGAGCGCTGGGAAGGAAGCGTGGATCTGTCCCAAGGGCGGGGTAGGGTCGAGCTCGCCATCCCGCTCGAGCGCGCCTGGACACCGACGGGCACGCTCGCCGCGGATCTGCACGTGCACGCGCACGCGTCGAACGATTCGCTGGTGCCGAATCCGCAGCGCGTGGTCGCGCAGGTCGCTGCCGGCATTCAGGTCATCGCGCTCTCGGACCACAACACCAACGGCGATCTCGACGCAGAGATCGCGGCGGCGGGGCTCGACGGCACGATCGCATCGATCGCGAGCAACGAGCTCAGCAACGATCAGCTCCACGTCGGCGTGTACCCGGTCGTCGTCGACAAGAGCAAGCCGAAGAACGGCGCGATTCCCGAGGCCGAGGTGATCGCGAAGCGTGGCAATTCCGCGGCGCAGGAAGCCACACGCCTGTTCGCCCTCGCGCGTGCGCTGCCGGGTCGGCCGGTCATCCAGCTCAACCATCCGCGCATGCGCTACGCGTCGCTGTACGACGGTGCAGCGTGGAACGGGCAGACGTGGCCGCCGCCGTTCTCGCTCGACTTCGACGCGGTCGAGGTGCTCGCGGGCTACAGCGCGTTCAACATCACGGGCGATCGTCGGTTCGACGAGAGCGTGCGTGACTACTTCACGCTCATCGATCATGGCCACCTGGTCGCGCCGCTGGGCAACAGCGATACCCACGATCTCAACTGGGTGCTCGACGGCACCACGCGCAACTACGTCTATGTCGATCCGCCGTCGCTCGCGCCGCTCGACGAGGCAGCGTTCGTGCAGGCGATCCGCGATCGCCGCGTTGTCGCGACCTCCGGGCCTTGGCTCGACGTGAAGGCGTCCGGGGATCCCGCGGCGATGTCGATTGTGGGCCCGGGCCAGCGCCTCGGGGCGACCGGCAAGGTGTGGCTCGACGTGACGCTCGCACAGGCGAAGTGGGTCAAGACCGAGCAGATCCGCGTCACCGTCGGCACGCCCGAAGGTCCGCGACTCGTGCTCACCGAGGACGTCCCGCCCGGGGTGCGCACGCATCACTGGGCGGGCTGGGTCGATGTCGGCGACGCGGACACCTGGCTCGCGGTCACCGCCGACGGCGACACGCCGCTGCCGCTCGAGCAGACCGGCAGCTACCAGAAGGACAAGTGGAAGCGTCCGGGCGTGACGCCGTTCGCGATCGCGAGCCCGATCCTGATCGATGCAGATCAGGACGGCAGCTGGACGCGCGGCCCCTGAGCCAGGGACGCTACTTCGTGACGCCCTTGGGGAGCAGCAGCCAGTACTTGCCAGGGCCGCCCATCCGACCGCCCTTCTCGGCGGCCGCCGCGTCGTCGCCCCAGTAGATGTCGCCGCGCACCGCGCCGAGGATGCCGCCGCCGGTGTCTTGCGCGATGAGCAGCTTGCGCCACGGCTCGCTGCCACTCTTGCCGACGAGGGGCGCGCGCGTGTCGACCCAGATCGGCGTGCCGTGCGCGATGAACGCGCGGTCGATCGCCATCGAGCGCTCGGGCGTGAGGATCACCATCTGCGAGCCCACGGCGCCGGCTTGCTTCGACTCCTTGAAGAACACGAACGAGTGGTTCTGATCGATCACCTCGTCGACCTTCGCCGGGTTATCGGTGAACCACTTGCGAATGCCGGGCATCGTGCCGTTGTACTGCCCGGTGAGGACGCCCATCTGCTTGAGCACCGCGCCGACGCCGCGATACGCGCGACCGTTCTTGCCGGCGAACTCGAGCCACACGACGGAGCCATCGTCCATCACGGCCTTCGCCGAGCCCTCGATGTGCGCGAACAACACGTCGACCGCGTTGTCCGCGTACATCACCTCGAGGCCCTTGTTGGCGAGGGCGCCACCACGGATCTCGGGCCGCGTGTGATACGGCACGATGTCTCCATTCGCGTCGAGCCGGCCCCAGATGCGCCGCCCGTGCGCATCGCGGATGTGCTTCGACAGGTCGATCATCACGAGGTCTTTGGGACGGTCGTAGATCGGGTACTTGTACTTCGCGCTGGGCTTGCGCGACGCGTGGATCTCCTGGACGAAGTAGCCGGTGAGCTTGCCTTCGGCGCCCGCCTTGCCCGCGGCCGCATACGGCACGAACTCGGTCTCGAAGAACTTCTTCGCCGCGGCGTGATCGCCCGCGCGCAGCTTGGCCGCCGCGGCGCAGACCTTGCGCCACTGCTTGGCCTTGCCGCCATGGCCGTCGTGGCCGACCGGCGCGTCATCGCCGAGCTTGTTGATCACCTCGCACGAGCGCAGCAACGACGGCACCGCCTCGGCGTGCTTGTCATCGCTCCACGCGGGCAGGTCGGTGAACTTGGCCTTGGTCAGCTTGAGCTGATCGTGTGCTGGTGGCGGCGGCTCTTTCTCGTCGGGCGCGCATTGCGCCTCGGCCCGCTGCGCCACCAGCGTGATCGTTCCCACGAGCAAAAGTGCTTCGATCCGCCCTCGCATTGGTCGACCATGACAACGCGCGGGCGGGCAGGCAAATTCTACTTTTCCGCGAGGGACGCGTTCGCCGTAGGGTGAGGCGCGTCCTTGTCCGGCTCACTTGTAGTAGCGCGCGCCGACGGTCACGCCGTAATCATCCCCGATCCTGTGAAAGTCGGAGTTGAACGCTGCGCCGGCATCGAGGCCCTTGGTGACGTTGAACCACCCACCGATGCGGAACGGAACCGTGTCATCCACCGTCACCAGGCGGCTCGCGTCCATGCCCGGATCCGAGAGCGAGATGGTCGCGAGGTTGGCGTCGAAGTACGTGTACAGCGCCGGCATCGCCTGGAACGCCACACCGACCGGGACCTCGAACGTCTTGTCCTCGCCCTCGGTGATCCCGATGTTCAGCTGCTGGCCCGACGGCCCCGGGGTGTACGGGTTGCCGGTGTACACGGCGAGCTTCGGGATGATCTTGTAGCGAACCGCGATCCCGGCGTGGATCGCCAGGTCGACGGACGAGTCGCCCAGTTCGTCCGTGCCGTTGAAGTTGGCAGCGACGTCCGCGCTGGCCGCGACGGAGAGCTTGCCGTTGTCGGTGATGTTGTAGTCACCGTAGACCGTCAGCGGTCCCTTGATCTCGAAGTCGCTCAACTGGAATGCGTACGTGCCACCGACGGTGATCTTGTCGGTCACGCCATAGCCGGCGCCGACCTGCATCGCGATGGTGGTCTCGGCGTCGCTGGTGACGTTGCCCACCCGATCCTGGGTGCTCGCGAAGCCCGCGTCGGCCTGGAATGCGAGCATGCTCTTCTCGAGCACGAGCTGGCGGTCGATGATCGACGGCCCCAATGTACCGGACACGGTCGCGCTAACGTCTGCCGCTGCCGGGGTCGCGCTGGCTGCCCCGCCACCGTCCGCACCGCCACCACCTTCGCCACTCTCACCACCTGCTGTCGCCTCGTCGTCGTCGGCGAACGCGGTGGTAACCGGGGCCGCCAGCATTGCGGCCGCAACACACAGAGTCTTCGACAAACGCGTCATACGATTCTCCTTGGGGAGGACTACGATCTCAAAAATCGTAGGCGGTCGTCGGAGGACCGCCAACTTCTTACGGCCGGCTCCCGTGGAGAATCAGAGGATCTACTTATTGAATCGTCGTCGCACGCGAGAAGACCTCGACCCAGTTGTTGTCGAATGGGTTCGTGCTCGGCTGATTGATCACCCACGTCGACATTACGAGATCCGTCTCAAGTAGACCGCTCGATGCGAAGAACCCGTAGGCGCCAGGCCACGGGTCGGTCGCTCCCGCGATCGACGTGCGCTGCCACGTTCCGTTGCCGTCCTTGTGCGCGAGCAGCAGCTCCTGCGTCATCGCGTCCTGATACGCGATCATCGGCGAGGTGCCGTTCACGAGCACGAGCGACGCGTCGTCACCGACGAAGTGGAACTCCGGCTTGGGCAGACCATCGACGGTGGTGCCGACGAGGCGGTAGCCGTCGTCCACGACCTGCGGCATCGCGTTGGGCGCGTCGGTGATGTACTTGAGGTCGTCCTTCGACGAGCTGACGTACGCGACGTGGACGATGCCTTGCGCGTCGACGGCCACCGATGGCGACCAGCCCGCGTCGCCGTTGCTGCCATCGAGCACGGTCGCGGTGCCGAACATGCCGGTCTGCGCGTTGAACTTGCTCACCTTGAGGTCGCCATTGCCGCGATCGTAATAAACGACGACGGGCGCTTGGTCGGGCAGGCGCGCCGAGTCGACGAACAGGCCGAGGCCCTCGGGCAGCGGGTAGATGTTCGGGTTCTCCGGATCCTCTTCCGGCAGGGGTGCGGTGTCGACGGTCCAGAACTGCCAGTCATTGGGGCCGGTGGGCATGGACACCTGCGCGGACGCGTAGCGGACCTCGGCCCGCGAGCCGTTCGCATCGTGGACGTGCGCGAGGTACGCGACGCCGGGGTTGCCATTGTCCGAACGCAAGGTCAGCGAGGTGTACATGCCGACCTGCGAGCCGGTGCCCGGGTCGATGCCCGTTCCGGACTGGATGGTGTGGATCTGCCATGCGTCGTTGACCTTCGCGGCGAACTTGAGGCTGCCGCTGTCGCGATCGAAGTACGTCACCATCGGGACGCCCGTCGTGCTCACGGCGATGCTGGTGTACATGCCGACGTCCTCGCCGGTGGCGTCGATGCCGCGGCGGATCTGCGAGTCGGGCACGAGCACCGGGCCCTCGGGAACGCCGTCGACCCACTCCCAGCTCTCCATCGGCACGCGGCCGGGGACGACCTTGGCAACGACGAGGTCGCCATAGGTCTGCGCGTACGCCGACACCCAGATCGAGCCGTCGGTGCCGGTCGCGACGTCGGAGTATGGACCGACGCGGCCCGCGGGGATGTCGTCCGAACACACGCACTCGCCGTCGATGCAGAACGGTAGCTGCCCCTTCGGGCAGAAGTCCGGGCCGCAGTCCGCCGCCAGCTCGCACGCCTTCGCCGCCGGGTCACCGCAGCTGCAGCCAGGCTGCAGCGACATCGCCGCCGACGCACCGAGCCACAGCGCGGTCGTCGACACCGCGCGACCCGCGCGCGTGGTGCGCGCGAGCACCATCAGGCGACGGCCACGCCCCCGACGCGTCGCGAGCACGAGGCCCACGATCACCGTCAGCGCGATGCTGCCACCCGACGGGCCACCGCCGGTCTGACACGACGTGCAACCCTCGCTGGTCGGCTCGCCGTGGAACGGTGCGACGAGCGCGATGGTGGTGTTGCCCGCCTCGTCCTTGGCGAACACGAGGACCTCGTTGTTGACGACCAGCTTGTCGAGCTCGCTGCGCGTGAGCTCCGCCATGCCGCCCGTCTTCCACTCGGTGGACGGCTCGTCCTCGCCCGGCTTGCCGAACGCGTAGGCGACGTGGTGCTCGCTGACGATGTCCCACAGCGGGATCTGGACCGTATTGCCGTCCCACTGGACCTTGTGCGCGCCGACCTTCGGGCCGACGGAGTCGATGATCACCGGGAACACCTGCTCCACCGACGCGGTGTGGATGTCGCCCTTCACGCGCGAGCGCAGGCCGATGTGATACTTGCCCTGCCACGCGAACGCCGCGTCGCGGATCGTGAAGCCGCCGAGCGTGTTCGTCGAGTACGGGCGCCACATGCCGCCGTCGAGGTTGTACGTCCACTCGAGCTCGCGACCCTGATCGTCGAAGCGATCGACGTCGAACACGACAGCCGGCATGTCGCCGTTCTCGCGCTTGAGGAGCGCGGCGCGGACCTTCTCGGGGGCCGGCGTCGTCACGGAGCGGAGCTTCGCGGTGCCGTGTGCCTGCGTGGCGCTGGTCTGGACCTGGCGATCCATCTCGGCCACGCGCGCCTGCGTCCACGCGTCCTGCTGGCCGAGCTGGCGCATCAGCGTGCTCGCACCGATCGTCGCGTACAGCGCGAGGAAGTCATCCTGCGATGTGGTGACCTTGCTGATGCGCGGGTTGTTGAGCGCGAAACCCGCGAACGACGGGACCTCGATCGAAGGCAGGTTGCCGAGGAGCGGCGTGACCAGGTTGAACACCGAGGGCAGCACCATCTCGAGGTGCTGCGGGGTCTCGGCGACGAACTGGCTGTTCAGGACTTTGACGGTGACCGAGCTCGCCGAGATGCCCGAGAGCATCGGCTTCAGGAACGCGGGCTGCCCCGGCTGCTGCTCGACCTCGAGGTTGACGCCGATGTTCATCGTCAGCTCGAGCGTGAACGCGCGGACATAGCGCTCGTAGAGGAACGCGTAGAAGTCAACCTCGAGGTTGTGGAGGCCGATCGTCAGCGCCGGCGAGCCCGCCGTGTTGTCACCGATCGAGAAGTCGACCGCCTTCTGCGGGCGCGTCACGAGCAGCAGCGGATCCTTGCCGGTATCCGAGGTCAGCTCGGCGAGCGACGGCACCAGGATGCCGATCGTACCGACGTTGAGTTGCTCGATCAGCGACGTGCCGACGCCGAGGCACATCGCACCCGACGTCACGAGGTGGTGACCGGCGAGGTCGAGGAACGTCTCGGAGATGCCCATCGCGATGTCGGCATTGGCCGGCTCGGGCATGCCGTCGAACGCACCCGCGGCCGCGAGGCTGAACGTCGAGCGCGAGCTGATCGGCAAGTTGTGGGGAGGCGCGCCGAAGTTCACGGTGCCGAGCGGCGGGACGCACAGGCTCGGCTCGCTCGCGTTCGGGACGCCATCCGGGCGCGTGCCGGTGCGCGTGGCGATGTTGCTGTCGGAGTTGATGCCGGTGATCACGCCGAGGCTGAGGCCACGCGTCGTGACGTCCGCGCGGACATAGCCGCCCGGAACGATCCGCGCCTCGAGGCTCGCCTCGGTGCCGGGAGAGATGCCCTCGAGCGCCCCACCAACGTCCATCATGTTGGCGATGCCGAGCGGATTCGGCAGGAGGCTATCGATGAGATCGTCGACGGTCGGCTCGAGCAGATCGAGCACGAAGTCGCCGAGGAACGAGTCCTCGATGGCGTCGATCAGATCGATGCCTTCATCGAGCAGGTCGCCGATGAGGCCGCAACCGGAAACGTCCACATTGAGATCGAAGGTGTTGATGGACGAGTCGAGGGTGAGCTCGCCGCTCGTGGGGTCGATGCCCAGGAGGACGTCGAAGCTGCCGGACAGCGCGGGCGCCGAGACGTCCAGGGTGCACGATTCACGGACGAGGCACGACGTACCACCGCCGAGCCAGGGCGGGATCGTGACGCATCCGATCCAACCGCGAAGGGGAATCGACGTCTGAACGTTCGCGCTGACGTCGACAGTGAGCGTCTGCGGGCCGGTCACCGCCACCGAGGTACCGGCCGTATTGAGGCTGACGTTGACGGTGCAGCCCGATGCGGGGGAGTAGCAGTACTCGGCTCCGAGCGCCCACCCGCCCAGATCGCCGCGCGGGACATTGACGCCACCGGCCAGGCCCGAGCCCAGCAAGCTCGGGACGATCTGACTGAGCTTGGTGAAGCCCGACGGTGTCACGCGGATCTGCGCGCCGCCCTCGAGCGTCTGGTCTTTGGGCAAGCCGCCCTGCGGGAGAGGTGCCGTGGCGCTGCACCCACCGCAACCATCGGCCCCGCTGCATGCGCCCATGCTGACGACGAACAGCACGGACAAGGAAGAATTCAGACGAGACGATCGAACGAACACGTTTGCCTCCCCGGCAATAGACCCCAGGCGGTCCCTCAGCTCCTCGCTGACGTATACGCCGATCCCTCAGGCGAGTGAACCGATATTCTCCGCTAGGCCCCGAATAACCCACAGCTTTCGATGCTGTGCTCCAGACGCGCGTGCCGACGAGCGCCCGGGCACTTAGGACCTATCGCTGTGAGCCACCACGCACGGGGCACGGCCAACGTGTTCGACACACGTCCGCGGCCACGAGGACTTGACACCGCGCATCCAGTGCCGCTATCTACTGCGCCGCACTGGGTCCGTAGCTCAGTTGGATAGAGCGCCGGGCTTCGAACCCGTAGGTCGGGCGTTCGAGTCGCCCCGGACTCACTGAAAACCAAAGACGTTACTTCCCAACCGGGGGCATAGCTCAATGGTAGAGCATCGGACTCTTAATCCGCTGGTTGAAGGTTCGAGTCCTTCTGCCCTCACTCACTAAACAGCCGCGATCCCAACGCTTTCGATCGCAGGCACCGACGCCGCTTGCATGTGGCTTGCGCGAGCGCCGAGCATCTTCACGATCCGGCGATCCGGGTCGTGCTCGCCCGTGCCCGCCGCGAGGACCACTGCCGAGATGTCCCGGCGGTCACGTTTGCAGCATCCACGGGTTCACACCGAACTGCGCGGCGTGAGTAGCGAACGCGTGACGCAGGATGTGCCAGACGCGCACCGGCAAGCGAGCCCGACGACAGACACGCTCGATCGCGCGGCGTACCTGGCTCTCCGTCTTCGCGGAGCCATCGAAATCTCGCATCACGAGTCCTTCGCGGATGACGGACATCCGCTTGAGCGCTTCGTAGAGCGTGGTCGTCATCGGCACCGTTCGACGCGTGCGCCCCTTCGGGGTTCCGTGTCGCCTTTGCTCGTCCGCTGGTTCACGGTGATCGTCTTCGCGATCATGTCAACGTCCTCGCGCCACCGCAGCCCCTTGACCTCGCCGCTGCGCAGCCCGGCTTCACCTGCCAGGCACACCGCCTGCGGCGCACGTCTCGGGCGGTTCCGTCACGCCAGAGTGCACGTGCGCGAGCACGCGCACGCCGCGGATTACGATCCGAGCGTCGCTGCGTCGCAGCGGTTCTTCGCGACGGTTCAGAACAAGATGCACTGGGCAGCCCACGGCAAGACCGCGGCCGAGGTGATCGCCGAGCGTGCGGACGCGACGAAGCCGAACATGGGGCTCACGAGCTGGGCGGGGCCAACGCCTCGCACTACATCCCTTCGAACCAGGAAGGTGCCGCCCGAAGCCATAGCGCTGGTCGTGCCGGTCCCGGTCGTGCGCAAGAGAGAGCTGATTCACCCGGCGGTGCGCGACAGCGCACTCTCGGCGGATCCGATCAGCAGACGTATCGTTCAGAGCGCGGCCACCAGTCCTCGCGACGAGCCGGCAACCCTCGTCGCCACTTGGGGTGGCAACAGCAGTTGCAGCTTCGACCCAGGTGCGCACGTAAGTGTGCAGATCGGGGGGGGCACTTGCCGGCACGGCGTTCGCTTACGGCGGCGGTCATCATGACCGCAACGCGCCTCCTCTCCGCTTTCCTCATCGTTGGCTCCATCACCGGCTGCGCAACCCAGGCGAGCGATGGCCCGGAAGGGGGCGGTGGCGGCAAGGCAGACGATGGCAACGAGGCCGGCCTCCACGTCCGCGCGATCGTTACCGAGCTAAACGAGTTCAGCTCGATCCGCTGGCCCGAGGCGGTGGACGAGGCGTCCGATGTCGACGACGTAATTAACGCGCAGCTCGACTTCGAGACGATCACGGGCGAGAAGCTCGAAGACGTCAAGACACGCTTCGACAACGGGGACATGTCCGGCCTCGCGTCGGCGGACTTTCACGTCGACGGTAACGTCCGCAATGTGCTTTCGCTGACGATCGACCTCGAGTGGCTGGCCGCCTACAGCAGCTTCTACAGCGAGTACAAGAACTTCAACAGCATGACCGGCGAAATGGTCGAGATCACCGACCTGCTGACAGCCGACAAGCTTCCGGAGCTCGCCGCCGAGCTCGACGCGAAACTGCAGGCGCGCATCGCGCAGATCAAGGCCGACAATCGCGAGGCGATCGCTTCGGGCGAACTTGACGAGAGCATGTGGGCCTACCTTCACGTGATGCCCGAACACCTCGCGTCGTTCAGCACCAGCCCCGAGGGCATCACCTTCCACTGGCGCGCGGGCTTCCCCCACGCCTATCAGGCGCTCGAGCCCAACGGCGAGTTCGTGGTCTCGATGGTCGACCTCGAGAACTACATCAGCGCCGACGGTCTGTGGGCCGAGGAGTACTGAGTCCGATCGAGCGCGCGGAGAGGCTTGGCGCCGAGCCGATGCTCGATGCGTCACGCCGTCGCAGACAGTCACGAGACTGCTGCTCATCGCCGTGACCACGCCGTGAACAGCGACACGGCGTAGCGGGTCCACCCGTCGCGAGCTCACCTAGGTTCGCCTGCGACGGCCCTCCACCGCGTCGCCCGTACAGGTCGCTAGTGGGGTAACATCGCTCGAATGGGGCCATGCGTTGCGATCCCCTCCCTCTGTGATGTCGAGGTGTTCGCTGGCGCGGGGTGCGGCTTCAGCGTCTCCGGTAGCGCACCGTCCGACGCGGCGCGCGACGACGCTGCGAGCGTGGATGCGGATCCGGATGCGGGCATCGACACTGGCGTCGACGCGGCCAGCGATGCGCCGACCGATAGTCCACCGGTGAGCCCGTTCTGCGATTCGACCGACTCGACGCTGATCGGCTGCTGGGAGTTCGAGGGCAACGCGAACAATGGCTCCGGCGTCGGTCTGGCGGTCACCGCGACAGGCCTCACGTTCGTCGCGGGGACGTCCGGCATGGCTGTACGTCCACGATGCGAGCGTGCGCTGCGGTGGCTTGCAACCGAGCGTCACGCTCGCGACCAATACATGGACGCACCTCGCGTGCACGCTCGATGCGGCCACGACGACGGCCCGTCTCTACGTCGATGGCGTCGAGCGCGGCAGCGGGGCCGCAACCGTCGGGCCGGCAACGCGCCGGGGCTCGTGATCGGCGCGAACAGTGGCACGGGCGCGGCCTCGAAGCTGATCGGCGACCTCGACCAGCTTCGGCTCTTCGGCGCTGCTCGCACGGCTGCCCAGATCTGCGCGGCAGCAAGCAGTCGGGATTCAAGGCCCCAGCCAAGTAGCGCGCCAGTCGGGCGCGACCGCGAACAGGCGATTACGCGGACACCCGGTAGGCGCGTTCGGGCGGGGCGAGGACGCACCGTCGGGGAACGCCGCGGCGCGCTCGGCGCGGCACTGCGCGGTCAGTGCGCGGCGCCGCGCGACGAACGCGTCGAGCTCGGCGAGCTGCGTGATGCCAAAGGCACACGCGAAGTCGCTCGGCCGGACGGATACAGCGCCGAGCGCGCGCCGAGCTCACTCCGACGCGGGGCACGCGTCGACGGGGAACAGCGCGCACGGCACCGCGGAGAACCGCTCCCACGCGCCGTACCAGGAGACGTCGGTGGCACCCACGTCGAGCGCGTGGACCTTCCAGCCCTCGGCGGTCTGCTCCATGAACACGCTCAGGTTCGGGCCGTCGAACAGGCCCTCCTCGAGGTCGTCGGCGTAGTCGCTGTCGCTCCAGTCGAGCTCGCCGCCGCCCACCGCCTGAACCGTCGCCGTTGCGAAGGCGTAGTCGCCGCCGGCGCGCATCCACGACACCACGAGCTCGTTGGGCTGACCGTGAAGCGAGGCGTCGAGGCCCTGCTCGTGGATCGCGCGGATCAGCTCGCGGCGCGCGGCCGTCCCTGGGGCCGGGGTGATGACGGTCGGGCAGTCAAAGCCAGGGAACAACCCGCACGACGTGGGGTAGCGGTACCAGATGCCGTCCCACCACACGTCGGTCGCGCCGAGCGAGGCCTCGGACACTGACCACGCACCGTCGTGCGCGTGAACGAGCGCCTGCAACGACGGGCCGTCGAACAGCCCATCGGCGACGTCGTCGGCGAACTCGGAGTCGTCCCAGTCGAGGTCGCCGCCGCCCTGCCGCTGCACCGAGCCCGTGACCCATGCGAACTCGCCGGCGACCGCGATGCGCTCGACGACGACCTCGTTGGCCTGATCGTGGACCGCGGGATCGAGATAGTCACGGTGGATCGCGTCGAGGATCTTCGCGCGGGTCGCGGCATCGGGCGTGGTCGCCGTCCCGTCGTCGGCCTTGCCGCCGCCGCCGCTCCCTCCTTCGAGGTCGGGGGCAGTGGTTGCGCACGCGCTGAGGGCGAACGCGAGGCCAAGGGTCTGGACGAGCAGATTCGACGTCATAGCTTACCTTCGAGCAACCCCTGGACCAGGCCGGCTCGGGCGTTCTGCTCCATGATACCGATAGGTTGCATTGGACAGTCAGCATGCCAGGCCACGCCGGTAGCCGGGGCCAAGGGTTCCCTGAACGTTCGTCGAACGTCATCGCTCCCGAGCGACGATACATGGCGCCACCGGCAACGCGATCAGCCCGGGCTACAAGCCATGAGCATGGAGGACAGGCGCGAGGGGTTACCGGTGATCGACCATCTCCGCAGCGCTCCGGCGTCCAATTTCCCAGGTGACGACGCGCGCACGTCGGCTGGTTCGGCAGAGATGGCCGCCGGCGCGAAACGCGGCTTACCAGTCGTGGCGGTACGCGACGACCTTCCAGCTCCCACCGACGTCGACGGCGAACACCGTCGAGATCTTGTCGGCCCCACAGCGACCCGAGGATCACCTCCGGTCGGGCTGGCCCGGCGGGCCCCCGCTCTGATGGCGCCCATCGCTGCGAGCGCAGTGGTACCATCGTCGATCACCTCGATGCTGACACGTCGATACGCGGGCCTCGCCCTGCTCCTGTTCGCCGCCTGCGCCGCCTCGACCTCCAACAGACCGACCTCGCGCCAGTGGGAAGCACGCGGCGACGCGGCGGCCTCGACCGATCCGGCGACCGCCGTCGGCAACTATCGCAACGCGGTGACGGCGGCTAATCCGTCGGCCGAGCTGGACGAGAAGCTCCAGCGCGCCACGAGCGCGTGGCTCGAGCGCGTGATCGCGGAGCGACGCCCGACGTTTGGCAAGAGCGGCCTCGACGACATCGAGTTCATCGAGGCCGTGTACGAGAAGGCGAAGGAGTACGACGTCACGCTGCCGTCCGCCGCCGAGCTCGCGACGGTCAAGGCAGCCGCGGAGCGCCAGCGCTGGATCGAGTTCCGCGATACGCCACGCGCGACGGGCTACGAGCGCCTCGGCCTCCTCGAGAGCGCACGGCGATACTGGCTCGCGATGGGAGACCTCGAGGACGAAGGGGAAGCCGCGATCGCGTCGGCGACGCGAGCCCTCGTCGAGAACACCGAGCAACGCCTCGCGCGGGCGACGCTCCCCGGTACACGCTTCCTCTACGCACGCGTGCTCGGTGCGCTGACGAAGCGCCTCTACGATGACGGCGCGACGAGGCGTCGGGCTGCTCCATGACGTCGATATCACCGCGGTCACCGGCGCAAGCGCATGCGGGGCGATCACGCTGGGGGCCCGCAAGGTCGCGAGCCGTCGCGACGCCGCTCACAAGGTCGGCGTTCGCATCGAGGGCGGGACCTGCGTCCGCTCCGAGAGGACGGACAGCGGGACGGTCGTCACCGGGACACGCAACACCACCGTCGAAGAGCCGTACTCGGTGAGCACCGGCCGAACGTGCGTCGAGACCAAGGTCGACTCCACCTGCATCACCGGCAACGGGCGCGGCTGCGCGACGACGTCGATCTGCGCAGACGGAGGCTCGGAGACGCGCTACCGGTCCAAGGAGGTCGAGGTCGAGATCAGAGCGCCCTACACGCATCGGATCGCCACGTTGACCATGACGGGCACCTTCGTGATCGAATGGAACGGGAAGGTCACGCGGCAGCCATTCACGCTGACGGCGTCGTCGTCCGAAGACCGAACCGGCAGGACCGGGTTTGCGAAGGACGCGCCGGTCGATGTCGCGACGTGGGCCACGCTCGAGACCGACCTCGCTCCGGCAAAGGTGACCGAGGCCATCACCGCGCTCGCCGAACCGATCCAGGCCGCGTCGAGGGAGCGCTACGTGCAATCCGCGTTGACCAAGCTCGCGGCGAACGATCGCGAGGGCGCCACGAACGATCTGCTGATCGCGTCCTTGCGGTCGTCGGCCTTGGTCGTTCCCGCCACGAATACCGCGCTCGACGAGCTCGCCGCGGATGTCGACCTGCCGCCCCAGGTGTGGCGCAAGGCGATCGAGACCGGCACGCTCGAGCCGCCGCCCGTCCCCAGCAACTCGCTTCCACGCGGCCTCGCTGCGCGCATCGCCTGGCCCACGGGCGACAGCGTGCTCGAGGAGGCCTCGACGAGGGCGTACCTCGAGGACCGCGCCGCCGAGGATCGCGACCTGGAGGACAACCATCGCTCCTCCGTGCTCGGCGTCGGCATCCTGCAGTGGCACGACGCGAGCGACGACAATCGTCACGGCCTCGAGGTGTTGGTGGCCGGGGGCAAGATCAACGGCATGTCCCGCTACTGGTTTCGCGAGCACGCGCTCACCCTCGGTCTGAGCTCGGGCCCGGCGGTCGGTCACGAGGGGCTGTTCCGCGGTGGCGTCGGTCTGAGATCGAAGTGGCTCGGCGCCGCGCTGCATGCCGTCGGCGCCACGGCGCGACGCGGCGGCAGTGACACCGATGTCGGCCTGCCGCTGGGCCTCGAGCTCGGCGCTGGGGCGCGCATCGTGATCGGCGCGATCGGTGATCGACGCCTCGAGGTGATCCTCGATCGCATCGTTCGGCCGCTGAGCGAGGAAGCGATGCCGGCAGAAGTGCGCGGCCGGATCCGCTACGAGCTCCGCTACCTGAGCGAGAAGGACGAGTTCGACGTAGGTGCGCGCCTCTGGTGCTCGTTCGAGCAGACCACGGCCAGCGACCTCGTCACGCCCTCGGGCCCGACCTCGGCGCGTAGCTGCACCGTCGCGGCTTTCCTGAAGTACTGAGTCAGCCGGCTCGTGGCAGATCGCCGGCGCGCTGGTGTGCGAACGCAACAGCCGCCGCAGCCGCCGGAAGCCCCGCCAGAAGCCCGGACCGAGGGTGCTCCTCGGACTCCGCATACCCGCGGACTCAGGTTGCGCCGCGGCTCGTGGCTCGTCCGGTTGTCACGCCACGACTGGCGCAGGATCCGTCCGCGCCCGACGATCTGTACGTCGCCGGCCTCCGCACGATCGCCGACGAGCTCGTGCAGGCAGTGACCTCGGTCCCTGGCGACTTGCCGCCGATCGAGCGTGCACGCGCCAGCCTCGACGCGTACCTCGATCACATCACGCAGCACGCACGCGCGTTCGTCTCGCTCATGCGCGGCGGCATCGGCAGCGATCCCGAGGTCGCCGATGTGGTCGACGGCGTGCGCGCAACGATGTTCGACTCGTTCCTCGTCGGCTCGCCGTTCGCGCCGTTGCTCGAGGGGAACACGAGGTTCGAGATCGCAGTGCGCGGCTGGATCGGCTTCGTCGAGGCCGCGACGCTCGACTGGTGCGCGACGCCTCGGGTCACCCGAACCGAGCTGCGCGAGCTTCTCGTCCAGGTGCTGTTCGAGGTGCTGCCCGTCGTCGCGCCGCCGGTGTTCAAGACGTAGCCGCTACTCCGAGTAGCCCATCTGCATGCCCCACGCCTGGCCGTGCTGTCGACGACGATCAGCACGTTGCTCGACCAGCCTTCACCGCCGCCCGAGCGCGCGCCACCAATCCCACACGAAGCGATCGGCGCCGGTGCCGCGTCGTGTTGCGGAGCGGTCGGGCACGAAGCTGGGGTCAGCCGGCGACGCAGATGAGGTCAATCGTTCGAAGGCCGAGGTCGATACACCCCAGAAGTACGACCCGATCCGCGGCTGAGACTGACCCAAGTCTTCGGAACGACGACCGTCGTCCCGGCACCGCGAGGCTACCTTCGAGGTGGCCGCTGACGTGCAGTACGCCGCCGCCATGATGCGCCCCACCACTCATACCTGGCTCGCGGGCTCGCTCGGCGCGATGCTCTCGTTCGTCCTCGTGGCAGGCTGCGCGAGCGATCCCTCGGGTGGTGCCCCTGACCTCACGGGCCCCGACGGCAAGGCCGACGGTGCGGGTTGCCCGATCTCGGGGACGTTCGTTGCCCGTGGGACATGGCCGTCGTTCTCGGCCTGGACGTTCCGCATCGCCGACGGCGCGCTCGTACATTCGTACACCGACGATCTCGGCGAGGCCGACTGGCGTACCGAGATCTCGTTCGGCCACGGCACCGGGCGGGTAACGCTGCGGCAGACCACCGAAGCGTCGGACATGCTCATCGAGACCGTGCTCCACCTGCGGCGCGCCGGATGTGACGCCGCCGGGCAGGCCGCGCTCGAGGTCGATGCCGCATACACGCTGTCCGTCGATAACGCGGATCTCGACGGTGACTCGCTGGAACGGCACGACGTCTCGCTCGAGAGAATGGACGAATAGGCGCAAGGCGCCACGCGAGCGAGGTCCGCGGTAGGGGTGGTGTCCCAGTTCCACGTAACCTCCGGACCGTCTTACCGGCGTGCGAACTAGCCGCAGTGTGGCGAATGGGAACCCGCTACGTGCCGCGTGGGCTCCTCGCGCACACACCCTTCGCGAGCTTCCTCATCCCAGGACTTCTCCTCGGCCTCGTCGTGGGGGGTACCAGCCTCGCGTGTGCGACGTTCGCGTGGCGGCGTTCGTCGGCCGCCGTGCATGCGACGATCCTCGCCGGTGCCGCACTGACGATCTGGATCATCGCCCTGTGGCGCGCCCGCGAGAAGACCCGCAGGGACGCGGTCATGGCCGGCCCGACGAAGCGCTGCCCCGACGTCAGGCAACGATCCTGTGATCCCTACAGATCCTTCGGTTGGTAGCTGTCGATGATCTCCTCCTGGTCGATGAAGAGCGGACGCGTCGACTCGACTCCGAACATGTAGATCGACTTGCCGCCGCGCATGACGTGGAGATACGCCGGTTTGTCGTAGACGACGTCGAACGTGCCCTTGACCTTCACCAGCATGGCGTAGACGGACACGACGTCCCCCTTCGTGAGCTTGATGTCGGCCGGCGCCGGGAGCAGCGCGCGGTGACCGCCCTTGACCGTCTTGTGCTTGCACTTCTCCCAGTACGAGACCTCGCCGTTCTTGATGCTGCGGATCTGGTTTGTCTGCACGCAGTCGAACGGAACGTCCTTGGGTCCGGTGAAGTCCAGCGTCACGGTCTTGCCTTGGATGGCTGTCACCTTGGCATTCTCGTAAGCCCACGGGCGGCCTTTCTTGCCACTCGTCTCCGCCATCGAGGCGGGCACGTGCACCGGGAGCCGGTCCACGTCGTAGTGCGTCTCGATGTCGCCCTTGAACGTGGACGCCAGCCGGCCGGCCGCATCTCGCGCCTCGCGGAGCTTGTTGCCAAGAGCATTGCCCTCGGCGAACACCCGGCCGCCTCCGGCGATCCCGAGATAGCCCGTCACCATGTCGTAGCGCTTTTGCTCCGCCTTGCTCAGCTTGGCGCGTCGAGCCGCCGCCCAGCTCGTGTACGCGTGAAATAGCTGCTCCTCTGCTTCCGGGAGCCAAGGTCGGCCGGCGCCGATCAGGAGCAGCTCGCGTTGCACGTGCGTCGTCCGCTCTTGCTTCTCGTAGAGCTTCGCGAGTGCGGCGCCGATCTCGTAGGACAAGCCGACCTTGAAGTCGACGAGCGTAGGGTCCTGCGCGAACAGCAGCTTGCGCGCAGCAAGGAACGTCGCCTCGGCCTTCGCGTCCTGGCCCGCCTTCGCGAGCGCGAGCCCCTCCTCGAACACCGCGCGCGGCGCCTTCTCGGCCGCCAGGATCGCCGGCCGTCGCTTGGCCCAGTCCGCCTTCACGGTGGCGTACCAGGTCTCGAACGCCGCCTTGTGCTCCTTGGTCTCCGCGTCGTCCTCGGCGCGCGCAGTTCCGAGCGCGACGCACAGCGCGATCGCGCTAACAACATACCTGTTCAGCATCGATTCTCCTCCGTTGATGGTGCCATGGACGGTGCCATCGGGTGCGGCATTGAAGTCCATCGAGAACTCATCGATCGGGTCCGCACGCTTACCGCGAAGCGTCGCTGGTCGCGCCAAAGCCGCTACCCGTGATAGGCAGCCGTGAAGAGCTGTCCACGAACGACGGGCAAGCCCATGGGTCAAGGCTTCAGGCGGATCGGCAGGAACGTGTTCGATCCGCGAACCGCCGCAATGCTTTCAGGCCCCGCTCGACGATCCCGAATCCGACAGTGATGAGCGGCACGCCATGAGGACCGGCGGGAACGTTTCCGATCTCGAGTGTTCCAAGGCGAGTCGCTGTCGAGAGGTCCGATGACGGTCCATGATATAGCGTGAGCTCGATGGTGATCTGGTTGTCCTTCGACGTGGACATCGATTCGCCACGCCAGCAAGGCGCCGCGCACCCTACCGGAAGAGTCGACGACATGGCGCCCCTGACCTCCGCGCCGACTTGCTGAACCATGCGGCCATTAGCTCCGAGCACTGGGGTCGTGCGCTCCACTATTTCGGTGGATGTGCCTGGAGGTGGCTCGACTCGGTGACCATGGCGGCCACGCACCTCGAGACTGCCGCAGCGTCGTCGTTTCGTACTTGAGCGATGCACCGGAATCCTGCCGTCTCGCGCGCACGCGCATCCGTCGTGCTCGTGCATTTGGCCATGAAATCGCCGCGCACCTTCGCGCTCGGCGGCGCGCCCCACATGCGTGCGTACGTGAGATCGATAAAGCGCTTGCACTCAGCATCGTGCTTGTTCGCGCATGAGGTGGCGCCACAGAGTGTCGCCACGAGCGCGCACCGAATAGCGATCGAATGCATCGGCCGCATCATACCAACTCGATCGTGGGCTTTCTGAGATCGATCACGGCCGCGGCGGCTTATGCGCCTGCGGTTCGAATGGGTGATGCGCAGCCGCGCGGGCTGGTAGGCGAAGAGCTCTCGAAGCATGTCGGCGATTTCAGGAAGTGCTACGACCGGGTTCGGAACGTCGATCGTGATCCGCACGCTGTTTGCCCCGTCGACGTGTCACAGGAATGAATCGAGTCATCGGCGCTGAGCTATAAGCCGCCCGCATGGGGATCCGGACGAGAGAACGCTCCGCACAGTCGCATGCTCTCTCTCGAAGCGTTCGCTATTGACCGGGCAGTTCCTTCCTCAAGACCTCGCAAACCCGATTGTCATGGCGGGCAACCTTCCAGAACCTGGATCGAGAGTTTCCGCACCGAGGCGCATAGAGCGGCAGCGTTAGCGCATAGCGTGCTCCGGCAGTGGGCGCGCGTGCCCGCCAGGCAGTACTGCAGCACCGGCTCCGTCTGTGCCCCGAACCCTTGATACGATCGCTGGAGCGTGGTCGCGAGTGCGCACTCGTAAGCGCTCCGGATCGCTTCGAAGGCCGCGTCGACCTTGCGGACAAACATCCGTCACCGTGACCGCGCCGACCAGCGAGGTCCGGATCGTGACGACGGGGATGATGACGATACGGGGCGACCCGAGGAACAGGAAGTTGGTGGCCGCCGTCCCCGCCGTCCCCGACGTCCCCGACCGGGGTTGATGCTGCTTGCAGCGGTGAAGCGCGGAGAGTCGGTGGCGGAGGCCGAGCTCGCGCCGGCGCACTGGACCGCGACGCGTGCGCACCTGAACCCGGACGAGCTCGACATGCAGCTCGGCAGCTTCACGGTCCCGCCAAGCGATCAGCCGTAGCGGTCAAGCGGCCCCGTCGCAAATACCGTCACTGG
>JANRKM010000043.1:0-2010 GCA_033763475.1 Kofleriaceae bacterium
GATGGGAGCGCGAGCCTCGCGGCGCTGCTGACGCACGTGCGGGATGTGGCGCTTGGAGCGTACGCGCACCAGGACGTGCCGTTCGAGCAAGTCGTCGAGGCGTTGCGCGTGCCGCGGAACACGGGGCGCAGCCCGCTGTTCCAGGTGATGTTCGTGCATCAACGCGTGGGCGGGGTTAGCGCGGCGAACGATGCGCGCGGGCTGCCCGGGATCACCGAGGAAGCGGTGGAGCTCGGTGGGACACCGACGGCGAAGTTCGAGCTGACGTTGACGGTGGTCGAGCATGCGGACCGTGTGACGTGCGCGCTCGAGGCGAACGCGGCGCTGTTCGACACAGCGACGCTGGAGCGGATGCTGGGGCACTACGAGCGGGTGCTCGGGGTGCTGGCGGCGGAGCCGGGGCGTGCGATCGATGCGGGGTCGCTGCTGACGGCGGAGGAAGAGACGCAGCTGGCGCGGTGGAACGCGACGGCGCGTGCGGTGGCAGGTCCGCAGACGATCCACGAGCTCGTGCAACTTCAGGTGTCGCGGACGCCCGAGGCGATTGCAGCGGAAGACGAGCTCGGCGGTCGCGTGACGTATCGCGAGCTGGCGGCGCGGATCGCGCGTGTCGCTGGATGGCTAGTGGCGCGCGGCGTGAAGCGCGGGGATCACGTCGTCGTGTCGGTGGAGCGCAGCGTCGACATGGTGGTGGCGGTGCTCGCGGTCATGCGGGTGGGGGCGGCGTACGTGCCGATTGACCCCGAGTTTCCGGAGCAGCGGCGGGCGTTCATGCGTACCGACGCGGGCGCGGTGATGGAGTTGACGGACGCGACGTTGCGCGAGGCGCTGGCGTCCCCGCCGTCCTTGGCGGGCGTCGCGGTGGACGGGGAGGATGCGGCGTACGTGCTGTACACGTCGGGCTCGACGGGGCTGCCCAAGGGCGTGCGCGTGCCCCACCGCGCGGTCGTAAACTTCCTGCACGCGATGGCGCGCGCGCCGGGCATCTCGCCGGACGATGTGCTGCTCGCGGTGACGACGCTGTCGTTCGACATCGCGGGGCTCGAGCTGTACCTGCCGCTGACGGTGGGCGCAAAGGTCGTGCTCGCGAGCCGCGACACGGCGCACGACGGCACGCGCTTGAAGCGGCTGCTCGAGACGAGCAATGTGACGATCATGCAGGCCACGCCGGCGACGTGGCGGATGCTCGTCGGCTCGGGTTGGCGACCGTCGTCGCGCCTGCGCATCCTGTGCGGCGGCGAGGCGCTACCGTCGGATCTGGCGGCGACGCTAGTGGCGAGCGCGGAGTCG
Source organism: Kofleriaceae bacterium (assembly GCA_033763475.1). Classification (GTDB taxonomy): domain Bacteria; phylum Myxococcota_A; class Polyangia; order Haliangiales; family Haliangiaceae; genus JABFXX01. The sequence goes on from JANRKM010000043.1 coordinate 1,291, forward strand.
GTGTGGAACCTGTACGGGCCGACGGAGACGACGATCTGGTCGACGTGCGCCCGGGTGGAGCCGGGCGCGGCGATCACGATCGGCCGGCCGATCGACAACACGAACGTGTATGTGCTGGACCGCGCACGGCAGCTGGCGCCCGTGGGCGTGGCGGGCGAGTTGTACATCGGCGGCCGAGGCGTGGCACTCGGGTATCACGCGCGACCTGAGCTGACCGCGGAGCGATTCGTCACGGATCCGTTCGCAGGCGAGGCGGGCGCCAAGATGTATCGGACGGGTGATCGCGTGCGATGGCGGGCGGACGGAACGCTCGCGTACCTGGGCCGCTCGGACACGCAAGTGAAGGTGCGCGGGTACCGGATCGAGCTCGGGGAGATCGAGGCGACACTGCGGCGGTCTGGGCTCGTAAGCGACGTGACGGTCATGGTGCGCGAGGACGTGCCGGGGAGCCAGCAGCTGGTCGGGTACGTGGTGGCGGAGGCATTCGACGCGGCGGCGTGCAAGGCGGTGCTGGGGACGACGCTGCCGGACTACATGGTGCCGGCGGCGTTCGTGGTGCTCGAGGCGCTGCCGGTGACACCGAACGGCAAGCTCGATCGGAAGGCGTTGCCGGCGCCGGACCTGACGTCGTCGCAGCGTGCGTACCTGGCGCCGCGGACCGAGGTGGAGACGTTGCTCGCGCAGGTGTGGAGCGAGCTGCTCGGGGTCGAGCGGGTGGGC
>JANRKM010000044.1:0-11276 GCA_033763475.1 Kofleriaceae bacterium
CCGCGGCACCTGCGCCGGCGGCGGGCTCTGCGGCGGCGGGCTCTGCGGCGGCGGGCTCTGCGGCCGAGGCGGGTTCGGCGGCGGGCTCGGCGGCGGGCTCGGCGGGCTCTGCGGCGGGCTCTGCGGCGGGCTCGGGCTCGGCGGCACCCGCGAAATAGGGTCGGACCCTACTTGCCCAACTTGGGCGCACCGGACGCGACACCGGCCGGCGGATCTGAACGCGCAACTTCAACGCAAGTTGAGCGATTAGGGTCCGACCCTATTTCGGGGTGTCAGTCGTCGTAGAGCGTGATGAGGTCGTAGCCGCGCTCGTTGTCGCGCGCAGTGTAGACGAGGGCGAGGCCGCCCTTGCCACCGGCGCACTTGATGCGGACGACGCCACCCTTGGCGACCCATGCGTTGACGTGCTCGCGCAGCAGCTCGTACTTGGGCGGCGTGCCCGCGGGCAGCGGCTCGTAGGGCTGGGCGAGGAGCTTGCCGTAGCGCGTGCGTGGCGCGGTGGCCTTGCAGTCGCCGGTGGCGACGGTGCGCTGCGCGAGGATCGGATAGAAGTCGCCGACGTTCTTGGCCTCGCGTGATGCGGGGTAGGGCGTGCCGTCCTCTTTTTCGAGCTCGGCTTTCTGGTCGGGGTCGAGCGGGAGGCGGCCGTTGAGGTCGTAGCGATGAAGGAGGATCTCGAACTCGCCGACGGCGGCGAAGTCGAACAGCTTCATGTACGCGTTCTTGCTCGTCGACACCGCGGTAGCGAAGTCGGCGACGACCTTGTGGGCGAGCTCGGGCAACGGCCGAGGTTCGAGCGGGCGGGGGGCCACGGGCGTCGTCGGTGTCGACGCCCCCGTTGGTGTCGTTGGCGTCGTTGGTGTCGTTGGTGTCGTTGGTGTCGTTGGTGTCGTGGACGCCGGCGCGGGGGCAGGTCCACATGCGGCGCCGGCGAGCGCGATCGCGAGCCCTACGCTGCGGTGGCCCACGCGTCACCGTAGTCGTCGACGGCGGAGCCGACGGGAATGCCGAGTGCGGCGAAGCCGGGGACCAGGACGTCGCGCACGCAGGTCGAGAAGATCACGCGCTCCTCGGCAGGCGTCATGAGTCCGTGGGTGCGGACCGCGTCGGTAACGTCGCCCGCGGGGCGCTCGCGCTCGACGACGTTGGCGACGCCGCGAAGAGCGCGCGGCAGCATCTCGGCGGCGGCGTCGAGGACACCGCGATCGCCGACGTCGATCGCGTGGCGCAGGTAGGACCAGCCGAGGCGTGCGTGCATGACCTCGTCGGAATAGATCGAGGTCAGGACAGCGAGCGCGGTGGGGTCGGTGGTGAGGTCACGTGTCGCAGCGAGGACCGTGGTGGCGTAGGTCTCCGAGACGCACGAGACGAGCATCGTGTTGGCGAGCGCCTGGTGCAAGCGTGAGCGCTTCGGGTCGTCGGGGAGCGCGCTCATGCCGGGTGGGGGCAGGTTGCGCTCGCCCGAGTAAATCTCGGCCATGCGAATGCACATCTCGGCGTGCCGGACCTCGTCGATGCCCGCGCGCAGGCATAGCGAGAGGACATCTGCGGGAGCGCGCGCCGCGACGAGGTCGATCGCGAGGACGGAGAACGTCGACACGGCGAGGTGCTCGGCCTCGGCCCGGCGCATCCACGTGGCCGCGAGCCGCGCGCGCTCTGGCGCGGTGAGCGAGCTCGCCGTGGAGGCGGCCCAGGGGATGGGCACGGATCGCCGTCGCATCAGGCGATGGTGCTCGGCCTCGAGCGGGGTTCCCGACAGCCACCACGGGCTCGTCGGCTCGTAGTCGTCGGTCTCCGAGGACATCCGCCGCTCAGCTCAGCACGAAGCCACGACCGCGACCGCCGCCACCATCGACGTCGGTGCCACGCGGGCGCTCGTCGTTGACCTCGCCGCCTTGATCCGGATCCTCGACGGCCTGGGTCTCGCCGCCCGGGGCCGGGTCACCCTCGGTCGGCGTGGGCGCTTCGACGGGGGCGGCTTCGGCCGGCGCCGTCGCGGGCGTGGCGGGCGGTTGCTTCTTGCCACACGCGCTACCGGTCCCGAGCATGGCGCCGGCGAATACGACCGTGCGGAAGATGGTCTGGGCTGCGTCGCGCTTCATGGGAAGCCAGCGTACGCGGACTGCCCGGGCCGCAGCAAGCCGCAAGCGCCCTGCCGAGCGATCACTTCACCTTGGTTCCGGCCGCGAGCTTGTCGAGCGCCTTGGGATCGGTGGCGCCGTCGACAACGGTCACGTTGTTGCCCTTGAGACGCACGAACACCTTGGTGCCGTCGGGACGGTCGACGCCCTTCTCGGGCGTGGCGACCGACGTGCCGGGGAACCGGCCTTCGAGGCTCTTCAGATAGGCGTCGTAAAACTCCTGCGCGTCCTTCGGCGTGTCCCACGTCGTCGCGATGTAGCCGACGAGCTTGCCGTCGGCGCCCTTCATCACGGCGTACCGATCGCCACCCCAGCCGACGGACGCGTCGGGCGCCTTCACGCCCCACAGCGTGAAGTAGATCGACCACTGCAGCTCACCGATGACGTTGTTCAAGAGCTCGGTGCCGTCGAGCTTGGCCAGCGTGACGGCCTTGGGCTCCTCGCGCGTCTTGACGAGCTTGGTCTCGGGGTGGAGCACCTGCTCCGTCGAGGTCGGCGGCTTCGCGTAGAGGGCGTCGACACCCTTCCAGCCGCCGGCCTCGTACGCGGTCATCGCGACGAGCGCGCCCTTAAGGTACGAGTCGATGAGCGGTCCGACGATCATCGGCGGAAGCTCGTCGATCGACTCGAGCGACTTCTTCATCTCGGGATCCATGTCGGGCATCGCCGCGGCCTGATCCTTGAACATCTGCGCATAGCCGCCGGTCGCGTTGGCCATCGTCTCGAGCTGCATCCGCACGGGCTTCACGAGCTTGGGCAACATGTCGGGGCCGGCCTTGTCGCCGGCCATGCTGGCCGCCATGTACGCGAACATCGCAAACGTCGCATCGCCCTCGACGACGAACTTCCGCGCGATCGCGGCATCGTCGTCGAGCCCGGGCGGCAGGTACTTCGTGAGATCGAAGTGCTTGTCCTGCAGCGCGTGCGTGAGCTCGTGCGCAGAGATGGTGTCGAGCATCAGCTCGTTATCGGGCGCCATCACGACGAAGAACTTCTTCGTCTCCGGGTCGTAGTAGGCGGCGGCCTGCGTGGCCATCGTCTGCTCGAGAACCTTGGGCAGATCGATCACTTCCTTGAACAGGCCGATGTGCTGCATCGCGGCGGCCAGGTTGGGCGCCTTGTCGCCGGGGAACTCCTTCGCGAGCCCCTTGCGCATGAAGGCGCGGAAGTCGTCGGTGGTCTGGTATTCGGCCGGAACCGGCGTCTCCATCGGCAGCTCGCGTAGCTTGGCGAGCTTGGGCAGGATCGTCGTCGTCCGCGAGATCGCGGCCTCGGCGCGCTCCTTCGGCGTCGTCTTCTTCTCGGCGGCCGCGTCGGGGGCCTTCCACGGATCCGCGGCGCTTCCCGCCGCACTGCCCGCGGCCGAGCCGGTCGGCGAAGGCGCCTGATCCTTGGTCGTATTCTGAGTCGGTTCCTTGCCGCGACATGCGGCGAGCGAGAGCGAGAGCGAGAGCGAGAGCGACAGCCACCTATGCATGGCCCGCGTTGTAGCGCGTCTTCAGCTGTTCGCGGGCGGAACCGTGATGACAGGGCTTGACGTGTGGGGTGTCGCGGCTGATGCCATCATGCCGCGCATGCGCTTCACGAGCTCCGCAACGATGGCCTGCGACATCTCGGGACGCTCGGACATGAGGCGCTTGAAGCCCTCACCGGGCACGCGCAGGAGCCGCGTCCGCTCGGTGGCTCGCACCGTGGCCGAGCGCGGCGATGCATCCAGCACGGCCATCTCGCCGATGCACGCGCCCGGGCCGAGGTTCGACAACGTGCGCTCGGGGCGCCCGTCGAGCCCACCCGTGAACACGGTCACGCCACCCTTGACCACGAGGTAGACCGCATCGCCGGGGTCGCCCTCGCGGAACACGTCCTTGGTGGCCTCGACGCGCCGCTCCTCGACGATCGCGCCCAGCTCCTCGAGATCGTCCGGATCGAGCTCCGCGAAGATCGGGACCTGGCGGATCAGCATCATCTTCTCGATCACGGTGAGCTGCGCCATCGCCGCATTGGCGTCGAGCGTGGCGTACACGCCTTCCTTGCCCATGCCGTGTTTGGACTGCGCGAACAGGCTCGGATCGAGCGCGGGTAGCTCGCCCGACGTCCCGCCGCCCCCCGAGACCGCGCGCACCGCCGCGCTGCGCACGCGAGGATCCGGGTCGTCGAGCACCTTGGCCAGCACGTCACGTGTGAGCCGGCTCTTTGCACCCATCGCGCGCACGGCGGCCTCGCGCACGACCGGGTCACCGTCGCCGATCATCTCCTGCAGCTTGTCCCGCGCCGTCGCCGTATCGAAGCGCGACAACAACATCGCCACGCACGCACGTAGGTGGCGCGACGCATCGCGCGCGATCGCGAGGATCGGCTCCTCGGTCAGCGGCGCTTCAGCGTTGCGCTCGAGCCGCGTGAGCGCGGTGACCAGCGGCTCGCGCAGCGTCGCGTCGACGCCGCTCAGCATGTCCAGCGAGGGCAGGCGAATCGCACCGCGCGCGGCGGACTGCGCGCGCACTTGCTCGACCTCCGGCCGTCGCGTCATCACCGCGAGCACGCCCAGCGCATGAATCGCGTGCTCGTGGGCGCGGTGCTTCGCGAGGTGGCGCAGGAGCGCGAGGCTCGCAGACTCGCTCTTCTCGGCGGCAGGCTGGTTCGTCGCCTCGGCCGCGTCGACCAGGCGCGCGACCTCGGACAGCTGGTGCTCGTAGAGCTTGGCCACCGGACCACCAGGCGCGAGCACGCGCGCGAGCTCGGCCTGCTCCTCGTCCTCGGAGACCCCGCGCTCGGATCGCAGCGTGGCCAGCGCCGCAGGGGTGGGCGAGTTGCCCAGGCGCGCGGCCTCCACGACGAGGCGCTCGAGGTCCTTGCGGTATTGCTCGCGGGCGAGCCGCGTCTCCATCGAGCCCTGATACGCAGGGTCGAACAGCTGGCGGTCTTCGGCGGAGAGCTCGCCGATGATCTTCTGGTGGTCCTTGTCGGAGATGCCGAGCTGCGCGCGCAGGCTATCGAGCAGCTGCATCTCGTTCTTGGTGACGAGGCCGTCCGCCACCATCTCGCGCACCGTCTCCTTGTACGCACGCAGGCGCGCCTCTCGCTGCTTGGTGCGCTCGGTGTGGAGAAGGTAGATGTCCTTGAGATCATCCGACGGCGGCGCGTCGCCCCACTCCCACTTCTTCAGGATCTTCTGCGCGAACTTCTCGTGGACGTACTGATCCTCGCGGCGCGTGATGCGACGGACGAAGATCGCCGTCGACGCGAACACCACGAGCAGGCCCCAGCCAGAGACGACCCAGCTCGGCAGCTTCTGCAGGGACGGCTGACCGGCGAAGCAATAGAACGCGTTGAAGCCGACGAGCCCGCACACCGCGAGCATCCCGTGCCGCACGCGCGCGATGACGGCGGTCTTGGCGTCGTCGGTCGGATTGGCCGGCAGCGCCTTCATGCGCGACGCCAGCACCAGCTTCTCGATCACGGCGAACAACGCGAAGCTCGCGACGCCGAACACGACGAGCGTCAGAGGTGCGGCGACGATGCGCGGAATCGCTGGCGCGAACGTGAACCCCGGGTCGAACGCGAGGCTGGGCAGGTCGCGCTCGTAGGTCCACTCGCCGGAGAAGTAGTAGCTCCACGTGCCGGACACCAGGTAGTAGTAGGCGTAGAACGCGACGACGATGCCGGGCCACGCGAAGTACGCTGCGCGCCGCGGCTTGTCGGTCGCCTCCTTCCAGTAACCCTGCTCGAGATCGATGTCGGGGCAGTGCTTCTTGCACGCAACGCAAGGCGCGCACTGCGAGGTCAGCTCCGGCGGCGGCGCCGCACCGCGCGCGGGCTCGGTGTAGATCTTCTCGACGAGGCCGACCGGGCACAGGAAGTTGCACCACGTCTTGCCGGCGTACACGAAGCTCACGACGATCGCGATGGCCACGACGACGCCGAGGAACCCGGCGAGCCACGTGTCGCTACCGTTCGTCGCGACCAGGCGCAGCGTGAGTCCCACGAACATCGCGGCGAGCTGGACGAGCAGGTAGTGCTTGCCCATCCACTCGCCCAGCTTCTTGGTGCCCGGGCGGCCGACGAGCCGCCCGATCTGACCCATCACCGCGAGCGGACAGATCCGCCGCCAGAGGTGATAGCCGAACGTCATCCAGAAGAACGGTAGCGACGCGACCGCGACCGTCCACAGCAGGCGGTTCCCGTGCTCGACGCCGAGGATCGTGGGGATGGTCGCGGCGAGCGCGAGCACGAGGACGATGCGCGCCGCGAGCACCCATTTCGGCGCTGTGCCGCCGTCGGTGAACGCCGCCCATCCGCCCGCTTTCGCCTTCGCCGCCTTGCTGCCTTCCTTGGGCTTCTTCTCGCCCTCGTCGGCGATGGGGAGCTTCTTTTTGGGTTTGTCCGTCACTTGGCGAGAGGGCAGGTCAGGCCCTTGGCAGCGTCCGCACCGAGGAACTCCGTGATCATGTCCTTGCCGCGGCACTCCTGGTGCTTGAGGAAGTCGAGGGTGAACTGCTCCCAGTGCGTTGTCGGGATGATGACGAAGTTCAGCGTCTCGAGCTTCTTGTTGCGCGTCGTTGGCAGACCCTTGCTCGGATCGGTGTTCGCGAGGTCCTTGTAGTCGTGCATGCCGAACGTGCGGATGTGGCACTGGCTGCACGTCATGCCGTTCTCCTCACCGACGTCGCGGCGACCGTCGTCGAGCGGGAAGTTCTCCTGCATCAGCACGTTCTTGTGCTCGACGAACAGATTGTTCGCATCGATGCGCGAGCTCTTCACCTTCTGCGGCCCCGACGTGTCGGGGAGGTCTACGAAGCCCATGGTCTTGCGGCACAGCACCTCGTACCCCTTCTCCCAGCCCGGCGCGTCCTTGGTCCAGCGGTCACCGCACACCGGCATCCACGTCTTGCCGTCCGGCGACGGCACGGTCTTGGTCCAGAACCCGGGAATCGTCACGTTGACGTAGGCCTGGGTCTTGTTGTCGTCGGTCTGGAACGGCTTCTGCGCGCTCCACGCCCAACCATCACCCGACTTGTACGAGCCATCCGCGTTGCGCGCGGAGCCTCCGCCCATGCGCGCTTCCATCGCGATGCCGATGGTGAAGGTGCGCAGGTAGGGCGCCTTCTTCTCGTCGTTGAACGCCATGAACTCGTTCATGAACGCGGCCACGGCCTTGCCATGCCCGGCCTGGTCGGCGAGGAACGCCTCGTTGGGGCCGCCGTCCTTGAAGAGGTGTTTGGTCACGAGCCCGAGAAAGATCTTGTTGTTCGCAATCCGTTCCTCTTCCGGGCGTGGCGTCGCGGGCACGTACTCCACGACGGGGCGGATGCGGAACATCGCGAACACCGGCTCGTCGGCCTTGACGGCCTGATACACGACGCGCAGCTCGGTCCAGAACTTGTCGATGCGCGGACGGACCGCGACAATCTTCCACGCCTTCGGATCGCCGAACGCGACCTTGTCGAACTCCTTCGCGGAGGGATCGAGGCGACGGTTGTTCTGCGTCTTCGCGAGCTCGGTGAGGAACTGCTTGTAGGCGTCCTTGGCCGACAGCTTCTTCTTGAGCAGCTTGCGGCGCTCTTCGACGAACTGCGGGAAGAATCCGTCTGCCGACACTTTGAGCAGCTTGTCGAGCGGCCAGTCCTTGTTGATCTGCTCGAGGCGCTTGGGCTGGCGGATCATCAGCAGCGTCTCGATCACCGCGCTCTGTTGCTCGGCGACCGGCAGCTCTTGCTTGGCCTCGGTGACCTCGACCTGGAAGCTCTGCGTTTCGGTCTTGTTCTTCGCAGGCTGCGAGACCTCGAGCACGAACTCGGCGGTCCCGATGTCCGTCTTGGTCGGCGTCCACACGACGGTCTGCGTGATCGCATCGAACTTCGCCGACGCGGGTAGCTTGGTGACCTTCACCGCGGTCTCGTCGAGATCCTGATCGATCGCGCCGGTGCCCCAAGATACCTTCTGCCCGACTCCGACCTTCTTGTAGGGCGGCGCGAACAGCTGTGGTGGGCGATCCGCAGGTGCCACCGGGCCGGGCGGTGGCGTGGGTTCCACCGGGGCACCGGCGACGGGGACCGTGGGAGCCGTGGGCACCTCAGACCCCGGCGTGACCGTAGGGGTAGGGGTGGGCGTGGGGGCCGGAGCCGTCTTGCCACCACAAGCAACGATACCGAGCAACACCAGGCTTCGAGCCGTCCTCATGCGCCGAGCATCGTACCACCATGCTAGCTTGCGCTCGCCGATGACGACCGACCTTCCGACGCTCTCGATCAACACGATCCGGACCCTCGCCATCGACGCCATCCAGAAGGCCAACTCGGGACACCCCGGCCTGCCTCTCGGTTGCGCGCCCATGGCCTACGTGCTCTGGCAGAACCACCTGAAGCACGACCCGCGCGCGCCAGAGTGGTTCGATCGCGATCGCTTCGTGCTGTCGGCCGGTCACGGCTCGGCGCTGCTCTATTCGCTGCTCCACCTCGCGGGGTACGACCTCTCGCTCGACGAGCTGCAGAACTTCCGCCAGTGGGGCTCGAAGACGCCGGGCCATCCCGAGTGGCACGAGACGCCCGGCGTCGAAGCGACCACCGGCCCGCTGGGGCAGGGCGCGGCGAACGCCGTCGGCATGGCCATCGCCGAGAAGTACCTCGCGCACTACTTCAATCGCCCGGGCCACACCATCATCGACCACACCACCTACGCGCTCGTCTCCGACGGCGACGTGATGGAAGGCGTGGCCCTCGAGGCGGCGAGCCTCGCCGGCCACCTCGGCCTCGGCAAGCTCATCTATCTCTACGACGCAAACCACATCACGCTCGACGGTCCGCTCAAGCTGATCATGTCCGAGGACGTTGGCGCCAGGTACGCCGCGTGCGGCTGGCACGTGCAGCACGTCGAGAAGGGCGACACGGACCTCGCGGGCCTCGACGCCGCGATCAAGGCCGCGCGCGCCGAGACGTCGCGCCCGTCGATGATCGTCATCAACACGACGATTGGCTTCGGCTCGCCGAAGAAGGCCGGCACGTCGTCGGCCCACGGCTCGCCACTCGGCGATGCCGAGGTCGCCGCGACCAAGACCGCGCTCGGCTGCGATCCGAACGCCAAGTTCCACGTGCCCGACGCAGCTCGTGCCCACATGGGCGAGGCCGTCACCCGCGGCGCGGCCGCCCACGCGGCGTGGCGCGAGAAGCTCGCGGCGTACAAGCACGCCTTCCCAGAGCTCGCGCTCGAGCTCGACCTCGCGATCCGCGGCGAGCTGCCGGCCGGGTGGGATGCCGATCTGCCGTCGTTCAGCGGCGCGGCGATCGCCACGCGCTCGGCCTCGGGCAAGGTGATGGCCGCGCTCGCGGCGAAGATTCCGTGGCTGTTCGGCGGCGATGCCGACCTCGGTGGCTCGACGAAGACCATCGTTCCGGGCGGTGACTTCGACGCGACCGGTGCGGGCCGTAACCTGCGCTTCGGCGTGCGCGAGCACGCGATGGGCGCGATTGCCAACGGAATGCTCTATCACGGCGGCATTCGCCCGTTCACGGCGACGTTCTTCATGTTCTCCGACTACATGCGCCCGAGCGTGCGCCTGGCCGCACTCAACAAGCAGCCGTCGGTGTACGTGTGGACGCACGACTCCGTCGGCCTCGGCGAGGACGGTCCGACGCACCAGCCCGTCGAGCACTTGATGGCGCTGCGCGCGATTCCGAACCTCTCCATCTACCGCCCTGCGGACGCGAACGAGACGGCCGCGGGCTGGCGGTACGCGCTGGTGCACACCACCGGGCCTACGGGCCTCGTGTTGTCGCGCCAGGATCTTCCGGTCGTCACCCAGCCCGGTGCGCCGGGCGCCGAGAAGGGCGCGTACGTCCTCGCCGACGGCACCGATGCCATCATCATCGCCACCGGATCCGAGGTTGCACTCGCGCTCGCCGCACGTGACGAGCTAGCCAGGCAGAACATCTCGGTGCGCGTGGTCTCGATGCCGTGCTGGGAGCTATTTGCCGCGCAGCCTGCGGAGTACCGCGCGAGCGTCCTGCCGTACGAGCAGCACCGCCGCGTCTCCGTCGAGGCGGGGATCACGCAGGGCTGGCGCGAGTGGATTGGCGATCGCGGCGTGGCCGTCGGCATCGATCGCTTCGGCGCGTCGGCGCCCGGTGACGAGCTCCTCGACAAGCTCGGCATCAACGTCGGCGCCGTCGTCGCCGCCGTGAAGCGCGCTCTCGCCAGCTAACGTATCGCGCCGGGACGGCGGGGCGCCGTGATACATCCCCACCGTGGCCGTGATCATCTATGGAACCCGCGACTACGGTCGTGTCGACGGTGCCGGTGGCGAGTACGCGACCACGCGGTTCCTTCACGCGTACTTTCTGCCGCTCTTCCCGACCCGGTCGACGTGGATCACGGGGCAGGGCCCCGATGGCCCGCGTGGTCACGCGACCACGCTGTACGGCAAGAGCGTCGCGGCGGGCTACCTCCGCGTGTGGGGCCCGATCGTCGGGTTCGCGTGCCTTGGCGCCGGCGTCGCCAACGCGAACATCCTTTGCCTCGTCGGCGCGCTTGCTGCGCTCGCGCTGACCGCATGGAGCTGGTCGTGGCGTTCCGTGCGCACGTCCCGCGAGCAGCGGCGGAGTGACTACAACTTCGTCGCGTACGGCACCCGTTGCGAGCCGCGCCGGATGCCGAGAGAGCTGCGCGCTGACCTGAAGCGCATGCTCGACGCGCGCTGGGATGCGCGCCAACCGGACCGCAGCCCCAACGACGTCGCTCAACACGGTGCGCGCGACGCCGAGGAGGCCGCGATCGCGTACGGCCTGTTGCGCCTCGCCGCGCTGCGCCGCGACGGTGCCACCGACGATCGGGATGCAGATCGCATCCTCGACGACGAGCGCGTGCCGCTGGGCGCGAACGACGGCCCGTACCGCGCGACCGCCGAAGCACCGACCTCGATGCGCCACCGCACGCTCGCCGCCCTCGTCGAGCTCGGGCTCGCGGCGCGCGCGCAACGCGAACCGGTGTACACGCCCACCGTCGAGCAGCGCGCCGCCCAGACCAAGCGCACGGTGCGCCGCGCGCGCTTCGGCGTCGCGGTCGCCACGATCTTCGGCCTGGTCGGCCTGCCGCTGTTCTTCTCCTCGGTGCAGCCCGTACTCGACGCCGACATCAAGATGCTGA
>JANRKM010000045.1:0-14334 GCA_033763475.1 Kofleriaceae bacterium
GCTCGCGGGTACGCCGCTGTACATGGCCCCCGAGCTTGCCCTCGGGCATCCACCGTCGGAGATCGCGGACTGGTACGCGTTTGGCGTGATGCTCTATCAGGCGCTCGCGGGCCGGAAGCCGTTCACGGGTGACGACGTGGAGATGTTGCGGCAGAAGCTCGCCGAACCACCGCCGTCACCGTCGACGCTGCGGCCCGACTGCGATGTAGCGCTCGCAAACCTGGCCGTGCGCCTCCTCGATCGCGATCCGGTGAAGCGCCCGCGCGGCGACGAGGTGTTGCGCGAGCTGGGCGTGCCCGAGACCGAGGTCGCGGCGGTCACGCGCCGCCATGCGCCGACGCCGCCCGTCGACCGCGCGGAAGAGCGCGAGAAGCTCGAGGAAGCGCTCGCATCCGTCGAGGATGCGCCGGTCGTGGTCACGGTGCGCGGCGGGCCCGGCACCGGCAAGACCACGCTCGTGCGACGGTTCCTCAAGGGGATTCGCAAGCGCGCGCAGCTCTATTACGGCCGCTGCCTCGAGCTCGAGTCGGTACCGTTCAAGGGACTCGACAGCGCGATCGACATGCTGAGCACCGATCTGCGGTATCGGCAGCGCGAGATCGGGGAGCTGATTCCCGACGACGTCTCGGCGCTCGTGCACCTGTTCCCGGTGCTATCGCGGGTCCCCGCGTTCGAGCAGCCGCGCGTGGACACCCGCCATCCGAAAGGCCTCCGCAGCGCCGGCATCGATGCGTTCGGCGACTTGCTGGGCCTGTTGTCGGTGACGGCCCCGGTGGTGATGTTCCTCGACGATCTGCAGTGGGTCAACGACGAGACGGTGCACCTGCTGCTCGAGCTGCTGGAGACCAATCCGCCGCCCATCCTGCTCGTGCTGGCCTTCCGCGACGCCGATCCGCCACCCGCGCTCGCACGGCTGCTCGCCGGGCTCTCCGACCGCGCCCGTCACCTCACGCTCCCACCGCTCGACGGCGCGGCACTCGACGAGCTCGCCACGCGGCTCGGGCTCGAGGTCGCCTCCCTCGATCCGGATGCGCGCCGGCTGCTCGAGGTGATCGCGCGTGCCGGCGGACCGCTCGGCAAGGCCGAGGCCATGGCTGGCATCGCGAACGGGGCCATTCTCGTCGAACAGCTGCGGCGACGGAGGTTCATCCAGGTGCAAGACGATCGACTCGACGTGTACCACCCGCGTGTTCGCGAGGTCGTTCTGGGCTAAGACTCGGCCCATGCCCATGCCGCTCGAGATCATCGGCCTCGGAAAGAACGAGGTCCGGTTCGTGTGGGACGAAGGCGTGGAGGACGTCTACGGAGCCCGCGAGCTCCGCATTCGCTGCACGTGCGCGCTGTGTCAATCAGAGGTCACGGGTGAGCGCCTGCTCGATCCCACGACCGTCGCCGCAGATCTGACGGTCACGGACATGACTCTCGTCGGAAACTACGGCGTCAACGTTCACTTCTCGGATGGCCACACCACGGGCATCTACCGATTTCGCGAGCTCTTGAGGCGGCGATGACGGACACGCTGGCGGCGCTGGAAGCCGCCTGGATCGAACGCCGCAGCGCGCGCGCGTTTCGCCCCGAGCCGATCGAGCGCGCCACCCTCCAGCGCATCTTCGCCGCCGCACAGCACGCGCCGAGCTGGTGCAACGTGCAGCCGTGGCGCGTTGCGATCACCGAGCCGCCGGTCACCGGCGAGCTCGCGACCACGCTCCAGCAAGCCGCGCGCTCCGGCCTGCCCCACCCCGAGGTGCCGTTTCCGCTCGAATATCCAAGCCCCTACAAGGAGCATCGGATCCGGTGCGGCGCCGCGCTCTACCAGGCGATGGGCATCGCGCGCGAGGATAAGGCGAGCCGCTATGACGCCTGGCTCCGCAATTACGCCCTGTTCGACGCGCCGCACCTCGCGGTCGTCGCCTGTGACCGGCGTCTCGGTCCCTACGCCTACGTCGACGTCGGCGTCTGGCTCGGCTATGTCGTGACGGCGGCCACGCTGCTCGGCATCGACGCCTGTCCGATGGCGTCGATCGCCGCGTATCCCGAGCCGTTGCGGGCACGCCTCCCGATCGCTAGCACTGACGTGATCCTGTTCGGCTTGGTGCTGGGGCACTCCGACGACAAGGCCGCCGCAAATCTGTGTCGTACGACACGCGAGCCCCTCGAAGAGAACGTGCGTTTCGTGTGTTAAGGTTCCGATCCTCCGGGGAGAAGCTGATGAACGTACGCTTCGTTTACGTGGTCCTGAGCGGCCTGCTGGCGGCGCTCTTGAGCGTGGGGTCTGCCGTAGCGCAGTCGCCCGACGCGCTGAAGAAGGCGCAGTCTGCGTTCGATCAAGCGCAGCTCGACTACCTCCAGGGCAAGTACGACGAAGCCGCCGCCGGCTTCCAGTCTGCCTACGAGGCGCGCGCCTTTCCGCAGTTCCTCTACAACATCGGCGCTGCCCATCACATGAAGGGCAAGAAGTCCGGCGATGCGAACGCCTACGCGTCGGCCGTCGAGTTCTACAAGAAGTACCTCGCCGCAGACCCGCAGGCCTCCGACAAGGCGAAGGTCGAGAAGGCGATCGGCGTTCTCGAGGCCGAGATCACGCGCATCAAGAACACACCCGTCACGCCGCCCGATGGCGCGGGCAGCGCAGCGGCCCCGGCCCCGGTGACGCCGTCGACGGAAGTGCAGAGCCTCGGCGACGTGAAGGTCCGCGGCCTCGTGGTGATCGAGAGCGAGCCACAGAACGCGACCATCTACCTCGACGACAAGAAGAAGGGCGAGTTCGCGAAGACACCGTGGTCGGGCACGCTCGAGGGCGAGCACCGCGTGATCATCGAGAAGCGCGGCCACATGGTCGCCGAGAAGACGATCACCGCCGATCCGAGCAAGCTGTTCGTGCTGAGCGTCGTGATGGCGCAGCAGAGTGATCGTGGCTGGGTCGAGATCACCTCGAACGTGCCCGGCGCCGAGATCTTCATCGACGACAAGTCGGTCGGCGCCGTCGGGCGCACGCCGCTCTCGCAGAACATCAAGCCCGGCAAGCACACGTTCTGGATCAGCGCCGACGGCTACGACGAGTACAAGGAAGAGGTCGAGGTCATTGCCGGCGAAACGCATCCGGTGAAGGCCAACCTCAAGGGCAGCCCCGTCGGCAAGCTCGAGGTGCGCGGCCTCGGCATCGAGGACTCCACGATCTACGTCGACGGCAAGGTGCTGTGCGAGCGCGGCCCGTGCCTCCGCTCGGTCACCGAGGGCGATCATACCGTCACCGTCACCCGCGACGGCTACAAGCCGTACTCGCGCCGGATCACGATCCAGGCGAAGACCACGATGACCGTGAAGGTCACGCTGGCGCCCTCCCCGAGCCGCCGCGACGCGGTGGTCGCGTACATCGTCGCCGCCGGGTTCGCCGGTGGTGGCGTGTATCTCGGCATGCAGTCCGAGAAGTACAGGGACGCGCTGACCAAGGAGATCGCCGACGGCATGCCGCCGCCGGACTCGAACGATCCGCGCTTCTTCAAGGGCAAGGCGTTCGCGATCGGTGCGGACGCCGCGTTCGTGCTCGCCGGCGTCACGGCGCTCACGGCCGTTTACTACACGTTCCGGGACAAGGGCGCCCCGTCGACCGCGCTCATCGACGTCAGCGCGATGGCGCTGACTCCGCAGATCGGCAACGGCTACGCCGGCCTCGGAATGGAGGTGCAGTGGTGATGCGCACGCTCTCTAGTGTTCTGTTCGTTGGCCTGGTGATCTCGTCGGGCGCGGGCTGCAAGTGGACCGACTTCGACGATCTCGAGGCGGAGGCCTGGGTCACCTCGACGGAGAAGCCCAATACCGCCTCCACCGATTTCGGCATCGCGCTCGCGCGTGGATCGCGGTCGAGCACCAATGGTGGCACGCTCGTCGCCATCGCCTCGGGCAAGCCGCAATACCTCGAGCTCGGCTACGCCGCCAATGGCGACGTGGATGCCTCTAACACGCTGATGCTCGAGACGGTGTCGGCGGTGCAGACCTTCGACCAGCAGCCGATCGTGATCTCGGATCCCGCGAGCGACGAGGTCTCGCTGGTCGCCGCGAGCGCCGCCGGGGGCATCGCGGTGCTGCACGGCGCGGGTGGACTCGGCCTGCACTCGATCGGCGGGCCTGCCCAGGTCGATGCCGCGACGTACATGTTGCCGCCCCCGTCGGGGAACAACCCGAGCCCGGTGACGGCGCCCCTGGTCGGTGCCATCGACTCGGTGTACGGCTCGTTCTTCACGCAGGGCACCGCGCCCTCGATGCTGAAGTGCCAGCTGCTCGACGGCGTGGGCGGCATGCCGGTGCAGATCCGCGGCCTCGGCGCCGCGCGCATCACCAGCACGACGGCAGATGACGTCGTCGTGTGGGGCACCATCGGCCCGTCGCCGTCGGACAGCTGGGTGTTCATCTACAGCGGCGACGTGTTCAACGGCAACGCGGGCACCTGCGCAGGTGGAACGGCGACCCCGCTCGCCTCGGCGAACATCACGTTCGTGCCGGGTCTCGGCTCGCAGATCATCATGGTCGACGCGACGCACGCCCTGCTCGCCGGTCACGGCGACGGTGCCGACAGCTACATCGCCCTGTGGGACGTGAGCCCGAACGCCGGCGTCGCGCAGACGCCCACCATCATCGGCGACGCGGTCACGCTGCCCAACCTGCGCACGGCGACGGTGCTCGACCTCGACGCACAGAAGTACGTGTTCGCGGGCTATCCGAACGACGTCGTCGAGGGCGTGAAGGCCGGCCGCGTGCTCGGCCTGCCGCTGACGTTGACCACCGGCGTCGGAGCCGTGCCCGCGCTCGAGCTGCACGACGCGCAGCCCGAGGAGGATCAGGTCTACGGGCGCGCGCTCGCCGTCACGCAGTTCAACGGCAAGCCCGTGCTCGCCGTCGCGGCGGACAACGAAGTGTTCATGTACTTCCGCACGACGCTGTACGACGAGACCCGCGATAAGTGACGTACGTCTGTCCCACGTGCCGGCGCTCCTTCGAGGCGCCCGGTCCGTGCCCGTTCGATCGCACGGAGGTGGTCGATCGAGATGTCGCCGACAACCCGACGATGCTCGATCGCAAGAGCACGTTGCCGCTCACGGTGACGCCACCGCCGGCCCAGCCCGAGCCGATCCGCACGCGCCCGACGACGAGCGACTCGGTCGTCAAGGTCCTGTCCGCGTCCGAGAGCGAGCGCGACGTACTCGCCATGATCGGGCGGTCGAAGAACAGCTCGCAGTATGACGCGCTGATCGGGCACACGCTCGACGGACGATATTACGTCGACAAGAAGATCGGCGAGGGCGGCATGGGCGTTGTGTTCTCCGCGCGCCACGCGGTGATCGAGCGCCCGCTCGCGATCAAGGTGCTCAAGCGCGACGTCACGCGAGACCCCGCGACGATCCAGCGGTTCGTCCAGGAAGCCAAGGCCGCGTCGCGCATCGGCCATCCGAACATCATCGACGTTACCGACTTCGGCACCACGCCCGACGGCATGACCTACGCGGTCATGGAGCTCGTCATCGGCAACACGCTGAAGGCGACGCTGCGCGCGGCGGCGCCGCTGCCTGCCTTGCGTGCGATCAAGATCGCCGCACAGATCGCACGCGCGCTCGGTGCTGCCCACGACAAGGGCATCGTCCATCGCGACCTCAAGCCCGAGAACGTGTTTCTGATCGATCGCGAGGGCCGCACCGACTTCGTCAAGATCGTGGACTTCGGCATCGCCAAGGTCGCGCCGCTCGAGGGCCATAAAGATGGTCCGCGACTCACGCGCGCGGGCACCGTGTTCGGCACGCCCGAGTACATGGCGCCCGAGCAGGCCGCCGGCAAGAGCGACACCGATCACCGCGTCGACATCTACGCGCTCGGCGTGATCCTCTACGAGATGGTGACCGGCAAGGTCCCGCATCGCGGCGATAGCACGGTGCGCACGCTCGCGATGCAGATGCTCGATCCGGTGGTGCCGCCGTCGAAGGTGCATCCCGATGCGAGCATCTCGCCGGAGCTCGAAGCGGTGATCCTGAAGGCGCTCGCGAAGAAGCGCGAGGACCGCTACGCACGCATGAGCGACCTGCTCGCCGAGCTCGAGCGCGTGCATGCCGTGATCGGCCAGAGCATCACCGGCAGCCCGATCTACGCGCTCACACCGCTGCCGCCTGGTGCC
Source organism: Kofleriaceae bacterium (assembly GCA_033763475.1). Classification (GTDB taxonomy): domain Bacteria; phylum Myxococcota_A; class Polyangia; order Haliangiales; family Haliangiaceae; genus JABFXX01. The sequence goes on from JANRKM010000045.1 coordinate 6,161, forward strand.
GACCAGCCCCGCCGCCCGAAGACGCCCACGAACCGCATCAAGGGCGAGCCCGAGTTCGCCTCTACGACTCAGCGGCCCACGTTCGATTCGGTGTTCGAGGAGCCCGAACCGGTGGTGCAGCGTTCGCGCTGGCCGATGGTCGCGATCGCACTCCTCGGTGTCGGTGCCGTCGCGGCCGCGATCGTGCTGTTCGTGACCAAGAGCTCGTCCCCCGAGGCGCCGCCCCGAGCGCCGATCGTCGCACGCACGCCCCCCGATGCCGCGCCGGTCGTCGAGCCGCTCGCCGACGCGGCCGAGGAGATCGCGCCGCCCGTCGACGCAGCGGTGGTCGTGGTACGGCCGCCCGTCGATGCGGGCGTGCGCGTGCGGCCGCCCGAACGCGATGCGGGCGCCGCAGGGAGTGCCGTACCGCGCTACACGCCCAATGGCCGCGGCACGATCATGGTGCAGGTGATTACCAAACCCGAGCGCGCGCAGCTATTCGTAGGGACCACCTATCGGGGCGACGGTGGCACCACGCTCGAGGAGCCGTGGGGCGCCAAGCTCGACATTCGCTGCCACCAGAAGGGCTACAAGGACGGCACCGTCCAGGTCACGTTCGACGGCAATACGGAGATCGCGCTCTGCGTGCTCACCCGGATCAAGATCTGCATCGACAACGTAAAGAACCCGTTTGATGATTGCGAGCTCGATCCCACGAAGCCCTCGGGCCCGTCGGGCGGCCCTACCCCGCCGTGAACACCGGCGCTGAAACGCTTGCGTCGCCTCGACGAGGCGGGTTCTGATACCGACGTGCAAGTCCAGATCGGCGTGCATCAGGACCCCAAGCCGGAGACCCCGGCCGCGGCCCCCGATCGGGACACGGTTCGGTTCAGCGGGCTCATCGACCTGTTGATGTCGTTCGCGTACGTCGACGGCCCGTACGACGCACGCGCCCAGGCCTTCGTGCGGCAGTACGTCGAGACCGTCGTGCTGATGCTCGAGCAGTCGTCGATGGAACCGCCCGACGTCCGCGCCAAGCAGGTCGCCGGTTGGCGGGCGCACTTCGAGGAGATCGAAACCACGTTCGGCATCGAGCTCGCGGTGCTCACGCCGGAGCGTTTGCGCGAGCGTGTGTTCGCGTTGTTCCGTGGGTTGTCATGGAATGATCGCGCGACGGCACTCGAGCTCATCCCTGGCCTTCTCCAGGCCGATGGCACCATCTCGCCCGTCGAGCGCGAGCTGTATCAGGCCCTGACGACCGAGCTGTTGCCCGGCGCGGAGGCACCCGCCGTCATCGTCCCCACCGCGAACGCGCAGCTCGTCATCAAGCCGCCCGTGAGGCGCGAGCTGACGGCCGTGTCCCATCCGTTGCTCGACCCACTCGAGCAGACCTATTCGCCGCACCCGATCGAGCGCAAGGCGCAGGTCGACTGGGACTACCACCTCGTCCAGCAGGCGATGATGAAGTGGTACATCCAGCGCACCGCGGGTGCGGGCCGGCTCACCGGACTCGCCGACATCGAGCAGCTGCCACCGGGCTCGCGGTTCCTCGACGGTTTCGTCCACGTGATGCGGCCGAGCAAGCCCGTCGAGCTGATCGTCCTCGGTGACCTCCACGGCTGTTACAGCTGCCTCAAGGCGGCGCTCCTGCAATCGAACTTCATCGAGCGCGCGTGGGCGCACCAGTGGGATCCCGAGAAGTATCCCGACGTGAAGCTGGTGTTCCTCGGTGACTACATCGATCGCGGTCGGTTCAGCTTCGACGGCGTGATGCGCGCGGCGCTCCAGCTGTTCGTCGCGATGCCCGATCAAGTAATTCTGTTGCGCGGCAACCATGAGTGGCTGCGCTGGCAGAACGGTCGGATCGCGAGCGCCGTGTACCCCGCCGAGGCGCTCGCGTCGATCATCCCGCACGTACCCGTCGAGATGCTGGAGGCATATCGCCAGCTGTTCGAGGCAATGCCGACGTCGTTCGTCTGCGATCGCACGCTGCTCGTCCACGCCGGCATGCCGCGGTGGGACACGTTCGAGGCGCGCTACAAGGACCTGTCGAGCCTCAACGATCCCGAGATGCGGTTCCAGATGATGTGGAGCGATCCGGTGCCGACGGGCCACGTCCCCGTGGAGATGCAGCGCGAGAACCCACGCTTCAACTTCGGCCGCGATCAGTTCGCGGCGTTCATGAAGCGCAGCGGGATGACGACCATGATCCGCGGCCACGAGCAGATCGATCGCGGGTTCGACGTGTTCTACGACCTCGGTGACACGCGCCTGTTGACCGTGTTCTCCGCCGGCGGCGCCGACAACAACGACCTGCCGCCGGAGTCGTCATATCGAGCCGTCACGCCGATGGCCCTCAGCCTGAACTACGGGCACGGCACACCGACGGCGACGCCGTGGCCGATCCTCTACCAGCCCTTCAACTTCGCGCCGCACAACGGTCTGTACCGCCCGCAGCCCGTGCTCGAGTTCCGCTACACGTACTAGCCCGGAAAATTCACCACGACGTCGAGCGAGACCTAGCGGCGCGAGGCAGATCGGGGCGCACGCTCGGATGCGCGGCGTCCCGGGTCATGCGACGCAAAGACGCGAAGGACGCAAAGCAGTGAGCCTTTTCGGCTTCGCCGAACAGCGCGTGTTCTGCTCCGGGGCGTATGTGTGGGGCCGAAGGCCCGAACAATCTCTCCCTCTGATCTTTGCGGCCTTTGCGTCTTTGCGTCGCCAGGTCCGGGGCGTGCTTCGGGAGAGCTGCGCAGCCCAGCACGCGCTGTGCTTCCTCAGCGCGTGAAGCCGGGCGGCGTCGCGAACCGCTGATCACCGGGGAAGGGATCCGCGGTCTCGCGGGTCATGATCTCGCCAGCGTCGGGCATCGGGCCGACGTTGATGCCGAGCGCCATCAGGCCGGCGGCGTCGTTATAGCGGAGCTCGGCAATCGCGACCGGACGGCCCGGGGCGCGCACGAACTTGGTGAACGTCGCCGCCGAGGAGCGCTGCTCGCCGAATTCGGTGCCGAGGCCGAGGCGCTCGCGCTGCGCGCGCGACTGCGCCATCGGGGGTGCGGCTTCACCGTCGGCAGCGGAGTCGCTCATGTCGAAGCGACGCGCGCCACCCGCGGCACCAGGCGCGCTCGTCGACGGCGGCGGCGGCGCTACGGAGGGCGCGATGCTGCGCTTGCCCGCCGAACCCGACGGGCTGGGCTTCGCCGGTGCTCTATCCGCCTTGCTAACGATGTCGCGGCCCTTGTTGCGCGAGATGTTGACGTTCACGTCGACGTCGATGTCGTCCTCGTAGTCGTACGGCGGACGGAAGCCACCTTCTTCGACGGGCGGCTGCACGATGATCTGCTGCGGCTGCTCGGCCTGCTCCTCGAACAGGGCGACGGCGATGACACCGACGTTGCGCGCCTTGCCCTTCTTGCCGGCATACGAGTCACCGACCGAGGAGAACCGGAACGTCGCGACGTCTTCTTGCGAGGTGCGGAAGCCTTCGATGCGAACCTCGCCGTAGGGCGGGACGACGTAGCCGCGCTTGCGCAGATCACCAGCCTCGCCATCGACGACATCGAGGCCGTCGACCGAGACCACCGCCTCGATGCGACGTGCGGTCGGGTTGGTGACGCGAATGATGTAGCGTTCGCCCGCGCTGCCCTGGACGTAGAACCGATCCTTGAGCGCGTAGGTCGGAGCGGTCTCGCCGCTGTCGCTCAGGATCTGCACGTCATACGGCGCGCGGATCTTCGCAGGGGCGATCGCGAGCGCCGTGCGAGGACCCACCGCGCCCGGGGCGGGGCCAACTCGGTCAGCGTGAGCCGCCGAGCAACCGGCGGCAAAGAGGAGAGAGGCGGCTAGCAGCTTCCATCGCATGGGTCTTTCAGACGCGCGACCAAAGGAAACGATCTCAACGCGTGTATAGTCGCGCGCATGGCTCCGGTTAAGAAGATCGCTAAGGCCGCCAAGCCAGCGAAAGCAAAGGCGAAACCAGCGCCCAAGGCCGCCCCCAAGAAGGCTCCGAAGGCCCCGGCGAGTCAAAAGTCGCCGGATGTTGCCAGCAGTGATCCGACGCTGTTCGATCCCCTGACCCCCGGCGAGGTGGCGGACGCCCTCCGCACCCTGACCGAGGATCGCCGCCTTAGCTCGATGGCCAAGGTAGGTCGCTACCGGGTGATCTGCGCCGAGCCGCTGGTGGTCAAGCCCCCGCACTGGATGGCCGGCCACCGCCTCGCGCGCATCGTCGCATACGACTACTCGGCGGACCGCTGCGTCGACGGCTGCGTCGACCTCGATGCGGGTGTGGTCGCGCACCTCGAGCTCACGCGCAGCCAGCCGATGCTGTCGCGCGATGAAGAAGCGCTCGCGGTCTCGATCGCGATGACCGACGAGCGCGTGCGCAGCAAGCTATCGATCGGCGACATGCCGCAGTCGACCATGCACTACTGGGGGCGCAACGCGAACGACATCGCGTATGCCCGCCGCTCGGCCGCGGTGATCTTCGGGCGCGACGACGGCCATCCGTCGCTCGTCGCCGTGGTCGACCTCCTCGATAACCAGGTGACCCAGGTGGTCCCGGCGGAGCTGTGGTGATGAGCAACGTGATCAACGAGGCGAACTGGAAGTTTCACTGGCGGCTCACCGAGTCCGCCGGGATCATGATCTACCTCGCCGACTACAAGGGCCGGCGCGTGCTGTGGGAGGCTTCGCTCCCCTACGTCACCGTCGATCACCAGCGGCAGTCGCTCGACGTCGAGATCGATCCCGAAGACCTTCACGGTCCGTGGTGGGTGCCGCTCGGCGCGCGCACGCTGCGGGGTCCGGTGCGCGTACAGTCGTTCCGCGGTGGCGTCGAGCTGTCGGCGTCGTTCCAGGCGGGGCCGTACCAGTACACGCAGCTGTGGCGGTTCCACGACGACGGCCGGCTGTGCCCGTGGCTCACCATCTACGGGCCCGGCGTTCACGACCAGCACACCTATCACCCGCACTGGCGCTTCGACTTCGATCTCGACGGCGCGCGCGACGACGCGTTCGAGCGGTTCGAAGAGGGCCGCTGGCAGCGCGTCGAGCACGAGGGCTGGTTCCCGTATTCGGGCGAAGCCGACACCGACGGCAGCGTGTGGCGGCAGGTCGACTTCGGCTCCGAGGCGGCGATCAACATCCGCCCGCACAGTTGGGACGACGCCGAGGTGTTCGCGATCCGCTATCACGACGGTGAGTGGGCGCCGTTCTCCCCGCGCAGCGCGGCTGGTAGCCAGCCGTTCCCGGCGGCGTACGTCGGCCACGAGTCGCTCGACGGCGACGACGTCACGCTGTGGTACGTCGCGCACGTGCACTTCGACCAGTCCTTCCCGTACACCGCGGGACCGTGGATCAAGGTCGAAGGCCTCGGCCGTTAAGAGCGTCCGCCTTCCGGACAGCGCGTCCGAGATCAGGACGCTCCGGACACGCCCTCGTGTGGTTCTCGCGGCTTGCGCCGGCATGCAGCGCGCAGTCATCGCAACCGCATGGAGGTTGTATGCTGTCAGCGATGGTTGATCCCGAGCTCGTCGAGGCCATGCGGCCGATCTCGCGCGCCGAGTACGACCGCATGGTCGAGGTCGGCATCCTCGACAAGTACGACAAGGTGGAGCTACTGCGCGGAGTCATCGTCGCGATGAGCCCGCAGGGAGAGTCTCACGGCGACATCGTCGAGTGGTTGACGAATCGCCTGGTGCGAATGATCGACCCATCCCTCAACGTTCGGCCGGCGCTGCCGTTCGCAGCGAGCGAGTGGTCGGAGCCCGAGCCCGACCTGGTGATCGTGCCTGCGGATCGTCCGCGGGGGCATCCCAAGGCCGTGCTGCTGCTGATCGAGGTCAGTGACTCCTCACTGCGCAAGGACCGCCGGACCAAGCTCGAGATCTACGCGGAAGCAGGCGTGCCCGAGTACTGGATCGTCAACGTCAAGAACATGACGATCGAGGTGTACACGGAGCCGTCGTCCTCGGGTTACGCCACCATGCAGACGCTGCGTGACGGCGACGTGGCGCGCCCGCGCTTCGTGCCCGGCGTCGCGATCGCGGTTGCCGAGCTTCCCTGGTAGCAGCTCAGGGTAGCGAGTACGGAGGGCGAAGTAATGCCCGACGATGAAGTTCGACGTGTGGCTTCTGCGAGCTTCTGCGTGCGGTGCACACGATAACGAGCACGTGCGCGCCGCGCAGCCGCGCAACCTGCTGACGTTACGCCGCTTGCAACACCAGCACCCGGAAGCAGACGCTGACCGAGGCTGGGCTCGCGACATCGGTCGCAACGTCGAGGGCGCATCGCCTGCGCGCGCGCCACATCGGCGGGCGGCGCGCCAGCGGCGTCCCTCGTCGTGCCACGAACGCAATGTGCCATACTGTTCGTGTGGTGACACCGGCGCGGAAGCGAGCGACCTACGAGGATCTCCTCGCGCTCCCCGCTCATGTGATCGGCGAGATTGTCGGCGGTGAGCTTCACGTCAGCCCGCGGCCCGCACTCCCTCATGCTCGCGCCGCCGGGCGCATCGCGAGTGGTCTCGACGGTCCCTTCGATCGCGGGCGCGGGGGGCCCGGCGGATGGGTCATCCTGATCGAGCCCGAGATCCACCTCGGCGAGGCCATCGTCGTCCCCGATGTCGCAGGCTGGCGCCGGGAGCGTATGCCCGCGATGCCGTCTGCCCCGTATGCGACCGTGGCTCCGAACTGGCTGTGCGAGGTGCTGTCGCCATCCACCGTGCGCTTCGATCGCGTCGACAAGCTCGGTGTCTACGCGCGTTGTGGCGTCGAGCACGTCTGGCTCGTCGATCCGATCGCCCAGGTGCTCGAGGTGCTCGCACTCGACCGCGACGCGTGGCGAATCGTAGCCACCTATGCGGGCGATGCCGTCGTGCGCGCGGTTCCATTCGATGTGATCGAGCTCGAGCTCGCAGCGTTCTGGGCGACCTGACGTAGCCTCGTCGTCGACGCGGCGATCGTGGCGGGCTGCCCGACGATCGCGCCACCACCGTGCAGCGTGCGCCCAGGTGCGTGTTCGTCGCGATGCCGACGGATCGTCCGCGGTCGCGACCGCCGAGTCCTCGCTAGGGGCTGTCCCTATTCAGGGACACCCCCTAGTCATCTTCTTCCGTCCGTCCCTCGCTTCGCTATTCCGTCGCCGCCGCCTTCGGCGTCGCCGTCGGGCTTCGCTCGGTCCGGACTAGGGACTGTCCCTAATTAGGCCCTCGAAAGTCCGGATAGGTTTCGATCGGTTGTGAGATCGAGCCTCGTCGAGGTTGAGCGTGGATCGCAGGCATGATCAAAGCTGTGTATGCAGCGGCACGCGTTGACCAGAGCAGTGGAAGCGCCTGCGCCCCTTGCTGCCCACGCGGGCGCCCGGCCGGAAGGCTGCGAGCGGCGATCGTCTGTTCGTCGATGCAGTGATCTACCGAGCGAAGACGGGCGTTCCTTGGCGTGACCTACCGGAGCCCTTCGGGCACTGGAAGAGCGTCTACAACCGCTTTCGCAATTGGGCCCAGAAGGACTGTTGGGCGCAGATCTTTCGCGAGTTACGCATCGAGGTCGACGAAACGGCGTCGATCGCCGATGGCTCCGTGGTCCGCGCACACCAGGATGCGTCGGGCGGAAAAGGGGGATCCAATGCAATGCTTTGGGACGCTCTCGTGGAGGTTTTTCAACCAAGATCCACGCGATCGTCGACGCGAAAGGCCGCCCGCTCCACGTCACGCTGACACCCGGTGAGCGGCACGAAATGGTCGCCGCGCGCGAACTCGCGGACCATGCACGTGGGCCAGCCTGCATCGCCGACACCGGCTATGACTCACATGAGTTTCGTGCCGAGCTCAAGGCACGCGGGATCAAGCCGGTCATTCATTCAAAGCCCGAGCGCAAGCGCGCCTTGCCGCTCGACCGCAAGCTCTATCGGATTCGCTACCTTGTCGAGGTCTGCTTCCACGAGCTGAAGCGCTTCCGCGCCATTGGGACCCGCTACGACAAAACCAAGGTCAGTTTCCTCGCGCTGCTTCAGGTCGCGTGCATCTGTCTGTGGCTCACCTAACGACTGCCGGTACGTCCTAGGCTTTCGTTGTGACACGACGTCACCGCCCGCAGAGCCGCGGAGCGTGTGGGGGTGGTGAGCGAGTTCAATTCCACCGACGGCATGATCGTCGTCGGTCGCAGTGAGGAGGGCACGGGCATGCCAACG
>JANRKM010000046.1:0-3654 GCA_033763475.1 Kofleriaceae bacterium
GCCGACGCCGACGGCCTCCTCGCCATCGGCGGCGCTCAAGCCATCGCAGCGCTCGCCCGCGGCCTCCTCGGCGTGCCGCGCTGCGACGTCATCGCCGGTCCCGGCAACAAGTGGGTCACCGCCGCCAAGCACCTGCTCTCCGGCGAAGTCGGCATCGACATGCTCGCGGGACCGTCCGAACTCGTGATCCTCGCCGACGACTCGGCCGACCCCGACATTGTCGCCGCCGACCTGCTCGCGCAAGCCGAGCACGACGACGACGCCGTCCCGATCCTCGTCTCCACCAGCGCTGACCTTGTGAACCGCGTCGAGGTCGCGCTCAACGCTCAACTCGCGACACTGCCCACCGCCAGCACCGCTCGTGCAGCTCTTTCCAACGGCTTCGCGGTGCTCGCCGAGTCGGTCGCGCACGCAGCCGCGATCTGCGACCGGCTGGCCCCGGAGCACCTGGAACTGCTCGTCCGCGACGCCCCGAGCCTCGCTCTCGCGATCACCAACGCCGGGGCCATCTTCGTCGGCGCTCGCTCTGCCGAAGTGCTCGGCGACTACGGCGCCGGACCGAACCACGTCCTGCCCACGGGCGGCACGGCCCGCTTCCGCGCGGGCCTGTCGGTGCTCACGTTCCTCCGCTGCCGCACCTGGCTCCGCGTCGACTCCCCCACCGCCGCCGCGGAGTTGATCGACGACGCGGTCGCGCTCGCCCGTATGGAAGGTCTCGAAGCCCACGCACGGTCCGCGGAACGACGCCACGCACCGCGCGGGGACACCCGTATGCAGTGACCCTCACAAGGACACTGTCACCACGGTCTCGACGCCCGGGTACCTGGTCGGCCTGTTGCCTGTCAGCAACCGCGCGACATGCGCAGCGTCGGCGTCAGTGTGACTGACCGATCTCGCCCCACGTCACGCCGAATCGGGCCAGGTACTTGCGTAGCCGGTCCGCATCGTTCCCGCTCGTCTTCTTCTTCCGAGACTCGGCGAATAGCACGCGCCCGGCTTCCGAGAGCGTGCGCGACGCGCGACAAACCTTCAGCACATCGGCGAGCTGGACGCGATCGAAGCGATCGAGCTCCGCGGCCCCCTCCTTGCCCAGGATCTCGTCGCACACGTCGGCCGCGTGCTCTTCCTTGACAGCGGTCGCCCACGCGGTTCGAAGCCGCGCGATCTCGGCGTCGACGATCGGGTCAAGGATGCGCCCACCCGCGGACAGCGTCGCCATGCGCGTGATCGACGCCGAAAGGTCGCGGAAGGTCCCCGTCCAGCGAGCCTCCGGAGCGGTGGCAAAGCTCAGAAATCGCTCGCGGGCCTCGGTGCTGAAGCGGACCGTGCGCCCCGTGCGCTTGGAGAGCTGCGCGAGCTCGTACTCCAGGTTGGGCTCGATGTCCTCGCGTCTATCCTTTAGCGGCGGCAGCCGGAACGTCCACAGGTTAATGCGTGCGAGCAGGTCCTCGCGGAACCGCCCCTCGGCGACCCGCTCGCGAAGGTCTCGGTTTGTCCCTGCAATAAGCTGAAAATCGCTCGACGCCTCCACGTCCGCACCCAGCGGCAGGAACTGCTTCTCCTCGAGCGCGCGCAGCAGCATCGCCTGCTCGTCAAGGCCCAGCTCGCCGATCTCGTCAAGGAAGAGCACCCCGCCGTGCGCCGAGCGCAGCAGCCCGGCACGGTCCGCGGCGGCTCCGGTGAACGCGCCCTTCTTGTGCCCGAAGAGCGTGGACATCGCCGCATCGCCGCGCAGCGTGGCGCAGTTCACCTCGACGAACGCGCCCTCGACCTGCCGCCGGTGCTTCTTGAGCTCGTAGATCCGCCGCGCAAGCTGACTCTTGCCCGCGCCCGTCGGCCCCGTGAGCAGCATCGGATCCACCGAGTTGGCGGCGACGTGTTCGAGCTCCTCGATCAGCCGGTTGAACGCGGCGTTACGCGTAGCGATGCCGGACTTCAACCCCGCGATGTTGTCGGTGAACTCGCGCTGGAACCGTGCCGCGATCGTGTTGTACTTCGAGAGGTCGAGATCGATGATCCGGTACTCGCCCGTCGGGTCGTTGGTCTTGAACTTCGGGCTGCTCTGAACCAGCTTGGCGGGAAAGCGGCGCGTCTCGGTCAAGAGAAACAGGCAGATCTGCGCAACGTGCGTGCCCGTGGTGATGTGGACCAGGTACTCCTCCCGCTCCTGATCGAACGGGTACCCAACGGCGAAGTCGTGCAGCGCGGTGTACACGTCCTCGAAGTCCCAAGGGTCCTTCGGGTCCACCAGGTGCAGGCGCACCTCCGTCTGCGGCGAGATCAGCGCGAGGTCGGCGCACACCTGCTTCGCGAGAGCCGTGCCCATCAACGGATAAAGAAGTTCCATCCGGTCGATCGCCAGATCCTCGTGCTGGGCGAGCGAGACCGTTGGACGCCACCGCTCCCACCGGTTCGGGCCGCGACCCGAGTCGAGCGTGGTGCCGAGAAGGCCGAAAATGACGCGTTTTTGGGCCACTTTATCCTCTGGGATAGCACTCTATACCACACGATATCGGTTTTTCTACCCCGCTGGGTCAAACAGCCCTTCCCGCGAAACTGACGCGGCTCGGGGAGTTGGCACGCGATGTGCAATAGGGCATCCATCGCTCGCGGCCCGTGCCGCGGGACGCGTGGCGGGCTTTTCCCGCCGGAATCGTGAGGTGCCCAATGGCGAACAAGTCACTCTTTGCCTCGACGCTCGGCAAGCTGCTCCCGAAGGCCGATGCCCGCAACGAAGCCGGCGGCGTTGCGTACGCGTTCACGCCCAAGCAGGCGCTGGCCCAGTACGCCGCGACCGGATGCTTGAACCGCACGTACTACGCCGACGCGGACGAGCAGCTCGCCAAGGTGATCGAACTCGCCTCGCAGGTGGAGCCGGAGTTCGTCGCTCGGGTCGCGCTCTACACGCGGTCGAAGTCGCACATGAAGGACACGCCGGCGCTGCTGGTCGCGCTCCTGAGCGTGCTCTCGCCTGGGCTCATGGCCGAGATCTTCGATCGCGTGATCGACTCACCCAAGATGCTGCGCACGTTCGTGCAGATCATGCGATCGGGCGTCGTCGGGCGCAAGAGCCTGGGCACGCTCCCCAAGCGGCTGGTGCTGGAGTGGTTCGAGCGGCGCACGGACGAGCAGATCTTTCGCGGATCGGTCGGAAACGACCCGTCCCTGGCGGACGTGATCCGGATGGTGCACCCCAAGCCGGCGACGGCTGCGCGGGCGGCCCTGTACGGGTATCTCGTCGGCAAGCCGCACGACGTGAAGGCGCTGCCCGAGTTGGTGAAGAACTACGAGGCGTTCAAGGCGAACCCCTCGATGTTCAGCGCGTCGGATCTGCCCGATGTCCCCATGGACATGCTGACCAGCCTGCCGCTCGAAAAGCGGCACTGGAAGGCGCTGGCCCGGAAGGCGTCGTGGCAGTCGCTGCGGATGAACCTCAACACCTTCACGCGCCACGGCGTCTTCGAAGACCAGGCGGCGATCTCTGACGCGGCGATCACGCTCAGCAACGAGCAAGCGATCGCCAAGGCGCGTGTCTTCCCCTACCAGCTCATGGCCGCGTTCGTGAACATCGGGAACGACGTTCCCGCAAAGTTGAAGGAGGCCCTCCAGGACGCGATGGAGATCGCGATCGGGAACGTCCCGACCATCGACGGA
>JANRKM010000047.1:0-1785 GCA_033763475.1 Kofleriaceae bacterium
CTCTTCGCGACGCCCACGCTCGGCGCGCTCGCGGCCTCGATGCGCGGTCACCAGGAGGTGCGCGTTCCAGCGAACGAAATCGTACCTGGCAGCGAGAGGATTACACCGGAGCAGTTGCCGCTGATCCAGCTGACGCAAGCAGATATCGATCGGGTGGGCGCGGCGGTACCGGGGGGACTCGCGAACGTACAGGACATCTACGCACTGTTGTCCCTGCAAGAGGGCATGCTGTTCCATCACCAGCTGGCGCCTGCGCAGGATCCGTACGTTCTCGTGATGCGGTTCGTATTCGCAAGCCGAGAGCTGCTCGACCAATACCTCGCGGCGACGCAGGAGTTGATCGATCGGCATGACGCCCTGCGGACAGCGTTCGTCTGGGAGGGGATGACGAAGCCGGCGCAGGTGGTGCTGCGCACCGCGCAGCTACAAATCACAGAGCTCGCGGGGCTGGACGGCTTCGAGCCTTGCGGGTTTGACCTGACACAGGCGCCGCTACTCCGATGCTTGATCGCGCCCGAGCCTGGGACGGAGCGCTGGGCGCTCGTGCAAGAGTTGCATCACCTGATCACCGACCACGAGTCGCTCGAGCAAATGCGGTCGGAGATCGATCAGATCCTGGCCGGGCGAGGCGCGGAGCTGCCCGCGCCGTATCCGTTCCGGAACGTGGTGGCGGCGGCGACGCTGGGGACGAGGTCGGCGGAGCACCAAGGGTACTTCGGCAAATTGCTCGGCGATATTGACGAGCCGTCGACGCCGTTCGGGCTGCTCGAAGCGCACCTCGATGGCACGGGGATCGTGGAGGCGTCGCAGGAGCTTGCGCCGTCGACAGTCTCGCGGCTGCGCCTGGTGGCGCGGCAGCTCGGCGTGAGCGTGGCGAGCCTATGTCACGTCGCGTGGGGCCACATCGTGGCGCAGACGAGCGGGCGCACGCAGGCAGTGTTCGGGACGATGCTGTTCGGGCGCATGCAGGTGAGCTCCGGCAATGCGCTAGGCCTGTACATGAACACGCTGCCGATTCGCCTCGACTTGGACGACACCAGCGTGGAGGATGCGGCTCGTCGCGCGCACGCGGTGCTCGCGGAGTTGATGGAGCACGAGCATGCACCGCTCGCGCTCGCGCAGCGGTGCAGTGGCGTGGCCCCGCCGGCGCCGCTGTTCACATCAGTTCTCAATTATCGCCATAACGGCGCCGACTCCAGCGGTGACGGCGCTGCGGCGAGTTCGCTCGCCGGAATCGAATTGCTCGGCGTTGAGGAGCGGACCAACTATCCGTTAATCATCTCGGTCGATGACGACGGCACGCGCCTTAGCGTGAGCGTGCAGGTCGTGACGGTGGTCTCGGGGGATCGTGTATGCGCGATGTTCGCTCGCGCGGTCGAGCAACTCGCGAGGCTGCTCGACGAAGCTCCTCACACGCTGGTCCGCGCGATCGGCATCATTCCAGAGGAGGAGCAGGCGCAGCTGAAGGCATGGAACGCGACCTCGCGGGATTACCCGCAGGACGCCTGCGTCCACGAGCTGTTCGAGGCGCAGGTAGATCGGACCCCGGACGCGGTGGCGGTGGCGTTCGAGAGAACGCAGCTGACGTACCGCGAGCTCGACGAGCGTGCGAACCAGCTCGCGCATCACTTGCGCGGGCTGGGGCTCGGGCCCGATCGGCTGGCGGCGATCTTCATGGAGCGGTCGCTCGAGATGGTGGTGGCGATGGTGGCGGTGCACAAGGCGGGCGGCGCGTACGTGCCGCTGGATCCGAACTACCCCGCGGAGCGGGTGCGGTTCATCCAG
>JANRKM010000048.1:0-19829 GCA_033763475.1 Kofleriaceae bacterium
CGTCGGGCACGCCCGTGATCGTCACGATCACGGTCTGCGCTTCCGGCGGATCGACGACCGGCACTTCCTTGATCGGGGCGGGCGGTGTTGGCGGAGGAGGTGCAGGCTCGGCGGGCTTCGCCGGCTCGACCAGCGTCTGTGCGGGCGTGTCCTTGGTCCGCTGCGCGAGCACGAACAACACCGCGCCGGCGGCGATCACGGCGAGTGCACCGACCACCGCGAACATGCGGGCGCGAGAGCCCTGGCGCGGGAAGGCGGCCACCGTGTCGCTCGTCACGATGTTGCCGAGACGCGTCGGCGCGGGCGTCGCAACGTTGGGCACGTGCGTCTTCACGGGACCGGTCTGGGCGTCCCACGTCCGCGTCGACGCGTCGGCGAGCCCAGCGTTCACCGCAGCCTGCTCGAGCGCCTGCATCGCCGTCTTGAGATCGGGCGGGCGCTGCGCGGGATCCTTCTTCATCAGCCACGCGATCGCCTCGTCGATCGCCGGCGTGAGCTCGCCGTTGTGCACCGAGGGCGGCGCGGGCTCTTCGGCGACCTGCTTCATGAGGATCGACATGTAGTCCTCGGCGTCGTGCGGAAAGACGCCGGTCAACATGAAGTAGGTCAGCACGCCGAAGGCGTAGAGGTCGGTGCGGTGATCGACGTCGCGCCCGCGGCACTGCTCGGGCGACATGTAATACGGCGTGCCGATCGGCGCGCCCGTGCGCGTCTTGTGCTTGAGCGCGTCCTCGGAGCCCATTAGCTTCGCGATGCCGAAGTCGAGGAGCTTGGGGAACACGCCGCCGTCGGAGTCGCGCCCGAGGAACACGTTCTCGGCCTTGAGATCGCGATGTGCGACGCCTTTTGCGTGCGCGGCGTCGAGCGCCTTCGCGATGCCGCGCAGGATCGCGAGTGCGTCAGCCACGGGGATCCGCTGCTCGCGCTCGATCAGCGCGTCCAGCGGCTCACCGTCGAGGTACTCCATCACGTAGTACAGGCGGCCGTCTTCGAGCGTGCCGTACGAGAAGATGTCGATGATGTGCCGGTGGCGGATCTGGTTGACCGCGCGCGCCTCGGCCATGAACCGCGACACCATCTCCGGATCGACGGAGAAGCGCCGCGCGAGCACCTTGATCGCGACCACCTTGCCGATCACGGGGTGGACCGCTCGGAATACCGAGCCAAACGCCCCCTGCCCTAACTTGCCGTCGACCTCGTACTCGCCGACGCGCGCCCCGACCTCGAGGTCGGCGTCGAGGGGGGTCTCGAGCTCTGCCGTTGGCGTGGACATGCCTTGTCTCCTCCGGGTAGCAAATCTGCGGCCTCTCCCGGATGTAGAACAACGCTACGCTGCCGCCGCCCAGCGTTGCGGCTTCCGACGTCAAAACTTCATCGTGACCAGGCCTCCACGGGGTGTGCAGAGGCCGGTGTAGGTGTGACCGCTACTGGCGGTTATCGAAGTACACGCCGCGGACCCAGCGCGCGCCCCGAAAGCCACAGCGCCCGTGCAGCACCCGGTGATTGTCGTAGAGCAGTGCGTCACCGGGCGAGAGGGTGAACCGGTAGTGGTGGCGGGGATCGCGCACGAGCCGCATGAAGCGATCGTAGGCGCGGTACCAGTTCTCCATGAGGTCGAAGGGCACGTGATGCGGTGCCATCGTGAAGTACGACGCGCGCACGAACAGGCGCCCATCCGCCAGCTTCCTCACCAGCGGCGAGACCACCTGGCGCTCGAAGGCCTTCTGCTTGCGGTGGAACCGGATCGGGGTCGCGAGCAACAGCGCGCTCGCCTCGCGGTCGATGCTCTCGAGGTATCGGAATGCGGCGGAGGCATCGGCGATCGTGCTCTCGCCCCCGACGTCGGCCGCACGGATCGATTGCAGTAGCTGGTAGCGCGGCGGGTGATCGAGGAACGGTTGATCGGTGTGCAGATCGATCGGCGCGTCTGTGTAGCCGAGCTGATCGGTGTTCGCATTGGTCGTGTTGTCGGTGCGCAGATCTTCGATGCGACCGAAGTGCGTCCCGATCACCTCGAGCGCACCACCCTGGCTCAGGGCGTCGATCCAGAGCTCGGTCTCGTCCTCCGGCGGCGTCGCAACGCGCGGATCGCGACGGACGACGACCGCGCCCTCCGTGGCGACGCGCGCGAGCACCTCGGGCACGAGCGCGGGGATCGCCCGCTCGCCACGATGGAGCTCCAGGCGCGGCACGTGGGACGGCGGCGGAGGGACCATCGGGCGGTCGATGGCGTACGCGTGCTCGCGCAGCCAGCCGAGCGGATAGCCGCTCACGCGCCCATCGTGTTTCCACTCGACGCGGAGCACGCCATCGGTGATCGACGCGCGCGTGACCTCAAGGACATCCGGCAAATCCGCGGAGTCGACGGTGCGCTCGTTGGTCTTCGGATGGCGATCGAGATCGCAGTTGTGGCGAAGCCAGCGGAAGTGGAAGTCAGCGGCCGTGCCCGCATCGATCACACGCAGGTAGCCATCGCGCAGCTCGACCGATTGCATACATCCGTTTTAACGGATGCGCTTCTACCGCACAAGTGGCCTCGGGCCGGGTCGAGTCCCGAAAACGACGACGGTCACCGAGTCGCCCCGGTGACCGTCTTCACTCGCTAGCGGTCTGCGCTACTCGGCCGCGACGTCGGCGGTCTCCGCCACGTCATCGATCGGGCTCGCGCTGCTGTAGCTCGCCATGTCCTCATCATCCATGTCCTCGTCGTCGAGGCTCACATCGACGGTGAGGCGCTTGTACGCCCCGAGGCCGGTGCCGGCGGGGATCAGGCGACCCATGATGACGTTCTCCTTGAGGCCGCGGAGGTAGTCGACGCGCCCGTTGATGGACGCCTCGGTGAGCACCTTCGTGGTCTCCTGGAACGACGACGCCGAGATGAACGACTCGGTCGACAGCGACGCCTTCGTGATGCCGAGCAGGAGCGCATCGCCCTTCGCCGGCTGGCCGCCAGCGACGATCACGCGCTCGTTCTCCTCCTCGAAGATGTGCTTCTCGACGTGCTCGTCGACGAGGAAGTTCGTGTCGCCCGGATCCGTGACGCTCACGCGACGCAGCATCTGGCGAACGATCACCTCGATGTGCTTGTCGTTGATGCGCACGCCCTGGAGACGGTAGACCTCCTGGATCTCGTCGACGAGGTACTTCGCGAGCGCGCGCTCGCCGAGCACCTTGAGGATGTCGTGCGGGTTCGCCGGACCGTCCATCAGCGCCTCGCCCGCGCGGACGCGGTCGCCTTCGCGCACGGAGAGGTGCTTGCCCTTTGGAATCAAATATTCGCTCGGATCACCGACCTCGGGGACAACCAGCACCTTGCGCTTGCCCTTGGTGTCCTTGCCGAAGTGCACCGTGCCGTCGATCTCGCAGATGACGGCGTGGTCCTTGGGCTTGCGGGCCTCGAAGAGCTCGGCAACGCGCGGCAGACCGCCGGTGATGTCCTTCGTCTTCGTGGTCTCGCGCGAGACCTTCGCCACCACGTCACCGGCTTCGATCAGGTCGCCGTCGTTGACGTAGATGTTCGAGCCGACCGGGAGGAAGTAGTGGGCATCGCCACCACCGGCCTCGCCGCCGAGCTTCAGCGTGTTCCCGTCCGCATCCTTGAGGGTGATGCGCGGGCGCGCTTCCGCGTCCTTCGACTCGACGATCTGCTTGCGCGATAGACCGGTGACCTCGTCGAGCGACTCGGCCATCGTGACGCCATCGATGATGTCGTCGTACTTCACGTAGCCGCCGACCTCGGTGACGATCGGCATCGCGAACGGATCCCACTCGGCCATCAGCTGCCCCGCCTTGACGCGGGCGCCGTCGGCGACCATGAGGCGGGCGCCGTACTGGAGGCCGTAGCGCTCGCGCTCGCGGCCGATGTCGTCGACCAGGACGAGCTCGCCCTGGCGGTTCATGACGACCCAGTGGTCCTTCTTGCTGACCAGCTGCACACCGTTGAGCTTCACGGTGCCCTCGTTACGGGCCTCGAGCGCGCTCTGCTCGGTGCGAATCTGACCGACGCCACCGATGTGGAACGTACGCATCGTGAGCTGGGTACCCGGCTCACCGATCGACTGCGCCGCGATGACACCGACGGCTTCGCCGATGTTCACCATGTGGCCGCGCGCGAGGTCACGGCCGTAGCACAAGGAACAAATACCGCGGCGGGTCTCGCAGGCGAGCACCGAGCGGATCTTCACGCGGTCGATGCCCGCGTTGTCGATCGTCTTGACGTCGTCCTCGGTGATCTCCTTGTTCTGCGCGACGAGGACTTCACCCGTGTACGGGTCGACGACGTCCTCGAGCACGACGCGGCCGAGGATGCGGTCGCCGAGGCGCTCGATGATCTCGCCACCCTCGATGAGCGGCATCATCTCGACGCCCTGGCGGGTGCCGCAGTCGAACTCGCTGATGATCGTGTCCTGCGAGACGTCGACGAGGCGACGCGTGAGGTAACCGGAGTTCGCCGTCTTCAGCGCGGTATCCGCGAGGCCCTTACGCGCACCGTGGGTCGAGATGAAGTACTGGTGAACCGACAGACCTTCGCGGAAGTTCGTCGTGATCGGGGTCTCGATGATCTCGCCGCTCGGCTTGGCCATCAGGCCGCGCATACCGGCCAGCTGCCGCATCTGCTGCTGCGAACCGCGGGCGCCGGAGTCGGCCATGATGAAGATCGAGTTGAACGACGGCGCCTTCTTGTCCGGGAGGACACCCTTCGGGTCCTTGAACTCGTCCGTCGAGATCTCCTTCATCATGTCCTTGGCGATCGCCTCGGCCACCTGCGCCCAGATGTCGACCACCTTGTTGTAGCGCTCACCGTCGGTGATGAGACCTTCGGTGTACTGCTCCTCGATCTCGCCCACTTCCTTCTGGGCTTCACCGAGCAGGACTTCCTTCGACGGCGGGATCACCATGTCGTCGATGCACACCGAGATGCCGGCGCGCGTCGCGAACGTGTAGCCCGTCGTGCGGAGGGCGTCGGCCAGGAGCACCGTGGCCTTCTGACCCGCCTCGCGATACACGAGGTCGATCAGCTCGGCGAGCTGCTTCTTGCCCATCACCTTGTTGATGGCGTCGAACGGGACTTCCGACGGACAGATATCCTTGAGGAGCGCGCGCCCGACCGTCGTGTCGACGAGGTGCGTGCCACCGGATCCGTCAGGAGACTCCATGCGGAGCTTGATCGCCGCCTGGAGGTGAACCTCCTGGTGGTCGTACGCCATGCGCACTTCCGCGATCGAGCCGAACACGCCGGCGACCGGGCGACCCTTCTTGTCCTCGCGGTACGAACCCTTCGCGAACGGACGCTCGCGGGTGAGGTTGTAGAGGCCAAGCACGATGTCCTGCGACGGAACGATGATCGGCTTGCCGTTCGCGGGCGAGAGGATGTTGTTCGTCGACATCATCAGCACGCGCGCTTCCATCTGCGCTTCGATGGAGAGCGGCACGTGGACGGCCATCTGGTCACCGTCGAAGTCGGCGTTGAATGCCGCGCAGACGAGCGGGTGCAGCTGGATCGCCTTACCCTCGGTCAGCACGGGCTCGAACGCCTGGATGCCGAGGCGGTGCAGCGTCGGCGCGCGGTTCAGGAGCACCGGGTGCTCCTTGATGACCTCTTCGAGGATGTCCCAGACCTCGGGACGCTCCTTCTCGACGAGCTTCTTGGCCGACTTGATCGTCGTGACCAGGTGGCGCTCCTCGAGCTTGTTGTAGATGAACGGCGTGAACAGCTCGAGCGCCATCTTCTTGGGCAGGCCGCACTGGTGCAGCTTGAGCTCGGGACCGATGACGATCACCGAACGCCCCGAGTAGTCGACGCGCTTGCCGAGCAGGTTCTGGCGGAACCGACCCTGCTTGCCCTTCAGCATGTCCGACAGCGACTTCAGCGGGCGCTTGTTCGGGCCCGTGATGGTCTTGCCGCGGCGGCCGTTGTCGAACAGCGCGTCGACGGCCTCCTGCAGCATGCGCTTCTCGTTGCGGATGATGATCTCGGGAGCGTTGAGCTCCTGGAGCCGGCGCAGACGGTTGTTGCGGTTGATGACGCGGCGATACAGATCGTTGAGATCCGACGTCGCGAACCGGCCACCGTCGAGGGGCACGAGGGGGCGGAGATCCGGCGGGATCACCGGGATGATGGTGAGCATCATCCACTCGGGCTTGTTGCCGCTCTCGCGGAACGCCTCGACGACCTTGAGGCGCTTCGCGATCTTCTTGCGCTTCGCCTCACTCGTGACCTCGCGCATCTCCTGGCGCAAGGTCTCGCCCAGCTCGATGATGTTGAGCTGGCCGCCGTCCTTGGGGTCCTTGAGCAGCTGCAGAATTGCCTCGGCGCCCATGCCGGCGTCGAACGCGTCGAAGCCGAGCTCCTCGATCAGCTTGCCATAGCGCTCCTCGGTGAGGAGCTCGCACGGCGAGAGCCCGGACTGCTTCGGGTTGATGACGATGTACGCCTCGCAATAGAGGACCTTCTCGAGATCCTTGAGCGGGATGTCGAGGAGGTTACCGATGCGCGACGGCAGGCTCTTCAAGAACCAGATGTGCGCGACGGGCGTGGCAAGCGAGATGTGGCCCATGCGTTCGCGGCGGACCTTCGCCTGAATCACCTCGACGCCGCACTTCTCGCAGACGACGCCACGGTGCTTCATGCGCTTGTACTTGCCGCAGTTGCACTCGTAGTCCTTAACGGGTCCAAAGATCTTGGCGCAGAAGAGGCCATCCCGCTCCGGCTTGAACGTGCGGTAGTTGATGGTCTCCGGCTTCTTCACCTCGCCATGGCTCCACTCGCGGATCTTCTCCGGCGAGGCGAGCATGATGCGAATGGCGCTGAACGAACGCGGATCTTTCGGCTTCTCGAAGAAGTTGAAGATGTCCTTCACGGGTTCTCCTGGGTACTTGCTCTAAGGGTTCGTTCAGGGGTCAGCTCGCGCTGCCCATCTTGTCGGCGACTTCGCGCGCGAGAGCGGCGAGGCCCGCCGGGATGCCCGGCTGCTGCTGCTCTGCACGGCGCGGAGCCGTGGGGTCTTCGATCAGCTCGACGTCCAGGCACAGCGCCTGGAGCTCCTTGAGGAGCACGTTGAACGACTCCGGCAGGCCGGCTTCGAGGACGTGCTCGCCCTTCACGATCGACTCGTACATGCGGGTGCGACCCAGCACGTCGTCCGACTTGACCGTGAGGAACTCCTGCAGCGCGTACGCGGCGCCGTAGGCCTCCATCGCCCAGACTTCCATCTCGCCGAGGCGCTGACCGCCGAACTGCGCCTTACCACCGAGCGGCTGCTGGGTGACGAGCGAGTACGGTCCGATCGAGCGGGCGTGGATCTTGTCGTCGACGAGGTGGTGGAGCTTGAGCATGTACATCACGCCCACGGTCACCGGGTTGTCGAACGGTTCGCCGGTCTTGCCGTCGATGAGCTTGCTCTGCCCCGAGGTCGCGAGGCCCGCCATCTTCAGCGCGGACTTGATTTCGGCCTCGTTGGCGCCGTCGAACACCGGCGTCGCAAAGTGCACACCGGTGGTGAGCGTCTGCGCGAAGCGACCGACGTCCTCGTCCTTGAGCTTCTCGATGAACTCGGCCTTCTCGGGGAACAGCTTCGAGAGCTGGCCCTTGAGCACGTCGGCCGACCAGTTGGTCTCCAGGTACGCCTGGATCTGGTTACCGAGCGACTTGGCGGCCCAGCCGAGGTGCACCTCGAGGATCTGGCCGATGTTCATACGGCTCGGCACGCCGAGCGGGTTGAGGACGATGTCGACCGGGGTGCCGTTCTCGAGGTACGGCATGTCCTCCTCGGGCAACAAGCGCGAGACGACACCCTTGTTGCCGTGGCGGCCGGCCATCTTGTCGCCGACCGACAGCTTCCTCTTGATGGCCAGGTAGACCTTGACCAGCTTGATGACGCCCGGGGGGAGCTCGTCGCCCTTGGTGAGCTTCGAGATCTTCTCCGAGTACTGCGCCTCGATGTTGAAGACGTCCTCTTCGCGCTTCGCGGCGAGCTGCTCGAGCTGCTCTTCGATCTTGCCGTCGCCAGAGTCGAGCTGGATCTCGTGCCAGTAGCGGTGCGGGACCTCGGCGAGCATCTCGAGCGTGATCTTGTCGCCCTTGGCGATCAGGACCTTGCCCTTGTCGTCGACGAGGCGTGACGCGGTGACCTTGCCAACGAGAAGCTCGCGCATCTTGTTGTAGTAGGCCTCCGAGATGATCTTCACCTCGTCCCGCTTGTTGACCATGAGGAGCTCCTTCTCGGCGTCCTCGATGGCCTGCGCGCGCTCGTCCTTGTCGGTGCCCTTGCGCGCGAACACGCGGGCGCCGATGACCACGCCGGTCACGCCGGGCGGCACGCGGAGCGAGGTGTCGCGCACGTCGCCGGCGCGCTCGCCGAAGATCGCGCGGAGCAGCTTCTCCTCGGGGGACAGCTGCGTCTCGCCCTTCGGCGTGATCTTGCCGACGAGGATGTCGCCGGCCTTGACCTCGGCGCCGATGCGCACGATGCCCGACTCGTCGAGATCCTTGAGCGCTTCTTCACCGACGTTCGGGATGTCGCGCGTGATCTCTTCCTTGCCGAGCTTGGTGTCGCGCGCGACGCACTCGAACTCCTCGATGTGGATCGACGTGAAGACGTCGTTCTTGACGAGCTTCTCGTTGATGAGGATCGAGTCTTCGAAGTTGTAACCACCCCACGGCATGAACGCGACGACGACGTTCTGGCCGAGCGCGAGCTCGCCGGTCTCCGTCGCCGGGCCGTCGGCGATGACGTCGCCGGCCTTCACGCGATCGCCCGGCTGGACGATCGGGCGCTGGTTCATGCACGTGTTCTGGTTCGAGCGCTGGAACTTCACCAGCGTGTAGATGTCGGGACGGACCGAGTTCGGATCCTTTGGATCGACCTTGCTCGGGCGCACGACGATGCGGTTCGCGTCGACCCAGTCGACCACGCCTTCGCGCTTGGCGACGACGGTGACGCCGGAGTCACGCGCGACGATGCCCTCCATACCCGTGCCGATGAGCGGCGACGTGGTGCGGATGAGCGGCACCGCCTGGCGCTGCATGTTCGAACCCATGAGCGCGCGGTTGGCGTCGTCGTGCTCGAGGAACGGGATGAGCGACGCGGCCACCGACACCAGCTGGTTCGGCGAGACCTCCATCAGCGTCACGTCCTCGGGCTTGCTCATGACGACGTCGGAGCCCTTGCGGCTCGAGACGTAGTCCTCGGACAGCTTGCCCGCCTTCTGCTCGACGTTGGCGTGCGTGATGATCTGGCCCTCCTCCTGGAGCGCCGAGAAGAACGTCACGTCCTCGCTGATCTTGCCGCCTTCGACGGTGCGGTAGGGCGTCTCGATGAAGCCGTACTCGTTGACGCGCGCGAAGGTGGAGAGCGACGCGATGAGACCGATGTTCGGACCTTCCGGCGTCTCGATCGGGCAGATGCGGCCGTAGTGCGTCGGGTGCACGTCGCGGACTTCGAAGCCCGCGCGCTCGCGCGTCAGACCACCCGGCCCAAGAGCCGACAGGCGGCGCTTGTGGGTGACCTCCGAGAGCGGGTTCGTCTGGTCCATGAACTGCGACAGCTGCGAGCTGCCGAAGTACTCCTTCACCACCGCGGAGACGGGCTTCGCGTTGATGAGGTCGTGCGGCATGAGCGTCTCGATCTCCTGGCTCATGGACATGCGCTCCTTGATGGCGCGCTCCATGCGGACGAGACCGATGCGGTACTGGTTCTCCATCAGCTCACCGACCGCGCGGACGCGGCGGTTGCCGAGGTGATCGATGTCGTCGACAACGCCGCGACCGTTGCGGAGCTCGATCAGGTAGCGAACCGTCTCGAGGATGTCGCGCTTGGTCAGGATCTGCGTCTCGATCGCCTCGTCGATCTTGAACTTGTAGTTCAGCTTCAGACGACCGACGCGCGACAGGTCGTAGCGCTCGGCGTTGAAGAAGAGGTTCTGGAACAGCGTCTGCGCCGAGTCGAGCGCCGGCTGATCGCCCGGGCGCAGGCGGCGATAGATCTCCATGACCGCCTCGTCGGGGCCCTGGAGCTTGTCGAGGAGCAGCGTGTTGCGGAGGTACGGGCCGACGTTGAGGTTATCGATGAAGAGAACCTCGACCTTCTCGACGCCCTGGTCGCGCAGCTCGTCGAGCTTCGCCTCGGTGAGCTCCTCGTTGCACTGGAGGAGAACTTCACCGGTCGAGTCGTCGATGACGTCCTTCGCCGAGACCTTGCCAACGAGCTCGTCGAGGTCGATCGGCAGGAGGTCGATGCCCGACTCCTGCAGCTTGCGGATCGCGCCCTTCGTGAACTTGCGGTTCTTCTTGACGAGGACTTCCTTCGTCTTCGGGTGCTTGATGTCGCGCGTCGCGCGCTGGCCGACGAGCAGCTCGTAGTTGACCTGGCGCGAGTACTTCTTCTGCGGCTCGAAGTGGATGACTTCCGTGTCGTAGAAGTAGTTCAGCAGCTCTTCCGTCGAGTAGCCGAGAGCGCGGAGCAGCACGGTCGCGTGCAGCTTGCGGCGGCGGTCGATGCGGACGTAGAGGACGTCCTTGTGGTCGAACTCGAAGTCGAGCCACGAGCCGCGATACGGGATCACACGCGCGCTGAACAGCAACTTGCCGCTCGAGTGCGTCTTGCCCTTGTCGTGATCGAAGAACACACCGGGCGAACGGTGGAGCTGCGAGACGATGACGCGCTCGGTACCGTTGATGATGAACGTACCGGAGTCGGTCATCAGCGGAATCTCGCCGAAGTAGACCTCCTGCTCCTTGACGTCGCGGATCGACTGGACCCCGGTCTCTTCATTGACGTCCCAGACGACGAGACGGATGACGACCTTGATCGGCGCCGCGAACGTCATGCCGCGCGCACGGCACTCGTCGACGTCGTACTTGGGCTTCTCGAGGTTGTACGAAACGAACTCGAGCGAGCTCGTCTCGGAGAAGTCCTTGATGGGGAAGACGCTCTTGAAAACGCCCTGCAGACCGATGTCCTCGCGCTTGTCCTGCGGGATATCGATCTGGAGAAACTTGTCGTAGCTACGCTTCTGGATATCGATCAGATTTGGGATCTCGATGACCTGCTTGAGCTTCGCGAAGCTCTTGCGGGCACGAAAGTTCTTCTGGATCTGAGACGCCATGTGTCCTCGTTGTGGAAGCGCTGCGTTACGTAGGCCGAAAAGAGACGAGTGCCGGTCCCACTGCGATCCACTGCTCGATGGATGCTGTGAGGTGCCGGCGAAACTGGAGCTTTTATGCGCGAACCGACGAGTGCGCGCTTTCTCGTCGGACGGGCTTGTAAGTCACTGCGAACCGCAAACCGGGGCTGCGTATAGCACAGCTTCTGCAAACGGAAGCGAATTCTGCGTGCAAACTCCCGTGCCAACCTCGGGTGTAGATCGTTGTGACCACTGCACCTCCCGGCCCCTCGGCCGAGGCGGGTTCTACCCGGCCTACGTGCCCGGCGGTACCTCCATCTTTGGGCTGGCCCAACTGCCGAGCGTCCAACCCTGACGAAGCCGGCTCAGTCCTCGGAGACTGGGAATGGCTCGGTCGTGACCGGCCCGATGGGCGGTATCTGGAGCTCGAGACCCGCTCCCCATGGGAGAACCATGGTCACCCGGTCGGCTGCGGAGAACTGCCAGGCTTCGTGAAGCGTCCATTCGGAGAAAGCGTCGTAGTCGAAGCCCCTCGACAGTAGGGTCCCGATCGCCACCTGGGACAGCTCGCCGTCGGGGACCTCCAGAACCGACACCTCGGCCCAGTCGACGAGGACCTCGGCCAGCCTCACCGGGGCATCGCCCTGACCGCCCGTGAGGATCTCCTCGACGTACTCCTCGGTGCCGCGAATCGTAGGGACCACCGTGGTCACCATCACGAGCCAGCGTCCATCGGGTGAGAAGCGCGGAGCATCCCCTTCACCTTCAAGATAGCGCACGCTGCGGAGATGACGCAGCGCCGGCGCGAGCTCGAACAGCTCGTAGCCCTGCTCGCTCTGGCCGGAGTAGACGTACATCGCCGCGTAGCGCTCGTCGGGCGAGACCACGAGCTCCTGCCCGCCGAGCCCCGCATTCGGATACGGCAACACCACCCGCTGGGTCGGCGTACCGGGCCGCAGAAGCTCCACCCATTCGGCTTCGCCGGCGAGAGCACCGCACGATAGCGCCCCGCCCGAGCGCAGCGCGACTGGGTTCGCGCCGCCGAAAATGCATCCATCCACGCACCGAAGCTCGCGCGATGGACCCGCGGAAGCAAGCCGAGGCACGTGTACCGGCCGACTGGCGACTGCCGACTGCCGACTGCCGAGCCCGACCCCGACGGCTCACTCCGAGACGCCGACCGTAAGGGACGCAGATGCCGATGGCGATGGTCGACCGCGCTAATCCCGATGCCACGTGCCCGGCCTGGGCTGACACCTGTGTGCGCGGTCTGCCCCGTCCTCGGTCTCGGGGTCGGTCTCGGGGTCGGGCTCGGTGTCGGGGTCGGCGTCCGCCGCACGCGTGCAGGACATCTCGACGACGTGACCGTCTCGGCCGAAACGACGAATGGCCCGCCGATCCCGAAGGACCGACGAGCCATCGACGCGTCAGTAACCAACCTTCGCGCGGTGACGCGCGAAGGACGGGGTTACTTGACCTCGACCTCGGCGCCAGCTTCCTTGAGCTTCTTGACGATGTCGTCGGCCTCGGCCTTGTTGATGCCGGCCTTGACGTCCTTCGGGGCGCCATCGACCATGTCCTTGGCGTCCTTGAGGCCCAGGCCGGTGATCTCGCGGACGACCTTGATGACGCCGATCTTGTTGGCGCCGCCGCTCTTGAGAACGACGGTGAACTCCGTCTTCTCCTCGGCCGGGGCCGCGGCCGCGCCGCCGCCCGCCGCCGGAGCCGCCGCAACGGCAACCGGGGCCGCCTTGACGCCCCACTTGTCCTCGAGGGACTTCGTCAGGTTGACGAGGTCGATCACCGAGAGGTTGGAGAGGTAGTTGATGACATCTTCGTTAGAGATCGACATGGCGTGTTCCTTCTACTGTTCAAAAACCGAGAGGTTTGAAAAACGGGTTGGGGTGGAGAGAACGGACTAGCCGTTCTCGAGCTGACGCTTGCGAGCGTCGAGGAGGTAGGCGAAGTTCTGCGGGCCCGCGGCGAGCTGAGCGACGAAGCTCTGCGGCGCAGCGAGGAACGTCATGAGCATCTGGGCGCGGATCTCGTTCTTGCCCGGCATCTTCGCCAGGGCGTCCACGCCGGCAACGTCGAGGAGCTGGCCTTCGTAGTAGCCGCCCTTGATCTGGAACTTGGGCTCGTCCTTGGCCCACTTGAGCGCGATCTTTGCCGGGTCCTGCGGGATCTCGGTCGACCAGATGACGGCCGTTGTGCCGACCATCAGCTGCGACAGGGGCTCCATCTTCGAGCCCTTGACCGCGATCTTGACCAGTGAGTTCTTGAGGACGCGGTAGTGGCAGCCGGCCTTACGGAAGTCATCGCGCATCGCGGTGACGACCGGGACGGTGATCCCGCGGTAGTCCGCGATCACGACCGAGGCGACGTTCGCGAACGCCTCCTTGATCTCGCCGAGGATCTCTTGCTTGCCTGCTTTGTCCATTGGGTGCTCCTTACAAACAACGAACCCTCGGTCCAATGTGGAGCGAGGGTCGCGAAGCACCGGAATCTGACGACCCAGTGTCGGGAACCTCGTCTCCGTAGGGCGCTTCGGACCCGCGCGATGAAAGCGCGAGTCGCCTACTTCTTTGACGGGGTGTTCGTTATGGGAATCGGGTGCGCTTGATAGCTCCGTTTACGAAACGCTGCAACAGCTACGTGTGAAATTACTCGGCCGCGCCGCCGCCCGCGAAGGCAGCGGTGTCGACCTTCACGCCCGGGCCGTGCGTCGTCGAGATGGTGATCGAGCGCATATACGTGCCCTTGGCCGTCGCCGGCTTGAGCTTCATCAGCATGTCGAGGAGCGCGCTGAGGTTCTGCGCGAGCGCCTCGGGCTTGAACGACGCCTTGCCGATCGGAGTCTGGATGATGCCCGCCTTCTCGACGCGGAACTCGACGCGGCCGGCCTTGAGCTCGGCAACGGCCTTCTTCACGTCGGCGGTGACGGTGCCCACCTTCGGGTTCGGCATCAGGCCGCGGGGACCGAGGACGCGACCGATCTTTCCGACCTGGACCATCATGTCCGGGGTGGCGACCAGCGTGTCGAACTCGAACCAGTTCTCCTCGGCGATCTTCTTGATGTACTCGTCAGAGCCCGCGTAGTCCGCGCCGGCCTCGAGGGCCTCGCGCGCCTTGTCGGGCTTCGCGATGACGAGGACGCGCTTCGTCTTGCCCGTGCCCGCGGGCATCACGACGGAGCCGCGGACCATCTGGTCGGCGTACTTGGGGTTCACGCCCAGGCGCACCGAGACATCGACCGTCTCGTCCCACTTGGTCGAGATCTTGGTCTTCGGGATCATCGCGCACGCCTCGGCGACCGAGTACTTCTTCGCCGCGTCGTAGCCTTCAACTGCCTTGCGATACTTCTTGCCAGCCATCGGAGTTCTCCTGTTGGGGCCTGGTCATCGCGCGCGGTGGTGAGAACCGCGCTCCCAGGAGCACCCAGCGAGGGTTAAAAACTCGAAAGGCCGCAACACGCGGCCGCCGAGTCGAATGTAATCGAGCGTGTCGTCGGACCTTTCAGTCGACGACGTCGAGACCCATCGAGCGCGCAGTGCCAGCGACCGAACGGATCGCCGACTCGAGGCTCGTGGTGTTGAGATCGGGCAGCTTGAGCTGAGCGATCTCGGCGACCTGCTTCTTGGTCACCTTGCCGACCTTGTTCTTGTTCGGCTCGCCCGAACCCTTCTCGACCTTGGCCGCCTTCTTGAGAAGGATCGACGCGGGCGGGGTCTTGGTGATGAACGTGAAGCTGCGGTCCGCGTACGCGGTGATGAGCACCGGGATGATTAGGTCACCCTGACCCTGCGTACGGGCGTTGAACTCCTTGCAGAACTGCATGATGTTCAAGCCGTGCTGGCCGAGGGCCGGGCCGACGGGCGGGGCCGGGTTGGCCTTACCTGCGGGACACTGGAGCTTGATGAGTGCGGTGACCTTCTTCATGGGACGTCTCTCGAGCTACGCGTCTGAATAGACGGGCGCGCTTTATGCTTTCTCGACGTGGGCGAAGTCAAGCTCTACCGACGTCGTGCGACCGAGCATGTTGAGCGAGACCTTGATCTTCTGCTTGTCCGCCTTCACTTCTTCGACCTTGGCCGAGAAGTTGGCGAACGGACCATCGATCACGCGGACGGCATCTCCGACCTCGAACACGACGCGAGCCTTCGGCTTCGCCTTGCCCTGGGCAGCATTGTCTTGAACACCGGCGATCTGGCTCGGAGGAACCGGCGTCGGCTTGGTGCCACCGAGGAACCCGGTGATCTTGGGGGTGTTCTTGACGAGGTGGAACGTCCGATCGTCGAGGACCATCTGGACGAACATGTACCCCGGGAAGAACTTGCGGGTCGTGGTGCGGCGCTGGCCCTTCACCACCTCCATCACGCTCTCCGTCGGGACGAGGATGTCGCCGAAGTACTCGCCGAGGTTCGCGTTCTGCACGCGCTCCTTCAGCGTCAGCTTGGCCTTGTTCTCGTGCCCCGAATACGTATGGACGATGTACCACTTCTTCTCGGCGATCGCGGCGGCCGGCGCAGCAGCACCTTCGACCGGGGCGTCGGGCGGGGTGCTCGACCCATCATCGTTCGAATCGCCGTTTGCGAACACGTTATCCGCCATAGACCAGCTCCGTGAGTTTCGACCAAACGCCGTCGAAAACGAGGCCGAGAATGATCGCCGAGACGACCGACATGACGATAACGACGATCGTCGCTGCGCGGACTTCCTTGGCGCTCGGCCAGGTGACCTTCTTCAGCTCTTGAGTGACTTCGTTGGCTAGGTTGTAGACGCGATCGTTGCGATACAGCCCGACGCCGACGACGAACGCGCCAACAGCAGCGATCATCGACGTGGTGAACTCACCAGGCGCAGAGCTGAAGTAGCCCCAAAGCCAGTCGATTGACCACTGGAGCACGTAGAACAGCAGTACCGACCCCACCAGGAAGATGAGGTGTACTGGCTTGTTTGGTGCGTTCTCTTGCTGTGCCACGGGCGTCCTACTTCATTTAAGTGCGGTGGCAGGGGAGACAGGACTTGAACCTGCAGCCCTCCGCTTTGGAGACGGATGCTCTACCATTGAGCTACTCCCCTAAGAAACTCGACAACTTAGCTACCTTAGTCTGCGGGTACTCCTCGGCTGTGCTGAACGGAAGCGGACGTGTACCGCAAAGGGTGGTAGGTGGCAAGAGTGTTCCGCGATTTCCGCAGGATGGTCCAGATCATCGGTGATCGTCGGTACTGTTCTGCGGTGCGGTTTTCCGTTGTCGTGATGGTCACTGGTTGCTGGACGGCAACGCCCGTGAGCCCAGCTCTGCCGATCTCAAAGCCGGCCCCTCGGCCGGCGGTCGCCCTGCCCTCGCCACGCAGCGCGGAGGTCGGCATTTTCACCCTGACTGGCTTCGTCGCGAGCGACGAGATCCCGATGTACATGGACCCGACGTTCGGCTGGCGGATCCAGCTCGACTGCGCGAATGGCGATGTAATCCGGGTGCGCGAAGAATTTCGCCTCCCGAAGCCGGGCGTCTGGAGCCCCTCCCCTAACCTCGAGATCCGCGATGAGGGCCGCATCGCTCGCTTCCGGGGCGAGGCCATCTGCGGCGACGACGGCTGGATCGAGAAAGGCTGGAGCTTGTCGCCCGGCGATCCACCCGGCGACTGGGTCATCAAAGTGACCCCTGCGGGCTACAAGACGACCACGTTCCACGCGACGTTCCTGGAGACGCCGTAGGGTGTCGGCCGTACTCTCGCGCTTGATGTTGCGGATCTATCCCGAGGTCCTGAGCCTCTCCGAAATGGCCACGCTACAAGACCTCACAGAGCGGGTAGCGTTCGTCGATGGCCGGGCGTCTGCGAGCGTGGAGCTTGCCGACTTCAAGCACAACGAGCAGCTCGGCCCTAACGATCCGGCGATCACGTCGGTCGCCACCATCGTGGGTACAGCCTTGCGTCGCCACCCGCGGTTTCGCGCGGACCAGCTTCCCCGGCACGTGCACTCCTTGCGCCTCGCGCGCTATCGCGAGGGCATGTACTACCGCCCGCACGTCGACGCAGCCCTGATGTCCGAGGGGGCCGCGATGTATCGGGCCGACGCGTCGTTCACCTTGGCACTCGACGAGCCGGCAGCGTACGGGGGCGGCGAGCTCGTGATCGGTGATCGCGCGATCGCGTTGCCGGCGGGCGCGCTGGTGGTCTACCCGACGGGTGCATTTCACGAAGTGCGCGAGGTGACGAGGGGAGTGCGGCGCGTCATCGTTGGGTGGATCCAAAGCCTCGTACGTGATGCAGCCGCGCGTGAGACGCTCGCCGATCTATCCTCCGCGCTCGAGCTCGTCCGCTCCGCCGGTGGGCCTCGCGCCGGGATCGACCTCATCGTCAAAGCGCACGCGAATCTGATGCGTCGGTGGGCCGAGCCCTGATGGAGCTCAGGGCGACGCGGCGAGCTTGATGGCGATGGTGATCCGCAGGTCTGGACAGTCTCGGCTCGGCGCGCGCGCAGAATGGAGCATGCGCGCATCGAAGAGTACGCCCCGGTTCGGGGCAACCGCGACGCCTGCAACGATGTGCCCGTCGGGGCTGAAGAACAGGGTCTCCCCCTCCCACTCGCGGGGCCAGCGCACCATCGGGTAGTACAGGAAGGTGAACGTCCCGGGGCGGACATCGTCGAAATGGGGGCGTCCACCAAGACCGTACGTGTGACCGTTGGCGTACTGGCGCAACACGTGAAGCTTATGGCCGGTCAGCTGCTCGCATGTCGGCGCGACGTGACGCCAGAGCGCGTCGATCGCATCCACGCCGGTCAGGTCCATCACCCAGAAGGGGCGCGCTGCTTGGTCGGTGGTGGAGCGATTACCAAAAACCCAGCGCGGTGCCATGCACGCCGCATAGACCGCCTGGTGCATCGGCTCGGGTGCGACGTCATCTAGGAGCTCGAGGAGCCCCGCGTCGACGGCCGTTGCCGGTGGCAAGGTCATTCAGTTGGCGTGAAGCAGATCGCCGAAACCGTGATGGTGGCGGTGCCATCGTACCCTTCAGTGCCGAAATTGACGTTCCACGACGAAGGGTCCGCCGGGTCCTGGCCGTGACTATTGAGGTACACGTGCCATTCGTTCGCCGTCACCGCTTCCTCGTTCGTTCCGGCGTAGGCGATGGCCGTGCCACCGGCGGGGCACGTGACCGTGCAGGTAAACGGGGCCGTGGCTTGAGGACATTCGACGGTGACCTTGGTGACGTTGGCGGGGCCAGCCGGGCCCATTTCTCCAGGGGGCCCAGCAGGACCCTGCGGGCCAGCCGAGCCTTGTTCGCCAGGGGGGCCTTCCGGACCGGCCGTGTCGCTGTCGCATCCAGTCGCCGCGAGCATGGGGACGAGGACGCTTACGAGTTTGGTGACCTTCACGCTGCCATTCTACACGGCCGTCGGCGGCCCTAGAAGAACCAGGTCGCCTCGTCTGTCACGTCTTCCGCAACGACGGGACGAGCTGGATCCAATGAGCGCCGCCGTGCGTCGGTACATCGTCGGCGAACGACGTCTACACCGTTGGCAATGGCGGCAGCATCTATCACATGACGACGGCACGAGCTTCGTCCCCCTTCCCGTCCCCGACGACCCGCGTGCTCTACGACATCAGCGGCAACGGCCCCGATGACATCGATGCTGTTGGCGCCTACGGCACCGTGATCCATAAGGGCACGGGCGCGTTCGAGTTGATGCCGTTTCTCGACGCCGCGGCGCACTCGCTGCGGTGTGGGGCGTGCCCCACGTGATCGAGTAGGGCGGGCCCGGCGCGCGCCGTCGCACGTAGACATTCGCCACATCGACGGGCTCGGTCGCGAGGGGTAGAGACGTTTTATGACCCGATCGACGATGACCACGGCCCAAAAGTCCCGGCTCAAGGAAGCGCATGGCATTCGCCTCGCGACGCCGACCGATCTTGGCGCGGAGGCTACGAAGGCGGTAAGTGGCGCGCTCAATGGCGTCCTCGCCGACGCGTTCACACTCTACCTCAAGACGAAGAACTTCCACTGGCACGTCAGCGGACCGCACTTCCGCGACTACCACAAGCTGCTCGACGAGCAGGCCTCGCAGATCTTCGCGATGACGGATCCGATCGCGGAGCGCGTGCGCAAGATCGGCGGCTCGACCATCCGCTCGATCGGGCAGATCTCGAAGCTCCAGCACCTGTCCGACAATGACGCCGACTACGTCGATCCGCTCGACATGCTCGCGGAGCTGCGCGAGGACAACAAGACCTTCGCCGAGCGACTCCGCGAGGTGCACGACGTCGCATCCGAGTACAACGATGTCGCGACGACGAGCCTCATCGAGACGTGGATCGACGAGACAGAGGAGCGTACGTGGTACCTGTTCGAGACCAGCCGCCACGGCGATCCCAACACCGGCCATTAGGCCCCGCAAACGGTGTGAGAAACCGGGTCCGAAAACAGAAAGCGGCCGACTCGTGAGAGTCAGCCTTTCAGCGAACCGAAGTTCTCGTTACTTCTTGGCCGCGACTTTTTCTTCGAGGATCTTGGTCACGACGCCGGCGCCGACGGTCTTGCCACCCTCGCGAATCGCAAAGCGGAGGCCTTCCTCGCACGCGATCGGGGAAACCAGCTCGACCTCGAAGCGGATGTTGTCACCGGGCATCACCATCTCGGTGCCGGCCGGCAGGGTCACGGTGCCCGTCACGTCCGTCGTGCGGAAGTAGAACTGCGGG
>JANRKM010000049.1:0-6715 GCA_033763475.1 Kofleriaceae bacterium
ACGCAGCGTCCGCGGTTCTCGCTCGGGCTGAATGCGCTCGGAAGTGATGCCGAAGGACTGCGGGCGCTCGTGCGCCAGCCCGCGCTCGCCGGGATCGAGCAGCTGGCGTTCGCTGGAATCTACCTCGATGAGGGAGCGGCACGAGCCTTCGCGGCCTCGCCCTTCACGCGCGAGCTCACCGGACTCACCATCTCCGACAAGGACCTCAGCATGGAGTGCGTCCGCGCCTTTCTCGCTGCCCCGTTTGCTCGATCGCTGCGGCATCTCGCGCTGGACCGCTACGTTGGAGATATCGGGGACCTGCTCGACGTTCTCGACGGTGGCCCGCTCGAGTCGCTCGAGCTCCTGCACGACGAGCTCGGTCCCAGGACCGCGGCCGTGCTCGGCCGTATCCGGCTCCCTCAGCTCACGAGGCTCAGTCTCAGCTACAACGAGATCCTCGGAGACGATGGCTGCGCGCATGTGGTCGGCAATCCGAGCTTCGGCAATGTGCGCGTCCTCGAGTTCCTTGGCACCGGCGCGGGCCTGCGGACTGCGCACGCACTCATCGGCAACAACGCGCTGACCGCTCTCGACACGGTGCGCCTCGGCGGCGAGGTTCCAGATGCGGCCGCACAGGTCCTCGAGGGCGCGGCGAAGCTGCGGCGGGTACAGCGGCTGCAGCTAGTGGGCGTCTCCGACCAGGCGATCGAAGCGCTCGCCCGCTCGCTCGATCTCACGTACGGAGTGACCAACAAGCTGCTCGCTGCCTGACCTGCCGACCGCGATGTGGCTGCGCCAGCTCGCGACGACGTGATCGATGTAGAGCCGCGACAGGATCAAGCACGCGTGCTGCGCGCGCGGTGCGAGCTGATCAGCCGTCTTGAACGCGGCAATCGCTTCGCCACCGACCAGTCCGTGCGAGCGCTTCGCCTTGCTCGGCTCGATGTAGTTGGACCTAGCCGCTGGGCACGCTGAGCGCGATGACGACGGTGGCGCTCGACAACATCGCGATTCGCCACGCCGCCACGGGGGTTGGCTTCCCTCGGTGACTGCGCTGCCGAAGCGGCTCAGTGGGTGATGCGTAGAAAGTTCGTGTAATTCGACGGCGAGGTGAGCCCCGCCATCGACCAGGAGACCGCGTTTCTGTTGACGAGCAGGGTCAGGTCGTCTTGTGCATCGATACCAATCCCGAGCAGGTACGCTCCAGCGTCTGCCGACGACATGGCAGCGGAGACCGGCTGCCCGGCAGGGCTTAGCACTCGTCGATCAACGCGACGCTCCCGTCGCAGACGTCGGACACGGCGGTCTGGCCGTGGGCGCCCGTGCACGCAGTACGGCCGAGTCCGGAAGCCAAGCACGTCCACGTGCCGCTCGCGCACACGCCGACGTCGGCGACGCCCTCGGTCAGATCGTAGCAGCTCTCCACTGCGCCGGGGCTGCACGTGCACGTCGTACCCGCGGGCCGGCCGATCACGACCACACGTCGCACGTTTGCAACACGCGCTGTCCGCATACCGGACGTCAGGCAAGGGTCGTCGCCACGTACCCACCGAGGCCACGCCGCCCTTCGATCTCATGCGCGCGGACCGACTCGGATAGCTCGTCGCCACGTGTCCACCGAGGCCACGCCGCCCCTTCGATCTCACACCGACTCAGATAGAGAATCAAACCGGGCGCGCCGGTTAACTCGGATAGTGGAGCAACTGGGGTTATGGTTCTGGCGATGCTGGACGATGGCGCTCGTGAGCTTGCACGCCTCGCGCGAGGCGTGCTGTTTACCCGCAAGGACGCGCGCATCCACCTGCCCAACGCGAAAGCGGCGATCGAGATTCTCGGCACCGAAGCGAAGTTCTGGTCGAAGGTCGAGAGCGTGATGGGCGCGCGGCTCGACGAGGACGGGCTCGCGTCGGTGTTGATTGCCGGCGGTGTCCCTGCCGACCAAGCACCCCGGTGGAGTCGCGCGATCATTCGCGGTGAGGACGATGACGGCATCGAGCTCGATCCACCCGACAACTGCAAGCACTGCGGTAGCGCGTTGCTGAGCAGAGCCGAGTGCGGAGTCTGCGGGCAGCCTCGTGGCAGCGCCCCGAACGCGGACCCGACCTCACGTGCAATCGCGAACACCGAGGCCTATGCAGCTCGCGTCGTGCGGGCACTCGTCGCCGCCGGCAAGCTCGAGCTCGTGTCCAAAAGTGCGGAGGCGATCGTCGTGAGGACCACCGTGTCGATTCTCCTCGAGCCTGAGGAGGACCACCAACTCGCCGAGGATCTCGAGGGTGCGTGGATCGACATGCGCGAGGTGTCGGAGCTGTTCGCCGATCCCGACGAGATCGTCGCCGTATTGCGCGCAGAGCGTCGCTAGAGGGGCCGACCCTACTCGCTGCGACCGTCGGGAGATGGTCGCGGACCACGCCGTAGAGCGTGGTGTCCTCCGGCTGGCGGCGGACATACGCGCGCGCAGGCGTCGGCGAGTGGTGCGCATAGCCGGTCCGGACGGCGGCGCGCGCATCGAGTCGCAGGGGAATCAGCGTTGCTCACGCCATCCGCACCGTCGTCCTGACGTCAGCCTGGCTCTGGTTCGACTACTCGCTGCCGCCACAGCGAGCCGACGAGCAACTGCTCGGGCGACGTCGTAACGGGCTCCCGATGCCGACGCCCCGCGAGGTGGTCGGAGTCGGTCGCTCGGCACGTGCCATGATGGGCTATCGTTTCGAGGTGACCGTCGTCATCGCGAATCGCTACGAGGTGCTCCGCGAGATCGGAGGTGAAGGTCACCGCCTCGTGCGGTACGCGCGTGATCGAACGTCGAACGCCGAGGTCGTCGTGACGCAGATCGCGCTTGATGGGCGCGCTGAGGTGCTGGCGGCGATTGACGCGCTCGCGCGCGAGGCCGACGTCCTGCGCTCCATCGAGCATCCGTGTGTGCCGCCGCTCGTCGAATTTCAGCCCGTCGAGATCTCGGCCGACGCGAGACTCGTCCGAAGAAAGGCACCGGGCGAGGCGCTCTCCAAACTCACACACAGCGATACGGAGCTCCTCGGCATCGTCGAGCAGGTGCTCGCGATCCTGAGCGACATCGCCCCTGCGACGCACGGCGCGTTGAACGCAGAGCACATCATCCTCGATGGCGAGCGCGTCCACCTGATCGGGTTCGGGCGTGGAACCGAGCTGGATCTTCACGGCCTTGCGACGGTCGTCGAGCCACGCCCGTCGCTGCGACAGCTCGCGGATGCGCTGCGTGCGCCGAACGCGAGTTTTCGAACCGCGCGTGTCGCGATCGAAGCAGCACGCACTGCGCTCGCGAACAGTCCATCCGCCGACGAAGTAGCACGCATGCGCGAGCGCGCCGAAGCCGGCGCGAAGCTCGCGGACACCGCCGAACACGAGAAACGGAATCGCGAGCGCGAACGGCAAGCGGCGCACGATCACGAGCGCGCGGGACGAGTCCGCGTCGACGATGCGACGGACGGCACGACGATCACGATCGGCCGTGGTCAGGCCTCGTGGATCGTGTTCGCGATCGTTCCGCCGTTCCTGTGGGTGATCTTCGGCCTACCCGCGTTGATCGCGAGCGGTGCGTGGACACTCGTGATCACCCTCGGTCTCGTGGGCCTGATCGTCGCGGGCCTACTGTGGGTGACGCGTCCGCATCGCGTGTTGCTCACGACGCGCGGCGACTTCGTGATCCACCGCGGCAATCCTCGCAAACCTGTCGCGATCGGGCGAACCGAAGCGATGCACGTGCAGGTCACGACCTTTCGCAAGTCGAAAGGAGCCGTCGTGGGTCTCTACTTCCAGACCGGCCTCGCGCCACAGGCCTGGCATCCGTTCACGTCCATCGATGTCCAGCGCATGCGCGCCGTTTTCGACCGCTACGACGTCCGGGTTCAGAGCGTCCACGCCTGACCTCCGAATTTGTTCGGGATACCATGAACCACTTGTCGTGTTCTTGAGACGCAGCATCGAGCTCGTCGGGGACTCCGTCGATTCCTGCGCTGCACTCGCTGAGACGGTTCCTGCTGACTTGGCGCGAGTTGCGCTCGGCCGGGCTCGTCAGCACCTCTGCTCCTCTTCCCGCACTTTGAGGAGACGGACCATTGCGATGGAGTACACGGCTCCTCGAACCCAAGCGAGGTGTTCACCAAGCGACGCCGCCTGCATGCTTTCGCGATTCCATCGCGCGCGATAGGATTGGCGCCAGATGTTGGTCGTCTGGTGGCGTGTTGTGTGGCTGACCGCGTTCGCGGCAGCTGGTTGTTCTGGCCCCAACGCGTCGGTCGATGCGGGAACGAGCGGCGATGCCGACGATGCCGGGTCCGACGACGCTGCCGTCTGCGCGCAGGACCAGGACAACGATGGCGTCTGCGATGCCGTTGATCTGTGTCCGACGGTGTTCGATCCGGGACAAGCCGATCTTGATGGCGACGGTACCGGATGGGTTTGCGACCCGGTCGAGAGCACCACGATTCAGGCATCGGCGTCCTTCAGCCAGTTTCGCGCGGCTTTCGATGGACACACGTTCGCGTCGTCGTTGTCCCTCGATTGCATGAGCGGGACTTGTAAGCAGGCGATCGTTGCGCTGAGCCCGTATGGAATGTCGCTCGCTCGCTCGGATTCCGGGCTGCCAAGCGACGCCTGGGCGGCCAACGAGGCAGCCACGCCATACGTGCTTCCGGGCGGAGACCTGTTGTGGTCTCGTGGTGCCGACCTCGGCCTGCTGAACTTGGCCTCCAGCCAGTTCACGGTGCTAAGAAATGAGATTGTCGTCGACTCGAACTTCCGTGCGTGGAACAGGCGTCCTCCGGCACAGCTGCTGTCGGTGCGGCTCTCGTCGATCCCGGCCGCCAATCTGATGCGGCCCGAGAACGGCCAGCTCGTGCCGGTCACGGCCGCCGCGGATGGCTTCCCCCCCCCTGACGAGGGCTTCGCGCTCCACGAGACTCCGACGCCAGGCCGGATCGTCGTTCCGGAAGTCACCGGCAGCATGATCTCGCTGAAGGTCTTCAACGTCGCATCCAAGACACTCGAGCCCGTGATGATCGACGGTGCTCCTGCTGTTGGTCTCGATCAGTTGAAGGTATTGGCCTACGCGTCCCTGCGAGGGTCGGGATTCAACATGCTACCGCTGTGCGTGCGCAAAGCAGGGATCACGTACCTGGTCCGCATTCGCCACGATGCGATCACCGCTCACCCGATGCCATTCTCCACCTGCGGCGTGGTCGACACTGTTAGCAACTTCGAGAGCAGTTCGGCGTCGACGTACATTGTCGTCGGCCGAACGGCGAGCAATGCGATCGCGTTCGCGTTCGAGCGCAATGGGCAGGTCACGTCGGTAACGACGAATATCACCGGCAACGCCTCGGTGCGGGCCCATGGAACGTCGTTGCCGGTCGCATCCGTCCTCGCAGGGACATCCACGCGCGTCTGGGCCTTGACCTCCAACGGCACCGCGGTCGAGGTGCCCCATACGCTCAACAACGCTGCGGTCTCCGTCTACGGCGATACCGTGCACATCGCCGGTATGCAGAATCCGACTGGATTTGGCCCCGTGGTGCTGACTCGATATCGTGAAGCAACGGGCGTGCAGAGCGTCGTGACCAGTACAAACCGCCCTTCGTCGACGAAGCCCGAGGTGGTCACCACGGCCGAGGGCGCCGCGGTCGTGAGCGATACCGATGTCGCCGCGATCGTTCCGTCCGGATCGATGACGCCGGTAGCTGCACCCCTCGACAACGCCGACGGTGGAGTACGTGGGTCGCTCACGGTTCTCTTCGGACGTGATCCCAGCGTTGGTACCTCGAAGCCCAGAGTGCTCGCCTATGACGAGGTCAACGGAGCTCCGCGGTTCACCCCGCTGACACCGGAGCTACAGGTCTCGAGCCCGGGCTTCGATCTGATCGATCCCCCGAACGGGACCTCTCCATGGTTCTCGTTTGGCACCCACGACGACTGCCACACAGCACGTGCCGTTTATGCGAACGGCACTCCGGCGCTCGAGGAGCACGCCGCGACCTGCATGTGGATCGTCGGGATCCGCAACAACGGCGACTGGGTGATGATGAGCGTCGAAAACGCGGTATTCACCGCAACCAACAACACGCTCATACGTGTCGCGCAAAGCGGCTCGCAGGCCTTTCCAAGGCTGGAGATGATCCACGGCACGGCGTTTCCGTGGCCGGTCGTCGGATGGCAAGGCGCAGACGCTTCGGGTTCGTTCGCCTGCCTGGCGAGCCATCCTGACCGCTGCTGGACGTTCCCGTCGGGTCTCGACAGCGCTCGGTTTCTCGACGCGTCGGCGAACGACGACTCGTTCGCTCTCATGTCGTGGTCTATCAACGGTACGACCGCGACAGAATCGATCGTTCGCTCGATCGGCAACGGCAACCGGCCTCAGCCCCTCTGACTCTGCGCGCGAGTCCGCCGGCCAACGACGGCGTGCTCGAAGTGAAGCATCAGCCGCATTGCTTTGCGCGCGCGTCGTCGCACGTGCTGTCGGATACGATGGACTTCGTGCGAGCTCAAGACGGACAGGATCGCGCGCAGAGCGCAGCGACGTCGTCCAGCCGTCTGCGCCCGCCCCCGCGCCGATCGTCGGTAAGCGCTGTGCGAACCCCACATGGCGGGTTGGGGAGAGCTCGTCGACCCTGCGCGGATGAAGAAGGACCAACAGCAGAGCCAGCGCGCCGAGTTGCTCGCAGCGGTGAAGCGCGGAGAGGCGGTAGCGGAGGCCGCG
>JANRKM010000050.1:0-2623 GCA_033763475.1 Kofleriaceae bacterium
GCCCTCGACGCCCGCATCCGCGTAGCCGATCCGGCGGCGGAGCCACGTGCCCCGCTCGCGATCACGCCATACCCCAGCGAGTGGGAGCGTACCTTCGAAATAGCGGGCCTCGGCCCTGTCGACGTCCGTCCGGTGCGGCCCGAGGACGAAGCGCTATATGTGCCGTTCTTTGCGAAGGTCGATCCCGCCGACATCCGCCTGCGCTTTATGACGGCGCGCAAGCAATTTCCGCACGAGTTCCTCGCGCGCCTGACGCAGATCGACTACGCGCGCGAGATGGCGTTCGTTGCGATCGATCGCGCCGGCGGGGAGCTGCTGGGCGTCGTGCGCCTGATCCTCGACCCGGACCTCGAGACCGGCGAGTACGGCATCCTGGTCCGCTCCGACCTTCACGGCCGCGGCCTCGGCGGGCGCTTGATGCAGCTTCTCGTCGACTACGCCCATGCCCGCGCGATGAAACGCGTGACAGGCCTCGTGCTGGCCGAGAATACGACCATGCTCGCCATGGCGAGCGAACTCGGCTTCGCGATCCGCCTGGTCGAGGACGATGCCGCCGTTCGCGAGGTTGTGCTCGACCTCGCCAGGATTTGACAAAAGAGCGCGCGCGACACCGGACGATCGGCGTTGCCCGGGTATCGCGCGCGAGCGGGAGGTTCTATTCGAGCTCGGCGACGGCGACGATCCTGAAGGTGCGCATCACGCCGTCGTGCTCGCGGAACGAAACATACTCGCCCGGCACGAAACGATGCTTGTCGAGCTTGAAGCCGGGTTCGTCGTCGTCCGAGCTTCGCGGATCGTAGTCGAAGGCCCAGGTGCCGCCGCGCCGGTGCACCAACCGCCCGATCTCGGGCTTGGCACCTTCCCAGAACCGCTTGACGCGGCAGCGCTCGCGCGCCGCCTTCCACTCGGCGGCGTCGAGATGGCCTGTGCCGTCGAGCGGCGCGACGAACTCGTAGCCGCGCGTGCGGCTGCCGTTCGGGAACTCCTCGTCTCGTGCCAGCTCGATACGAATGTGTTTGAGGGTCACTGTCGTCTCCAGGGTCTAGTGAGACATGAGCACCGGCACGGTCGCCTTCTGCAGTACGTGCCGGGTTGCCCCGCCGAGCACGAACTCGCGCAGCCGCGAATGGCCGTAGGCACCCATCACCAGCATGTCGCACCCGCTGCCCGCCGCGTCTGCGAGCAACGCGCCACCCGCGCCGGTCGAGCCGTCGGCGCACGTCGCGGTCTCGACGCGCACGCCCTGGCGGTCGAGAGCAACCGCAATGTCGGCGCCGGGCACTTCGTTCGAGCCGCGCTTGCCGTTGCGCTCAGTTACCGTCACGACGCGCACGCGCTTGGCCTTCTGCAACAGCGGGAGCGCGTCGAATACCGCCCGCGCTGCCTCGCGCCGCCCGTCCCACGCGACCGTGATCGCATCGCCGAAGCTGTCGAACGTTCCGGTGCGCGGGATGACGAGCACCGGCCGGCCGCTTTTGAGCGCAACGACTTCCGGCACCTCGTCGAGCGACAGCCAGTCGGCCTCCACGGGTCCCTGGCTCGCGATCACGAGGTCAGCGGCCCGCGCCTTCACCGCGACGCCTTCGGAAAGCGCCGCGAAATTGAGCATCTCGACGAACACCCACTCGTAGGTGAACGGCTCGCCGCGCATCAACTGCTCGGTCTTCTCGCGCACGCGCGCCGCCTGATCGTGGTGCTTGCGAAGCTGCTCCTCGAACACGCTGTAGGCGGCCGGATCGAACACCTCGACCGGCGGGTACGTGGCC
Organism: Kofleriaceae bacterium; assembly: GCA_033763475.1. GTDB lineage: Bacteria > Myxococcota_A > Polyangia > Haliangiales > Haliangiaceae > JABFXX01. The sequence goes on from JANRKM010000050.1 coordinate 1,767, forward strand.
GGCCTGACGAAGAGGCCGATGACATGCGCGTTGGTCGCGCGCGCCAGAAACTTGGCAGCACCTGCGAGTTCCGTCAGTCTCGCCTCGTCGTTGAGATGCAGCAATATAGTTTTGAATGTCATGTGATCGGCCCTTCGGAATCTATCTTCCCATGTCGAAGTCTGCGGACGTCAGCTCGCGAGATCGGCCTCCAGGTGGCGCACGACGTCGGCCTCGGGCAGCCGCGTCAGGTCCTTGCCGATTTCTGCGACCACCGTGCCGCGCACGCGCGCACTGAGCGCCTTGCGCACGTCGCCGAGCATCACTGGAGGCACGACGATGATCAGCTTGTCGAAGCGCGCCTGCGCCCGGCCTTCGTCGAGCATCTCCGCCAGGTGCACGGCAAAGCGGCGCTCGCCCTCGCGATGGGGGTCCGAGCGCGGCTCCATCGCATGACGTGCCGCCCCATGAGACTCATGAACCCGCCCCGGGCGGTCGTCGCCCATCAGCCGGCTCGGCAGATGGTGATCGGCGCGATCGAACTCGCTGACGAGCGTCACCTTGCGCGGCCGGTCGACCACATCGAGCACGCGTGCCCGTCCGCCGTCCGCAACCAGAACCCATGCTCTCTCGGGTAGCATCGCCAGCCTCTCGGTAGATTTTCCTAACACCAGACTGGCCTTCACAGGCTTGAGCTGCTTTGACCGGCATCAATATCGGCGGCAGCCGCTTCAGCCGCCGGACTGGTCCGCAATCCAAGCCTCGAGCATGCCGCGCTCGGCCGGCGCGAGCACGCTCGGCAGCAGCTTCACGACCGTCGCGCTTTCCCACTCGACGTGGCGCTGCCTTGCCTCGAACGCATTGCGCAGCAGATAGCC
>JANRKM010000051.1:0-30525 GCA_033763475.1 Kofleriaceae bacterium
TGGCGCTGCAGATCGGCGAGGCGCGGCACGTCTCCCGCGGTCAGGCGCCACTTCGCGTCGGGATGCCGGCGCAACACGCCGAGGCCCGAGCACGGCGCATCGAGGACGATCAGGTCGTAGTCGCCCGCGAGCGGCGCGGCCGGATCGAGCAGATCGCAGACGTGCCGCCGGATGCTCGCGAGCCCGAGCCGCGCGGCCGTCTCCGCGAGGAGCCCGAGCTTGGTCTTCGACAAATCGGCCGCATCGATCGTCGCCTGGTCGTCGGTGAGCTCGGCGAGGTGCGTCGCCTTGCCGCCGACGCCCGCACACGCATCGAGGATCTTCATCCCCACAAGCGGCTGCGCGGAGAGCGCCACGAGCTGCGCTCCGGTGTCCTGCACGGTCCACCGTCCCGCGACGAAGCTCTCGTTGCGCGATGGATCGCCGAGTCCCTCGAGCTTGAGCGCCCCCGGTGCCGCCGCGATCGGCGACGCCGTGACGCCCGCCTGCTCGAGCTCGGCCGCAAGTTTCTCTCTGTCCGTCCTTCGGACATTCGCGCGCGCGATGATCGGCGCCGCCTGTGCAAACGCCGCCGCGAGCCCGGCAACATCCGTCGGCCCCGTGGTCAGCGCGGTCACGCCATCGGTCGCCGCGGCTTCGAGCTCGTCGAAGATCCACGCGGGCAGCGAGTGCTCGACGAGCAGCTTCGCCGCGCCCTCCTCGGTGATCGGAGGCTCGCCATTCGTCGACAGCTTGCGCAACACGGCGTTCGCGAACCCGCCGAGCTTCGGCCCACCCGCGCCCCGCGCGGCCGCGACGGCGTCATCGATAGCCGCGTAGCCCGGGATGCGATCGAGGAACAGCAGCTGATACGCGGCGACGCGCAGAGCCGTGACCACCTTCGGCGGGGTCTTCTTCAGATCGGCATGCGCCACGAGTGCGCGATCGATCCGCGCGCGGTGACGAAGCACGCCATACACGAGCTCGCTCGCGAGCCGCCGATCTCGATCCGCGAGGCCCGCACGCGCGAGCTCACCGTCGAGTGCAGGCGTCGCCCACGCCTTGTCCTTCTGGATCCGGTCGAGCACGCGGCGTGCGACCTCGCGTGCACCGATCGATGCACGCGGGCTCACACCGCCACCGGAATCAGCACCTCCTCCGCCGCGCGGACCGCCGCCGCGCGGACCGCCGCCGCCGCGCGACCCACCGCCGCCGCCGCGCCGTCCGCCTCCTTGGGCGCCGCTACTCACGCCGGCTCCGCGCTGGGCGTGGTCAACACGTCGCCCACCGCGATGCCGCGGCCCGCTGCGAACTGCTGCGCCGCCATGCGCTTGCGCCCCGCCGCCTGGACCTCGCGGATCACGACGGCACCGTCGGAGGTCGCGACCTTCACGCCGGATGCATCGATCGCGAGGACAGTGCCGGGCGCGCCGCTGCCCTCGACGGCGCGCGCGCGGAACAGCTTGGTGACCTGGCCGCGCAGCATCGCCTGCGCCCCCGGCCATGGATCGACGCCGCGGATACGCGCAGCCACCAGCGCGGCAGGCTGCGCGAAGTCGATCGCGCCGTCGGACTTGGTGAGCATCGGCGCGTGAGTGGCGAGCGCGTGATCTTGGGCGTGTGCAGTGAGCGTCCCCGCTGCGAGACCGTCGATCGCTTCGAGCAGCGCGGCGGCCCCGATGGGAGCTAGGCGCGCGAGCAACTCGCCCGAGGTCTCGTCGGGATCGATGGCGACGCGGCGCTCGAGGAGAACGGGCCCGGTGTCCATGCCCTCGTCGAGCTGCATGATCGCGACGCCCGTCTCGCCATCACCGTGGATGACCGACCACTGCACGGGTGCGGCGCCGCGATAGCGCGGGAGGATCGATGCGTGGACGTTGATGCACCCGCGCGGCAGGGCTTCGAGCACGGGCTTGGGGAGGATCTTGCCGTACGCGACGACGACCGCGAGCTCCGCACCGGTCGCGACCATCGCGTCGCGTAGCTCGCCGGTCTTCGCCGACCGGGGCTGGATGATCGGCAGGCCGAGCTCCTGCGCCGCGACCTTGACCGCGGGCGCCGTGAGCTGACCGCCGCGCCCCGCCGGCTTGTCGGGCTGGCTGACGACGAGCGCGACCTCGTGCACGCCGGCGAGCGCACGCAAGCACGGCACGGCGAACTCGGGCGAGCCCATGAACACGACGCGCATCGGCGCGGATCTACCACAGGGCGGCGAGCACGCCGAGCCCTGCGGGCGTGCGTTACTCGACGAGGTTGGCGAGGTACGTCAGGCGCAGGCGATCGTCCCGCAACACCCGGAATGCCTCGTCGAGCACGTGGGCGATGTCGTCGAGCTCCTGGGCGAGCTCGCGCCGCAGGTCGGTCGGAAACCCGTCGGGGGCAAAGTCGCGGCGCGCCGACTGATAGGCCCGCCGGATCTCGAAGGCGGTCGCGTCGCGGCGCACGCCGAGCAGCGCGAAGTAGTCGGCCTCGTCGACGAGCGCCCAGCGCGCACGCACGCGTTCACGATCGATGGCGAGGTCGGTCTCCCCGACGAGCGCGGAGCTCTCGTCGGGAACCTCGGTATCGGTGCGGCGCGCTGTCGCCAGACCGAGCACGCACAGGCCCCACGCGAGCGGTAGCACGTCGGCGACGTCGACGCCGGCCGCGCGCGCGACGGTGGCGAGGTCGGCATGGCCATCGAACGCCGCGAGGGCGCCGCGCTCCTCGGGCGAAAGCTCGCCGAGGTTGATGAGCCCGCCGAGCCGCTCGCGATCCGGGACGTCGATCACTGTCGACGGCGAACCGATCAGGCGATCGAGGCTCGAGCGATCGAGCTTGCGACGCACGCCCTCGAGAATGAGCGAGGCCGGGTGCCGCGATAGGCGGATGCGCTCGCCCGACGGCATCTCCTCGATGATCACGTGATACGTGCCGCGATCCCAACCGAACACCGAATAGATGATGTCCTCGACGTGGCGGCGCACGGCGGGCAAGAGCTCGCGGCGCTTGAGGTACCCGAAGTCGACGAGGATCTCGCCCATCCGGCGTCCCGACTCCGCGCCCGCCGCTTGACACCGCTCGTACTGCGCCGCCGTGATCTTACCCTCGCGCACGAGCAACTCGCCCATGCGATCGCGCGCCTGACTCGACGACGCGAACACCGGGCGGCCCTGATCGAAGAACACGACCTTCTCGACGTTGTCGCGGCGGAAAACGATCCGCCCCGTTGACGCGTGCGCGAACATCTTCGCGAGCAACATCGCCGCATCGGACAGGCCGCGCACGACCTCGCCCGCTTCCGGCAGGCCGCGCTCGCGGATCTGGCTATCCCACGATCCCGGCGACGTCGCGAACGCGCGGATCTCCTCGGGCCGGACCACGACGCGCGCTTCGATCTCGGTGACGCCGCGATCGAGCGCCGGCTCCTCGGCGAGCGCGCTCAGATCGATCTCGGTCTGATGGTCGTGCTTCGGCGACATGTCGACGGCCGGTGCCGGGGCCGCCGCGTCGGCGCTCGAGAACAAGCGCTGCGCCATCATCGACATCTTGGCGCGCAGCTGCCGCGCGAAGTCGCGTCCGTCCTCGGCCGCGGTGACCGCCTCGAGCGACGGGCGCGACGGCGGCTCGTCGACGGCAAGATCGCTCAGCACGTCGATGCGAGCCTCGCGGCGCGCCGTGCCGTGCCCGCGCACCAGGTCGTCGTCGAAGTCGTCGAGCGGAACGCCGAGGTCATCCGTCTCCGGTGGCTGCGTGGGCTTGGTGTCCTTGCCGAGCAGCTCCGCGAGCGGCCGACCGCCGACCCAGTCATGGGCCTGCAACGGGCTCGGCCCGGACGGCGGCGTGGGCGCTGCCGAGGGCAGCGGCGCGGGGGTCGCCTTCGTGGCAGGTGGCGTTGGCGGATCCGTGCTGGGTGCGGTCTCCAGCCCCGACGCGGCGGCATCCGGCTCCGACGAATCCTCGCCGGGCATGAGCACCGTCGGCTCGCGCGTGGGCCCGTCGGCGGACCACGCGTCCGCGGCGTTCTCGGCATCTCGCAGGTCCGCGGTGTTGCCCGGCTGCCAGGCATGCGGCGGCGCGACGCCTCCCGGCAGCACCTCGGCAAGGCGCGGCTGGATCACGATCGGCGGTGGCAACGGGGGCGCTTCCTCGCTGGGTGACTCCTCGTCGGCCAAGTCTGCCGAGAACGAGTCCGCGAGGGCTTCCCAGCGCGCGCGCTGCGCATCGCGCGTCGACCGCGCATCGACGGGTGGGCGATCCGCATCCGCCGGAACTTGGGTCTTGCCGCCCCGCACGCCGGCCACCGCCTCGAGCCCCGCCCCCACGGCATCGCGCAGCGCTTTGGCGACGAGCGGCATCGGCACGAACGTGTCGGGCGCGATGTCTTCGGCGTCGTAGGCCGTCCTGATCGGACCGGCGACGTCGCCGACCAGGACCACGGACATCTCTGCGCGCGGCATCATTTCGCGGAGCGTCTCGATCAGCGATTTCGCGTCGCCGGCATCGAGCGTGGCCGTCACCACCACCACAAACGGACGCTTTGCCTCGAACAGATCGATCGTGTCGTCGCCACCCGAGCTGACCAGCACGGCCACCGGGCCTTGCGGCAACGGCGCTGCAAGCGCGGTCACGAGCTCGCCGACCCGCTGAGGGTCAGCCACGATCAGGACGGACGGCAACGATGACGCTTCTCCCACGCGAGCTCCCTCATCTTCCTCCGCCAGCTGCGGAACCCCGACGAGTGCGCCGAGTATACCGCAGCCTCACATCGCCGAGATCGGGTCGACGTCCAGGCCAACGCGCGCCGTGCGAGGGACCTCGACCGTCAGCGCCGCACGCGCCACTGCACGCACCGCGCTACGATCGCGGCTCCGCAGCCAGAGCTGCCAGCGCGTCCGCCCGCGGAGCTTGGCCAGGGGCGCCGGCACGGGGCCGAGTACCTCGACGGGCGCGGCCAGCTCGGGACGCGCCGCCGCTCCCTCGCAGCGCTCTGCGACCAGCTGTGCGATGCCCGCCACCTGGTGTTCGTCCGAACCGTCGATGCGGACCACGATCAACCGCCCGTGCGGCGGATATCCACGCTCTTTTCGTTCGACGACCTCGGCCTCGTAGAATTGCTGGTAATCGTGCGCCGCCGCGGCGACCACCGCGGGGGCGTCCGGACGGTAGGTCTGGATGATCACGCGCCCCGGCCGATCGCCGCGCCCTGCCCGGCCCGCCACCTGTGCGAGCAGTTGGAACGTTCGCTCCGAGGCTCGAAAATCTGGGAGGTCGAGCCCCGTATCTGCGCACAGGACGCCCACGAGCGTCACGCCGGGAAAGTCGTGGCCCTTGGTCACCATCTGGGTACCGACCAGGATGTCGATCTCCCGCCGCGCCACACGCGACAGCACGCCCTCGACCTTCGCACCGCTCGCCACGTCACGATCGAGGCGCCCGACCCGTGCCTGCGGGAACGCTTCGGCCACGGATGCCGCAACCTTCTCCGTGCCGAGGCCTTTGCGCTCGATCGAGTCGTGCGCCTTGCAGCTCGGGCAGGCTTCCGGCACCCGCTGATGAAAGCCGCAGTAGTGGCAGGTCATCCGGTCGTCGACCCGGTGGTAGGTCAGCGAGACCGAGCAGTGCGGACAGCGGAAGGCATGCCCGCATGCGCGACAAAGCACGAACGTCGCGAATCCACGCCGGTTGAGGAACAGGATCACCTGGTCGCCCGCCTCGATCGTCGACGCGATCGCGTTGCGCAGCTGCGCCGAGAGGAACGAGTCGGGATCCGGAAGATGCGTCCGGAGGTCCACGATCTCCACCGCGGGCATCGGGCGCGCCATCGGCCGTTCGGTCAGTCGCAACAGGCGATAGTGGCCAGCCTGCGCGTGCGCCGCGCTCTCGAGACTCGGCGTGCCCGAGCCGAGCACGCACACGGCGCCAGCCCGCTGCGCCCGGACGATCGCCACGTCGCGCGCGTTGTAGCGCACGCCTTCGTCCTGCTTGAACGAGCCATCATGCTCCTCGTCGACGACGATCACGCCGAGCTGCGACAGCGGTGCGAACACCGCCGACCGAGCGCCCACCGCGATGCGTGCCTCGCCGCGCATCAGCCGAGACCACTCCCCGAGCCGCGCCTGCTCCGATAAGCCCGAGTGGAGGATCGCCACTTCATCGCCGAACCGCGCGCGGAACCGCGCCGCCAGCTGAGGGGTCAGCGAGATTTCGGGCACCAGGACGAGCGCGGTCTTCTTCATCGCGAGCGCTTCTGCGATGACGCGCAGATAGACCTCGGTCTTGCCGCTGCCCGTCACGCCGTGCAGCAAGAAGGGCGTGAATTTCGCACCCTCGGCTGGGGTCAGCGCGTTCGTGATCTCCCGGACGGCGGTCGCTTGCTCGCCGGTGAGCAGGGGCGGAGTGCTGACGCAGATGTCGAGGCCGGCGGCGACGGCCTCGAGCTTCAGCTCGCGATCGGTGACGGCGACCAGACCTGCCTTGGCGAGCTCGCGCACGACGGCCTTCGCACCCGGCACGCGGCGTTCGAGCGCGTCGAGCGCGACCACGTTCGGCGTGCCGGCACGAGGAGCGGCGCGCACCCTTGCGCTTACTCCGATGGCAGATCCGCCGTCGGCATCGGTGACGGCGGCAACGGCCTTGGCATCGGCTTCGGCGTCGGCTTTTGCGTCGGCGTCGGCGTCGGCGTCGGCATCGGCGCCGGCGCCAGCCTCGGCATCGACTTCGGCATCGACTTCGGCATCGGCGTCGGATTCGGCGTCGGCGGCGGCGTCGGCGTCGGCGCCGGCGCCAGCCTCGGCATCGACTTCGGCATCGGCGTCGGATTCGGCGTCGGATTCGGCGGCGGCGGCGGCGGCGGCGGCGGCGGCGCCGTCGGCGCCGGGATCGGATTCGGCGTCGGATTCGGCGTCGGATTCGGCGTCGGATTCGGCGTCGGATTCGGCGTCGGATTCGGCGTCGGATTCGGCGGCGGCGGCGGCGGCGGCGTCGGAAGCGGCATCGGCCGCGGCGTCGGCGCCGGGATCGGATTCAGCGTCGGATTCGGCGTCGGCGTGGGCGTCAGGATCTGCGTCGGCGCCGGCGTCGGCGTTCGCGTCGTCGGCGGCGGCGGCGGCGGGATCGGATTCGGCGTCGGCGTTGGCGTCAGGATCTGCGTCGGCGTCGGCAGCGGCAGCCGCATCGGTAGCGGCAGCCGCAGCGGCAGCGGCAGCGGCGGCGGCATCCGCCTCGGCGTCGGCGTCGGCGTCGGTGTCGGTGTCGGTGTCGGTGTCGGCGTCGGCATCGGCGTCGGCCTCGGCCTCGGCGAGCGCCGCGAGGGCCTCGATCACCGCGCGCTTCTTCGGCGACCGCGCCGTCGCCGCGCGTACCACCTCGAGATCTGCAACCAGCGAAACGATCCGCTCGCGCTTCAGCTTCGTGCGGGCATTTGCGCGTTGATCACGAATCTCGACGAGGCCACGCTTCACGAGCTCCTCGAGGGCGCGCTTCATCGCCACGCTCGCGCCGGCAGTCGGCAACTCCGCATCGGCGAGCCGCATGACGAGCACCCGCTGCTTCGCCGGCAGGGCCGCGCCCTCGCCATCCGCAACGGCCTGCCCCGCCGCGGTGAGCCCGTACACGTGACGGGCACTGACGCCGCTACCAGCGGGAAGCGCCGCGCGCACCACCTCGCCGATCGGCGCCTCGTAGTAGTCCGCGATCCACAGGCACAGCTCGATGAGCTGCGAGGGCAGCGGCGCTTCGTCGAGCACCTCGGAAATGTCGACAGGCACCACGCCCGGCGGCGCCGGCACGCCCACGCGCACCACCACGCCCGTGATCTTGCGGCCGCCGAACTTCACGAGCACGCGTGTCCCCACGCGCGTACGCGCCGCGAGGTGCGGCGGGACGCGATAGTGGAACCTTCCCGGCACGTGGAGGGTCACCGCGACCTCGACGAGCTCCGCGGCATTCATGGGCCCGACACGGTAACATCGCGGTCTGATCCGCGCCGCCGAATGAGTATCCTCGCGTCGTGGACCGGATCACGTTGCAGTTCCTGTTGGTCGGCTTCGCCGTTTGGATGACGGTCGTCGTCGTGAAAGCGCTCCAAGCCCTGCGGACCCGGCGAGCCTTACGTGTTCGTGGGACGGCGGGCTGATAAATCGGGGCAAACAACTCACCGCCCTCGGCACGCGTATCAAGGTCGTGCTCGGACTCTGCCTCGTCGTCGCCAGCATCCTGTCAGTCACCGCGCTGATCGATCGCCAGCTCGGGTTCCGATTGCTCATGGGCGCCGCGGCGCTGGGTCTGGTCGCGGACTTCGCGCTGACCGAAGCGCCGCGCGCATAGCGGAACGACGCGAGGTGGCTGCGGAGGGAGCAGCTGCGGTGGGAGACGGCGGATTAGGTCATCGCTCGCCGCGCTCGGCCGCCGCGAGCATCTCGCGACAGAGATCGAGGATCTGGCCGCGCAGCTCGGGCCGCTTCATCGCGTAGGCGAGGTTCGCGCGCAGATAGCCAAGCTTGTCGCCCGCGTCGTGGCGGCCCTTCACGACCACGCCGTAGATACCGATGTCAGAGCTCGCGAGCTCGCGCAGCGCGTCGGTCAACTGGATCTCGCCACCCGCGCCCGGCTTGGTGTGCTCGAGCATAGGCCAGATCTGCGGCGGCAACACGTAGCGCCCGATGATCGACCACCGGCTCGGAGGATTGGACTTGGGCTTCTCGACCATGTCGCGGATGCGCATGTGGCCCGTCGCGTCGACCTCACCCGCGACGATGCCGTACATATGCTCTTTGCCCTCGGGCACCTCCATGATCGCGACCGCGCCCGCGCCCGTCTGCTCGTGCACGCGGATCAGCTGCCCGATACCCGGGTCGTTATCGTCGTCGATGAGGTCATCACCTAGCAGGACGGCGAACGACTCCTCACCCACGGCTGGACGACCACAGAGCACTGCATGGCCTAGCCCGAGCGGATGCTTCTGCCGCACCGAGATGAGGCGCACCATCTTCGAGATTGTGGCCATTGCGTCGGCGAGCTGCACGTTGCCGCGCTCGCGCAGCGTGGTCTCGAGCTCGAACGCGTGATCGAAGTGGTCCTCGATCGAGCCCTTGTTACGACCGTTGATCACGACGACGTCGGTGATGCCCGCACGCACGGCCTCGTCGATGACGAGCTGGATCGTCGGCACGTCGACGATGGGCAGCATCTCCTTCGGAATGGCCTTGGTCGCCGGGAGGAAGCGCGTGCCGAGGCCGGCCGCCGGGATCACCGCTTTTCGAACCTTTGCCCGCGCTGTCATAGCCTGCGCACCTTACCATCGACGCGCCGCCATGGCGGACCATCGCCCGATCCCACCGTCGGCTCGCCGGCGCGCGCTGGCCCGTGCAGCCGGCCTCCACGCCGCGAGCCCGTGGCTCGTCGGAGCGGGAGCACTCGCGGCGTTCGCGATCGTCGTCGGTGCGGTCGGTCGCAACGCCCACGCCATCGTTCGCGCCTGGCTCGCCGACGCGTGTCGCGGGAGCTTTGCGCTTCCCAGCGCCGCCGACGTCGCGCGCGTCGTCCTCGACCTCGCCCTCCCCGCCCTCGCCGCCGCGGCCCTCGCCGCGATGCTCGTCCATGTCGCACAGACGCGCGCGGTATGGCTGCCGCGTCGACGCGTCACCGGCGCCCCGGCCGTCCCGCCCGCACGCGTAGGCCGTACGGCCTTCGAGCTCGCCGGCGCACTCGTCGTCGGCGCCGTGACGTTCGGCTGGTTGTGGGCCATGGCCCCGCGGCTCGCCGGCCTGGTCGGAACGCCGGCCGCGGGCGCACTTCTCCTCGTCGCGTTCCTCGCATCGATCGCCATCGCCCTCGTCGGCCTCGGCGTGCTCGACGCGCTGTTCCGCCACGCTGCCCACGCCGCCGCGCTCCGCATGACTCACGCAGAACAACGCGAGGACGCACGCCGCGCTGGCGCCGACCCGCGCTGGCGCAAAGCACGCGCCGACGCCGCCCGCACGACGAGCCCTCGCGATGCCGTCGCCAGCGCGAGCCTCCTGCTCCTCGGCGATGACGTCGCGCTCGCCGTCGCCTGGGATCCCGTCCGCCGCCCGATCCCTACACGCACGGCCGTCGGCCGCGGCGCACGCATGACACAGCTCCTCGGCCTCGCGCGCCATCACGCCCTCCCCGTCCATCGCGATCCGGAGCTCGCCGCGACCCTCGCCGGCAACGACGGCCCCATCCCCGAACATCACTGGCCGCGCCTCGCCGAGCTCGTTGCCGCGACCGGCGCGCGCGGAATGCGAGCGTGACCATGGCCGACCTCCTCCGCGCCTATTTCTCCTCCGACGAAGTCGCCGACTTGCGCGCCCGCGCCGCCGCTGCCTCCAGCGGCTGGACACCCGGTCGGCAGCACACCGGCTATGACATCCTCCCGCTGCGCGACGCGATGCCCATCGGCCATCCATACGTCGCGCGTGCGCTCGCCCTCATCGGCACGCCGTTCGAGGACTACTGGGACGTCTACTTCATCCGCTACCAGCCGGGCGCTCACATCCCGCCGCACATCGACGCCGCACAGCACGGGCGTCGGCACCGCCGTCTCAACGCCGTCCTCCAGGACGACCCGAGCGGCGGCGGCATCCTCTTCATCGACGGCATCAAGGTCGAGCTCGGCGTCGGCGATGCCGTTCTCTTTTCGCCCGACACCGAGGTCCACGAGGTCAGCCGCGTGGACCAGCCGCGCCTCCTGTTCTCCGTCGGCGCGTGGGTCTGAGCGCCAGCGCGGCCTTGCGCGGCACGCACCCAGCGCCCGCCTGTCGCGACCTCGCCTCGGCCTCATCGAGCCGCGTCGCTGCCGCGCACGAGCGCCGCAAGCCCCCGCGAGCGCCGCAAGCCCCCCGCAAGCGTCGCAAGCCTCCCCGCGCGAGCGTCGCAAGCCTCCCCGCGAGCGTCGACGCCAGCGTCGCCGTGATCATCGGCGAGTCGCTACGCGGCGCCGCGCACGAGCGCCGCGATCCCCACCGCGAGCGTCGACACCAGCGTCGCCGTGATCATCACCAGCGCCGCAGGCACCGCCGCCGTCGACGCCGTTCCCACGTGACTGCCCGCGCGCCCCGCGAGCCGCACGCCCGCCCCCGCCGCCACTTCCACCACCGCGGCCGTCACGAGCCATGGCACGGCGAGCGCCACGCCCGCCGGCACCAACCCGCCGAGCGCGCCGAGCACGCGCGGCTCCACCGTCACGATCGTCGGCACCGCGCGATAGCTATCCACCACCGCCGCGAGCACCGCGACATGCCCATCGATCCCGACGAACACGGCCGCCGCGAGCACACCAAACAGCGGCGCATACGGCCCCTTCGCCGCGCCCGCACCGACATCCACCAGCCGTCCCGCGATGTTCGCGGCCAGCAGCGGCAACGTCGCGATCAACCCGAGCGTCGCGCCGACGATCAACTCGTGCAGCGCCACCAGCACCAACGGCTGCTGCGGCGGCAGCGGCACGTCGAGCATCAGTGCAGTCCACAACCCGAACGCGGCCGCCAGCCCCGCCTGCACGGTGCGCGGAAGCCCGCCCGCGAGCGTCGTCAGCACACCCACCGCCGCGGCCCCGCGCAACGCGAGCACGAGCTGCTCCACGCGTGCTCCTACCCGACGCCGACGGCCGCGACCATAGGCCACAGCTTGCTCGCGAACGTCTGCAGCTGCGCCGCGATCGACGAGCCGAACAACACGATCGCAATTCCCACCGCCGCGACGCGCGGCACCAAGCTCACGGACGGATCCTGGATCTGCGTGAACGCGGCGAGGAGCCCGCTCAACACGCCGGCGAGCAGCGCCGCTACGAGCAGCGGCGCCGCCAACAACAACGCCAACAAGAACCCCTCGCGCACGAGCGCCACCAAGCTCCCCGTCATACGTACCCCTTGAGCAAGCTCTCGACGAGCAGTCGCCACCCATCCACCGCGACGAACAAGAGCAACTTGATCGGCAGCGCCACCGTTTGCGGCGACGTCGTCGACAACCCGAGCGCCGCCAGCCCCAACCCCACCAGCAGGTCGATCACCAGAAACGGCACGAAGATCAGCACCGCGATCGCGAACGCCTCCCGCAGCTCCGTCGTCAGGAAGGCCGGTGCCAGCACCCACAGCTCGTCCCCCGTCGCGCTCCGCCCCATCCGCGTCGCGAGATCCACGAACGTCGCGCGGTCGCGCGCGCCCGCATGCCTCTCGAGAAAGCTGCGCAGCGGCACCAACCCGCGCTCCAATGCATCGAGCTTCGCGTGGTGCTGCGCCGGCAGCAGCGCGCGCACCGCGGTCTCCAACTCGAGCGGCTTCGCCGGCACAGCAGGGCGCGGGGATGTTTCCGCGGCAACGCCCTGCTCGCTCCCAGGTACGGCAGCGCCCGTCCCACGTCCGGTGCTCGCCGGTTCCGCGCCCACGCCCGTCTCACGTCCGGTGCTCGCCGGTTCCGCGCCCACGCCCGTCCCACGTCCGGTGCTCGCCGTTCCGCCCGTGCTTGGCGGCCCTGCGCTGCTGCTGCTTGAGGTTTCCGCGGAAACGCCGCCGCCGCGCGAAGGCCTCGCTGCGGAGCCGCCGTTCACGCCATCGGGCTGCTTACCGGCCGGCGCGGTGCCGTCGGGAGCTCCGGGGGTGGGCGCCGGCGCAACCATACCTGCGGCAGTCACCATCTCGACAGCGACGGGCGCCATCACGAAGAACGTGAGCACCAGCGACAGCCCCATCACGACGAGCCCCGACGGCGCATCCGTCGCACCGATCGCGTTGCGCAGGAGGGACAGCACGACCGACATCTTCACGAAGCTCGTGAGCATCAGGGCAACGAGCGGCACCACCGCGACGAGCGCGAGCCACGCCGCATCGCCGAGCCCGTCGTTCATTTGGCCTCGATCGAACGTGCAGAGTCCGAGGCCGCCCCCGAGCCCGTGCCGGTGAAGGTGCCGGTGCACGACGCCGACGCCGATGCCGAGCCCGACGCCGACGCCGACGCCGATGCCGACTCCGGCGCCGATGCCGAGCCCGATGCCGATGCCGATGCCGATGCCGACTCCGGCGCCGATGCCGACTCCGATGCCGAGCCCGATGCCGATGCCGACTCCGGCGCCGATGCCGATGCCGATGCCGATGCCGACTCCGGCGCCGATGCCGAGCCCGATGCCGATCCCGATGCCGACTCCGGCGCCGATGCCGAGCCCGATGCCGATGCCGATGCCGATGCCGATGCCGACTCCGGCGCCGATGCCGAGCCCGATGCCGATGCCGATGCCGACTCCGGCGCCGATGCCGATCCCGATCCCGATCCCGATGCCGATTCCGATCCCACGGCCGACGCCGACGCCGGCCCTGATGCCGATGCCGAGCCCGATGCCATGGCCAACACCGGTGCCGAATCCAATCCCGACGCCGAATCCGATCCCGCCGCCGCCGCCGCCGCCGAAGACGCCGCCGCCGCGGACACCGACGCCAACGCCTCCGGCACCGCATCCCGTGCGCCCACATGGGCGCCTCCGCGCCTCCGCGTCAGCGCACCTCGCACCAGCTCGCCGAAGCTCTGCTTGGGCACTGCGCGAGCGCGGACCTCATCCCCATCGAGCTCGGACAGCACTGATAAGCCCATCTCGCTCGTACCGACGAGCAGCGTCTTGCCGGCCACCTGGACGACGTACAAGGACCGCCGCGGCTCGAGCGGAACGCGCGCTACGACATCGAGCAAGTGCGCACCTCGCACGGCCCCTGTCGCGAGGAACCGGCCGAGTACCTTCACGACGACAAACGCCGCGAGTGAAACGGCGACCAGCACGAGCAACGACGTGACCAACAAGTCGCCATAGCTCGCCGCCGCACCGTTCCCAGACATCGCGCGTCCGAAGTAACAAGCGGGTCTGACAACTCACCGCCCGCCCCCCTCCAAGGCAGTCGGGAGCGCACCGATGACGCTGGGACGTGCCCCATCCCGAACGTTGTGTGACCAGCCGCCGCGTCGTCTCAGTCCAGCACGCGCAGATCGTGAGCGTGTTGTATTGGCCGACGGGCGCTGCTCGGAGGATGCGGACAAACGGCCTATATTGCCGCGCCAACCGCATCGGGCATCGGCCGTGCTTGAGCTGTCGACAGCCCGTTGCGCATCGCGCCGCTCACGCTGGCCTTTCGCCGGCGGACCTTCAGCTCTGACTGGATGCCCATGCTGGGTGTACAAGACGCGAAGAAGCAGCCGAGGCTGCCTCTTCGACGCAGAGCACGAGCAGTAGCTCAGTAGCTCAGTTGCTGCAGTTTCCGGTGCCGGTGCCAGCCGCGAGCGGCAGGAACATGTACTGGTCCTCGAACGCGTTGTAGGTCCAGAGACCCGTGATCGACGCATAGCAAGCGTTCGCATCGCCCGTAACGAAGCGGTAGATGTCGTCGTCGGCCTTGAAGGCCGTCGCGCCCGGATACTGGGCGAGGTCGGTGAGATAATTGTTCGTGCTCGTGCCAACGGTGTTGACCTTGACGTTGGTCAACGTGACGAGAACGCTCTCGTATGGCTCGCCGGTGCCCGACGCGAGAAGCGTGGAGACCGTCTGGTTGGTGACAGGCGTGATGGTGGCCGGCGAGCCCGCCGCGACCGTGATCGCCGGCGAGGTGAGCTGGGTGACAGTGTCACCGCCATCGTTGCCATCGAATTCCTCGGCGCCACCGAGCACGGAGACCTTCGCACCGACAACGACATTTGCAGGCAAGACATCGGTCGAGGAAGACGGGCCGCGATAGACGTAAACGCCGTTGTTCGCAGCTGCGGTTGCGCTGGTCGACAGCCAAAGGTTCTTCTTGTTGAACGAAATGGCCGAGACGTAGACGTCGGTCAGGTTCACGAGCTCCGGCGGCGTCGAGGCCGTCTGAAGCTCCTGGATGCTGCTCGCCATCGGGTTGCAGGCGGTGCCGCCGCCCACGAGGTCTGCGGCGCTGCGCGGCAGAACCAGGTTGTTGAAGAAGAAGTCACCCACGCCCGTGATGCTCTCGTAGCAGGTACCCACGGTGGCGGTATTGGGGAGCTCGGCAAGGACCGACTGGACGCGCGCAACACCGGAGATGCGGAACTCGTTGGAGTCGGGCCCGGGGTTCGATCCGAACGGCGACGTCACGCTGAGCTGACGCGCGTTGATCACTTTGATCAGGACGCCTTCGTACTTCTCCCACTCGGCAACGCGCTCGGCCTTTGTGGCCAGCGCAGCAATCGCCTTCGCGTCCACAGTGACGGGGGTCGGAAGGGGCGCAGTTCCCGTCTTGGTGATGACGAGCGAGCCCGCGGAGACGCCCATCACCTCGGTGATGCTGGCGCCATCGTCGAACACGACCGTGCCGCACGGCGCGGCCTCGTTGCAGGCCTCGTGCTTGATCGCGCTGGTGATATCGACGACATCGCCGACCTGAAGCGTCGCGAGCGTCTCGAGCGGAGCGCCGAAGACCTTCACGCCGGAGTTCGGGCCGCCTTCGGGCTCGGAGACGAAGAGGTCGCCCGTGCGGTTGCCATAGGCGTCGATCGCGGTGACGACCACGCCGCGGAGCTCGACCTGCGTACCGGATGGCATCGCGTCGTTCTGGATCTCCTGAATCGTGACGTCGCCACCAATCGGTGGCGAGTCCGGGTTCTGCATGTCATCACCACCGACGTCGTCGCCTTCACCACCACGGCAGGCGACAAGGGCGAGAGACAGGGCACAGGCAACGTAGGCGAGGTTCTTCATGACTGCTCCAGTGGGCGTACGAGAGGCGCTGGATGGCTTCCAGGCGCCGTGGGTTATCGGCGAATTTCCCGACGCTGTATAGCCAAAAACAAAGCCCGCCTATGCGGCGGGCATCACACGAGATCGTGAAAGATGTGTGGCGGAGCTGAGGCGATTACGCCTGCGCCGTCTGGCCGCCGAGGCCGACGAGCTCGACGAATGCCATCGGAGCGGCGTCGCCCTTGCGGACGCGGGTCTTGAGGATGCGCGTGTAGCCACCCTTGCGCGAAGCGAAGTGCGGGCCGATCTCCGAGAAGAGGCGCTCGAGCGCGTCGCGCGTCTTGACCGTCTGACGGGCCATGCGCTTCGCGTGAACGATCTGAGCCTTCTCGGCCGCGGTGGCCTTGTCACCCTTGGCGATGAGCTCGTGAACCGAGACGCCCCAGGTGATCGTCGCGTCGGCGAAGCCGCGGAGGTCCTTGGCCTTCGCCTCGGTGGTCTCGATCCGCCCGTAGGTCAGCAGCGAGGTGACGAGGTTGTTGAACAGGGCCGAGCGGTGCGTGGAGTTGCGGCCGAGCTTGCGGCCTGATTTGCGGTGACGCATGGCGGTGTCTCTCTAGGTAATCAGTCCTGGGGGACTCAGTGGCAGTGGCGGAACGAAACGAGGCTTCTTGAGCGCCGATGTTAGGGCTTCTTCAGCGGGTTCGGACCCGGCCAGTTGTCGAGCTTCATGCCCAGCTGCAGGCCCATCTCGGCCAGCAGTTCCTTGATCTCCTTCAGCGACTTGCGGCCGAAGTTCTTGGTCTTGAGCATCTCGGACTCGGTCTTCTGGACGAGCTCGCCGATGTACTTGATGTTGGCGTTCTGGAGGCAGTTCGCCGAGCGGACAGACAGCTCGAGCTCGTCGACGGTGCGCCAGAGGTTCTCGTTGAGCTTCTCGGCGGCCTCGTCACGTGGGGCCTCGACGGGCTCCGCCATCTCTTCGAAGTTGATGAAGAGGTTGAGCTGCTCCTTGAGGATCTTCGCCGCGTACGCGACGGCGTCATCCGGGCGGACAGAGCCGTTGGTCCACGCCTCGAGGGTGAGCTTGTCGTAGTCGGTCTGCTGACCGACGCGCGCGTTGGTGACCGTGAAGTTCACCTTGCGGATCGGCGAGAACAGCGCGTCGATCGCGATGGTACCGACCGGCAGGTCCGACGAGTGCCGATCGGCAGGCGCGTAGCCGCGGCCCGTGGCGATCGTGAGCTCCATCGCCATCTTGCCGTCCTTGGACAGCGTGCAGATGCGGTGGTTCGGGTTGAGGCAGGTGACGCCGTCGACGAGCGTGATGTCACCCGCGGTGACGACGCCCTCACCCTGCTTGTCGAGACGGACGGTGTACGTCTTGTCGTGCTCGACCTTGAACAGGGTCTCCTTGAGGTTGAGGATGATGTCCGTCACGTCCTCGACGACGCCGGGGAGCGCGGTGAACTCGTGCAGCGCACCCTCGATCGAGATGTGCGTGATCGCGGCGCCCTGCAGCGACGAGAGGAGGATGCGGCGGAGCGCAACGCCCAGCGTCGTGCCGAAGCCACGCTCGAGCGGCTCGCACGAGAACTTGCCGTAGGTTTCGCTGCGCTCCTCGATCTCCAGCGTCCGGGGACGGATGAGATCGCGCCAGTTCTTGGCCATGAACGCAGTCTGCTCGGGGGTCGGTTCCATCTTCGTGTCTCCTTGGTCGGGACGCTTTCATCACGCCCGATGAACATGCCGGGGCTTCGAGGCCCGGCCCTTGGTGACGTGGCTGCAGAAGCGCAGCCGCGCCGGTAACGCTTACTTCGAGTAGAGCTCGATGATGAGCTGTTCGCGGATCGGCAGGGTCACATCCTCGCGCGTCGGCAACTGAGCGATCGCGCCGCGGAAGTTCTCCTTGTCGAGCTGGATCCACTGCGGGACGCCACGGCGGTCAACGGCGGCGAGCGCCTCGTTGATGCGCGCCATCTTCTGCGACGACTCGCGGACCTGGATCACGTCGCGCGGACGGACGAGGTACGACGGGATGTTGACCTTCTTGCCGTTGATCGTGAAGTGACCGTGGCGAACCAGCTGGCGCGCTTCCGCGTGATCCGAGGCAAAGCCCATGCGGTAGACGACGTTGTCGAGGCGACGCTCGAGCAGCTGGATCAACGTGTGACCCGAGACGCCCTTGCCCTGGACGGCCTTGTGGTAGTAGCCGCGGAACTGACGCTCGGCGATGCCGTAGATGCGCTTGACCTTCTGCTTCTCGCGCAGCTGCTCGCCGTAGTCCGACCGCTTCTTGCGGCGGTTCTGGCCGTGCTGACCCGGCGGGTACGAGCGGCGCTCGTATCCACACTTGTCCGTGTAGCAACGCTCTCCCTTGAGGAAGAGCTTCATGTCTTCACGCCGGCAGAGCCGACAAACTGCACCCGTATAGCGAGCCATGGTGTTCTCTAAGTCCTGAGAGAGGTGATCAGACGCGACGACGCTTGCGCGGCCGGCAACCGTTGTGCGGCACGGGCGTCACGTCCCGGATGAGGTTGATCTTGAAGCCCGCGGCGTTGAGCGCGCGGAGGGCCGACTCGCGACCCGAGCCCGGACCGTTGACGTAGACGGTGACGTTGCGGACACCGTGCTCCATCGCCTTCTTGGCGGCGTCTTCGGCCGCGAGCTGCGCGGCGAACGGCGTCGACTTGCGCGAGCCCTTGAAGCCGCACGTGCCAGCGCTCGACCAGGCAACCACGTTGCCCGAGACGTCGGTGATCGAAACGATCGTGTTGTTGAACGTCGCCGAGATGTGCGCGACGCCGGTCTGGATGTTCTTCCGGACCTTCTTCTTCTGCTTGCCTTTGACGGTGCTCATCGAGATGACCTTCTCGCCGTAGCGTAGCGGCGGGCGATGACTACTTCTTGGTGACCGCGCCGAGCTTCTTCACCGCCATGCGGCGAGGACCCTTGCGAGTGCGGGCGTTGGTGTGAGTGCGCTGACCGCGAACCGGGAGGTTGCGGCGGTGGCGGCTACCACGATAGCTGTTGAGATCGATCAGCCGCTTGATCGCGAGCTGCGTGTCACGACGAAGGTCACCTTCGACGCGGTAGTTCGCTTCGATCGCATCACGGATCTTGCGAACGTCCGCCTCGTCGAGGTCGTCGCTCTTCTTGTCGGGCGAGATGCCGGCCTGCTTGAGGACGACGTTCGCCGCGTGGCGGCCGAGGCCAAAGATGTACGTGAGTGCGATCTCGATGCGCTTGTTGCGCGGGAGGTCGACGCCTGCAATGCGAGCCATGACGGTTCTCCTTAGCCCTGACGCTGCTTGTGCTTCGCGTTGACGCAGATGATGCGCACGACGCCCTTACGCTTGATGGTCTTGCACTTGGAGCAAATTGGTTTGACGGAAGCTCGGACCTTCATGGCTCTTTCTCTGCGAGGTGATCTGCGTTTTCTTGAACGCGAAACTACGGATTGCCTGGTGTGGAAGAGGGGCGGGTCAAAACCCAGGGACCTTGTTCGGTGACTGCGATCGTGTGCTCGAAGTGTGCGGACATCGAGCGATCTTTGGTCACGGCTGTCCAGTCGTCGTCGAGAACCTCTACCTCAGGGGCCCCGGCGTTTACCATGGGCTCTACGGCGATGACAAGACCCGGTTTCAGGCGTTTATCAGTCCCCGGCCGACCGTAGTTGGGAACCTGGGGATCCTCGTGCATCTGACGGCCGGTGCCGTGCCCGACAAACTGGCGCACCACCGAATAACCACGTGATTCCGCGTGAGTCTGAACGGCATGGCCGAGGTCGCCGAGACGGGACCCGACCCGGCACAGCTCGATCGCCTGCTCGAGGGCCTCGCGGGCGGTCTCGACCAAGCGCCGCTTCTCCTCCGAAACATTCCCGACCAGGACGGTTCGGGCGGTGTCGGCGCAGAAGCCATGCTTGAAGATCCCGAAGTCGATCCCGATGATGTCGCCATCCTTGATGACGTCGGACTTCGTCGGGATTCCATGGACGATGACGTGGTTGATCGACGTGCACACCACTGCTGGGTACGGCGGCTGGGCGTAGCCGAGGAACGCGCTGACCACCCGGTGGAACGCCGCGGTCTCGCTGATCACCCGGTCGATCTCTGTGTTGGAGATCCCGGGCTTCCCGAGATGGCGGAGCTGGGCGTACGTGCGCGTGAGCTCCTCGATCGCAGCCTTGTCGGCGCCCTTCCCCACCGCATCACGGACACGGCGCGCGGTATCGGCGACCTCTTGATCGACGACCTTGGCGTGCTTCGCGATTCCGGCGCGCGCGATCTGGTCGAGCTCCCATGTCGACACGCCCGGTTTTGCGGCCTGGCACATGTCCTCGAGGATCTCGGCCGCGACGAGGCCAGCCGCACGCATCAGCTGGATCTCGTGCGCGCTCTTGAACGGAATCTTCACGGCGCGACGAACCTACGCGGCCGGTTAGCTGCGGCGAGCCGCGACGCGCCCGCGGATCCGCGGCCCCTTGGGGCCGGCGAAGCCTTCGTAGTTGCGCGTGATGAGGTGCGACTCGATCTGCTGAACGGTATCGAGCGCGACGCCGACGACGATCAGAAGACCGGTGCCGCCGAACTGGAACGGCACGTGGAGATACTTCTGGAGCAGCGCCGGGATCATGCACACGACCGACAGGTACAGCGCGCCCGCGAACGTGATGCGCGACAGAACGCGCTCGATGTACTGGGCCGTGTGTTTGCCCGGACGGATACCCGGGATGAAGCCGCCGCCCTTCTTCAGATTGTCCGCGACATCAACCGGGTTGAAGACCACGGCCGTGTAGAAGAACGAGAAGAACAGGACGAGCAGCGTGAACACGACGCTGTAGCGCCAGTCGAACGGGTTCGACAGCACCGACGAGATCTCCTGCATCCAGGCGGCGTTCGCCATGTTGGCGATCTGTGCCGGGAACATCAGGATCGACGAGGCAAAGATCGGCGGAATAACGCCGGAGACGTTCAGCTTGAGCGGCAGGAAGCTCTGCGCACCCGAGTACATCTTTCGACCGACTTGCCGCTTCGTGTACTGCACCGGGATACGCCGGTGCGCGCGCTCGAAGAAGCAGATCGCCGCGATGGTCACGACGACGAGGATGATGGTGAACAGGACGGTGAGGCCACCGACGCTGCTGCTACCGCCGCCCGCGAGGAACTGCGTGATCGCGTCAGGCATCGCCGCGACGATGCCGGCGAAGATGATCATCGACGAGCCGTTGCCGATGCCCTTATCCGTGATCAGCTCGCCGAACCACATGATGACGGCGGTGCCAGTCGTCATGGTGAGGACGGTGATCAGGTGGAACGTCAAGCCCGGGTCGGCGACGACTTCAGCACCGCCGCGAGACAGGCTCTCGACATAGGTGGCCGCAAACCACGCCTGAACGGCAGCGACGAGGATCGTGCCGTAGCGGGTGAACTGGTTGATCTTGCGCCTGCCCTGCTCGCCTTCTTTGTTGAGCTGGTCGAGCTTCGGCACCACGACCGTGAGCAACTGCATCACGATCGACGACGTCACGTACGGCATGATGCCGAGCGTGAAGATCGAGAACTGCTGCAGGGCCCCGCCCGAGAACATGTCGAACATGCCCAGGAACGAGCCGCTGCCGCCCTTCGAGACGACGTGCTGCATCTCGACCCGGTTGACGCCAGGGATCGTGATGAACACGCCGATGCGGTAGATCGCCAGGATGGCGAGCGTGAAGATGATCCGGCGCCGTAGCTCCGGAACCTTCGCGATATTCGAGAATGCGCCCACCAGGTAATTCCTAGCCAGAGATCAGAGAGCTCAGGCGGCGATCAGCTCGATCGTGCCGCCCGCTTTCTCCACCTTCTCCTTCGCAGTCGCCGACGCGCGGTGCGCCTTGATCGTGAGCTTCTTGGTCAGCTCACCCTCGCCGAGGATCTTGATGGTCTCGACGAGCTTCGGGATGATGCCCTTCGTGCGGAGAACGTCGATGTCGACGGTCGCGCCCGAATCGAACAATGTCTCGAGGAGCGAGACGTTGATCGGGAACGCCTCGACGCGGTTCATGTTCTTGAAGCCGCGCTTCGGCACGCGCCGCGGCATCGGCATCTGGCCACCTTCGAACGCGAAGCGCGCGCCGTGGTGACCCGGGCGGGCCTTCTGACCCTTAACGCCCTTACCGGACGTTTTGCCCTTACCCGAGCCGCGACCGCGGCCGAGCCGCTTCTTGTCGCGCGTGGCACCCGGGTTCGGGTGGAGGTTATGCAAGCTGATCTTGTCGTGCTGGTCTTGAGACATGGGAGAACCGTTTCCCCGGGGGGCGCGCGCCGTGCAATCTGGCGCGGAAACTAGAAATGGGCAAGTCGGCAGTGATCGTCCTGTCCGAAAGGACAGGAGGGGGGATCAGTCAGCCGATTCGACGGTAACGAGGTGGCTGACCTTCCGGATCATGCCGCGAATCGCAGGCGTGTCCTGGAGGACGACCGACTTGTGGGGACCACGCAAACCGAGCCCCTCGAGGGTCTTGTTCTGCGCCGAGGAGCGGCCGATGCCGCTCTTGACCTGGGTGACTTTGAGCTTGATCGCCATGGGAATCTCACGCCGGGCGCGAGCTGCGCGCGCCGTAGAAGTCAGAGACGTTCTTGCCACGGGTCTTGGCGACCTGCTCCACCGAGCGCAGCGCTTTGAGCGCGACGATGGTGGCGTGGATGACGTTGTGCTTGTTCGACGTCCCGATCGACTTGGTCAGGATGTCGGTGATGCCGGCGACCTCGAGGACGGGGCGAACGCCACCACCCGCGATGACGCCGGTACCGGGGGAAGCCGGACGGAGCAGCACCTGCGCAGCGCCGAAGAAACCTTCGATCTCGTGCGGGATCGTGCCCTTGACGAGGGGAACCTTGAAGAGGTTCCGCTTCGCGCGATCCGTGCCCTTGCGAATCGCCTCGGGAACCTCGTTCGCCTTGCCGAGGCCGGCACCGACGAAGCCGTGCTGGTCGCCGACGACGACGAGCGCGGAGAACGAGAACCGACGGCCGCCCTTGACGACCTTCGCGACGCGATTGATGTGGACGACGCGGTCGACCAGCTCGCCAACTTCTTCAGGATTGATCAGCATTCTGTGTCGTCCTTCTAGAACTGCAGGCCTGCGTCACGAGCGCCATCGGCGATCTCCTTGACGCGACCGTGGAAGATGAAGCCATTGCGGTCGAACACGACCGACGAGACCCCGGCAGCCTTGAGCTTCTCGCCGATGGCCTTGCCGACGGCGCGAGCGCGCTCCTTCTTCGGCTTGCCAGCGAGCGCGGCCTTCAGGCCCTCCTCGAGCTCGCTCGAAGCGGCGAGCACGCGGCCCGTCGTATCATCGACGGCCTGCGCGTAGACGTAACGCGCCGAGCGGAACACCGAGAGGCGCGGACGCTCCGCGGTGCCCGACACGCGCAGACGGATAGACACCTTGCGACGAAGGCGCTTCCGCAGCTTGGGATTTGCAACTTTGACGTGACCAGCCATGACACTTGCTCCTGCTCGTCCTGTGTGAGCTGCCGTTCCCCGGAGGCCCGACGGGCAACCAGGATGAGCAGACTCGGACGGGCGTTACTTACCAGCGGTCTTACCCGCTTTGCGAATGATCGTCTCCTCGATGTACTTCACGCCCTTGCCCTTGTACGGCTCCGGCGGACGGAAGCTTCGGATCTTCGAGGCCGCGGCGCCGAGCGCCTGACGGTCGATACCCGAGAGGATGAGTTGGTTCTTATCGGTCTTGGCCGTGATGCCCTCGGGCAGCGCGTACTCGATCGGGTGCGAGAACCCGAGCGAAAGTACGATCTTGGTGCCCTTGATCTCCGCCTTGTAACCGACGCCGTTGATCTCGAGCGTGCGGGTGAAGCCGTTGGTCACGCCGGTCAACATGTTGTTGACCAGTGCGCGCATGCCACCGTGAGCGGCGCGCACGGGGCCGTCGTTGTTCGCACGCTCGAACACGACGACATCCTTGCCGTCCTCATCCTTGGTCTGCTTGACCTCGACGCCCTTCTGGCGCTTGAGCGAAAGCGTGCCCTTGGGGCCCTTGGCCGACACGACGTCCTTGGTGATCGACACCTGAACGCCCTTCGGGATCTCGATCGATTTACGTCCGATACGCGACATGGGTCACCAAACCTCGCAGAGGACTTCGCCGCCAACGCCCTTGTTACGGGCTTCCTTGTCGGTCATCACGCCCTGCGACGTGGAGAGAATGGCAATACCGAGGCCATTGCGGACCCGCGGCACCTGCTTGGCCGGAACGTACGCGCGCTGGCCGGGACGCGACACGCGGCGCATGCCGGTGATCGCGGAACCGGTCGCACCGCGGCCGTCGTAGCGAAGGGTCAGCTTGAGCACGCCCTGCTTGTTGTCGTCCTGCGACGTCACGCTACCCACGAAGCCCTCATCGCGAAGGATCTCGGCGATACGGAGCTTGAGGTTGGAGCGGGGGAGCTCGATGTTGAGCTTACGCGCGCGGATCCCGTTGCGGATGCGTGCGAGGAAATCAGCGATTGGATCAGTCATCGACATGGTGGTCGTTCTTCCTCTGGCTCACCAGCTCGACTTGATAACGCCCGGGATGTCGCCGCGGAGCGCGAGCTCGCGGAAGCAGCAGCGACACATCTCGAACTTGCGGAGGTACGCCTTCGAACGGCCGCAGCGCTTGCAACGGCTCTTGATGCGAACCTTGAACTTCTGCTTCTTGGGAAGCGTATCGATCAGCTTGGCCATGACTAGGCGGCTCCAGTAGTAGCGGTCGTCGGGGTCGCCTGACGGAACGGCATCCCGAGGTGAGTGAGCAGCGCGCGCCCTTCCGCGTCGGTCGCCGCGGTCGTGACGATGCTGATGTTCATGCCCTTGATGGAGTCGATCTTGTCGTACTCGATCTCCGGGAAGATGATCTGCTCCTTCACGCCCATGGTGAAGTTGCCGCGGCCGTCGAACCCGCGCGACGACACGCCGCGGAAGTCGCGGACGCGGGGCAGCGCGATGTTGATGAGGCGGTCGAGAAACTCCCACATGCGCTCGCGGCGCAGGGTGACCATCACGCCGATCTTCTGCCCCTTACGGAGCTTGAACACGGCGATGTCCTTCTTCGCGCGCGAGACGACGGGCGACTGACCCGTGATCGCTTTGAGCTCTTCGATCGCGTTGTCGATCATCTTGGGCTCGTCCTTGGCCTTGCCGAGTCCCATGTTGACCGTCACCTTCACGATGCGCGGAACCTGCATGACGGTGGAGTAGTTGAACTCCTTCACCATCTGCGGCTTGATCGTCGCGTCGTAGGTCGTCTTGAGCTTGGGCGCCTTCTCGCGCTTGTACTTCGGCGCCGGGCCCGTGGGCTCGGCCGCCTTCTTCTTGCCACCACCCTGGGCCTTGGCCGCCTTCTCCTTCTTGGGAGCAGCGTCGCCCGCGGGCTTCTTGTCTTCTTCGTTCGCCATGTTCCGTCTCGATGTGTTGAGCGACTCAGCCCATGTCGGCCGTCGGGAACTTGGTTCCCGACTTCACGCCGACGCGGACCTTCTGGTCGCCGTCCTTGGAGATACGAGTGCGCGTGCCCTTGTTCGACTTCTCATCGAACAGCTGCACGTTGGAGATATGAATAGAGCCTTCCTTGTCGACGATGCCACCCTGGGGGGTCTGCTGCGTCGCCTTGGTGTGGCGCTTGACCATCGCGACCTTCTCGATCACGACGCGGTCGCCGACGACGCGAAGGATCTTGCCCTTCTTGCCCTTGTGCGAACCGGAGATAACGATAACGAGGTCGCCCTTACGGACGTGTGCGGGCTGCGCCATGACTACAGGACCTCCGGCGCCAGCGAGATGATCTTCATGAAGCGCTTGGCGCGCAGCTCACGAGCGACGGGCCCGAAGATACGGGTGCCGATCGGCTCGTTTTCCTTGTTGATGAGGACGGCCGAGTTGCCGTCGAACTTGATGAAGCTGCCGTCATTACGGGCAAGCTCTTTGCGGGTGCGGACGATGACCGCGCGAGCGACCTCACCCTTCTTCACCTTGGCGCCCGGGATGGCTTCGCGGATCGAGACGATGATGACGTCACCGATGCCAGCGTACCGGCGGCGCGAGCCACCGAGCACCTTGATGCAGTACACCTTCTTGGCGCCGCTGTTGTCAGCGACGTCGAGGACAGAAGTCATCTGGATCACGACGCACCCTCCACGGCCTTGGTGATGGTGCGGAGCAGACGCCAGCGCTTCGTGCGCGACATCGGCCGCGACTCCACGATCTCGACGAGGTCGCCGACCTTCGCGACGTTGTTCTCGTCGTGCACGTGGTACTTCACGCGGCGGGTGAGGAACTTGTGGAAGCGGCGGTCGCGCACGCGGCGGATGACCGTCACGACGACCGTCTTCTGCATGTTCGCAGAGCTAACGGTACCGACGATGACGCGGCGCGAGCCACGCTTGTCGGTCTTCTCTTCAGTGGTAGCTTCGGGGCTCATGGACGTGCCTTACTTGGCCTGAGATGAGGACGACTGCGCTTGGGTCTCGACGCCGGCCGTGCGGCCGTTGAGGATCGTGAGGATCTGAGCGATCTCACGACGCTTGGTCTTGAGCAGTGCGGTCGAGGTGACCTGGTTGGTGTGCTGGCCGAGCTTCAGGCGGAACAGCTCGTCGCGCTTGTCTGCCAGGGCCTGGCGGAGCTCGTCGTCGGGCTGATCGCGGAATGCGGTGAGGTTGGTGGCGGACTTGCTCATAGGACAGGCTCGCGGGAGATGAGCTGGGTCTTGACCGACAGCTTGTGATGGGCGCGATGGAACGCGGCCTTCGCGGTCTCGAGCGAAACGCCTTCGACCTCGAAGAGGACCTTGCCGGGCTTGACGACCGCGACCCAGCCCTCGACACCACCCTTACCGGTACCCATGCGGGTCTCGGCGGGCTTCTTCGTGAACGGGTGATCCGGGAACACGCGGACGTACAGCTTTCCCTCTTTCTTGACGTGGCGAGAGATAGCGACGCGCGCGGCTTCGATCTGGCGAGCGGTGAGCCAACCCGGCGAGAGGACCTGGAGGCCGTAATCGCCGAACGAGACCTCGTTACCGCCCTTCGACTTACCGGCGAGGTGTCCCTTGTGGGACTTGCGGAACTTGGTGCGCTTTGGAGAGAGCATCGACATGAGAAAACTCCAGAGTCCTTGGCCTTAGGTCCGCGGGGTGCGCGGAGCGTTCGGGTCCTTGCGGGGGGCCGGCAGCACCTCGCCGTGGAAGACCCACGCCTTGACGCCGATCGAACCGTAGGTGGTGTGGGCCTCGGTGAAGCCGTACTCGATGTCCGCACGCAGGGTGTGCAGCGGAACCCGGCCTTCCTTGTACCACTCGCGGCGGCACATCTCGGCGCCGCCGAGGCGACCCGAGGAGGCGACCTTGATGCCCTTGGCACCGAACTTCATCGCGGTCTGCGTCGCCTTCTTCATGGCGCGGCGGAATGCGATGCGGCGCTCGAGCTGCGTCGCGATGTTCTCGGCGACGAGCTGGGCGTTGGTCTCGGCCTTGCGGACCTCGATGATGTTGAGGAAGACCTCGTTCTCGGTCAGCGCCTGGACGTCCTTCTTCAGGGTCTCGACGCCCGCGCCACGCTTGCCGATCACGATCCCCGGACGCGCCGTGTGGATGTTGATCTTGGCCTTGTTGGCTGCGCGCTCGATCTCGATGAACGACACGCCCGCGTGGTGGAGCTTCTTCTTGATGAAGCCCTTGAGCTTCAGGTCCTCATGAAGCCACTTGGCGTAGTTCTTCTCCTCGTACCAGCGAGACGACCACGTCTTGATGATGCCGAGGCGGAAGCCGGTCGGATGCGTTTTCTGGCCCATCTTCTTTACTCTCCGGTCCTCGGTCTACTTCTCGTCGGTGACGACCACCGTGAGGTGGCTCGACTTGTGATTGATGCGGTTCGCGCGACCCATCGAGCGAGGCATCCAGCGCTTGGCGATGGTGCCGCCGTCGACGGCGATCGTGTGGATACGGAGATCCTCGACCGAGACGTCCTCGCGATCCTCGGCGTTGGCCGCGGCGCTCTTGATCGCCTTGGAGATGATGCCGGCCGCCTTCTTGGGCATGAGGTCGAGGAGGCCGACGGCCTGCTCGACGGTCTTGCCGCGAACGAGGTTGGCGACGACGCGCATCTTGCGCGGCGACATCGAGATTCCACGAACGAGTGCACGTGCCTGCATGACTACTTCTTCCGCTCGCCAGTGTGGCCGTGGAACGTGCGCGTCAGGGCGAACTCGCCGAGCTTGTGCCCGACCATCTGCTCGCTGATGAACACGGGGATGAACTTGCGGCCGTTGTGGACGGCCATCGTCAGGCCGACCATGTCCGGGATGACCATCGAACGGCGCGAGTACGTGGTGATCACGCGCTTGTTCGGGTTGGTCTCCTTCTGGGCGGCGGCGATCTTCTTCGCGAGATACTTCTCGACGAACGGACCCTTCTTGAGTGAACGCGGCATCTCTACTTGCTCCGGCGGCGGATGATGAACTGTTCGGTCCGCTTGTTGTGGCGGGTCTTGAGGCCCTTGGTCTTCTGGCCCCACGGGGTGCACGGGTGGCGACCACCCGACGAGCGACCCTCGCCACCACCCATGGGGTGATCGACGGGGTTCATCGACACGCCGCGGTTGTGCGGGCGGATGCCCTTCCAACGCATGCGGCCGGCCTTGCCCCACTGGATGTTGGCGTGCTCGGAGTTACCGATCGAGCCAACCGTGGCGCGGCAGTCGATGTGCACGCGGCGCATCTCGCCCGACGGCATGCGCAGCGTCGCCCAGTTGCCTTCCTTGGCCATCAGGGTGACCTTGGTGCCGGCCGAGCGACCGATCTGCGCGCCGCGACCCTGCTTGAGCTCGACGGCGTGGATCTCGGTACCGATCGGGATGAAGCGCAGCGGCAGCGAGTTGCCAGGCTTGATGTCGGCGGTGTTCGCCGACATGACCTGGTCACCAACGCCGAGCTTCGACGGCGCGAGGATGTACGCCTTCTCGCCGTCCGCGTACTGCAAGAGCGCGATACGCGCCGAGCGGTTCGGGTCGTACTCGATGGCGACGACGGTCGCGGGAACGCCCGTCTTCTTGCGCTTGAAGTCGATGACGCGATAGCGCTGCTTGTGGCCGCCGCCGCGGAAGCGCGACGTGACGCGACCGTGGTTGTTGCGACCGGCAGTCGCAGTCTTGTGAGCGAGGAGGCTCTTCTCCGGCTCCGACTTGGTGATCTCGCCGAACTCCTGCGAGGTCATCCCACGGCGACCGGGCGAGGTCGGCTTGTACTTCTTCATCGTCATCTTAGACCCCCTCGAAGAACTCGATGTTGTCGCCGGGCTTCAGCGTCACGAACGCCTTCTTCCAGCTGGGACGCTGCCCCGAGAAACGACCCACGCGCTTCACCTTGCCGCGCACCACCAGCGTGCGGACGTCGGTGACCGTGACCTTGAAGAGGGTCTGGATCGCGTTCTTGATCTCGATCTTGTTCGCGTCGCGAGCGACTTCGAACACAGCCTGCTGGGCGTAGGCCTCGCCCTCGGCCGCGGCGCTGGCGGCGCCACCGGTCTCGCGAAGACGCGCGCTCTTCTCGGTGAGAAGCGGGCGCTTGATAACGGACTGAGCTGCGCGCATGACTACTCGGCTCCCTTGAGCGCGGTGGTGATCGACTCGACCGCCGCCTTGGTCAGAATGATCGTCTCGTGACGAAGGATGTCGTAGACGTTCAGACCCTCGGGCGCGAGCCACTGGGACGTTGCGAGGTTCTTCGCACCGCGCACCAGGTTCGTGTTGTTCTTCGCGTCGACGATGAGGGCCTTGCCACCGGCGCGCTCGCGCGCCGGTCCCGTCGCGGCGGTCGCGAGCGCCTTGAGCGCCGTCGCGACCGACTTCGTCTTGCCGTCGGTGTCGAAGTTATCGACGACGACGAGCTTGCTCTCGGATGCGCGGAGCGAGAGCGCCGAGCGGAGGGCGAGCTTCTTCGCCTTGCGCGGCATGGTGTACTCGTAGCTACGGGGCTTGGGGCCGAAGACCGAGCCGCCGCCGACCCAGTGCGGAGCCTGACGGCTGCCCTGGCGCGCCTGACCGGTGCCCTTCTGCTTCCAGACCTTCTTCGACGAGCCGCGGACTTCACCGAGGCGCTTGGTCGAAGCAGTGCCCGCGCGGCGTTTCGCGAGCTGCCACTTCACGACCTCCCAGAGGAGGTGCTCGTGGACTTCCGCGCCGAACACGGCGTCGTCGAGCTCGATCGAGCCGACCGACTTACCGGAGGTATTCTTGACGTCTAGCTTTGCCATTGTCGTTCTCGCCTAGTTCTCGATAGACCGATCAGGTCTTGATCTCGACGTCGACGCCGGCCGACAGGTCGAGCTTCATCAGCGCGTCGAGCGTCTGCTGGGTCGGTTCGAGGATGTCGAGGAGCCGCTTGTGGGTGCGGATCTCGAACTGCTCGCGCGACTTCTTGTCGGTGTGCGGCGACCGCAGCACGCAGTACTTGTTGATCTTGGTCGGCAGCGGAATCGGGCCGGCGATCTTGGCGCCCGTGCGCTTGGCCGTCTCCACGATCTCGCCAGCGGACTGGTCGAGGAGCTTGTGGTCGTAGGCCTTGAGGCGGATGCGAATGCGTGGGGTCGTCATGGTCTTCTCTCGCTACTTCGTTACTTCTTGGCCGCGACTTTTTCTTCGAGGATCTTGGTCACGACGCCGGCGCCGACGGTCTTGCCACCCTCGCGAATCGCGAAGCGGAGGCCTTCCTCGCACGCGATCGGGGAAACCAGCTCGACCTCGAAGCGGATGTTGTCACCGGGCATCACCATCTCGGTGCCGGCCGGCAGGGTCACGGTGCCCGTCACGTCCGTCGTGCGGAAGTAGAACTGCGGG